>JBFMGD010000095.1:0-1567 GCA_040751775.1 Bacillota bacterium | reverse complement strand
TACGGACGGACGGTTGCCGGAAGGTATCTTTTGGTTGTATTCATTCTTAAAAAAGGGGGCTTCGCCCGCGTAATTACCGCGCGGGATATGAATCAGGCCGAGCGGCGTCATTACCGCTCTCAAATCATATTCTAAAATACAGGGGTGAAATAACGTGGCCGAAAAAAGACGGATTCCAGAACTCAAAGACGAGGAAGAAGCTCGTGATTTCTTTGATAAACACGACACGGCGGAGCTGTTGGAGGAAACCGAACCCGAGGAACTCGCGCTCGCTCCGGAACTCGCGGAAAAGCTGCGCCGGCGCCGCGAGCGCAAGGAAGTGATCACCATCCGCATCTCCGCGCCTCACCTGGCGAAGATCAGACGGGTCGCGCAAAGAAAAGGAATCCCATACCAGACGCTGATTCAACTCTGGCTCGCCGAGGCGCTGGAGAAGGAATATAGAACCAGTTGAAGAAGCGGTTTCATCTTGTTTTAAATCGGTTTCATCTTGTCCTACCGGGCTTAAATCAAGCACCCTCTGCCGGTGATGGGCGATATTGACATCAATCGGAGTTTTTGCGCTCTTCAGGGATAAAAGCACGGAGGGGATATAATTCCGGGCACACCAGGCTTCCCACGGGAATGTCTTCATCGAGATCATCCCAGCGAATACCGATTCCCCGGCCGATAAACCTCCAGTTTGCCCGCTCCTTCGCGGTAGTATTTTTCAGCCGGGGAAACCATTCGACCGGTACACCTATTTCTCTTCCGTCACTCAACCTTACACAGAGCAGGTCGTTTTCAAACCAGACATCGAGAGCAACCAATGGCGCCTGCTGATTATTTAAAGTATTCATCCCAAGCCCTCCTGAGGAGATTACATTTTTCCTCCACAATTTTACCAATTTTCCTTAATTCATGCGCCTTAAACCCAAAAGAAGCTGCAACCGAAACAGGATCCAGCCAAAATTTCGCATAATTATCTCCGGCTTCTATGTGAATATGCGGCGGTTCTAATGTTTCCCTGCTGAAAAAAAGAACCTGTACGGCCCTTGCCTCAAAATTGTCGGCATATTAAAACCAACCTGTATTTTTGCTAAAATTATATCACAACAGCCACAGATGTTAATATCACCTCAACAGGCCGCCGTTAAAAAAAGCAAACAAAGCGTTGCCGGAGCCGATTTGGAGGAAGCCCGCCGCATAATGCCACGGGTACCCGCTGCTATGCATAAAAGAGTGCGCCAGTTGCGCGAGGAAGACTAAAGGAAATGGAAGCTTGTTTTCTCGACACCAGCGCCCTCTTTAAGCGTTACCGCCACCGAAGTGGCTTCATCTTGAGGCTGCAAATCATGGTTTCTGAGCTAAATCCCATTATCGCCAACAACCTTGATCGTGATACTCTTCTATATTATTATTAACATAGTTGTCAAACTACTCTTTAAAGGGTGTGTTAAAATGCACATTATCAGTATTACGGAACTCCGACAGGACGCAAGTAAGGTGCTTAAGTTAGCGGCCTCTTCCAAGGAACCCGTCCTGATCGTGCAGCGTTCCAACCCCGTGGCTTACTTGATTGACGCGG
>JBFMGD010000094.1:0-1632 GCA_040751775.1 Bacillota bacterium | reverse complement strand
GGGGCACGCCACCGGCGTGCCCCCACCGCATGCCGGATAAAGTGTTAGCTCTCGTTGGCCGCCTTTTTCGGCGCAGCCGGTTCCTTGTAGCCGCACTCCTTGTCGGAACAAACTTGGCCCGGCTTTCGCCGGCCGCCGGCCTCCACCATCAGGGAGCCGCAACGGGGGCATTTCTCAGGCAGCGGTTTATCCCAAACGGAGAAACGGCATTGGGGAAAGTTGCTGCAGCCGTAAAAGAGCCGCCCTTTTTTGCTGCGCCGCTCCACCAGGACACCGCCGTCCAGGGGACAGGGTACTCCCGTTTCTTTGACAATATTCTTGGTAAACTTGCACTCGGGATAACCCGGGCAGGCCAGAAAACGGCCGAAACGGCCGTGTTTGAAGATCAGGTTTTTGCCGCATTGGGGACAGGTTTCTTCACTTGCTTCCGCTTTCAGTTCAATCCGCGTGATTTCCTGTTCCGCTTTCGCCAGGCGCTCCTTGAAAGAGCGGTAAAAATCGTTTAAAACTGAACCGCGCTCCAGTGTTCCCTCCGCAATTTCATCAAGCTGGGATTCCATCCGGGCGGTAAAACCGACATCCATTATTTCCGGAAAATAGCCCTTTAACAGCTCCACCACGACGAAACCCAGCTCTGTAGGAGCGAATGCCTTGTTTTCTTTAATCACGTAGCCGCGACTTTGAATTGTTTCTATAATCGGCACATATGTGCTCGGCCGGCCGATCCCCTTCTCTTCCAGGGTTTTCACCAGGGAAGCTTCATTGAAGCGGGGCGGCGGTTGGGTAAAATGCTGCTCCGGGAGGAACTCGATCAGGGCCAGATTCTGCCCTTCCTCCAGCGGCGGCAGCACCGCGTCTTCCTCGGAAGCGTCAGCCCGGTAAAGCAGCAAAAAACCGGGGAAACGCATGCTGGAACCCGCGGCCTTAAAAACATATTCCCCGGCAGCGATGCGTGCCCGCACCTGGTCAAATAGCGCCGCAGCCATCTGGCTGGCCGTAAAACGATCCCAGATCAGCTTGTAGAGCCTCTGCTGATCGCGGGTCAAAAAAGCCTGTACAGCGGCCGGATCCCGCTGAATGTCGGTCGGGCGGATCGCCTCGTGCGCCTCCTGCGCTCCCTTGCGCGCGCTGTAGAAGGGCGGCTTTTCCGGGAGATATTCTGCACCGAAACGCGCCCGGATCAGCTCCCGCGCCTCGGCTTGCGCCTGGCCGGAAATGCGGGTGGAATCGGTGCGGATATAGGTAATCAAACCGACGGTTTGTCCCTGGCCGATATTAATCCCTTCATAGAGCTGTTGCGCGAGCGACATCGTCTTACGGCTGGTAAAGCCCAGCTTTGAAGACGCCTCCTGCTGCAGGCTGCTGGTTGTAAACGGCGCCGGCGGGCGGCGCCGGCGCCGGCTCCGGATCACTTTTTGCACGACAAACTCATGGCCTTGCAGCGCTTGCATGACCAGGTCGACCTGATCCCGGCCGGGCAGCTCAACCTTTTGCCGGTTATGCCGGTCCAGCAAGGCTTTAAACGTGGTTGCGGGGCCGTTTGCCTGCAGCAGCGCTTCCAGGGTCCAGTATTCCCGGGTGGTGAAGTTTTGTATTTCTTCTTCGCGCTCGCATATCAGGCGCACCGCCACC
>JBFMGD010000093.1:0-1674 GCA_040751775.1 Bacillota bacterium | reverse complement strand
TAACCTGGGCACCCTCTAAACAGCCCTGATGCAGAGATTCCAGGGCCAGGCGGTTAATCATACGGGGAATACCCTGGGAACGACGAAATATGGCCTTTTGGGTGGCCAGAGGGAAGATCTCCGTTTGACCACCGGCACTGTAGTGCTCCCCTTTGTCAAGACATTTTTTTAAAAAAATTAAGCTACATTCTCCTCCCTTCTACTTTATTGCAAACTTCCATATTTGCCGATGATTACCAGTTTGGAATGGCTTAACTGTCATTGGCTGTTAAGTGGTGGCTAATGTAATCTCTGCAGGCTTGAGCTGACCGAAATATAAATCTGCTGGTTTTTGGTCCTTAATGGCCTGGTGCGGCCTCTCATAATTGTATTCGTCAATGTAGTTCCGTACCGCCCGGTATACTTCCCGGAGCATCCGGTACTCTTCGTAATAGATTTTTTCCCACTTCAGATTCCTGAAAAACCGTTCTGTAATGGCATTGTCGGTTGCCCGGCCTTTGCCATCCATGCTGATTTGTATCCCGTTTCTTTTCAAAAGCTCAATATATTCGCTGCAGGTAAAATGGCTGCCCTGGTCGCTGTTAATGATTTCTGGCTTCCTCACCACCAGTGCTTTCTTAATCGCACGGATTACAAACGACCGCTCCAGCGTTTCGGATAATTCCCAGCTCACTACATAGCGTGAATACCAGTCGATTATTACTACCAGGTACATAAAGCTGCCTTTCATCCGGATGTAGGTGATGTCGATACCCCAGATGTGGTCGGGCCTTTCGGCCTTTACGCCTCTCAGTAGATAGGGATATGTGTGGTGCTGATGATTCCGCTTGCTCAGGTTGGGACCTGGGCACAGGCCGGCTATCCCCATTCGGCGCATTAGCCGCAGTACTCGCTTTTTATTGACCACATAGCCCATATCCCTTAACACCGCCCGGATCCGCCTGTAGCCGTAATGCGGCCAACGGGTGTAGATCTCGTCTATCAGGTGCATCAGCTCAATGTCTTTGTCTTCTTCCTCCGACGGCCTGTAGTATATGCTGGTGCGGTTGACTTCTAAAAGTTCCGCCTGCCGCTTCACTGGCAGTTCGGTATAGTTCCGGTCCACCATTTCACGTCTTTCTACGGCGCTGGTTGAGTTCAGCAGATTTTTTTTTCAACCAATTGACCTCTATGGTCAACTGGCCGATTTGCCTGGTCAGTTCCTCCTTCTCGGCTTCATGCTGCTTTCTCATCTTTTCCAGTTCGCTTGCGCCGCGGGTGAAGAGGGAAGGTAGGTTCTCTATGGCCTCGGCCTTCCACCGGTGTAGCTGGGTGGGATGGACTTCGTATTCGGCAGCGATCTCGGCTACTGTCTTTTCCCCACGCAGCATTTCCAACACGATATTTGCTTTTTGTTCAGCTGTAAATTTATTTCTCTTTTCCATGACTCCATTATAGCTTAATTTTGTGACTACTCAGCCCACCAACGTAAAAGTTAGAGATCAGATATCATCAGGAGCAAAAGGCATGCCAAGGAGGGCATCACGAATTGCCCCCAATACCGGGACAGAATTCTTCTTAACAGTAGAGATGTAGCCCCTGATCCGGCAGAAGATCTGGGCGCCCTGCAAGGTGCGAAATCCGCCGGAGATCTTCTGCTGTACCTTCGTCATGCGGATATCGCGTTCCGCCTGG
>JBFMGD010000092.1:0-2071 GCA_040751775.1 Bacillota bacterium | reverse complement strand
TGCTGGTGCTTGTCCTGCTGATATTCAACATGCTCGCCCGTTGGATTGCCCGCCGTTTCGCCCGGCGCCTGACCTCGGTGTAACGTTCTTACCTGCCGGCTTGCGAGGCCGCCGCGGATTCCGGTCGGCAGACGTGCTGCGGCGGTGTTAACACACTATACTTCAATAAACCTTCCATTCTTCAGATTTTTTCCTCTCTACCCGTGTTTTTGGTCTCAAAGCCGATTGGGAATGAGCCTTTGGGACTTCTTGGTCTCTCACGGCTGTTTAACCCAAATTTAACCTTAATCTAAACGTTATTTAACAAACCGATATTATTGTTGAATCAGGGTGGTAAAGACCGTTGGGTCAACCGGACAACCTTAAATGGTTTTGTTTTGCACCTAAAAAGATGAAGGGGTGACGGGAGTGGCCGCTTTCATCCTGGCAGCAGATGACGAAGAATCATTCGTGAACTGATCAGATTCAACCTTGAGCAAGAGGGATTTCGAACGCTTTTTGCCGCCGATGGGGAAACCGCAATAAAGCTCGTACAGCAAAAACGGCCGGACTTGATTTTACTGGATCTGATGTTACCGAAGCTGGACGGTTTTGAAGTCTGCAGGCGAATCAAATCGGACTCGCAGACCGCGCAGATTCCCGTGGTGATCCTGACGGCAAGGGATACAGAAACAGACAAAGTGCTCGGTCTCGAATTGGGCGCCGATGACTATGTAACCAAACCCTTCAGCCCGCGGGAACTGGTGGCGCGCGTTAAGACAAAGCTCCGACGCCGCGGCGTGTTCAATGCCATATTGCACGAGGCGGAAAAGGAGATTTTACGCGGGTCGCTGGCAATTTACCCGGAACGGTTCCGTGTTTTTCTACGGAACCGGGAGATAAGGCTTTCTGTTAAAGAATTCACCCTTCTGTTGCACCTGGCGATGCGCCCGGGGCGGGTTTTCACCCGTGAAGAATTGCTTGCGGCCGTCTGGGGTTACGAGCTTACCGGCGAAACCCGGACGGTAGACGTTCATATCCGCTATCTGCGGCGGAAGCTGGAGGCTGATCCGGAAAAGCCGGAGTTTATCGAGACGGTACGCGGTATGGGTTACAGGTTTAAGGAACGGTAATCATCGTTTAGTGGATTTTACTTTTAAGTCAGTAAAAGAAAGTGATTTAACGAATTTTTAACTTCGGCATGATATTTCCTTAACAGAAGAGGGCTATAGTCTGGATCAGGATTTGGAATTAGTTCGCGAAAGGGGGATTCATAGGCGAAAGATACAGTCTGAACGGTTTGGCTCTATTGATAACAATTAAACCTGGGTATCGCTTACCTGGACGATAAGGTTCAGGCCGTTAAGATCGACGGCGCAGCGCCTACCGAATCGGACATCAGCAGCGGTAAGTATCCTTTCTGGTCTTACGGCCATATGTACACGAAGGGCGAGCCCAACAAAACAGTAAAAGCGTTCATCGAATATGTCCTCAGTGACGAAATCCAGCAGGGCCTGGTGAAAGATTTGCATTACTTCCCGGTCACGGGGATGCAGGTCGAACGGAAGCCCTAAGACATTCAGATTAAGGCCGTTAACGAGGAGGGGGAAACGCAGTTCGTTTTCTCCTCCTTTTTATCGTTATCTAGCCAAGAACTTAAGGCGTTCCTTTTCGCTGATTATTCCACGTTCCAGTTCGAGGGCCCGCTTGGCCCAACTCTGGTAGCGTGAGCGAATTTCATTAATAATAGTACTACCAAACTATAGGGAAGGAGAATTGGCAGGGGAGACTTTAGGAACACCCCTATTAATACAGAGGCAACCGGAAGGTTCTCTTCGTGTTGAGAAAAGCTTGACGTGGAAGTACAAAATGCGAAATAAGAAAAACCATGATATAATGCTAACTATTGTATAATTTTTCTTGACAGCCTTTTTCCTTACGGCTAAAATGTTTCAAAGTCATGGTAAGTTAAAATATTCCACCGGTGGTGGTAATGGGAATGCAAATAACGCTCGGGGGCGATGCGAAACGGGTGCTCTTGTTCTTTCTTCTCTTGTACTTCACGCTGACAACCTTCATATGGACGCTTTCA
>JBFMGD010000091.1:0-2153 GCA_040751775.1 Bacillota bacterium | reverse complement strand
TCTGCGGCAGCACCATTCTGGAAGAGGTTTACGATGTGATCCTCGATCGCAAGCATAACCGCATTCAAGGGGCGTATACCAGTTATTTATTTGACAAAGGAATAGACTCAATCCTGAGGAAAATCGGCGAGGAGGCAACAGAAGTCATCGTAGCCGCCAAAAACAATAAAAGGGATGAGGTAATTGCGGAAGCCGCCGATGTGATATATCACCTGATGGTGCTCCTGGCCGCCGAAGGAGTGGATGTGCGCGAGGTGTTCGGAGAACTGGCCAGCCGAAAAAAATAGCTCCTGAACCTGGGTAAATTGATGGAACGATCTAAAAAAAGGCGGTGACGCCTTTTTTCTACGTGCCGCCTTTTTCCTGCCGGTTTAAAGACCGCCTGTTGAGTCTGCCCACCAGCCGACATAAAATCAACCTCAAGGTTATTGACATATGCTCATAAAAAGCATAGAATATAGTAGACCTGACTTAATGAATGGAGTGAGGGAGTTGAGGATTGCGGTTTCAACTTCCGGTTCCGGTCCTGAAGCGGCTGTGGTTTCTTGCTTCGGCCGTTGTAATTACTTTACCGTTTATGATACGGATAACGGTGTTTATTCGAACCTTTTGATATCAAAGAAGCGCCGGGTGGGTGCCGGAATCCGCGCCGCCCAAACGATCCTGGAACATAATATAGGGGCGGTTATTACAGAGAGCATCGGTCCCCACGCCTATGAAGCCTTAAAAGCGGCGGGAATCCTGTGTTATACCGCGGTAAACGGCACCGTAAAAGATTGCGTTGCAGCGTACTTAAAGGGGCGTTTGCCGGCCGCCGGCGCCGCCACGGCGCCACAGTATGCCGGAGTAGCCAAATCAAGGAAATTGTCGGGTTTTTAACATACTATATACAATCAATAGAGGTGAAAATCATGAAAATCGCTGTATCAACAGACGCCGGTAATGTGGCTGCCCACTTCGGACACTGTCCGAAATTTACCCTCGTGGAAGTGGAGGAAGGACGGATCAAAAACCAGGTGGAAGTTACAAACCCGGCACACCAGCCATGTTCACTGCCCCGTTACCTCCAGGAGATGGGTGTGACCCACATCCTGACGGGAGGAATGGGCGAAAAAGCAAAAGAGGCTTTTCAAAGAATAGGCATTACCGCCATAACCGGGGTCAAGGGGGCCGTGGCCGACGCTGTCACCGATTATATCGCCGGGAAACTTGTCGGCGGCCCTTCGCTCTGCAAGCACGGGACGGGCGGTCATACGCACCATCATCGTTGTGGTAGTGGCGGCTGCGGCGGGCGGCATTAATTTCTTGGGTTTTCTGTTTTAAGTCAAGACTAACCGGAGTCAGCGCCTTGACGTAACTATTCAGGTGTTCCGGTGTCGGGCGCGGCGATATGCTGCGCATAGCTTTGTCAGCCGGCCAGGGGCAGTGCTCATGTACTTCTGTGTACGCTCCGCGCTACCCCAGGCCGGCTTTCGCGCTCTGCTTGCATCTCGCTGCCCAGCACTCAACACACCCGATAACGATGGCATATGTCTAAGCCTTAGTATATTTGAGTGCTGGGTCAGAGAAACACTAAGCGGCTGAATAGTTACGCCTTGACAAGGACAACCCAGGCAGGGGAGTGTGGAAGCACTCCCCTTTTTCTTTAAATATTCAACGTATCTATTAGGGTCATAATTTAGAATACGGTATTCAGTAGTTAAAATAAAAGAAAAACTCCGGAACGTGTTGGTAAATATTCCGTCGCATACTACCAAATGTCAGGCTTTTCATTCTCAGACATTCAAGGTGGGTTCATATTTCAGCTAGGTTTCTATTATGGATTCTGGCTACTGACTTCTAAATTCAGACCCGTAACCCGTCTCTGAATAGTTATATCGCCGCGCCCGACGGGGTTGAGTGAACGTTTACCTTTTTCTTATTCCCCGGCGCATGGTATCATAAGGGGAGTGCAGTTAATTTCACCGGTTTCAGCGCCAATTTCGGAAAGGATGCACAAAGACTGTTGACGGATTTCCTCCAGGAACTTAACTCGAGCCAAAGGGAGGCGGTGGCGCACACCGCCGGGCCGCTTCTGGTTCTGGCCGGTGCCGGCAGCGGCAAGACGCGGGTGCTGACCTACCGGATAGCCTACCTTATCCGTGAAGCCGGTG
>JBFMGD010000090.1:0-2209 GCA_040751775.1 Bacillota bacterium | reverse complement strand
CGGCGGCCACACTTTCTTCCGAGCGGGAACGGGTGGCGGTAGAGGCGGAACGTGAGGCGACGGATATCAAAAAGGTCGCTTTTATGCAGGACAAAGTCGGCAGGGTCTATTCCGGTTTCGTGAGCGGGGTTACCGCCTGGGGCCTTTACGTGGAACTGGAGAATACCGTGGAAGGGCTCGTGCATGTGCGGACACTCACCGATGATTTCTATATTTATGACGAACGGAGCTACACCTTGACCGGAAGGAATACCGGCAAACGTTATCGCCTCGGGGATCCGGCCCGCGTACGGGTGCTGCGGGCTTCAGCGGAAGACCGGACTGTGGAGTTCGAGCTTTGTTAAAAGCCTTTCTAAGGAAAGCTGGTAGTTAAATATTAGAAATTTTCTGAAAACGGCTGCATGAAACCCGCGTTTGAGTTATAATACTGCAGTATATCGGGCGTACTTTTCAAGCGGTCTCCTGCAGCTTTGTTGAATAAATCGGCGGTTTCCGGCCTGCTGCCGGTATATTACTGTTGCGGTGACGGCGGACTTTTTTCGTTCACAAGGATGTGAAGCAGTGGGTAAGGAGAACAGAGACCTTCTTGAGGGCAATCCGCTGATCTTGGATGAGAGGGAAAAAGAACGTCTTTATAAAATAGGCGCAACCGTGAAATACCCCAAAGGGCAAATAATTTTTGCTGCGGGAGAGGTTGCTGACCGGGTATACCTGATTGAGAAAGGCTGGGTCAGGATTTACCGGCTTTCAAGCGACGGCCGCGAAGTCACCGTCGGCAGCATCCGGAATCCGGGTGAGATGATGGGTTTGGCGGAGACGCTTCACCACGGCAGGCGGACCTGCTTCGCCGGTACGATCAGTGATGTGACTCTGGTTGTAGTAACAAAAAAAGACTTTTTGGATCTTCTAACCGAAGAGCATTACCTTGGACTCAAAGTGGCAAAGATCCTGGCGGCCCGGATGCGGGAGGCCGAGGCTATGGTTCACGAATTGGTCTGCTGGCAGGTTCCGGGACGGTTGGCCCTGTTGCTTCTTAAGATCAGCGAGCGGTGCGGCATTCCGGACAACGGCGGCATGAAAATTAAACTGCGGCTTACTCACGAGGACATCGCCGGAATGATCGGCACCACCCGCCAGACGGTAACCTCCCTCTTAAACACCTTCAGGCGTGAGAAATCAATTGAGTTTCAAGGCCGGGAAATAAAAATCCTTGACCCCAAGAAGCTTGCGAACTGGGTTGTTTAATCCCCATTATCCCTAAAAATAACAACATTGTCGGCCCCGCGACATTTTTTTGTCGAGAATCCGGCGAGGCTGCTGTCATCTCCGAGACAGTTAATAACCCTTTCGGAGTGTTAATGTTTGGATAACAAACATTCTGTAAAAATGTAAAGGGGGGTTGGGGAAGGAATCTGAGAATCGGAGGGTTTTGTTAAAGTGCCATAGAGTTCAGTTAAAGCAGTGATTTAGGATCTGCGGTACAATGTATTACTTGGGGTTAAGGAGTTTGAAAAATGAAAACAAAACAGTGGTTTGAGGCTGTTGCGGCTTTAGTGCTCCTTGTTTTTTTAATACTTCTTGCCTTGGGAGCAGCCGGCGCAGGAGCGCAGCCCTCAGAAACCGGCAAAGAAGTAGTCGGCAACGCCCTGAATCTGCCCGGAAAAATCGGTGAAGCGATAAAATCGGCGCCGCTCGGCGAAGGAAAAGGGCAGGTGAACCTGACTGCACCCGAAGGCTTCCTCAATATACCCGGCGCGCCTCGGATTAACCCCGTGGTGGCTTTTCTGTGGGCTATTTGGGTGGGCTGGATCTTTACCACAGTAGGTGCGTTCGGCGGCATCATGGCAGGCGTCGGGCATATGACCGTTTTCGGCCTCGGAGATTACACCAAAGCTTTCAAACAAACCGCTCCCGCATTTAACAAGGTGATGACCGACTGCCTCCGGATGGCCAATCAGTGGTTGGTTGGGCTTTCATCTTTCATCGGAACGGTCACTTATCTGCAGATGAAGACCCTTGCGTGGCCGCTCGGCCTGGTGCTCGGCGCGGGTTCCCTCGCCGGCGCTGTTCTCATTCCCTGGCTTACGGGCGGCAAGATTTCTTTCAGCCAGTATCAGGGATGGTTCGGTCTGGTCGTCTTCGTTATCGGCGGTTTCCTGCTGTATGAAACCACACCGCGGGGCCAGGCTCGGAAAAAAGAAGCCAAGGC
>JBFMGD010000009.1:0-71514 GCA_040751775.1 Bacillota bacterium | reverse complement strand
GCGGGCCTGGCGGGTTGCTACGCGGCCCGGGCGGCTGCCCGGTTGGGCTGCCGCACGCTGCTGCTTACACTGAACCTGGACCTGGTTGCCGCCATGGCTTGCAACCCTTCATTAGGCGGACCGGGTAAAGGCCACCTGGTGCGGGAAATTGACGCCCTGGGCGGCGAAATGGCCCGTGTTGCCGACCAAAACCTGCTGCAGGTGCGCCTGCTGAACACCGGAAAAGGGCCGGCTGTACAAGCCTTAAGGGCGCAAATAGACAAGGTTCGTTACCAGCGGACCATGCGCAGCACTCTCGAAAAGGAGCCCAACCTGATCTTGCGCGAGGATATGGCTGAAGAGATCATTGTGGAAAACAAGGTTATTAGGGGAGTGCTGGGCCGCAGCGGCGCCTTTTTCCCGGCCAAAGCAGTAATCCTTTGCAGCGGCGTCTACCTGGCCTCGGAGATCTTTCTGGGCGACCGGCATTACACCGCCGCGCCCGGCGGACTGGTACCCTCCTTCACTCTGGCGGAGAACCTGCGCAAGCTCGGTTTTACCCTGGAACGCTTTAAAACCGGCACCCCGCCGCGGGTCTACCGGCGCAGCATCAACTTTGCCAACCTGACACCCGTATACGGAGATCCGGAGGCCCCGGGCTTCTCCATGCTCGGAGGCGGCGCGCCGGCGGAACAGGTTCCCTGCTGGATGACCTACACCAACCTGGATACACACGGCATCATCCGGGACAACCTCTCACTGGCGCCGATTTACAGCGGGTTGATTAAGGGCCGGGGGCCGCGCTACTGTCCTTCGATCGAAGACAAGATTGTCCGTTTCGCTGACCGCGAGCGTCATCCCATCTTTATCGAACCGGAGGGCGCCGATACCGACGAGCTGTACCTGCAGGGCATATCCACCGGGCTGCCGCCCGAAATCCAGGAACTCTTCTTGCAGACCATTCCCGGCCTGGAGCATGTGGAGATTATGCGCCCCGCTTACGCAATCGAGTATGATTATGCCCCGCCCACCCAGCTTAAAGCCAACCTGGAAACAAAAATTCTGCCGGGCCTCTATTTCGCCGGCCAGATAAACGGCACAACCGGTTATGAAGAAGCCGCCGCGCAGGGGCTGATCGCGGGAATCAACGCGGCACACCGGATTATGGGAAAAGCACCGTTGATCCTGCAACGCAGCGAGGCGTACATCGGGGTGATGATCGATGACCTGGTTACCCGCGGCGTGCAGGAACCGTACCGTATTTTTACCTCGCGCGGTGAATACCGTCTGCTGCTGCGCCAGGACAACGCCGACCTGCGGCTGACCGAACAGGGTTACGCCCTCGGCCTGGTGGATGAAGAGCGCTATCGCGCCTACCGCCGGAAAAAAGAATACATCGAAGCAGAACTGATCCGCCTGGAGCAGACCAGGTACAAGCCCGGCGACGCCCTGGAAAAACAGCTTTCCGCCTGGGGCTCCGCACCGCTGCAGCATCCGGTAAGCGCCCAGGAGTTGATTCGCCGTCCGGAGCTAAGTTACCGCGCTTTTTTGGAGTGGGAAGGCCGGCCGGCGCCGGAGCTGCCGCCCGGCACCGAAAACGAACTGGAGAACCGGATCAAGTATGCCGGCTACATCGCCAAGCAAGAGCAGGCTGTGGAGCGGGCGGCACGGCTGTACAATCGCGCGATCCCGCCAGAATTCGATTACAGCAAGGCCAATAACATTTCCATGGAGGCACGCCAAAAACTGGCGTTACTGCGCCCGGAAACCGTAGGGCAGGCCTCGCGCATGGAAGGCGTAACTCCAGCGGATATCTCCGTGCTGCTGCTCTACCTGCAGCGTCCCGGCGCGATGCGGCTAAAGGAAGAGAAAGCAGAAGGGCCGCCGGCCGATGGGCAGTGAGCGCCGGTTTAAACAGCAGCCCGGCTGGTACTACCGTTTAAGCCGCTTTTTCCGGGAACACTGCGGGGGGCCGGTTTATAAAATCCCACTGGACGCCGGCTTTTCCTGCCCCAACCGAGACGGCACGACCGGCCGGACAGGCTGCAGCTACTGTTATAACCCTTCGTTTGCCCCGTTCAGCGGCGAGCGGATCCTGCCGGCGCTGACCGAGCAAATTCGCCGGGGAAAAAGGAAATCCGGTCCGGCACGCTACCTGGCTTACTTCCAAGCGTACACCAACACCTACGCGCCCGTGGAAAAGCTGAAATCTCTCTACGACCAGGCTTTAGCCGATCCCAATATCATCGGCCTGAGCGTGGCCACTCGTCCCGACTGCATATCGACGGATATTCTTAATTTGCTGGAAAGCTACGCCCGCGGCGGCTGCCATCTGTGGATTGAGTACGGCTTGCAATCGGCTCATGATCGCACACTGAAGGAAATCAACCGCGGCCATACATTCGCCCAGTTTGCCGAAGCCGTGCGGTTGACACGCGACCGGGGTATCCTCACCTGCGCGCACGTAATCCTGGGACTGCCTGGGGAAACGCGCCGGATGATACTAGAAACGATGGCCGCCTTAAATGATTGCCACATCGACGGGATCAAGTTTCATCACCTGCAGGTGATCAGGCATACGCGCCTGGCGGAAGATTTTTATGCCGGCCAAGTAGACGTGTTTGAAACCGCGGCCGCGTATATCCCGCTCCTCTGTGACTGCCTGGAGCACCTCTCCCCCGCTATAGTCGTCCACCGCCTGGCGAGCCAGGTCACCGGATCGGGCTTCCTGATCGCCCCCCGGTGGCGGGAAAGTGCCGGAGAAATCGCAGCCGCCGTGGAGCAGGAACTCAAGTCCCGCGGCAGCTGGCAGGGTCAAAATCAAGAATAACAGCTTTATAATGGGTGGACTTATTAAGAATTAGACCCCCACCTTCAAGCCCAGGATGGCGCGGGCTTCGTCGGGGGAGGCGACAGCGCGGCCGTGAATGCGAGCGACTTCGGCAACCCGCTTCACCAGCTGGGCGTTGCTCTCCGCCAGGACCCCTTTCTCAAAAAAGATATTGTCTTCTAAACCGACCCTAACATGACCACCCAGCAGCGTGGCGACCGTCCCCAGGGGTAGTTCATGGCGGCCCATGCCCGCTACAGTCCAGGTGCTATCCTGGGGAATGCTCTCCACCAGGTGCAGTAAATTTTTAATTGTCGCCGGCATCCCGCCGGGAACACCAAGCACAAAATCAAAATGCAGCGGCTTTTTCAGGAGTCCCCTGTCAACGAGCCGCAGGGCGTTGTTAATCATTCCCGTTTCAAAAATCTCTATCTCCGGCTTAACCCCGTTTTCCAGCATCGCCAAGGCGAATTCATCCAAATAGGTTGGAGAGTTTAAGAATACATCATCGCCAAAGTTGACGCTGCCGGTGGAAAAACTGGCCATTTCCGGTTTCAAAAAAACCGGTTGCAGCCGTTCCTGCGGGGTCATCCACACGGCACCACCGGTGGAAACCAAAATAATGATGTCACATCTATCCCTGATTAAGTCAATGACCTCTTTAAATATAGCGGCATCCTGGGTGGGTGTGCCGTCATCCCGGCGCACGTGAACATGGACAATCGAAGCGCCGGCCAGGTAACATTGATAAGCGGACCAGGCAATTTCCTGTGGCGTCACCGGTAGGTTCGGGTTAGCGGCGCGGGTTACCTCGGCCCCGGTCAGGGCCGCGGTAATGATTAACTTATCCATCCCAATATCACCTCTCACAGGCAGGATTATTCAAACTCGTTTTTCCGGTTGGTGTAACGCTGCATCTCTTTCGGCACTACACAGGTACCGCTTGCCCGGGCCACGAGTAAAGGCGTCTCGAGCAGGTCACAGGCCGAAGGACAGGCATGGTTAGCGGCGCTGGAAATCACTTTATAGGCTTCAAACCGCATATGACGGGAGGTATTGCCCACACGGTCGATCCAGCCCCATACTTCCAGAAAATCACCGGCACAAACCTGGGCTTTAAACTCGATCAGATCGTATGCCACGAACAGACCTTCGTCGCCGTCAAGCCTAATCAACAGTTCCGTAGCCGCGTCGCCGAAAAGCTTAACCACCAGGGCGCCGTCCACCAGCCCGCCCCCGTAATGCACATCATGCTCGCTGATACGCACCCGGAGCATCACCTTTTCCGGTTCGTCCATTCGCAACGCCCCCCTCAGACCGGGTATTCTTTGGAAACGATCTCCAACGCCTCGGTTATGGTTTGCAGGGTATAATCCAGATCCGCCGCGGTATGGCGGTAGGCGATGTACCAGTGGTGATAGGGCTGAATGAAAAGGCCCCGCCGGATCGTCTCAGTGTAGAAACGGGTACGGCGCTCTTTATAGCTGTCATCAGTCTTGTCAAAGGTGATAAACGGCATCGGCGGAATACCGGAAACGGTTACCGGCACCCGGGAAGCGGCTGTAATCTGCTCCAGCCGGGCCAGGAAATCTGTACCGCGTTCCCAAATAACATCAAGTACTTTTTCACGTTCGAGGATATCGATGCATTTCATGGCTGCCGCCATCTCCAGGCTATTCGGGAAGAAGGTTGAACTGATAAACACTTTACTTTCCACAACCTTCATGATCTCTTTTTTGCCCACACAGGCGCTGATCGCGTAACCGTTGGCCATGGCCTTGCCGATAGTTGTCACGTCGGGCGTGACGCCGTAGCGCTGTTGCGCGCCGCCCAGCGACACCCGGAAGCCGGTGCGAATTTCGTCGAATATAAGCACCACCCCGTAACGATCCGCAAGGGCGCGCACTCCTTCCAGGTAACCCGGCGGCGGCGCGCTGACCGGCAAAGCTAGGGGATGAGCTACTGGGGTAATAATAATGCCGGCCGTGTCATCCCGGTTTTCCCGGAGCAGTTTTTCCAGTACCTCCAGATCACCATAGGGAAACTCCAGGGTGAGCCGGCGGATTTCCTCGGGCACACCGCCCGGCACCTCTACACACCAATCGTGCCAGCCGTGATAACCGCAGCGCAGTATTTTCGATTTGCCGGTGTAACCGCGCGCTACCCGTACCGCCACCCCGGTTGCATCGGAGCCGGTTTTCACCAGTATGGCCATCTCCGCCGAAGGGATTAAACCGAGCAGGCGCTTGATCAGATCGTTTTGCACTTCCTGCACAAGCGAAAAGCAGAAACCTTTTTCCATCTGCTCGACGGCCGCCCGGTTGATCTCCGGTTCATCGTAACCGAGAATAATCGGGCCATACGCGCAGAGCATATCGATATAGTCGTTGCCGTCCACATCGACAATATGGCCGCCGTAGCCGCGGGAGATATAGATCGGATACTCGCCTTCCACAAAGTTGTACGGGCGCCTGATCCCCATTACACCGCCGGGCGAGATCCTTTTTGCCTCTTCAAACAAAGCCAGGGATTTGTCCAGCTTGAGCTTCGGTTTACTTTCCATGCTTGCACATCCTTTCCTATTGGACAGAAATAAGACGTTCCGGCAAACAAGTATTTATTGCGAATCAGGTATACAGCTCTTCAAACAGCCGGCGCAGCTGCGGGCTTTCGCGCATGATGTTCAGAGAAATGGCGGCATGGTCCCTGGTGTAGCCGTTGCCGATAATCATGGTCACATCCTTGCCCACACCCTCCGCGCCCAGGGCGGCGGCGGTAAAGCTGGTCGCCATGCTGAAGAAATAGACAATGCCGTCGTCCCGGGTGGCCAGGATCGAAGCCAGCTCGGTGTTGGGAATATTGACGCAGTTAATCGTCACATCGGCCAGGTAACCGCCGGTAGCCTCTTTCACTTTGTTCATCACTTCCAGGGCGTTGGTCGCGTCGGCGATAACCACGGCGTCGCAGTAACCCGTGGATACCGCCCGCTTTTTGCTGCCTTCACGGGGCGCGATCCCGATAACCCGGCCGGTGATCCCGGCCCGCTTGCGGGCCTCGTGCAGGCAAAGCAGCCCCGATTTACCGCCCGCGCCGATCACCACCACGCGGTCCCCGGAGCGCACCAGCTTGGCGGTCTGGGCCGCCGCGCCGGCCACGTCCAGCACGGCCAGGGAAAGGGTATCGGGAAGATCGTCAGGCAGCACCGCGTAGATGCCGCTTTCAAAGAGGATCGCCTTGCCTTCGATCTCAACCTGGTCGATCTCTTTATGGATCTTTTTGATCCGGTCGATCCGCAGCGGCGTCAGTGAAAGGGACACCAGGGTGGCTAGCCGCTGTCCAACCTGAAGCGGTGTCTTGCCTGCCAGGGCGGCACCGATTTGGGCCACCCGGCCGATCAGCATCCCACCCGAACCGGTGACCGGGTTATGATGCTTACCCCGCTCAGACACGATGCCGAGCATGATCTCTTTGATCCTGGCCTCGTCTCCCGCCGCTTGCTCCTCGATCTGAGTAAAGCTGGCCGAATCGATATTGAGCACATCCACATCGATTAAGACCTCGTTATCGTAAATCTCCATGTCGTTGTCGATCTTCAAAGCCGGTTGAGGCAGCAGGCCTTTCGGCTCAATTACCCGGTGCGTTCCGTAGGGACACCCTTTGCGCATAATAGTTGCCTCCTTCTTTCCGATTAAAGCCGGCTGCCGCTTCAGGCGCCGGCGGACTAAATTTGTTACTATCAAAGATTTATTCGTTACCGGGCCATTTATCCCTGCACCATTATGTTTAGAAGGGATTATACCAAGTGACCAATAGATATTCCAGAAGCAGATCAGGGTAAAAACAGCTTCCCGGCGCCAAGAACAATTGTTTTTTCTTAAAGTAGGATAAATTCACAGCAAACGCGAATTCTTTTAGAGCGAAGCAAATGAAAAGGCAGGAGTCGCCAACATGTCTAAGCTGGAAGCGCTGCTGGAACAGTGGAGAGAAAATCTTGGCTTCATGGCCAACGTGACCCGTTGGGAAGTGCTGCCCGCCGTGGAAGGTTCGTACAGCACATTTCCGCCTGCGCTGGACCGGCGGCTTCAGGAAGCGCTTTTGAGACGCGGTATCGACCGGCTTTACAGCCACCAGGCCGCCGCGGTGGAGGCAACCCGGCGAGGCGAACACGTGGCCGTTGTTACCCCGACCGCCTCGGGGAAAACGCTCTGCTACAACCTGCCGGTGCTCAACGCGATTATGGAAGACCCTGAAAGCCGCGCGCTCTATCTCTTTCCCACCAAGGCCCTCTCCCAGGACCAGGTCGCCGAACTGTGCGAGATGGCAGACGGTATCGACCTGGAACTGCGGGCCTTCACCTACGACGGCGACACCGAGCCGGGCTTGCGCCAGAATATCCGCCGCAGCGGCCATATCGTAGTCACCAATCCCGACATGCTTCACGCGGGCATTTTACCGCATCACACCAAGTGGATCAAGCTCTTTCAAAACTTGAAATATATCGTCATTGATGAAATGCACCAGTACCGGGGCGTCTTCGGCAGCCACGTGGCCAATGTAATCAGGCGCTTAAAACGGGTCTGCCTCTTCTACGGCACCCGGCCCCAGTTTATACTCTGCTCCGCCACTATCGCCAACCCCGGGGAGTTGGCCCGCACACTGATTGAAGAACCGGTTACAGAAATTACCGAAAATGGCGCTCCCAGGGCTGAGAAGCACTTCATCTTCTACAACCCACCCGTAGTCAACCAGGAACTGGGCATCAGGCGCAGTTCCCTGTTGGAGGTGCGGCGAGTAGCGTCCGATCTGGTCGGGCGCGGAATTCAGAGCATCGTCTTTACCCGCAGCCGGCTCGGTGTAGAGGTTCTGCTGACCTACCTGCGGAATGGGCTAAAAACCAGGCCCGGCGACGACAGCGGCATCCGCGGTTACCGCGGCGGCTACCTGCCCAAAGAAAGGCGGGCGATCGAGGCCGGACTGCGCAGCGGCACCGTCAAGGCTGTGGTCAGCACCAACGCGCTCGAGCTGGGTATCGATATCGGCCAGATGGAAGCCTGTGTCATTACCGGCTACCCGGGTACCGTGGCAAGTACCTGGCAGCAGGCCGGCAGAGCGGGCCGGCGCAGCGGCAAATCGCTGGCGGTAATGGTCGCCAACAGCGAACCGCTGAACCAGTATCTTGTATCCAACCCGGACTACTTTTTCGGCCGCACTCCGGAGCGGGCGCTGGCCAACCCGGACAACCTGATCATTCTCACCAACCATGTCCGCTGCGCGGCCTTTGAGCTGCCGTTCGGCGAAGATGAACCCTTCGGGAGCGCCCCGGTACGGGAAATTCTCGAATTTCTTGAGGACGAGCAGGTCCTCTACCGGAGTGAAGGACGGTTCCACTGGATGGAGGATGCCTATCCGGCGGAGGAGATATCTTTGCGCAGCGCCACCCGGGAAAACGTGGTCATCATCGATATTTCTAACCCCCAGCCGAAAGTAATCGGTGAGGTGGACCGTTTCGGCGCCCCGATGCTGGTCCACGAAGAAGCCATCTACATGCACGGCGGCCAACAGTACCAGGTGGAGAAGCTCGATTTCGCCGAAAAGAAAGCGTTTGTGCGCCGGGTGGATGTGAACTATTTTACCGATGCCAACCTGGCGGTAGATCTCAAGGTGCTGGATACTTTCAGCCGGGATATAAGCGCAATTGAACGGGCCTGGGGCGAAGTGCGCATTAACGCCCTTGTCTCAATGTTTAAGAAAATCCGTTTCAACACCCATGAAAATATCGGCTCCGGCCCGGTTACGCTGCCCGAATCGGAGATGCATACCACCGCCTTTTGGGTAGCTTTTCCGGCTGCATCCTTAGGCGGCATGACAACAGCGGCGGTGGAAGAAGGCCTCGCCGGCCTGGCCAACCTTACTCCCCAGGTAGCATCGCTGTTCATGATGGGCGACCCGCGCGATTTAAGAGCCGTCTGCCAGGTTAAGGCGCCCTTTACGGATTTGCCGACCCTTTTCCTGTATGACAATTTCCCCGGCGGGGTGGGCTACAGCCGTGAGATCTTCGGCATCTACCGCGAGATCTTCCAGGCGGCACGCCGGGTGGCGGTAAACTGCCGCTGCAGCGGCGGCTGCCCTTCCTGTGTCGGGCCCGCTCACCAGGTTGGCGAACACGGCAAAACCCATACCCTGCGCCTGCTGGAGGTCATCCTGCGTTGAGCGGCGATATCCGTTCCCGGCTGGAGAGGCTGCGCCGTTCGGGAGAACTGCAATCCGCCGGAACACTGGAAGGGAAAACAGGCGACCGGCCGCCATTTTTTCTATTTCCCGGTGAAGAACGGGAAACGGAAACCGATGCCGGACGCTGTTACTATCGCGAACTGTGCTTCCCCCTGGCCGGGAAACACGGCAACGCTTACTTAAACGGGCTCATTAACTGCCGCGGCGCCGACCTGGCGTTGCCCGGTAAAAACCCCGCCCTGGTGGAGTTCAGCCCGGGCCGCTCCCTCTTCCTGGATATTGAAACAACAGGCCTTTCCGGCGGTACCGGCACCTGGGCCTTTTTAATCGGAATGGGTTGGGTGGAAAATGACATTTTTCGCCTGCGCCAGTATTTCCTGCGCCACCCCCGGGAAGAAAAAGCAATGTTGCTGCATTTCACGCGCCGGGCGGCACAGTTTTCCGATCTGGTCACCTTCAACGGCCGGGCTTTTGACCTGCCGCTGATCGTGACCCGCCAGGTCCTGGCCGGCTTACCGCACACCAGCCCTCGCCTTCACCTGGATCTGCTGCCCTGTTCCCGCCGCCTTTGGAAAGAACGGCTTAGCTCTTGCAGCCTGCGTTCGCTTGAAGAAGCGCTTCTGGGCTTGCACCGGCACGGCGATATCCCCGGCGAGGAGATCCCTTACGTCTACTTCAGTTACCTGCGCCGGGGCGAAACGGCACTCCTGCGAGATGTCTTTCAACACAACGTATTAGACATACTTTCAATGGCTACGCTGCTCACCCGGGTGGCGCGCGCCGCCGCGGGCGAAGACCTGGAGCATCCGGCCGATTATTACTCCCTGGGCAAACTGTGCGCCGAAGCCGGGGAGATGGATAAAGCGGTGCGGTGCCTGCAGAAAACAGCCTGCAACGGTGACGAGCGGTTAACGCACCTGGCGCTGCTGCAGCTTTCAATGATCCTCAAAAAGCAAAAGCAGTGGGACGAAGCGGCGAAGCTGTGGCGGGAACTGGTGGGCTGCCTGCCGTACGACCTCACTCCCTACATTGAACTGGCCAAATATTACGAGCACCAGGCCGGTGAATATGAAGCGGCGCTATCCCTGACCCGCCAGGCCGTGGAGCGCACCCGCCGCCGTTTCAGCGCCCCGGCCACGGGTGAATTGAGCCTCCCCGCCCTGCAGCACCGCCTGGCCCGCCTGCGGCGCAAACTGGGTGAAAATATCTAGGCATATACGAAAGATGAGAAATAAGAGAGGGAAGCGGGATCGATGGAAAGTATGACAGCTGGCTATCGGCGCCGAGCTCAACGGCCCCACAGAGTTGGCACTGACCTACCGGGCCAGTCCTTCTAAAAGGATGTCGATGATCATGGAGTTTTCCGGGGGGCAGCCTTCAATATAGCGGCCCTTGGCGCGCCAGGGCTTGGCGCAGTTGCCGACCAGGACCAAGTTTCCGGCGATTGCGTGGCCGGGCGGCCGGCCGGTAATGATAGTTTTACCTGCGAGACGGGATAATAGGTTATCCTCTTTCATCT
Source organism: Bacillota bacterium (assembly GCA_040751775.1). Classification (GTDB taxonomy): domain Bacteria; phylum Bacillota; class Dethiobacteria; order DTU022; family DTU022; genus JBFMGD01. The sequence goes on along the minus strand of JBFMGD010000009.1, from coordinate 60,955 downwards.
CTGTCAAAACAGCGATCACAGTGTTGCGGCAGCCGGTGCAGGTGTCGCCGCCAATCTCCAGGCGGCAGGGGAGCGATTCGTTGATGATAGCGGATTGGGAACAGCGTTTAAAGGGGCGCCGCACTGACTCCCAGGGGAGACCGGCAATTTCTATTTCCTCCGGATCCGCTCTGCCCAAACCCAGCTCCGCCGCCAAAACAGTGGTGGCAACCTCTTCCGGCCGGTAACCGATTATTAAACCGGCAATGGTATCGAGCGCAACCATATCCCGGCCCGCCAAAATCAAATCCATCTCCACAGGATCCCCATAAACCGGCCCGACACCCTCCTGGGTATAAATGCCGTCGACCACGGTAAAACAGGGTTTAAAATATAGGGCCATCTCGGGGATACCCCGGAAGAGCCCTTTACGGTGCATCTCCTTCTTGGACGAATCAGCTAAAAGCCCTTTTAAATTTTTCAAACTAATTGTAATTTCGGCCTGGTCGTGCGTTTTCATGACCGGCAAGTTAATAATCGCATCGGCTTGCAGGGCCGGCTCGAACACACGCATAGAGGGGAGCACGGTTGCATGCGGGTTGATCACTCGCCTGCTTTTTGTCTTTTTTAAATCCAGTACAGTAAACCCGTCTTCACGCAATTGGCCGTAACCCATAAAGTCAATTACGCTTTCCGTATCCGTGCCCACACCGGCCGAATCAGCGATCACAGGGAAGCCTCCCTTTTCCCGAACCAGTTCCGCCACAGCGCGGCACAGTTCCGGATGGGTGACGGCGCCGCCTTCCCTGGTCCGGGGCGCGCAGACCAGGTTTGGTTTCAGCAATACTGTTTTTCCCGCACCGATATCCGGCGGAAGGCCGCCGGCAAGCTCTACCGCCCGGCGCACCGCATCGGCGACCGCCTCTTTATCGGGATGGGAAGGGGTTCTGACAATACTGATTCGCGGTTTGACCAAGAAATGAACACTCCATTTCGCAAGTTGTATAATTATACCACGATTAGCTTTAGGACCCAACCACGATCTATTCGATTGTAAACGTGCTGAGCGTAACCGGTTGGGATAAGCCGACCACCGGGAGGCAAACTAAAAAAACAACAATAAAAGGAGTGCCTCCAGTGCAACGCTTTTCTACCATGGCCACATTATTTCTATTTATGCTTGTGTTAAGTTGGGCGGCTTCCAGTGTTCAACAGCAAAGAAATCCTTTACCAATAGAAGATAACGCAAATTCCCCGAGTGAATCGGCTCCCTACTCCGAAGAAGCGGTACCCGCACGCATTTCCATTCCAAACAGGAATGCAGGGTCCCTTCCCGAATCAGAGGTGCCGGCTAAACCGGGTGAAAGCGGCTTACCGGTTGAGGATTTTGCCGACCATACCCGGTACAAAGCGGCGGAAGAAGACCAAAAAACGGTCACGTCACCGGACGGCCTTCATTTTTTGCTGCTTGGTAGCCGGCTAGACAACAGGGTTGTTGATTTGATCATGGTAACCACCCTGGTGGCCGGAGAAGAGGCGCACTTGACCGCGATTGATCCCGATTTGCCTGTCTATTTAGATAATGAAATTATTCCCCTTGGCACACTGATCGCTGCAGGGGCCGGTTACGACGACTTCTGTACAGCCGCGGAGCTGATAACCGGATTAAAACCACAATTTTACATCGATTTAAACTTGGACGGTTTTTCAGAGATGATTAAGCTCTTAGGAGGAATTGAACATGAGGGCGGAGCCACGGTTGAAACAGCAATCACCCTTTTCGGCGGGGCCGACATTATTCAGGTTCTTCGTAACCGGGATATCCCTACCGGCGACAAGGAGGCGCTGGTGATCAGCATGCTTATTGCAGCCCGGGATGTAGATAATACCAGCCTGGGGTTGGAGTTATTATGGACAGGTTACCAAAACCTGAGAACCAACCTCAGCTTAAAAGACTTGTTACAAGTCAGGCGGGTGACGCAAGCCATTTCCCCAACACAGGTTAGCTTACGGGAAATTAAACCATAATGTGAATCATTTTAGTATTGAGGTTAGAATGATCCGAGATTAATCTTTATTTAGTAACGCTCCTTGAGCCATCGACACACCCCCGGTTAGCATACTTTTTACATAACAGCATTAACATTTTACACTGGTCTAACACTGTGTTAACAAACCGGTGTTAATGTTTATTTAAACAGTTTTACGTTACTGTTACAAATGATTACAACTGGGGAGGTTAGTTAAAGATGCCACTTTCCTGTGCCACCGTCTGGGCAACTGCCACCGCTGCAGACAGCGTTATTTTAGGAGCATCCCCAGGAGAAATGGGCGGTCTTAACACCACCGACATCCAAATCCCGGTGCCAAAGGGAGCATGCCATTGGCGTCCTAGCCTCCCTTTGCCTGCCGTCTGCATTTCTGCAACCACAACAGTTCCGTCCTCAAATCCTTTTTCCGCAATTTCTTTGGCTGCCACATTAGTAGAGTCAACACATTCACGATAACAAATGTTTCGGCCAATAATATTTGTTTTTAGATGTTCTTTAATTTCTTCCGGGTACAAACGATCCGGCATCAAGACTAAACGATAACCCAATTTTGTTTGTGATTCGATCACATATCCCTCAGTCTTCAAGGTATTAATGTGTTTCCACACAGCAGTTCGGGAAACCCCCAGTATATTGCTGATTTCTTCTCCGGATAAATATTGGTCTTGTTTTTTTAATAGCTAAAGCCCGTGGGAAAAAATGCAAGATAAATAGGGGGGAATCTTACTATTAGCTTAACAAACCAGGTATTCCGCAATTTCTAATCTTAGGGTTTTGGGGTGAGATACTTTCTAATCTTATAGTTTGCCTGGCTCTGGCTGATTTTTAGAGCCTTAGCCACTTTGTAGGAGCTGCCCAGTTCCAGAAAAGCATTCCGGATAATGGTAGACTCATACTTTTGCAGCATCTCCTTTAAGGAATCATAAGCCAATTCCTTTTTTCTCGATTCCGGATCATTTGCCATGATTTCTTTAGGCAACGTATCTACATCAATAATAGGCTGGTCGGAAGTAACCACCATCCGCTCCACCACGTTCTCTAATTCCCGGATATTTCCCGGCCAGTGATATTCCACCAGAATCTCCAGTACCTTCGAGGAAAAAGTGCGTTTTACCTGATATTTTTCCATATTCTTATGGAGAAAGTAATTAAGAAATGATACAATGTCATCTTTCCGCTCCCGCAAGGGTGGGATATAGATGGAAATGACATTTAGCCGGTAATACAGGTCCTCACGGAACTTTCCCAGCCGGACCAGTTCCAGCAAATTCCGGTTGGTGGCGGCCATGAGCCGGAAATCTATTTTTTTGGAGTTAATCCCTCCCACCCTGGTTACGGTTTTCTCCTGAATCACCTTCAAAAACTTGGCCTGAAGATGCAGAGGAACCTCTCCGATTTCGTTGAGAAAAATTGTTCCTTTATTTGCCAGTTCAAAATATCCCGGTTTCCCTTCGCTTTTGGCCCCGGTAAAAGCTCCTTTCTCATAACCGAAGAATTCTGACTCCAGCAGGTTTTCCGGTATGGCGCTGCAGTTGATATTAATAAACGGACCGTTGCGCACAGGACTTTTGGAGTGAATATAGGAGGCAATAAAATCCTTTCCCACCCCTGTTTCACCTAATAACAAAATATTAGCCGTACAGAGGGAGGCTTTGATAATCATGTTTTTTACCTCCTCCATCTGCTCACTGTGAGTAATAAAATCTCGAAAAATTTCATCTTTGGAGACCAACTCCAAAGGATCCAAACTGATATAATGGCCGGCCAAATGACCTTCCTGGCCGATAATTTGGTGCTCTTTTTTGATTTCCGCCACCTGGTTTCTGATATTCTCCACCAGACGAAGCCGCATGGTTTTGTAAAAATCCTCATAATCCAGATCCAATCCGACCACACCCACCAAACTACCCTGAGCATAAACAGGCAGGTTATAAGAAATCACATTTTTATTAATATAGTGGTCAAAATAAACATTGGTCCATATGCCGTGTCCCTGTTCCACCGGATGATAATACCAATACATGTACGGGTTGCCGGGGTGAAAATCTTTTACCCGCACCCGTTCGGAAAAAACATATTTTCCTTTTTTGGTTACATCCGAAATCAAAACACCTATAACTTCTTCCTCCGGGGCGAGTTGCGGGGTCAGCTCAGGGCCCATTTCAAAATAGACTTGGACAACCATTTTTTCTTTATCCCTAAATTTTACTACAGCAGGTTCCAGCACATCCTTTTTTAACCTCTCCAAGTACTCCCGATCCCCCGCCAGCCGTGTTGCATCCACCTGGCCGGAAATCTCCCGGGCAATTTTATTAGCTGCTTCCATGACTCTTTCCCCTACCAGGCCAACAGATTCACGATTTCGTGATGAAAATTGCCTGCTATTTTTTTTGGAAATACCATTCATTCCCGGGTCCCTCCATTATTGGTAGTTCTTGGTTCAAGAGATGGCTGCTATGATAATATTTCTCTATAACTCATAAAATTACCTCTATTTGAAAATATTCTATCTTCAAAAAAATATAAAAACGCCGGATGTTACTCCGGCGTAATCATACTTTGTTGGGTAGATTTTAATCCCGGATGCAGAGCTTAAGAATTTCCCCATAGAGATCAACCCGGCGGTCCCGGTGGAACTGTAAAATATCCCGTGCCCTTTTGATTTCGGAGAAATCTACAACTGCCATAATAATTTCATTATCGTTCCTGTCACCTTCCGCAAGGATTTCCCCCCAATAATTGCTGATGAAACTGCGGCCATAGAAGGTCATAAATCCGCTCCCATCGGTGGCATCTTCCCGTCCAACCCGGTTTAGAGCGGCAATAAAAATATTATTGTGAATCCCATGGGCTTTGACCGCGTCTATCCAGCTTTGGGAGGTATCCAGGTCCGGATGGTCAGGTTCAGAACCAATGGCAGAAGGATAAAAAATAATATCCGCTCCTTTAATGGCTAAAATCCGGGCAGGTTCCGGGAACCACTGGTCCCAGCAGATCAACACCCCAATGGTCCCGTATTTGGTCTTGAACACGGGATATCCCAAATCCCCGGGAGTAAAATAATATTTTTCAATGTATTGGGGGCCTTCCGGGATATGGGTTTTCCGGTAGGTGCCAAGATTAGTTCCATCAGCATCAAAAACCACGGCACTGTTGTAATAAACTCCATCCATGGCATATTCAAAGACCGGAACAATCAAAACAATACCTAGCTCTTTGGCAAGGACTTGCATCACATGGGTGGTGGGCCCCGGAACAGGCTCTGCCCAATTATATTTATTAACATCAATAGTTTGGCAGAAATACTGCCCTCGGAATAATTCCTGCAGGCAGACGATCTGTGCTCCTTTGGCTGCGGCTTCCCGCACCATCTTTTGAGCCAAGGCAAGATTAGCATCCAAATCCGGGGAGCAGGCATGCTGGATTAAGGCAATGTGCACTTTTCCTTTTGGCATTTTACTTCATCCCTTCCTCATTATCAGGATGTGATGTTAATTTTATACACACCTTTTCTTACTAGCTCTAGCCCATCAAAAAACCAAAAATTAAGAATAATACAATCCCAAGTACGGCCGGTACCATGATTAAAGGAATAACTGTCCTGGCATAATCAATATTTTCGATCTGGGAAGATACACAGCTCAAGGTCACGGCATCCCCGTAAAAGCAGGAATGGCTGCCGAAAGAAGCTGCGGAAATAATGGCCCCGCTGGCCAGGAGAAGGTTAACATCCATGGACTGGGCAAGTGGTACGATGATAGGAAAGGCGATAGCTGCTACTCCCCAGAAACTCCCGGTAGAAAAGGCCAAAAATGCCACAATCACAAAGGTCACTGCCGGCAGAAAAACCCCACTGAGCAGGGGTTCCACGCTTTCGATTACGTAAGGGGTCAACCCCAAACCCTCATTGGCTTTTTGGAGAAAGAAAGCCGCTACGATAATGGCCAACACAGGAATCATTTCTTTAAATCCATTCATAAAACTGTCAAAAAACTCTCCAAAACTCATCAGCCTTCTGGGAAAATACAGGACTGCACAGGTCACGATAGCGATAATAACCCCCCACAGCATATCCTTGGTGTAAACTGTAACGGCAGCCAAAACCAGCATCGGAATCACAAAATCCACGACATTTGGTTTTACTGTCAATTCCTTTTCCTGTTCTGACAAAGCTTTTGCTTTTCCCGCCGTACTGGGCGGAAAGGTCTCCCCAAGCTCTTCGGCCCGTTTTACGGCATTAGCCATGGGGCCAAAGGCCGGGATAATTCTGAGGGCAAATAAAGGCACGCAAAGTACCGCGGCCCAAGCATAAAGAATAAAGGGAATGGCGGCAATATAGGCTCCGGTCCCGGTACCGTTTACCACTACTCCGTTGGCTTCCATTTGCCCGGCCATAAATGCCGACCAGGTGGAAAAAGGAATTAAGACACACACCACCGCACCGGTGGAGTTGATCACATAGGCTAAAAGCTCTCGAGGTACTTTAAATTTATCCGTCACCTTCCGCATGGCGGAACCTACGGCCAAAGCATTGAGATAGTCATCCACAAAAACAATAATCCCTAATATCCAAGTGAAAACCAGAGAACTCCCCCGGCTTTTAGTTAATTTTGCAGCAATTCCGGAAAAGCCCATAGCACCTCCGGACTTTTCCAAAAGGGCAATTAAACTTCCAAACAATCCGCATACCAGGATAATCCACACCGTCACCGCATCCATCATTACTGCATACACTGCATCCAGCCAGGCAGAAAAAAATCCTCCTTTTTCTAAAAGAATAAAACCAATCACAGACCCGATCAACAACGGTTCAAAAGTTCTTTTGGTAATTATCGCAAGTGCCACGACACAAATAACCGGAACTAGACTGATCATACCGTAATGTTCCATAATTTTTCTCCCTTCTTAATAATTCACCAAAATCTTTCCCACGGCTGTTGCTGTAAGTGATAACATTTACATTCCCCAGATTGTGTTTTTCTGTCGAACGGCCCGCCCCGGCATGGTTTTTTCCTCCAACTGGCTGTTTTTAACTACAGAGCATCCGTTTACAAACACATATTCTATTCCAACCGGGGGCCCATCAGGGATCCCCATCCCCATGTAATCTGCGGTATCGATTACGGTTTTGGGATCAAAGACGACGATGTCCGCATCGGCACCCGGTCCCAACCAGCCTTTATTGATTAACCCGAAAAACCGGGCCGGCATCAGGGTGCATTTTTTTATGGCCTCCATCATAGTCAGCGCATTCATTTCCCGGACAAACCTTCCAAAAACTCTCGGATATGTCCCGGCATCCTGGGGGTGCCCGGTTCCCGGTTGGTGGGACCCCACAGCCCCATCGGTGGATACCATGACATAGGGCTGCTGAAGAGCCTCTATCACCTCATAAGGTTTTCCTACAAAAGCAGTACAAAGAGTTTTGGGATCGCTGCGCCGCAGCTCTTCATACAAATCCTTAGTAAGCCGCTTTCCTACGTGAGGACCACTGGACACCAATACGTCATGATAAGTGCAGTCATATTTATCCAGCCATCCCGTGCAGAATACCTCCGAACCAATAAAGGTAGCAAAGGCATGGTAGGCTCCACTGTCCACCGCGATCTGATAACCCTGCTCATAAGCTTTTTCCAGAATCGGCAGTGATTCCCTCATCATTCCCATGCCATTTTGATAGGTGAGATGGGAGACCAACACCCGGACACCGGTAAGTTCCTGAATCTTTACCACCTCACGGAGAGCTTTAAAAGAGTCCCAGGCGTCACTCCGGGAATGGACCGGCATCACTTTGTCATATTTAGCCGCCAATTTTGCTAACGCAGTAATCTCTTCCATCGTAGTAGCAGGAGCATACTCAAGTCCCAGGGAAATACCCAGGGCCCCTTCCTCCAAACTTTGTGCGGCGATTTCCACCATCTGGGCAATTTGCTTCTTGCTTGCCGCGGCGTACGGATCTTCCAGCCCTACCATGGCCCGCATATCGAAAGAGTGTCCGGCGAGAGTGCCATGGTTAATGGGGAAACCTTCCCGGTCTATTTTATCCAGGAACTCTCCGACCGGGTGAGGCCCAAAGCCACAGTTTCCGGTAATCGCAGTAGTGACTCCCATCCGCGCATAACACTGGCCGTTATAAAGATACCCATCAACATGACAATGAGGATCGATAAATCCCGGACAGACAATTTTTCCGGTGGCATCGATTTTTACCATTGCGTCCAATTCCGCCCGGGTCACCGCTGTGACTTTTTCTCCGCAAATCCCTACATGGGCAATGGTTCTCAAATTGGTTTTGGGGTCGATAATCGTTCCGTTTTCAATGACATAATCAAATTTTTGCCCATAGTCTGCCATGATACATCCCTCCTTTTCCTGGTAAACCTCTCCTGTTTCTCCTTTCCTCACCTCCCGGCATCCTCTCTTGAATTCATTAATATAAACATCTATGTACTATCACTAGCAAAATTCATACCAACCGGCGAAAAAGAGAAAAGCCTTGGATTTTGACGTTAGTTTCTTTTGTCGGGAAATGTCTTTTTTAATAAAATAAGTAGTTTTTTGGTTAGCTCCTAATGCACTTTCTTCCCATAAACAAAAAAAGTTAAGTGGTTTTTTGCTTACCAACCAAAAAACCACTTAACTCAGTATGCATTATTGAAGCAAGTTCTTCTGAAGTCCAATCTCTTCACCTCGCTGAAGCTTAGGGAATGTCTTCCGGCCGCTCCCGTAAGGGAGGTATAATCAAGTTCCAAGACCATATTTTCAATATAAGGCAAATGTTGCAAAACAATAAGCGCTCCCATGACAAAACCGTTTTTATTTCGCACAGGAGCAAAGTCAGCTATGACACTAATCCGATCATGAACAATAACATTATTAAGAATTGTTTCCCCATGCTGAGTCACTTTCCTAAACTAGTATCCTCCTTAAGTTTTTTGAACACTTCTTAGAAGATAAAACCTGCTGCAAGATAAGCTATGGTGGAACAGGCCCCGGCCGAAGACCTACATAGGAACCGGCAGAAATTATTAAAATACTTACTCAGGCAGGGGATTAGATCACCGCAGGGAACAAGAAACTGGGGTTCTAAATACTGGAAATGGCTTAAGGCCCTTAAACTGGATAATTCCATACAGTAGATGATCCTGAGTGAACATATTTATGCCATAGAGGAATGTGATAGCAGAGTTACCCGTTTTGAAGAGGGGTTCCATCACCAAAAGCGGAAACAGAGTTGTCAGAGGCTATATAACCATTGGTGAATTTTTTTTGCTTGTGGCTTTATGGATAACTTTTCAAGTTACCCACAAAACCACAAGCGCTGCTGCTAATACTCTTTTCAAAGAAGATTAAAAATTTGAACGAGTGTGGGCAACGAGTGGAGAATTCCCCGAAATTCCTATGTGCAGGGCATTAACCCGACGCACGCTGATAGATCGGGACAGCTCCCGGCGGATCAAATATCATGTGTTAACCAACACGCGAATACCAGGTTGATCCATCGTCGATATGGCCCACAGACTTGTTCAATGTAATAACTAAAAAAGAAGCTTGCGAGGGGTCTTGACATGGCCCTTCCATACCAGGAATTTGCTTTTCCCTGGAGCAAGTATAGCAATATTCTGGCACGGATGTCAACGCATAATTTACCCATAAGTTACTTCAGCTTACACAATATGGCACCGGTTTAGGGTCGGGAGACCGGCTTGGAAAAAACGAAGACGGGCTATACTACCCAGTCTCCCGATGATGTGAAATTAAACCCTGATTTTGGACATAGTAGTCCCGCTTAGATGGCTTGTTGCTTAAGAGTGGGTTTGCGAGGAGGTTGGCTGGTGGATCTCAAGAGTAGTGTTCTTCGGCCACTTGGGAATAATCGTCATCATAAGGAGTCAATTGCGAAAAATCATCATAAACCGTTTCCTTGAATTCCTAAAAGATCCGGAATTTATTTATACATATTAACTTACGGGGCGGCGGGTCGTGGTTCCGGGTCTGCCATAAGCCGAGATGAGCTAAAATCCTCTTGATGGTCTCTTTATCTTCGATAAAAGATATGATGCGCACCTAAGGCCACGCCATCTTTGGTTTCAGCTGCCGGGATGTAGATCATCCGCTCCTTACGAGATGGGCGCCCTGATGATACTTAAGCCAACCTTTCGAGCCCCTCGCTGTTCAACTTACCAGATCCTTTCCCCGCAGTAGACGTTAAACCCGCTGTGATGCCACCCCATCATATTCTCAATAATACTGTCCGTTATCTTCTCTTCTTTCTTGAGCATTTTGAAAACTTCCATTTGAAACGCCGCTTCCAGGTCGGATGAATGCGGCCCTGACTCCACCGCAAAGCCTCCGTTGCCGTAAAAGCAGCCGTCCGTGGCGATAACGTGCAGGTGGGGGTTAAAATTTTGATAATCGCCAAAGGTTTGCACCGCTATCACCGCGCCGGGACTGGCATCACCAAATGCGGCGCCTTGTTTTAAGTAGGCGGATAATACTTTCCACGTGTATTGGCTCAACCTGGCCAACAGCCTGCGGTCATACAAAAAATAGATTCTGGGGCCTTTTGGGGGTGCTGAAAACCCATTGCCGGTGCGGCACCTGCTTTAATATTTCTCCGTACAGCCAAACACCGCACGCAGATCGGTCAACTCTTGAGACTTCGCGGCGCCGGTACAGATGCCGTTGAGATAGACTTCCCCTTCCGTAGGCAATTCTATCACACCGATGATCCGCAGCAGCGTAGACTTGCCGGAGCCGGAATGACCGACCACGGCCAAGTAATCCCCGGCCTTGATTGCCACGGATATGTTTTGCACGGCGCGGACTTCACTATGGCCCATATGACGGACACACCCCCGGTTAGCATACTTTTTACATAACAGCATTAACATTTTACACTGGGCTAACACTGTGTTAACAAACCGGTGTTAATGTTTATTTAGACAGTTTTACGTTACTGTTACAAATGATTACAACTGGGGAGGTTAGTTAAATGAAGAGTTTTTTTAAAACAGGTCTCTATTTACTGGTTTCTGTTTTGCTTGTATTTAGCTTAGTCGGCTGCAGCAGCACTGACGAAGTAGTGGATGAATCAAACGGTGATGAGGATGTATTAACCGGCACGATTACTATCGCCGGTTCTACCTCCGTTCAACCCGTATCCGAACTGCTGGCGGAAGAATTCATGGCCCTTCACCCGGGAACAACGGTTTACGTGCAGGGCGGTGGTTCCAGCACCGGTATTAAAGCTGCAGATGAAGGCGCCGCCGAAATCGGCGCGTCCTCCAGGGAATTAAAAACTGAAGAGAAGGCCTTGAATGAAGTGGTTCTGGCTAAAGATGGAATTGCTATTGTGGTTCACCCCTCATCAACAGTAGAAGATTTAACCTTGGAGCAGATCCGTGACATCTATGCCGGTGTAATTACCAATTGGAAAGAGGTCGGCGGGCCGGATAAGGCGATCGTTGTTGTAACCCGGGAAGAAGGTTCGGGGACGCGCAGTGCCTTTGAAGAGATTGTGATGGGCAAAGACAACCCGATTAGCGATCAGGCCATTGTCCAAAACTCTACCGGGTCGGTCAAAACCACAGTGGCCGGGGATGAAAATGCCATCGGATACATCTCTTTATCGGCTCTCAATGCCGATGTCGCAGCCGTTAAAGTAGACGGCGCAGCAATTAGCGTTGAGACGATTATATCGGGAACATATAAAGTATCCCGTCCGTTCATCTACGTAACCAAAGGTGAGCCCCAGGGACTGGCAAAAGCATATCTCGAATTTGCAATCAGCGCGGAAGCTCAGGCCATTATAGAAGAAGCGGGTTTGGTGAGCATATATTAAAAAACTTTTCCCTCTACAAGCAGGTGATTGCTCTAGGAGCAGCATAATCCAACTGCTCCTGGAGTTGTTGTCGTGAAATAAGGATTAATTAGGTTTTTCTTCTGGAGAGGAGTGCCGTATTTCATGCAAGCTTTTACCGACCAGAATGCATCCGCAGGACGTAAAAAAATATTGTTTAGCCGACAGCTTTATGAAAACGCTGTAGAAAAGATTCTGCTTAGTTGCGCGATCACCTCCATCCTTGCTGTGGCTGTGATTACCTTATTTATTTTTTACAGCGGCCTCCCCCTGATCTTAAAGGTTGGCTTCTCTAACTTTGTCTTAAACAGTACCTGGCGCCCGATGCAGGGCTTGTTTGGCATCTTGCCAATGATCATTGGATCATTTATGGTCACATTAGGAGCATTGTTATTTGCCATACCGCTTGCGCTGGGAGGTGCAATTTTTTTAGCTGAATTTTCTCCCCGCCTGATCGCCCAGGTACTCCGCCCGATGATACAGTTGCTGGCTGGGATACCATCCGTGATTTACGGGTTCTGGGGTTTAATCGTCTTGGTGCCTTTTTTACGTTCTTATTTCGGAGGCAGCGGATTTAGTGCTCTGGCCGGCTCACTGATCCTGGCCATTATGATTCTCCCTACTATTATTAATATCTCTGAAGATGCCTTGCGCAGTATTCCCAAAACCTACAAAGAAGGATCCCTGGCGCTGGGCGCAACCCACTGGCAAACGATTAAGTATATTCTGCTACCTTGCGCCCGCCAGGGAATCATCACCGCTATCATTCTGGGCATGGGCCGAGCCATCGGGGAGACAATGGCCATTATCATGGTTACAGGCAATGTTCCCGGCATGCCCGGTTCCTTTTTAGACCCGGTACGCACTCTGACTGGAAATATCGTCATAGAAATCGGCTACGCTTACGGCGATCACCAGCAAGCTCTTTTTGCAACAGGTGTTGTGCTGTTTATTTTTATCATGTTACTAAATATAGCCATTAACCTGCGTATTAGGAGGAGAGGGACTTCGGATGAAGCCAAAATTTGAAGAAGTACTGTTTAAAACCTTTTGCTGGATCACGGTTTTAATCGTGGTACTGATATTGGCAATGATTATCGGCAATGTATTGACCCACGGCCTAAACTCAATTAATCTAGAATTCTTACTGGAAAGCCCCCGCGGCATGGGAAAAGAGGGGGGCATCTATTCTTCCATCGTAGCTACCTTCTATTTGATTTTACTTTCCCTTTTGGTAGCGACACCGATAGGGGTTGGCGCTTCGATCTTCCTAACGGAGTATAAACGAAAGGGTGAGCTGCTCAAGATGATCCGCTTTACAACGGAATCTCTGGCCGGTATACCTTCAATTATATTTGGCATATTCGGCTTCGCTTTCTTTGTAATTTACCTGCGGATGGGTTGGTCCATCTTATCTGGGGGCCTTACCCTGGCCTTAATGATTTTACCGACCATGATCAGAACAGCGGAGGAAGCAATCATTGCCGTACCTAACCCCTATCGGGAAGGCAGTCTGGCCATGGGTGCGACCAAATGGCAAACCATTGTAAAAGTCGTGCTGCCGTCCGCCTTGCCCGGTATTATTACCGGCACTATACTCAGCATCGGCAGAGCTGTGGGAGAATCTGCAGCAGTAATACTTACTGCTGGCAGTGCTCTCGGGATCCCTAAATCGCTCGTTGCCCCCGGACGTTCAATGGCTGTCCACATGTACGTGCTTTCCGTGGAAGGCATCTCCATGGAAAAGGCTTACGGAACAGGTGCCGTTTTGATTATCACCATTATCATAATCAACTTTTTAACAAATTTCCTCACTACCCGGCAGAGAGTTAAAATGTTCCGTTAGCTTGAATGCAATACAAAAACGCCAACCGCAGCTTTCACAGTCGGCGTAATTAAATGCGGTTAGTTGCTTGGTCGTAACCCCTTTTGTGATTGTTGTTTATTCATTGAGCAGCTTTTTCTCGCCGGTTACTAGAAAGACAACTTCTTCAGTAATATTAGTGGCATGGTCGGCAATACGCTCCAGCCAACGGCTGACAAAAAGCAGACTGGTAGCCTGGGTGATGGTGCGTGGATTTTCCATCATTATCAGCAGTAATTCCCTGAAAATTTGGCCGTGCAGTTGATCCACCTCATCGTCATCTTTGGCCACAGCCAATGCCAGGTCAACATCTTCTCGCACATAAGCATCCAGGGCCTGTTTGACCATCTTCTGAGTTAATAAGGCCATACGGGGAATATCGACCAAAGGTTTAATTAGCGGTTCATTACCGATGCGCAACGTAATTTTGCCTATATCCGTTGCATAGTCGGCCATACGCTCCAAATCATTAATCATTTTGAATAATGTAGCCACACGACGCAGATCCTTAGCCATGGGTTGTTGTGTAGCGATAAGTTCCAGACATTTTTCTTCTATTTCCAATTCTAAATTGTCAATCAAATCATCTCCCTCAATAATTTTTCTTGCTAAAGCTAAATCTTGTTTTTTTAAGGCTTCGATAGCTCCTGCAATGGATTCCTCCACCAGGCTTCCCATTTGATGAAGTTTAATCTGTAAGAAGTCCATTTTCTTTTCAAATACTACCTTTTTCTCCGTCCATATCGGGTTATCATTCATCCTAAACTTTCGCTCCTTCATAGATATCTCAACCAAAACGACCGGTTATATAATCTTCAGTACGCTGATCCTCCGGTTTTGTAAAAATGTGCGTTGTTTTACCAAACTCAACGAGATTGCCCTGTAAGAAAAAACCGGTATAATCAGATATCCGGGCTGCTTGCTGCATATTATGAGTGACGATGATAATCGTGTAATGTTCACATAATTCACGAATCAAATTTTCAATCCGCTGTGTTGCAATAGGGTCAATGGCTGATGTCGGTTCGTCCATTAAGAGTATTTCAGGCTGTACTGCCAAAACCCGGGCAATGCACAGCCTTTGCTGTTGACCACCCGACAGCGACAGGGCAGACTTGTCAAGTCGGTCCGAAACTTCGTCCCACAAAGCCGCTCCTCGTAAACTGCTTTCTACGATCTCATCCAAAACTTTCTTCTGCCTGATTCCATGTATACGAGGACCATATGCCACATTATCGTAAATGCTCTTCGGGAAAGTATTCGGTTGCTGAAACACCATACCCACTCTTTTACGTAATTCAACTACATCCTGATCAGGATCAAATATGTCCACTCCGTCCAGCAAAACTTTACCTTCCAAGCGGGTGTCGCTGATCAAGTCATTCATCCTATTGAGGATTCTGAGAAATGTTGTTTTCCCACAACCCGAAGGGCCAATTAAAGCCGTGATTTTCTTCTCCAACACCTCGATATTAATGTCAAAGAGGGCCTGTTTGGGCCCATAAAAAAAATTCATATTCTCCACTTTTACTTTGATCGCGTTATTGCGTTTAACATCACTTTCCATTCTATTGTTTGCAGATAATTCAAAGACGCCGGCCTGTTCTTTTTGTTTATTAAAAAGAGTTATATTCATTTATTTACCGGTCTTGAGAATGACCCCAGTTCCTCCTTCCACATGTGGATAGATACCGCCCAAGTTTATCGGATTTAAAACAATTTCTAAACATGATTTTAATTGATTAATGTTAAGGGAAAGGGAAAATGAGGTTAACTTTATGTTAAACAAGCAGCATACTATTCCTTGATCAAATGGTATCGGGGAAGGGAAAAGCGGAAGATAGTACCCCGGCCGGGCGAGCTTTCTATGGCATAGACGGCGTCATGAGCTTCCATTATATGTTTAACGATGGCCAAACCGAGACCGGTGCCGCCGCTCTTGCGAGTGCGGGACTTATCGACCCGGTAAAATCTCTCAAATACATAAGGCAAATCAGCTTCAGGGATACCGGGACCGTTATCCTGTATCTCCATGGTGATTCTACCCTCTGTTTCAACGATTCGCATCTCGATGACACCGTCAGAATACCCGTGATTAATACTGTTTTCCAATATGTTTACTACCGCCTGGCGCAGCCAATCAGCATTTCCATAGATATACAGGGGACTATCAGGCAGAGAAACGCGGATAACGGTCTTTTTCTGGCGGTGCAGCTCTTCAAGATCCAGCAGCGCTTTTCGACAAAGGTCAACTAGATTAACCGCTTCTTTATTGACCATATCTTTATGGCCCTCTATCTTGGAAAGGTCGAGCAAAGAGTCAATCAGGCGAGCCAGCCTTCCTGCCTCGCGGTCGATAATCCGGAAAAAATCTACCAACTGTTCTTCGGTTAAATCCTTGTCCAGAACCGTTTCCGTGTAACCTTTAATTGCAGTAAGAGGGGTACGCAGTTCGTGAGAAACGTTAGCCACGAAATCACTGCGCATCTGCTCCACGGAGCGTATAGAAGTAATATCATGAAAGAGGGCCAGCACCCCCATCACCTCTCCTCTGGCCCCAACCACGGGCACCAGGGAAGCCTGAAGGATAAGCGACCGCGGATAATAGAGGGATAATTCAAAATTACGAGGCCTTCCGTATTCATATACTGCCTTTAAGTTTTCAAAAAGAGAGTAGTAACGCAGGGCGACCTGCACAGGCACCCCCACCGTCTCATGTCGAGTAACATTAAATATTTTTTCCGCCGCCGGGTTGACCAGCTCAATTCTTAGCGCGCGATCGACCATCACGATGCCACTGTCCGCCGAGCTGATTACTGCTTCGAGCTTGGTCTTTTCCAGCAGAATTTGCTGGACTTTTTTGCGCAAGGATAAACCCATTTCTCGGATAGTCTGCGCCAGCTTGGCCATCTCGTCCCGCCCCCCCACTTCCAGGGTTGGCTCGAATTCTCCCCTGGCGATGGAACGGGCCGCCGCGGAGATCGCTTTTAAGGGGTTGGTAATTTTTTGAGACAACCCTATTCCCAACAGTAAAGCAGCAGCAGTAAATACAATCAGGACGATAATTACGAAGAGCCTTACTTTCCACACAGCCTCGTGTATCTCAGAGAGAGGAATTGCCAAGCGTATAACCCGCTCTACCCGTTTCGGACCGGAATGCGGCGCATCTTTCGAATAAATGGAGATTGCAGCGTAATACATATACTGACCGATTGTGGAACTGTAGCGTTCCGCGACTCCCTTTCCGCTGGACAAGGCTTCCTGAATTTCCGGGCGGATGAGGTGATTATCCATGATAGCCGGATTTTCCGACGAATCGCCTATCACGGTACCGTCGAGGTCAACCAGAGTGACCCGTAGGTTCAGCTCGTTACCCAGATTTTTACATAAAAGATCCAAATCGCCGGCAGTCCCTTCCTGACCTGCTGTTTCATCTACTAACAAGGCTGCCAATCGGGCCTGAGCGAAAAGGTGGGAACGCAGGTTCTCCCTGTAGAAATAATTTAGAAAGATGATAAAAAAGGTGCCCATCACCAGGACGATCACAGTGAACACAACCAGGTAGTATGAGATGAAGCGCCAGCGAATAACTGAAAACAATTTTTTGCCCCCGTTAGGTGGTATTGAATTCCACTAGTGCGGCAATCAAACTCAGTAATTCTTAAGAGAACAAGGGTTTTTAAAATTACCTGGCAAACCGGTAACCCACGCCTCGGACAGTCTCGATATAAACAGGGGCAGCGGGGTCTGCCTCAATTTTCTGCCGGAGGTAACGAATATGAACATCCACGGTTCTGGTATCAATATCGGTTTCATACCCCCAAACCCGCTCCAGCAGCAGATCCCTGGTCATCACCTTCCCGGCGTTTGCCATCAGCAAGTATAGCAGCGAGAACTCCTTGAAGGTGAGGAGGCACGCCTCCCCCCGTACTACCACCTGGTGCCGCTCGGGGTACAGGGTCACGTCATTGACCACCAAAACCTCTTCAACCCCGGTTACCGCTTTCCGATCCTGGCGTCGCAGCATAGCCCGTACTCGGGCTACCAACTCGCGCACGCTGAAGGGTTTGACCACGTAGTCGTCAGCGCCCATCTCCAGGCCCAGCACTCGATCAAGTTCCTCCCTGCGAGCCGAGAGCATCAAGATCGGTACCGCTGCGGTCTGTTCAATACTTCTTAAGCGGCGGCAAACATCCAACCCGTCCATCTCCGGTAGCATCACGTCCAGAATAATTAAATCGGGCGGAGAATGCAACGCAGCAGCGATTGCTTCGGAACCGGATGCAGCGGTGTGCACGGAATATCCTTCTTTCTCCAGGTTGAACTTCAACAGTTTAACCAGATCCGGCTCATCATCAACCACAAGCACAATGCGGGAATTCGCCTTGTGTTCCGTTGTTCCCACCCCCATTACGACACTGTTCTGCTGTTAATTTCTTTACTGAAAAAACAAATCCTTCTTTGAGATTATGTCAATTCAACCACACGGATAATTAATCAAGCCTATATATGGAAACAAACTGGATCATATGGCTTTAAGAATTAGTCGTGAATTGCCGATCCGTTAGTTGAGAATTGCGAGCTGAAGTGGTAATATAAATCAGGTAAGAATAATAGAGAAACAACGTTTAAACAACTTCCAAAATTCGAAATAGTGGAGGAATACGTGATGTCTAAAAAAGCAAAAACCGATACCCTTGACGGCAACACAGCAGCGGCCTATAGCGCTTATGCCCTCAGTGATGTGGCGGCGATATACCCGATCACACCGTCTTCCCCGATGGCAGAAACCTGCGATGATTGGGCTGCTTACGGTAAAAAGAATCTTTTCGGGCAAACACTGCGCATCGCCACCATGCAATCGGAAGCCGGAGCGGCGGGGGCGGTGCACGGTTCACTTGTCACCGGCGCGCTTACCACCACATTTACAGCATCCCAGGGGCTGCTGTTGATGATTCCGAACATGTTTAAAATCGCGGGAGAGCTATTGCCAACGGTATTTCACGTTTCCGCCAGGGCCCTGTCCACGCACGCCCTTTCTATATTCGGAGATCATTCCGACGTGATGGCTGCCCGTCAAACCGGCTTTGCCATGCTCGCGGCGGCTTCCGTCCAGGAAGTAATGGACCTCGGGTTGGCGGCCCACCTCAGTACTTTAAAAGCGCGAGTACCGTTTATTCACTTTTTTGACGGGTTCCGCACATCGCATGAAGTGCAAAAAATCGAACTGATCGATTACGAAGATATCAGGAAGGTAGTGGACTGGGAGGCAATCGAAGCATTCAGGAGCCGGGCATTAAGCCCTCTGCACCCCCATCAGCGCGGCACCGCCCAGAACCCCGATACCTACTTCCAGGGCCGGGAAGCGGCCAACACCTATTACCTGGCTGTTCCCGAAATCGTTTCCGGGGTATTCAAACAACTATACCAGATCACCGGTCGCCGATATAATTTGTTTGATTATACCGGCGCGCCGGATGCTGAAAATGTGATTATCTGTATGGGTTCAGCATGTGATACAGTGGAAGAAACGGTTAACTACCTGGTCCAAAAAGGAGAAAAGGTAGGGCTGGTAAAGGTGCGCCTCTTCCGGCCATTCTCCTATGAACACTTCCTGGCAGCGTTACCGCGATCCTGCAAGCGGATCGCTGTCCTGGACCGCACCAAGGAACCGGGCGCTCCCGGAGAACCGCTCTACCAGGATATCTGTACCACTTTAATGGAAAATCAAAAAAACCCCCTTGTCATCGGTGGACGCTACGGACTTGGCTCCAAGGAATTCAGCCCGCCAATGGTCAAAGCCGTTTTAGACAACCTGAAAAAAGACCAGCCTAAGAATCACTTTACAGTCGGGATCAACGATGATGTTACCGGCACCTCGCTGGAGGTTAAAGAACCCCTTGATACCGCTCCGGCCGGAGTATTTCGAGGCAAGTTCTACGGCCTCGGTTCAGACGGCACAGTAGGGGCTAACAAGAACAGCATTATCATTATTGGGAACAATACCGATCTTTACGCGCAAGGCTACTTTGTGTACGACTCTAAAAAATCGGGCGGCATTACGGTATCCCACCTGCGGTTTGGGCCGGAACCGATTCAATCACCTTATCTGATCGACCAGGCTGATTTCGTCGCCTGCCATAACCCGTCCTACATGACCCGTTATGCAGTACTGGAAGGAATCAAAGACAGCGGGGTGTTTTTGCTTAACTCCAACTGGTCTGTCGAAGAGATGGCGGAGCGCCTGCCGGCTGCCGTTAAACGAATCATTGCCGGTAAGAGACTGAAGTTTTATAATATTGACGCATTCAAAATCGCGGAAGAACTGGGGCTGGGTACCCGGATTAACGTGATCATGCAGGCGGCGTTCTTTAAAGTGTCGCAGGTAATCGATACCGAACTGGCTTTTGCGCAGATCGAAAAGATGATCCAAAAATCATATGGTAAAAAAGGCGCAAAAGTGATTGAAAAGAATACGGCAGCCATCCGGAAGAGCATCGAGGCGCTGGAGGAGATAAACTACCCCGCCGATTGGGCCGGGGCTGAAACCGGGGCTGTATTTACGCCGGAGGAAGCGCCTGAATATGTGCGCGAAGTGATTTATCCGATGATCGAGCTCAAGGGAGACAAACTCCCGGTCAGCGCATTTAGCCCCGACGGCACCGTCCCAACCGGGACCACCCGTTACGAGAAGCGCGGCATCGCCGTACAGGTTCCCGTGTGGAATCCGGAACACTGTATTCAGTGTAACCAGTGTTCTTTTGTCTGCCCGCACGCTGCGATCCGGCCTTATCTGGCCCGTCCGGCAGACCTGACCGGCGCGCCGGAAAATTTCATTACCAAAGAAGGCAGCGGAAAAGATACCGCCGGCTTGCAGTACCGGATCCAGATCTCGCCGCTGGACTGTACCGGTTGCGGTAACTGCGTTGATATCTGCCCGGCCAAAGAACCGCCGCTAGAGATGAAATCTCTGGACGAGGTTGCCGCTGTAGAAGACGCCAATTTCCGCTTTGCAGAAAATCTGCCTAAGCTGGAGCTGGATATTGCTCCGAACACCGTGCGGGGCAGCCAGTTCCGCAAACCGCTATTCGAGTATTCCGGGGCCTGCGCCGGATGCGGCGAGACCCCTTATATTAAGGTTGTCACGCAAATGTTCGGCAACCGGATGATCGTGGCCAATGCCACCGGCTGCTCTTCAATTTACGGCGGCAATGCCCCAACAGTCCCCTATACCCTGGATGACAGGGGAAGGGGACCGGCCTGGGCCAGTTCGCTTTTTGAAGATAATGCCGAATTCGGGTACGGCTACTACCTGGCTGTAACGCAGCAACGGGATGTGCTGACCGGCTTGGTAGAAAAAGCACTCACGCTGGCGCTCAAACCGGAGTTGCAAGCTGTTTTTCAACAATGGGTTAAAGATAAAGACCAGGGCGAGCCCTCCCTGCAGGCAGCTGACCGGATTAACGCGCTGCTGGAACCGGCGATTAAACAGGCATCCGGTGAACTGCGTCCGGTCCTGGAGCAAATTCGGAATCTGGCGGAGCTGCTGCCGAAGCGTTCAATCTGGATTATCGGAGGGGACGGTTGGGCATACGATATCGGTTTCGGCGGCCTGGACCACGTTATCTCCACCGGGGCCGACGTAAATCTGCTTGTCATGGATACTGAAGTCTATTCGAATACTGGAGGCCAATCATCCAAATCCACTCCTACCGCGGCGATTGCTAAATTTGCGGCAACGGGGAAGAAAACCCGGAAAAAGGATTTGGGCATGATGGCCATGAGCTACGGCTACGTCTATGTGGCTTCGGTATCAATGGGGGCCAATAAAAATCACTTGATAAAAGCGCTGGTGGAGGCGGAAAGCTATCCCGGACCGTCTATTATTATTGCCTACTCCCCTTGTATCGCCCACGGCATCAACATGGGCTTAAGCCAGCGAGAAGGGAAACTGGCGGTGGAATCGGGCTACTGGCCGCTTTACCGGTTTAACCCCCTTCTGGCTTTGGAGGGTAAAAACCCCTTCAGCCTCGATTCGAAAGAGCCGAAAGAGGAACTGCGAGGCTTCCTGATGAATGAAGTACGCTTCCGGGCATTGTTTAACGAGTTTCCTGACAGTGCAGAAGAGCTTTTCCGGAAAGCGGAACGAGAAGCCAAAAATCGACTGGAAACGTACAAACAACTTGCCCAGTCATAAAAAGTAAAAGCAAGAGGCCGCGGAAGAACGCGGCCTCTTTACCCAAACCCACTAGCTCTGCTGCCAGTTCGGCTGCAAAAGCAACTCCTCCAGTGAGAGACGCGGCCTGGGCGGCGGATCCTGGGCGGGATAACCGACCGGCAACAGGGCCGCTACTTTTATATCAGGCGGAAGCCCCAGTACTTCACGAACTTGAGCCGGATTGAAAAGGCGCACCCAGCAGCTGCCGAGGCCTAAACTTGCCGCCTGCAAGGCCATATGCTCGACGGCTATACCCAGATCCAGGTAGGTGAAAGCGGATATTTTTACATCTTCCACCTTTTCGGGGATACCGCTCCCGTAAATAACAGACAGATCCTCCCGGGAGAAAACACCTGCGTCTACCAACTCTTCTAGCCTTGCTGCCACACCGCTCCGGGTAAAGGCTTTCAGGTCCAGGCAGCAGACGAAAAGCGCCGGTGCCGCGGTAACAAATGTCTGCAGCACCGCGCCGGTTAACCTACGTCTTTCTGAAGCTTCGGTAAGCAGGACAAACCGCCAGGGCTGGCGATTTGTGCCTGAGGGAGCCAGCCGGGCGGCTTCCAGAATCTGCTCAAGCATTGCACGAGGCACCGGTTGATCCGTAAACTTGCGTATGCTGCGCCGGGCTTGTACGGCTTCCATGAAGTTTAGATTCATATTATCTCCCTCTCGCTTAGGTTATTTTAGCGCTTTGCATGCTCAGGCGCACCGCAAATCCCAAATGTTAACGGAAACCGAGCCAGCTGATGAATCGGTTTCTTTTTTTAGCCGTTTTGGCTGCAGCCATGCTTGCACGGCAGGCTTCATAACCCCGTTGCATCAACTCTTCCGCCCTGGTAATATCCCAAAAGGCGATATCCCCTAAAACCGGTTCCACGATTAAATCGGCATACTCGCGGCTGAGCAAATCACGGCTTTTTTGGACGATATAAAAAGATTGGGCCAGGACATCAAAAATATTCTGCGGATCATCCAAAAGCGGTCTCTGCGCATTAATATCAACGGCGATTAAATAATCAACCCCCTTATCGTGCAGCAGCTTTACCGGAACATTATTTAACAGACCGCCGTCCACCAGAAGCCGGTTTCCAAGGCAGACAGGGGTAAATATACCCGGAATGGCACAACTGGCCTGAACCGCCGTGGCTACTGGACCGCTTTCCATGATTACCTCTTCCCCGCTGATTAGATCGACCGCGTTCACCGTCAGGGGAATCTTCAGTTGAGCAAAAGTAACTTTACCAATATGAAACTCTACAAACTTCTCCAGCAATTCAGAGTTTATCAACCCCATCCGGGGCAAGCCAAGCTTGATTACATCCTTCCAGGTAAGGCCCAGAACGATTCTTTCAATTTCGTCAACAGAAATACCGGCACAATAGAAAGAGGCGACAATGCTTCCGGCGCTGGTTCCTGCAATGCGGACGGGTCGGACGTTGATTTCTTCAAGATATTTTAACACCCCGATATGCGCAATACCACGGGCTGCACCACCGCTTAAAGCAAGGCCGATATTCATTAAGCCCTGTCCTTTCCGGAATATAATCAATGCTGTTCTATTCTCTGCTTTAAACCTACTTCCCTTTTTTTAGATTATCCCCGAAACTTAAAACTCAATGTCGAGCAAGCGGCAAACATTATTGATTCGATTACAGATGCTAACCTTATCCGATCCGGCAAAAAGAAGCCCGACAGCCTTGTTATTTCGATCCATAACCAGTGACCCGCTGTCCCCGGGGCGAGATACAGCCGTAGTAATGAGCTGATCATCAAATAAAACATGTTCCCCGGGATTCATCGTGATATACAGGCTGACATCTTCTGCAATCACTTTACCGCTCACCAACCCGCTGGTCCTGCCGCTGAATGAGATCTGCTGCCCCAGATAAGCCTCGGCCACACCCATAATTTTGCCCAATCCCAGAACTTCATCGGAAAGATCGGTTTCCTGGAGCGGAGCAGCCAGGGCGGCGTCTACCAGGTTGCCTTTCTCATTTTCACGCTGTAAAGTGATTTGGTACTGCGGGCGTACCAGGGAGAGAAACCTGTTTACTGCGCGTTCCCATGCCGCGGCAGTGGCACACTCTGAACGGAATAAAGTGCGCTGCATCGGAATAAACCGTGCAAGGCGTCCGATTAGATCATTACTTTCCTTGCCGCCGTCATACACGCCCGGCTGCAGTACCGCGTCCCCGATGGAAGCCCGGCCATCATTGCCGGATGAGGTGTTGGCTAAAACATGATTGTTGGAAAGAATCAAGCGTGCGCCGCTGCGCTTATCACGCACTACCGCGCCGAGTGTACCCGCGGTAATTTTATAATGGCCGATACTCACACCGCCGGGAGCAGGGCGGTAACGTTTTAGATGATCAGGGGTTGCCGTAACCGTGCCATTTTTCCGTTCATGCGGCTCTTCTTCCTCATCCAACAGGCGAATTTCACCGATTTCTATTACATCAACCTGCCGGCCCTTTAACGTTGGGGGCACCAGTTCCGTATTCCTGAGCTCATGACGCGCCACTTTCTCAGTAACGAATACAACGATCGATTTATTTTCGGTTCTTTTGCCCTCTTTTTCGCGATATCCCACCCCGACTCCCACTACATTCGGTTTTTTTAAAAGCCCATGACGGCATTTCCGGCTGAGCTTGACTTTTTTTTCCATCTCTTTCTCTCCTTCATAATTTTACTGCTACTACAGACTATGAAGGGTTCGAACGGTTGGTTCAAAAATCATCATTTTTTAAAGGCGCCCCGCGGGGCGCCTTATTTAATCAATACTCAACGAGGGTGTTTACTTCACGGGTCACCAGTTGAGCTCTGACTCGTTCCTGTAAATCGCCTCCGGTAGTGTGAAAAATGTTCCGGCTTAGAATGTCAGCCATGACGCTGCCGACAACTTCGCTATCCAGATCCTCAAGGGCGTCCGGTACCGAAAGCGTTACATTCCGCCCGGCGGTATTGCGGAATATCAGCTGCAGAGTCGCACTCATTTGACTACCTCCTTTCCAATAATAATGAGCTGAAGGGATTACTCTTCTTCCAGTTCGAATTCATCAACCCTGCGAATGGCTTCCAGCGTATGCTCCTGGAAATCGGCCAGATTTTGCCCCGTCTCAAAAACAGCTTCGTCGGAAGCACCCGGTTTAATATTGGCATAGGAACGGGTACGCATGACCGGATTGCCGCTGCCGTCAAATCCCACGCTCAGCCGTAATTGCATCCGGGAAATTAGGGGTGTCGATGTAACCGCCATATTATCACCTCCTTCCAAATAAACCGCTGCCCTGCAGAGCTAACCCTGATTATAACCTGCGATCTTGATCCGGCCAAAAAGCGCGGCTATTCACTTTGGCTGGTGTCCGGGACACCTCCAGGGTAGAACGGGCAATTTACACCATCAATCGTAAGTTTTGCACCGGCTTTCTGCAGACGGATCACGGTCACTCCAACAAAAAAACCCCCGTCAATTATTAAACGGGGGATAGGTCTAGATTAATTCATGTCTGTCCAAGGTAGAGTGTGCCTGCGCTACCGGTAACGCCGACGGCGCTGGAACCTACTCACTCAAACAGTTTTCATAACGTTCCACCCGGACTTCCCGGAGTGCCAGTTCATGCAAGAATCTATCCGGGGCAATTGCCCCTTGTGCTTCCGGTCCGTAGACTCCGAGGCGAGAAATTTCACCCTTAGCCATCAAATAGGCACCTATGCTTAAGGGAATTCCGGTCAAACGGCGCATATGGTCCACGGCGGTGTAGGAAATAACCTTCTTTTTATTGTCTAATATACCGGTAATATCAACCCGGATGCCGGAATAACACCTTTTCTGATTAACTGGAAACAGCGGCAGCACTTTTTTAAGAACATTTGCCAGACGCTGTTTTTTGCTTATACTGTTAGTCAGTTTCAAAGCCACCACCAGTTTGGACAGGCTGTTTAAGTAATTCTCGGCCAACCCTCCCTTTAGAGTAACCTCCTGCAACCCTTCCAGGTAACAAGGCAGGGTTACCGGCTCCGGATGTCCCAGATGAAAAGTCTGCACCCGATCCAGAGGCGCCGGGAACTGCACGATCTCCTTATCCGAACCGGCTTTTACCTCTATAAGCCGGCCATCCTGGAAAGAGGTGACCATCCCGGTGAATATATGAATAGTGTGCATGATTACTGCTAGGCCTTCCGAATCGCCTGCGCTGCCGGCCCAGTATACCTGAATTCTTTGCGCCTGATCCAGCTCCTCGTAGCCCTTACGCGCCAGGATGTTGCTCAAACCGGGTGTCCAACCCAACCCGGTCAGTATTTTCAAACCTCTTTCCCGGGCTAGTGCGTCCAGATCCAGAACAGCCGCGGCGGCGTCGTGATCATCACAAATACTGACGTAGTTTACTCCCGCATCGAGAGCCGCCTCCACAATTGGCTTTTCAAACCGGTAAAATGGGCCTAACGCCCCCGCCGCCGCTGAGTGGCCTTTAAGCACACGGACGAGATCTTGGTGAGAGGTCGCATCCACCTCCTCGACCGCAAGCCGCTCGCCGCCAAGTTCAACGGCCAGTTTTTCTGCCGCTTTGACATTTCGGTCTGCAATAGTCACCTGTTCAACATCGGTAGACTGAATTAAATCACGCACTGCTTCCGAGCCCATATCGCCCGCACCGCCCAACACAACAATCTTCACTTGGCCTGGATCCTCCTTTTTATTGTAACTTTAAACCCCGGCATCTTCTCTAAAAAGGCCGGCTATAAGCCGGGCAATATGCCGGTAATTCACAGGCGCATAATCCAGCAGCGCCTGGATACTGATCCCGTCAATTATAGCCAGGATTAGCGAGCTCATTATTTGAGGGCTGGTGTGAGCAGTAGTATGCGGGAAATATTCCTGGAGGTGACGGGCAATCAGCTCCTGCCAGTTTCGGTAACTTTCTTGAAACCGGTTTTTTAATATCTCATCCTCACTGATCGCCTCCTGAAAAAGGTGAAAATTGGTTTGATTGAGAGATCGGGCTTCCCCGATATAAGAAAGGGCCAGGTAAATAATTGCCTCAGGCTTATCTTCCGGCGTTGCGGCATCGATTGCTCCAATAATCTGATCGGTAACATCTTGAAAGCTACTCTCCATGATCTGGTAAAGAAGGCTCTGTTTGCTCGGGAAATAGTAGAACAACGTGCCGCGGCTTATCCCCGCTTTCTCCGCAATGGCCGCAAGAGAGGTCTTGTGAATCCCTTTTTCCGCGATTAAGTCACGCGCCACTCTGAGAATTTTATCTTTTGTTCCTGCAGCAGGCACTCCTTCAAAGGACGACGCCAATCCCTTGTAATGCAATTGCAGAAACCTCCTTCGTTCGGTCAACCGACCGATTAACTTTAGTATAGCGCATTAATTTCTTTTAATCAAGAATTTTTTGTTATTTGAATATATATTTGCTTTGGATTAATCGAGGGGCACTGACCCGAAGTCGGTTCTAGAACAAGAAGGTAAGTCGAAGGGCATATTGCCTTGACTCACCATTAAACCACCGATACACGCCCCTTATGAAGGCGGTTTTTTCTAGCCGGTTATAACCCGCAATCCGAATTGTAAATAAAACAAAGCGATCAAAATAGCCCCGAAAATGATCATCACCAGCGCCACGTCAAAATCAATGTTACTGAAGTTGATTGTGCGGTATACCTTTGAGCGTCCGGGGCGATAATCCAAACCCTGTAAAAAGCCAAATGTCCCCCGGAATAACCGGGATAAAATAACCTTAATAAAATGCAGCAGCGCGGCCATGAACAAAGTGAGATAGCCCCAGAAAACGATAAAGGCCCGGCCAATCAGGGAACCGGTATACTCCAGGCTTAACCAGCGGGGCATACTCATTTTAAACGCACCGGTGCGCATTCCCAAGCCAAACAGGGTAACCCCAATCAGCAGGGCCAGAGCAACCGCGGAGATATCTTTAAATGTCCAGAAGCTGATATGCCCCAGGTGATATTCAATAAAATGCGGATCCAACATAAAGCTATCCAAAACAGGTGTAATCAGACGGCCAAGAATCAGGTTCGGGAAAATCCCGATGATGATTACACCGGCGGACAGCATGGCCATGCCTATCTTCATGGGCCAGGGCTCACCGCGCAGTGCTTTATATTCCTGCTGCGGTTTTCGAAAAAGTGTCAGGTAGAGAAACTTGAGAAAATAGCACGCAGTACCGGCACTGGCCAGGGTAAAGAGCCATTCCGCCACCCCAAGAGAGGCCAGGTGGTGGTGTTCGTAAGCTTCGACCAGGGCGTGGTGCAACAGAGTCTTACTGGCGTAACCGTTGAACAGCGGAATTCCGACAATACCCAGCGAGCCAACGAGGGTGGCAACCGTGGTAAAAGGCATGCGGCGCCACAGGCCGCCAAGGTTACTCATATTCAATTCACCCAATTGAAAGGCGAAAACACCGGCGGCAAGAAAAAGCAGAGATTTAAAAAGGGCATGGTTCAAAATGTGGTAAAATGCTCCAGACAAGCCCATCGCACCCTCGTAGCCCAAGTAAGCGCCTGTACCCACACCCAAGATAATGAAGCCCATTTGGCTGATACTGCTGCAGGCCAACATTTTTTTAATATTATCCTGAAGCAGAGCCATAAAGGCTCCGAATAACATCGTCACGATACCGATCCAGATGAGCACTAATCCGACATCGGCAAGGCTGTGCCAGAGCCCGGCAAAGTGATCCGCAGCCTCAACCAGAGCTCCGCGCTCAATAGCGGCAGGCGTAAAGAACATGTTCACCGTGCGAATAATGCCGTAAACACCAATTTTGATCATTACCCCGGAAAGAAGGGCACTGGCCGGCGCCGGCGCCACGGGGTGCGCCCGGGGCAGCCAAATGTGCAGCGGTACCATACCGGCTTTGATCCCAAAGCCGACAATCAGTAAAACAATTGCCGCCAGATGATATGGCTCAAAATGTTCCAGGGCTGACATACTGGGGATAATGGCCAATGTTTGAGTGTAGTAATATAGCAATCCGATACCGCCGACCAGACAAAGTCCGCCGAAAACACCCATATATAAGTATAGATTGCCGGCTCTGATCGCCTCTTCTGTTTGAGTATGAATGACCAAAACATACGAAGCCAGTGTCATGATCTCAAAAAACACCAGCAAAGACAAAAAGTCACCGGACATTGGAACCCCCATAGTACCGGCGAAGGTAAGTGACAGAAATATATAGAAACGCACCTGATTCAGCTCATGACTCATGTAACTGAGCGCATAGATGGTTGCCGCCAACCAGACAAAAGCAGCGGCTGCCGCAACCAGCAGGCCGAGTCCGTCTACTCGGAAAGTCAGGCTAAGTGGTGAGACCAAAAGTGGTATTTCGTAAACTATCACTTTTCCTTGAGAAACCAGGGGCCACATCGCCAGCACTGTGCCCAGGGTAGCCAGGTTACCCAGCAAAGCACACGCCTGTCGCAGCCAGGGAATACGGGCAAAAACAATCAGGAAAAGCGTCGTGGCCAGTGGAATCGACACCACCAACAGCGGTTGCACAGTTGTGATTAATTCATTCATTACCGTACCTCCCTAAACTAAAACAGGTAGCTGACAACAGATTCAACAAAAGGCAAGTACAGATTTAAACCGATCCCAAAAACCAGGCAAACGAGGGCTAGAACCACAATCGGCAAGAGCATGCTGACCGGCGCCTCCGGGCCCTGAACCGATACAAATTCACCTTTTTTGAAGAATGCATTGATAATAATCGGGAAGAAATAAGCAGCGTTTAATAACGCGCTGCCGATAAGGATCAAAATAACCAGGTAATAGCCGGACTCAAGGCTGCCCATAACTAACCGCCACTTTGAGATAAAACCGTTCACCGGCAAAATTCCGACCATACCGATACTGCCGACAGTAAACGCGAGCATCGTAAGCGGCATTCGTTTACCCAGACCCGCAAGCTCACTGATCCGTCTTTTTCCGGTGACAGTAATAATGGCCCCGGCACAAAAAAAGAGCGTGATTTTAAGCAGGGCGTGATTAATCATATGCAGCAAGCTTCCCGTCAGCCCCATATATGAAAGCAAACCCGCGCCTAAAGTAATATAGCTGAGCTGGCTGATCGTGGAGTAAGCCAACCGCCGTTTGAGGACATCCTGGCGCAAGGCGACAATCGAGCCGGCAATTATCGTGATACTGACCAGAACCAGTATAAAAAGTCCCAAGTCCAGCGATCGCAGCGATTCCGTCCCATAAATCGAATACATTACCCGCAAAATTCCAAAAACTCCTGATTTTACCACCGCCACGGCATGCAGCAGCGCGCTGACTGGAGTGGGAGCGGCCATGGCCGATGGAAGCCAGGAGTGCAGCGGCATAATGGCGGCCTTCACTCCAAAGCCCATGATGAAGCATAAAAATACAATCTGCCAGAGCATGGCGGTATCGGACGCAACCCGCACTACCCCGCCCGGGATAAAGTCCAGCAATCCGGCAGTGCTGTACGTAATCACCAGCGCGGCCAGGATAAACGCCGCCCCGACAAAACTGTAGATGATATAGCGTACTCCGGCTGCTTGAGCCTCTTCATTGCCCTCATGAATAACCAGGGGATAGGTAAATATGGTTAAGAACTCGTAGAACAAATAGAGCGTGAACAGGTTGGCCGAAAATGCTATCCCCATGGTTGCTCCCAGGGACAGTATAAAAAAGATAAAATACCGGCGGCGGTTATGCTCATGTGCCATATAACCGGTTGAATAGATCACGGCGAAGATCCAGAGCACCGCGGCAAGAGTGCTGAAAAGAGCGGCCAGCGGATCAAGACGGAAAGCGATTTCCAGTCCCGGCACCATTGTAACCAGGGAAACATACGGCATCCGCCCGGCTAAAACTTCCTTCAGAAGTAATACAACGATCAACGCTGTCACAGCCGCAATCAGCACAGCAAAGGGGTTACGGGTTTTATCGGAACGTTCGGGAATTAGGCTGAGCAGCAGGGACCCGGCGAACGGGAAAACGATCGCGCCGATCATCAGCTGCGAGGTGGTAGGCATAACGGTTCAACCCCCAAGAAAAAAGTGTCATTCTCAACGTATTAGTGTTTTTCAGCGGTGCTCACTCCCAGGACGAGCATGATCGCCATAACAGCGGTAAACAAAACCGTCGTTTCCAATAAAGTATCATAACCGCGATAATCGAGCACAATGTTCGTTACCAGGTTTAACCCGCCGCTTTCTTCCACCCCTTTTTCGACATACCGTTCGCGAACTTCGTTATTGGTCGGGTTGTCTAGATGACCGTATGGCGGCATTTCCCCTACCGCCAGCAGAAGCATATACGAAACCATACAGATCAGGACAACGATCATCACGATAAATACTGCTCTCTGAGCCCGAGTCAGTTCGGCCGCCTCCCTACTTTGGTTACCACGGTAACCATGATTACAGTCATACCGATACCGACCGCGGCTTCGGTAATTGCGATATCCGGCGCGTTGAATTGCTGCCAGACTACCGACATAACCATACTGAAAACACCGAATATGATTACGATATATAGAAGATCTTCGAATATAAAAATGGCGACAGTACTCAACAGCAAAGCCAGCAGCAGCAGGATAATTAACGGATCCATAACTTTAGCTACCGCTCCTTTCCCTGCGGCGCTCTTCTTCGCGGAAAGAGGAGTACGTGTTAAGCACAAAACTTCCTTCTACCAGGTCCATACCCCGCTCATAGGCTGTCTTGGCCATCACATGGGTGATGACCGGGTTGATTGTCGCCACCAGTGCGAAGATTAACGCCAACTTTACAACCGAAGTCAGGTCTGTCATCAATAACATCAGTCCGACGAGCATGAGCCAATTGCCCAGGGTGTCACACTTGCCCACGGCATGCATCCGATTGTAAACATCAGGCAGTCTGATCAGCCCGATGGAGCCGACCAATAAAAAGAAAAATCCACCGGAGATTAATACCGCCGCGGCAATCTGCCGAATTAAATCCCACATCAGATCAGGCCTCCTTCAAGCTGTTCAAATCAGTTTCCCTTCACGCAGCAGCTTCAGTATACAGAGGGTTGCAATAAAAGTACCGAGCACGAAAACGAGAGCCACATCAATATAATGGACGGTATCACCCAGAAATGCGTAGATCAGGATCAGCATCACAATCTCTGTAGTGATAATATTTATGGCAATAACCCGGTCAATGGCGGAAGGTCCCACCAGGGCGCGATACATGGCTAAGAGGGCGACAACAACCAAACCAATCGTGACTATATTTAAAAAGGACTCAATCATGCGGCGCCTCCTCCCCCTCAATTTTTTTTATTATATTGAACAGGTACCAGTCCTGGACCCCAACCCCCGCACTGCGGGTAAAAGCATGCACGATATGCAAATCGCCTTCCAGATCTACTGTAATTGTGCCCGGTGTCAGTGTAACCGAGTTTGCATAAAGCACCCGGGATAAATCTCTTTTCAATTCATTGCGCATAATCACCAAACCCGGCGAAATAGGCAACTTCGGATTTAAGACGATTGCCGCCACTTTCAAATTGGCGCTGACAACCTCCCAGGCCAGACAGATCATATAGTAGATAAACAGGAATACCTGTTTGGCATTAAACGAGGTCGCTCGCGAATGTTCACCAATCGTCACCTCCGCCCAGACAAAGGTTAGAACCAGGCTGAACAGGGTACCCGTGATTAAATGCTGCCAGTGCAATTTGGATGAAATAAGCAGCCAAAAACCCATCAACAGGATAAAGATCAAAATCGCTCCGGAAAAATCATATTTCTGGTTGCGCAACAGCTACACCTCCCGGGTTACCCCAGATAAAGAGATACGATCTTTTGCAGGTAATCAAACATAAAGATACCGACAATACCGAGGACAACCACACCCGCCGCTGTTGCGGCAATGGGAATTTTCATGGTTAGCGGTATCTGATCCCACTTAAACGATCCACCGCTATCATGACTCCCGTGATCACCCTGATTTCCGTGAGTCCCGTTTTCTTGATCTTCACCGTGCTCATCATGCTCACCCGGTGAAACAAAGTAAATCTGCCATAGAATTGGAAAATAATACATCGCGTTTAGGAGGCCACTGACCACAATCAGGATTATAAAATAAGGATAGCCCGCTTCGATACTACCCCTGGCCAGCATGAACTTGGAGATGAATCCGCCGGTAAGGGGAATCCCCACCATGGAAAAAGAGGCGACAGTCATGGCCGCGGCGGTTAGTGGCATTTTTGCGCCCAGGCCGGCCAGTTGGGTTACCTTCTTTCGACCGGTCTGGTAATAAATTGCGCCGGCACAGAGGAACAGGCATGTCTTCATGAGGGCATGCACGATTAAATGCATAAAGGCGGCGACAATAGCCCAGGGTGTACCCAACCCGATCCCCAGGTAGATATAACCGATTTGAGCCACAGTTGAATAAGCGAGACGCCTTTTTA
Organism: Bacillota bacterium; assembly: GCA_040751775.1. Classification (GTDB taxonomy): domain Bacteria; phylum Bacillota; class Dethiobacteria; order DTU022; family DTU022; genus JBFMGD01. The sequence continues at coordinate 27,535 of JBFMGD010000009.1, read as the reverse complement.
ATTCCAACTGGACAAAGGCAAAAAGAGACCCGCCCACCATCGCCGCTGAAGCGAGGATCAGAATAAGGTAACGGATATAGCTCTCCTGGTAGAGAACCGTACCGAATACGACAAAAAATATCTTAAATAAAGCCACGATATAAACTTTAACCACCAGGCTGGAAAGCACGGCGCTGGAAGGAGAGGGCGCTGAAGAGTGCGCGTCGGGCAGCCACAGGTGCAGCGGGAATAGCGCTGATTTTACCCCGAAACCGACCACGAAGAAGCTCATCGCCGCCCAGAGCAGGTACGGATAGCGGGAGGCATTTTCAACCAGGACTTGCCCGGCCATGGCCATATTCAAGTGGCCGGTGACCATGTATATAAAGCCGATGCCGAAAACAACAAATCCGGAGCCGATCGTGGCCAGAATTAAATATTTCAAGCTGGCCTCAACAGCGATCCTTTCCCCCTTGCTGACTACCAGGGCGCACGCGCTCAAGCCGACCACTTCAATAAACACGTACATATTGAAAAGGTCTTTGGTGATCACCAGACCGAGCATAGCCACCATGCAGAGCAGAAATTCTACGTAATACCAGCCACGCGCCTCCGCTTTCATTTCCTTGCGCAGGGCATGGTAACTATAAATGGCGATGAGCAGGGCCAATCCCGTAATCAGGATAGCCATCATCCCGGAAAGCGGGTCTATGGCGATTTCAATGCCCCAGGGCGGCTCCCAACCGCCCACATAGAGCGGCAGCACTTCGCCTCGCACGACAAAAGAAAAAAGGTAGAGGGCAACCGAGAATACCAGGCCGCAAACAGCGATCGCGTACGGAGCACAAAGTTCCCTCTTCCAACGGGCAAGAGCAGGCATGGTAAAAGCCGGGATCAGTCCTGCCAGGATCAGAATTAATGGCATTTTAGACAACGGGATCAACAGCGTTCACCTACCTCATTTTCATAAAATCTGGAGCGTTGAGTGTACCGTAGAAAAAGTACAACTTGACGATCAGGGCCATGGCGAAGGCGGTCACGCTGAAACTAACCACGATCCCGGTCAGGATAAGGGCGGAAGGAAGCGGATTCACATATAAAACAGCCGGCGCCGCCGGGTCCACGATCGGCGCCTCGCCCCCCTCGATATTGCCGAGGGCGATAAAAAATAAGAATATGGCGTTAGTCATTACGTTCAGCCCGATTACTTTCTTGATCAGGTTGGGCTGGGTCAACACGATTAGCGTTCCCACCGCAAAGATGATTACGGAAACTAAATAAGGGTAGTTTGTCAACAGGGCTTCGAAATTCATATTATTTGTCCTCCACCATCAAGTAGAAAATACTGAGAATGGTGCTGGCTACCAGGAGACCGATCCCCAGGTTGACTACCGATATAATACCGACGCTGAAAAGTTCTCCGGGCGCCCCCACAGGACCGTGGTGATGAGGCAGGATAAATTTCAGGCCCTCCACAATACTGCCCAGGCCGATCGTAACAATAGCGATATCCAACGGCAGGTACCGCAATCTGTCTCTCCATTGGAGCCCGTAAATCAAGAAATAAAGCAGCACACCCAGACCGATCACCGTCCCCCCGGCAAAACCGCCTCCCGGAGATACATGCCCGTGCATCACTATATAAAAACCGTACATGAGGATAAACAGCAGCACATAGCGAAAAACAACCTTGGTAATGTAATCCTGCAATGAGCGCACCTCCTCTTATGATAAAGTTCTATTTTTCACAATAATCCAGAAAATTTACCGCTGGAACAAGAAAGATTTCGCTTTTTGTATTGCTTTTCCTGCCGGGGAGCTAAAGTCTGAAGGCGCTGAACATTTATACAATTCTTAGGTGTTTAAGACGTCCGGTTTCGCTGGTAGATAATTCGCAACCCTTCCAGCGTCAAAAAGGCATTGACTTCTTTAATCGTCTCAGATTCCTGGGCAATCAGAGAAGCAAATCCGCCGGTGGCGACAACCAGGGGCACCTCGGGCATCTCTTTGGCCATCCGCCGCACTATGCCGTCGACCTGGCCGACAAACCCATAGATAATACCTGATTGAATGCTGGTAATGGTGTCTTTACCGATTACACGCCGCGGTTTTAGCAGTTCAACCCGGGGCAACTTGGCGGCTTTTTCAAATAAAGCTTCCGTGGAGATTCCGATACCGGGCGCAATGGCGCCTCCCATATAGTCACCCCGCCCGGAGATGGTGCAAAATGTAGTGGCAGTACCGAAATCGACAATAATTAGCGGCCCGCCGTACAAACTGTAACCGGCAACCGCATTGACGATACGGTCCGCCCCAACTTCGCGGGGGTTATCCATCAGTATGTTTAACCCGGTCTTGATCCCGGGTCCGACGACCAGCGGTTCCAGAGAAAAATATTTTTTGGTCATCCTTTCCAGCGAATACATTAAGGGCGGTACTACTGATGATATGGCTACAGCGGTGATATCGTGCAATGCAATGCCGCTGTGCTGCAGTAAATTTTTAATTACCATACCCAGTTCATCTTCTGTACTGTCCCGGTGGGTAGCGATCCGCCAGCTAATTTTTACTTTGTCTTCAGCAAAAACACCGATCATGATGTTGGTATTACCAACATCAATCGCAAGCAGCATTTTGTCACCCCGCTTTTCAACATCAATAATAATAACAGATGGCGCGAGCTTTGAAAAGAGTTTAACACTTTTGTCCGGCATTGCAAACAATTATTGCTAGCAGGAAAAGACTCTGTACCGTCGAAAGTTATCTTTTAACCATTTCTTAAAAACTGTTGTTTTGAATTCGCTTAAGGGGGCAGAATGACTAATGCTTAGACGAATTGCCGGTATGAATTACTTTATTGCGCTAATTATCCTGTTGGCTATTATATTATTCCTGGTTGTTGCCGCTTTTGGACTGGTTACCACTCTGCCCGGTCCCCTGGGAGCGGCGCCATCTGAATTTGAAATTAAGGAAATTTACTCCTTCGAACCATGGACTTTTGAACTGGGAGAGCTCACGGTTTCATTTCCAGAAGGGGGTATCATTATCCCCGCGTATAAAACTGATCGGCAAGAGGCTGCTCTTCTGCTCGGCCAGGGCGATTACAGCATATCTGATGGTAAACTGCCCGTTGAAGAGCCGGTTGGCCTATACTTAATGCTCAACCAGGAACTTTTTGATGAAAAGAGAGGCGACATTATCTTTCTGCCGGTGGAAGATGAATCGATCAGAGCCGAGGCGATGCGGGTCTACGAGAAGCAGCCAGGGCTTCCCGTATTATGGCAAAACGGTATCCCCCTGGTATTCAAACCCGGCGGCAACTCGGCATACTATTACTTCCTGGATTCAACAGGAGAGCCGGCCTTTCAGCCGTTTACATTCAGTACACCTTGGAGCATCTATGGGACAGCTTTGATTTACAGCCTGATCTTCATGGTGATCATTCTAACCATGCTGGTTTTTTCCCTGGATCATAAACCATCTCGCTACTGGTCATTTATCCATTGCGCCAGACCCAATTGGGTTGCAACAAGTACGGCCGCCGCAGCGGCGGCACTGGCGCTGGGCGGAGAGCTGCTGCCCGTGATCACCGGATGGCCTGAAGCTACCCTATCTTTGGGGTACGCCGCGGCTGCAATCGGCTTGATTATCCTGGCTCGACAAAAGAAAATTGACTTCTTAGATTTCGGTATTCGTCCGGATATGCTGAAACACGGCTATCTGATGGCGGGAGCAGCGCTGGCCATCATCATCTTTTTAACGCGAGGTCTGCCCAAACAGCTATCCATAAACGGCTTTTCCTCCGTAGTTGATTTCTTAACTATCTTCACGCTGATAGCCGTTGCCCGGGAAATTATCTGGCGAGGCTATATTCAAACAACCCTCAGCCGAAAATTGGGAGCAAGTGCCGGTATCGCTATCACTGTCATCCTGGCCGGTTTAGTGCACTACATTGTTTTAAGTATAAATATTCCCTGGATGCTTGAATATCCCTATACTTTGGTAGAGACTTTAGTTTTAGTTCCCGGAACGGCAGCGGTGCTGGGCTATCTTTACCTGCGTACTGAGAATATTTTATGCTGTGCTTTACTGCACAGCCTGATCCTGTTCCTTCCCAGAATTATTATTAGTTGAAAGCGAGGCGACAACTTTGGTAGACAAGGAAAAAATCGCCCAAGCGGTAGAGATGATCCTTGAAGCTATCGGAGAAGATCTCGATCGAGAAGGGTTACTGGATACCCCGCGTCGGGTAGCCAACATGTACAACGAAGTCTTCGGCGGCATGAATCGGGATCCCCGGGAACAGTTAAAAACATGTTTCGTGGCGGACGAGCATGATGAGATGGTCCTGGTCAAAGACATTTCGTTTTACTCAATGTGCGAGCACCATCTGCTGCCGTTTTATGGCAAAGCGCATATCGCCTATATCCCTGCCGAAGGCAGGATTGTCGGCTTAAGCAAGCTTGTGCGGGTGATCGATATTGTCGCTCGCCGCCCCCAACTCCAGGAGCGCCTGACCAGCAGTGTCGCCGACGTTATTAATGAAGAGCTGAAACCAAAGGGGGTTGCCGTGATCGTTGAAGCGGAGCACCTGTGTATGAGTATTCGCGGTGTTAACAAGCCCGGCGCCATTACCGTCACCTCCGCTGTACGCGGTTTATTCCGTCGCAACCCGAGTTCAAGAGAAGAAGTGCTCAGCTTGATCAGGGGCAAATCATAATTCAGCCAGGAGATAGCATGAAACGAGTTAATCTTGTCTTGTTTGACGAACAATACCGCCTCTATCTGCTTAAAAATATGGCGCCGGAAGAGTACCGTGTATTTTGCAACCATAATTTTGAGCACATGCTCACGGTAGCCCGCCTGGTCTACCTGCTGCTGCTGGAGGAAAACTGCCGGTTTATCTCCAAAGAGATGGCTTACGCCGCCGGCCTACTGCACGATATTGGCCGATGGAAAGAATACCAGGATGGGACGGATCACGCGCTGCAAAGCGCTATCCTGGCGGATCCGATCCTGGAAAGAGCCGGTTTCGCGGCCGCGGAACGGGACTTGATTACAAAGGCGATCGCCCAGCACCGGGGCAAAGAAAAGACGGATACACACTATTCCCCATTAAGTAAAGCCCTGCGTAAAGCAGACAGCATGGCCCGCCTCTGTTTCCAGTGCGGTGCCCTGAAAGATTGCCGGTCAACCGACAATAGGCCACATACGCAAGAGCTTGAATACTAAAGGAGAGATCATATGAGAGCCTGCCTCTATCAGCTCTTCGATCCGGAGGTGGAGTTGAAGGCTCTGGGGTGTGACGGAACGGGTATATCTTTAATGGCGCCCAAGGCCAGGTATTATACCATAAAACTACGTCAAGCAACGCTTCGGGAAGCGCTAATTCTAAAGCAAGAGGCGCTTTCCCAGGGGGCGGAAGCCGCTTTGCCTTACTCGGCCGTTACATTACAAGCAGAAAAGGTAGACCTGCTGCTGATGGGCACGGAGAGGCAGCTGGAAAAAATGTGCTCAAAACTCAAGCTGCAACCGGCTTCCCTCTCAAGCTTAGGGGATGAAGTCGCGGAGATTTTACGGCGCTCAAGTCGCAGCATGCCGCATGAGCTGCACTTGGGGCGGCACCGCCTTCCCCTGGGCAAGCGTACCCTGATCATGGGTATCCTGAATCTAACACCGGACTCATTTTCTGACGGCGGTCATTATAACCGGGTTGAGACAGCAGTAGCGCACGCCTATGAAATGATTGAAGAAGGCGCTGATATCGTTGATATCGGCGGTGAATCTACCCGACCAGGTTCAAAGAAAGTCGGGCTGGAAGAAGAACTGGACCGTGTGATACCGGTAATCAAAGCTCTTCAGAGCGATCCCAACTTCAATACACCGCTTTCCATCGATACCTCTAAAGCGGCAGTCGCCCGACAAGCTTTGCAAACCGGTGTATCCATGGTCAATGACGTTTGGGGCCTCAAAGCCGACCCCCAGATGGCTTCGGTCGTGGCCGAGTCCGGCGTACCGGTTTGCTTAATGCACAACCGGACGCATACCGAATACCGCGACTTGGTACCGGATATTATAACAGAACTGCAAGAGTCGATTGATTTAGCCCGGGCAGCCGGCATCGAGGACCGCCAGATCATCATCGACCCGGGAATTGGTTTTGGCAAGGATCTCCAGCAGAACTTAACCGTTATGAACCGCCTGCGGGACTTCCGCAGCCTGGGCTATCCAATACTGCTTGGCACGTCGCGCAAATCGTTGATCGGAAAAACACTGGACCTACCGGTAGACGAGAGACTGGAAGGAACCGCTGCAACGGTGGCATACGGGATCGCTGCCGGCGCGGATCTGGTCAGGGTACACGATATCCGGGAGATGCGCCGTGTAGTCCAGATGACTGATGCCATGGTCCGGAGGTGATTAAACCTGTGCTCTGCCGCATCAAAATACAAGAAATCGCAGTTTATGCCTACCATGGAGTACTGCCCCAGGAACAGGAACTCGGGCAGCAATTTCGCGTCAGTATTGAGCTGGGTGTAGAGTTGCCTCTGAAAACCGGTGATATCCTGGATGAAACTGTAGATTATTGCCGGGCGGTTGAAGTGACTCACCGCGTTATGAAAGGTTCTCCAAAGCAGCTGCTGGAAACGCTAGCCGTTCGTATTGCCGAGGAGTTGCTTGAATGGAACCGGGTGACCGATGTAAAAGTGTCTGTTCACAAGCCGCATCCTCCTATACCCGGGGTGGAAGGCGGCGTGGCGGTGGAGATATTTTTAAGCAGGGGTGATTGAAAAGTTGGCAGTAGCTTATATCAGCCTGGGGTCAAACCAGGGGGACCGCCTCTTTTATTTAAGAAGCGCTCTCGATCTGCTTAATCAGGAGTGGGCGTTATCTGTCACTGCCGTATCACCGCTGTATGAGACCGATCCGGTCGGCGGTCCGCCGCAGGGGCTGTTTTTAAATGCCTGCGCGGCGCTGTGCACTTCGTTCTCACCGGCATCCCTGATGCTGATACTGCTTGCGGTCGAGGAGAAGTTGGGCCGAATCCGGCGGCAGCAGCGCTGGACCGCCCGCACACTTGACCTGGACCTGCTCATCTACGACGATGTCATGATGCGTACCCCCTTACTGGAACTGCCCCATCCGCGTATGACCGAACGCGGCTTCGTCCTGGTACCGCTAGCCGTTGTCGCGCCGGAGTTGATCATACCCGGCACAGCCAAATCCGTTTGGATGATCTTAGAGGAAAGAGCCCCGATCGAGGGCGTTCAATTATACCGGGACAGGTGGTTTGTGATTATCTAAGGGGCAGTAACCGATAAGCATCACGATAAAGGGATGCGCCGCCTTTTACCGGCCGACGCATCCCTTATTTGTCTTGTATCCTAAACTCTGTTCCTAGAACAGACCCTTCACCTTGCCGGTCTCCGTATCCACATCCACGCGCCGGTAGGCCGGGTTGGCCGATGTACCGGGCATCAGGGAGATGGCGCCGGCTACGGGGACAACAAAGCCGGCTCCGCCGTAGGTGAGGATATCACGGACATGCAGTTTCCAACCCTTGGGTACGCCTTTTAACATCGGGTTGTCGGTAAGGCTGAGGTGTGTCTTCACCATGCAGGTACCCATCTTCTGGAATTTAGGATCTTCTTCCATCTTCTTCGCCTTGGCCAACGCTTCAGGGGAAAACTCAGCCCCGTCGGCTCCGTATACTTCTTTGGCGATAAGCTCGATCCGCTGGCGCAGCGGAGTCTCAAGCTCATAGAGGAATTTGAATTCATTGGGCTCGTTGCAGGCCTCGATTACGGCGTCGGCGAATTCCAGGGCGCCGTCTCCACCAAACTGCCAGTGCTTGGAAAGGGCCACCCGGGCGCCTGCCGCTTCCGCCAGGCGGCGGACGAGTTTGATTTCATTATCGGTATCAGTATGGAATGCATTGATGCAGACCACGGGGTTAATCCCGGCTTTTTTCACTGTGTTAACGTGATGGATCAGGTTCTCGCAGCCTTTTTCCACCCACTCAAGCTGCTCTTTGCTGTAAGACGGATCCAGCGGCTGGCCGGGCAGCGGCAGCGGTGCGCCGCCGTGACATTTCAGAGCGCGGATGGTAGCCACAACCACGGCACAGTTCGGTTTCAAACCCGACATGCGGCACTTCAAGTTCCAGAATTTTTCAAAACCGATATCGGCAGCGAAGCCGGACTCGGTGATTACATAATCGCCCATCTTCAATGCAATCCGGTCAGCAATAATCGAGGATTGCCCGATAGCGATATTCGCGAAGGGGCCGGCATGGACAAAGGTCGGCTGGCCTTCAAGAGTCTGCATCAGGTTGGGGTTGACCGCTTCAACCATCCAGGCTGTCATCGCACCGGCCACATCCAGATCTTCGGTGGTGACAGGGTTGCCCTTCTTGTCGTAGGCGACGACGATCCGGCCCATACGCTCCCGCATATCTTTTAAATCCTTGGCCACGGCCAGAATCGCCATTACCTCGGACGATACCGCAATCGCAAAACCGGAGCTCATCATGAAGCCGTCTTTCCGGGTGCCCAGCCCAATGTTAATATTGCGCAGGGCTTGCGCGCAGAAGTCGATAATCCACTTCATCTCCACGTTGCGCGGGTCGATGTTCAGCCTCTTTAAACCGCTGCGTTCCAGGAACGCATCGCTGGAGTTAAATTCGTGCTGCAGCCGGGAGGTCAGTGCTACCATGGCCAGGTTGTGGGCGTTCATAATCGCGTTGATGTCGCCGGTCAGCCCCAGGGAGAAGGGAGTGAGGGGTATGCACTGGGAAAGGCCCCCGCCTGCGGCAGAGCCCTTCACGTTCATCGTCGGGCCGCCGGAGGGCTGGCGGATGGTAGCGATTACATTTTTGCCCCTCTTGCCCATACCCTGGGTCAATCCCATTGTGGAAGTGGATTTTCCTTCACCTAACGGAGTGGGGGTGATGGCGGTAACATCGATGTACTTGCCGTCCGGTTTGCCTTTCAGACGTTCCAAAACCTTTTTGTAATCAACTTTGGCCACGTAATGGCCATGGGGCAGGAGCTCGTCTTTCTCCAAGCCCAGTTCTTCCGCCAACTGGTAAACCGTCTTCATGTTCGGTTCCGCAGCTTCGGCAATTTCCCAGTCAGCATGCTTGGTCGGATCTAGTGCCATTCAAAATACCTCCTTAAAAAATGATAATTGTGTAAACCGCTGCCTCCTACGTTTTTACGCAGACTGATCATATTTATTCAACGCCATTACGGTGATTCCTGCCTCATGTTCAAAATTTCACTTTATTTTTAGTTCTCCGGCCACCGGTAACCCCCCCAGAGTTTGCGCTGTCAATATTGCTCTTTCCACCGCCTCGGCCACCGCCTCGACAGCCGCTATCCCCACCCAACTTACATCGGCCGACGCTTCGCCAAGAGAGAGGGCGAAAATAGTATCACCGTCCCACAGGGTATGAACCGGACGGATTGTCCGGGCCAGTCCGTCATGAGCCATCTGAGCTACTTTTTCCAACGCTTCCCGGGTAAGCGCAGCGTTGGTCGCTACTACCCCCAGTGTTGTATTCCCGGGCGTCACATTGCCATTGCGGGCAAGCAGCAGGGGTACAGTTTGCTCCATCGCGTCTGTTTCCGGGCCGCGCGGTCCCGCCAGTAGTTTACCCGATCGGTCGAAAACATCACCAAAGGCGTTCACCACGACCAGAGCGGCCACTATTAGGTCACCGCAGCGGCACGCGGCCGACCCCTGGCCTGACTTGACCGCCTGCAGCGGGCCATATAGCTTGCCCACGGTAGCACCGGTAGCGGCGCCTACAGAGCCCTCCGGGACCGGATCTTCTGATGCATTCAAACAAGCCTGATAACCCATTGCAGCATCGGGGCGCTTGCTACCATCTCCGATAAAGAGGTCAAATATTACCGCTGCCGGCACGATCGGTACATTGTATGGTCCTACGGGAAAACCGATACCCTGCTCCGCCAGATAACGAACTACCCCCGTAGCCGCGTCCAGCCCGAACGCACTGCCTCCGGCCAGTACGATCGCCTGGACCCGCTCAACCAGCCGGCCGGGCTTCAGCAAGTCGGTTTCCCTGGTCCCGGGAGCCGAGCCGCGCACATCCACCGCCGCTCTGGCCCCCTCCCCGGTTAGAACTACCGTCACTCCGGTAATTGCTTCCCGGTCGGTGTACACACCCACTTTCAACCCCGTAATATCCGTCAAGCCGCCTCTCACGATAATCACTCCCGGACAATTTTGTGTTAAATCGCTTTTCACGTATTCAAAATTCAGGAGCCGGAATTTAGAATTCTTTAAAAAGCTATGAGTGAGCCCTGAATTCCGACTCCTGACTTTTGAGCAGTTACTGTGTTAATATGTATAAAGAAATAATGCAAATAACTAAAGGTGACCGGCACCTTTTGTAACGGGGGTGGCTGCAATAAACGATGCGGGTAACCGGGCAGGGCCGATTTGGGATACCCACGTCCACCTCTTTCCGGAAAAGATGATGCAAGCGATATTCCGCTTTTTTAGGGAGCAGTACGGCTGGCAACTGCCCTTTTCGGCCAATCCGGACCGGCTCCTGGAGTATTTACGGGAACAAGGCATCTGCCGTGTTTTTGCATTAGCTTATGTGCATAAACCTAATCTATCCCGGCAGGTCAACCGGTGGCTCGCGGAGTTGGCGGATCGCTACCCCTGGGTGGTGCCGTTTGGTGCGGTACATCCCCTGGATGACGAATTGGGAGCGGTCGTACGTGAGGCACTCGACCTCTACGGGTTCGCCGGATTGAAACTGCATTGTCTGGTGCAGCAAATCCGCCCGGACGATCGGAGGCTTGACCCTGTTTACCAGGCGCTTACAGAACGTGGCCGCGGACTGATTATACATGCAAGCAGTTTCCCTTTGCCCGCGGAAAATTACCTCGGCATCAGCTACGTTTCCCGACTCATGCAAAACCATCCAGGTCTCAAGATGGTTGTCCCTCACCTGGGCCTTTATGATTTACAGGGTTACCGGCACCTTCTGGATTTGTACCCTGATCTTTATCTCGATACCGCCTTTGTTTTCCAGAATCGCGGCTTGATCCCGCCTTTGAGAGAGATTAAAGAGCTGCTGCTCGCATTTCCAAACCGGGTGCTCTATGGCAGCGATTATCCTTTCATTCTTGAGCCGCCGCAAAACGGCATCAGCCGGATTAAAGAACTAAAGTTGCCGGCTTCAATTGACCGGCAGCTGTTCTTTGCTAACGCGGCCAAATTTCTGTCGGACCTAGCCGGTAAATAATAGTTATCTCAATAAAAAAGGGGCCTGCCGGCCCCTAATGTTCTTTCTTAGGTTTGTTCACTTGATCTGTGCGCTGCTGGTAGGAAACTCTGGCTTTCACCGCTGTCCCTTCAGGCGCTTCTTCAGCCTTAGACTGTTCTTCTCCCCCGTCGGTCTGTTTGCCGCTTTCTACCGCTTTACCGGCAGTCAAATCTTCCTGTTCCAACTTATTTTTATTTTTTTCCCGGCGTAACGCTTCCAGCTCTTCTAAACTCTGTCCATTCATCAGCGCCTTAATCTCTTCGGCGTCAAGGGTTTCTTTGTCCAGAAGGACCTGCGCAATCAAGTCGAGCTTATCACGATTTTGTTCCAAAGTTTCCTGGGCCTTACGGTAACATTCGTCTATCGTCCGCCGTATTTCCTGGTCGATCGCCTTGGCAATTTCTTCACTGAAATCACGATCACGCCCCAGGTCACGGCCCAGGAATACCTGGTCATGTTTTTTACCGAGAGTGATTGGCCCCAGGGCTTCACTCATGCCGTATTCCATGATCATCTGCCGGACAACAGCGGTAGCCCGCTCCAGGTCGTTTTGAGCGCCGGTACTGATCTCATTCAACGCCAGTTTTTCTGCCGCCCGTCCGGCCATCAGGGTGCTGACCCTGTCCAGCAGCTCTGAGCGGGTCATATAGTAACGATCTTCCTTGGGAAACATGAGGGTATAACCTCCCGCCCGGCCCCGGGGGATAATCGAAACCTTGTGTACCGGGTCGGTATGCGGCAGCAGGTAGCCAACCAAGGCGTGACCCGCTTCATGAAAAGCGACAATTTTCTTCTCAGATTCGCTGATGACCCGGCTTCGCTTCTCCGTCCCCGCGATAACCCTTTCAATCGCCTCTTCCATTTCATGCATACTGATCCGTTTCCGGTTTACCCGGGCGGTTAGCAGCGCCGCTTCGTTAACCACGTTTTCAAGATCAGCGCCGGTAAAGCCGGGAGTTCCCCGGGCTATAACCTGCAAATCCACTTCCTCGGCAAGGGGCTTGTTACGGCTGTGCACCTTCAGAATTTCTTCTCGCCCTTTAACATCCGGGAAGCCGACAGTAATCTCCCGGTCGAAACGGCCCGGCCGCAGTAAGGCCGGATCCAGGATGTCAGGCCGGTTGGTTGCGGCTATGATAATAATTCCTTCGTTCACATCAAATCCATCCATCTCCACCAGGAGCTGGTTCAGGGTTTGTTCGCGCTCATCATGACCGCCGCCCAACCCGGCGCCCCGCTGCCGCCCCACAGCGTCGATTTCATCAATAAAAACAATACAGGGGGAGCTCTTCTTGGCGTTTTCAAAAAGATCCCTAACCCGGGATGCGCCCACTCCGACAAACATCTCTACAAAATCGGAGCCGCTAATACTAAAAAATGGCACGCCCGCTTCTCCAGCCACGGCTCGGGCTAACAGAGTCTTGCCTGTTCCCGGCGGCCCCACCAGTAAGATCCCTTTCGGTATACGCGCTCCCAATTCAATATACTTGCGCGGATCTTTCAGGAAATCTACCACTTCGGCTAACTCGGCCTTTTCTTCGTCAGCCCCTGCCACCTCGTTAAAGGTGACCTTCTTCCGATCGCCTTCATGCAGCCGGGCCCGGCTTTTCCCGAAATTCATGACCCGGTTGCCGCCGCCCTGGGTTTGCTGCATAAAGAAAAAGAAAATACCGATCAACAGGAGAAAAGGAATCATATACGTAAGCGCCGTCTGCCAAAACTTGGGCCCTTCGGGAGGATTCGGATCATACTGGACGTTGTTTTCGATCAAAAAGGTAGTCAGGTTAAAATCATCCGGGCGATAGGTTTTAACCGTCCTGCCGTCTTTTAACTCGGCTTCAACTTCGTTGCCGCGTGTGAAAACCTTATCAACCTGTCCTGTTTGAACTTGCTTGATAAAAGTAGGGTTAAAATCTATTTTTTCCGGTGGTTTTTCATTAGTTGCCAGGCTCAAAATAACGACAACCACCAGGGCGATAACCAGGTAGAACGTTACCTGCCTTAAAAATGGGCTCAACCGATTGCCTCCTCTCCATACAGCGCCTTTATATACCTTCCTATTCTAACATACCCCACCTGTATAGGCAACAACAGCCGCCATCGTAAAAAATACCACAGCCGTGTTTCAGGAAACACTGTCGACAATCACACAGATGTCACCCAGATGACGATAGTCCTCATTGCAGTCGAGACCGTAACCGACCACAAAACGGTCCGGTATCGCGAAGCCGCAGTAATCGGGATCGAAATCAACCTGGCGGCGGGACGGCTTATCCAGCAGGGTCACCACTTTTAACGAATTCGGCTGGCGGCTGAGCAGGTTATCGCACAGGTAATTTAAAGTAAGTCCGGTATCAACAATATCCTCCACTACGAGGATATCTTTTCCCTGTATACTTTGGTCCAGGTCTTTCAGGATGCGGACAACTCCGGACGACGTGGTGTCGGCACCGTAGCTTGATACGGCCATAAAATCAATCTCAACCGGAATTTGCAGGCAACGCATCAAGTCGCTGATAAATATTACCGCGCCTTTCAAAACACAGATCAGCAACACCTTTTTATCCCGATAATCACTCGATATCTCTTCCCCCAGTTCTTTTACCCGCCGGGCGATCTGTTCAGCGGAAAGCAAAGTCTCCATTTTTTGTACCATCAATTAGATCATCCTCCAATAATATGATATGCTCCATACCCGTGTGCTTTGGAGCCGGTTAAGATCTACCCTGTTTCGGCTTCCACTCCAGCACCAGCACCCGCCTGGTTTGACCGGTAATGCGATACGGATGAGCGATGCGCAAGCCCGCCACCCACACTACGGTGTCTTCCGCCGTTATCAGTGGATAATAGTCCCGCCGGTGGCTCGGTATTTTCTGATCAATCAAGAAATCTTTAAGTTTTTTGCTGCCCGGGGCCCCCTGCGGGAAAAAACGGTCTCCGGGACGCCTGTTACGCACGGTCAGCGGCTGCGGTACAGTGTCGTAGTCCAGGTAGGCCTGTTCAGGAGCAGGTGGCCAGACTAAGTCTTCCTCTGCCTGGATTTTAGCCGACAGCTCCCCTCTTTCCGGCAGAAACGCGGTTCCAGGAACCGGCAGCGGCAACGCTTCCAGGAGTGGCATGGGAGAGCGGGCTTCCCGGGTGATAATCAGATAACGGTAGGAGCGATAAGCCCTGGCGCCCCCCGGCAGTTGAATCTCCCGGGCCGGGCCATCGGCTTCCGCCAGCGCCAACAGCTGCCTGATCCGGCGCCAGTTAATCTGTTTACGGCCGATGAAACGCTCCAGGGATAAACGCACCACCCGGCCGCGCAGCGCCTCCGGAATCCTGTTCAAACGTGAGCACAATAAAAACATGCTTTTTCCGGTTTCCCGGCAAAGTGAAGCGCGCACCTTTTCTGCCGCGGCTTCGAGGTAATCGCGGTCGTTTGCAGCCATGGAAGCCAGGCGCTCCAGAACCTCTTTTATACCGGGATTGTAGCTCTTCTCAAGATAGGGGATTAACTCCAACCTGATCTTATTGCGGGTGTAAGCTGTTTTTAGATTACTGGCATCGATCGCCGGGTTCAACCGGTTGCGGCGGCAGTAATCCTCAATTTCCAGGCGGGTTACACTCAGCAGCGGCCGGATCAGTTCCACTGGACCAATGGCGCGCCGCGGGCGCATCCCCGACAACCCGTCAGGACCGGTGCCTCGCAGTATATTAAAAAGAACGGTTTCCACCTGGTCATCTTTGTGGTGTCCAACCGCGATTTTCACAGCGCCGTGTTTCTGAGCGGCAGCCACCAGAAAGCGGTAACGAATGTGACGCGCCGCTTCCTGAGCAGTTAGATGATGCCGTACCGCGTAATCCGCTACATTGGCTGACGCCCCCTCAAATGGAATTGACATGGCCGCAGCCAGAGTCTCTACCGCCTCGGCCTCCAGCCTTGCTTCAGGCCGAAAACGGTGGTTCAGGTGGCCAACGATCAATTCCAATTTTAAACCGGCAGCCAATGCGGTTAAAACATGGAGCAGGCAAAGTGAATCCGGCCCACCTGAAACAGCGACCAGCACCTTGTCTCCTTCATCCAGGAGACGATGAGACCTGATATAGCGTTCAACTTTTTTAATTAACATTCGGTTGAATCCTTCCACCGGGCAGCGTCCGGGCAGCATTTATCAGTTAATTTTACCATACTTAATGATTTATTCGAAATGATCAAGAAAAAAAGCAACCCTTGAACCCTCGTTCAAAAGGTTGCTTTACCCTTGCTTTTTTTACACTATCGGCTTGGCCGTCTTACGTGCACCGGACGGCAGGTTACCACGGTCAGGTCATCCCGAAGGGGGCTGCCGGAACGGCGCGCCGTTTCTTCCAGGATCCGATCAGCCACAATCTGCGGTGGACTATTCTCCATTTTTTTTAAGAATGAAGGCAGCCAGGCGATTTCACCATCAGGATCACAGACACCATCGGTAACCATAACCAGCAGATCGTCGGGATGGAGCTTTTCACAAAAACTCTCCATTTCAACGTGCGCCAGTATGCCTAAGGGAAGGGAAGACGCCCCGATTTTAAATACCTCTTTCCCCCTTTTTAAAAAGCTGGGGGCGGCTCCAATTTTAAGAAGCTCAACTTCTCCTTCCAACAGGTCGATCAGGGCCATATCCACGGTGGCAAAGATCTCATCACCCGAACGTAATTGCAGCAGAGAGTTGACGCTGCGCAACACTACTTCTTTCCGGAATCCCGCCTCCAGCAGGCGTTCCAACATCGTAGCGGTCGCCTTGCTCTCCGTCGCCGCCCGGGGACCGTTGCCCATACCGTCGCTGAGAATGATTACCTGCTCCCTGATCCCGAAATCCAATAGGCTGTAACAATCCCCGCAAACATTTTGGCCGCGTCCGGCACGTTGGGCCACACCGAGCTCCAGGTGAAAGAGGGGCGCCTGCCCACCCACGCCGGGAGGAAACAGGCCCGCATCAACCTCACTGGCCAGGTCCAACATTACCATGGCGAGGCCTTCCAGTTGGCTTGAGACCAGTTCCTTCCCCTCTCGCACCTTCTGCTCCCAGAACCGGTTTAACTGCCAGACCTCCTGCAGGTTATTAATTGCCCTGACCAGAGCCGCGGGTTGATGACAGCGTTCCCTAAAGGCAGGGGGCAGATGAGCCACCGCTACCTCCCCTTCTGTTTCAGCCCGGGCCAACAGGTCCAGGATTAGGCGATGGTGACTAAAAAGATCCTTTTCCCAGCAGCGCCGCCGAAACAAGCAGCCCCGGCAGATCCGGTTCATTAAGTCTTCCAATAAAGGAGACAAATCATCTTCGGCTTGATTTTGTGATCCAGCTGCCGCCTGGGAAAAACCCAGCGACAGCTCATTAAACAATCTGGCAAAATGCCTTATTTTTTCTGAAGCCAGCAGCTGTGACTTTTCCGCGGCCTCTCCGGATCCTCCCAGGCCCAGCTTCATAAGATGCAGCGGCATCTTTTGAAGATAACGAGACGGAATGACCAGGAACATGACCAGGGAGAGCAGGCCTTCCCTCCAGTAAATCCCCGGTAAATCCCCTGGAGCCAGGAAAAACAGGATTGGCATCGAAAAAATAAATCCTGCTGCACAGCCCCATCTTCCGAAGGGTTTTAACAATCCCGCCCAAAAACCGCTGAAGGAGAGGGACCCGATAATCAAGTAAAATAGTGGGTTTCCCAACCCCAAGATTGTCCCTGTAATTATTCCCATCGCGGCTCCCCAGCCCGCCCCCAACAAGCAGGCTGTAAGCAAGAGGCAGAAGAGGCTGACTGCGGCTTCTACGGATAAGCCGGCTACAGCTAACCCTTTGAGACCGAACATGGTCAACACAAAGAGAAGAAAAAGAGCGACGATCTCCTCTTGTGCCAGGCCCGGCCTGTCACGACTCCGCGGCAGGTATTCGGTCAGGCGCAAACCCGGCAACATAACCACGGCCGCCAGGTAGCCGATAACCAACTCCAACCCTAAAAATGTAAGTTCCAGAATCGAAAGAGCCTGGACAACGGCGATATTCCGGCTTAGGATTACGAGCACCGCGGTAGCCAGTAAAAGCGGGGGTCTCCGTTTGGCAAGACGGAGACACAAACCCTCAATAAGCCATACCGCCGCCATCGCTCCCAGGAGATACAATGCTGCCGTTACCCCGTAACCGGTGGCACGGCCTGTGAGAACGGCCGCCGCCACCAGGAAACTCTGCAACGGTTTTTCGCGCAGCGTCGCCAACCAGAAGACAGCGCCGAAAGGCGCGATCTCTCCCAATATTGTAGCCCTGCCCAACAAAAATCCTGCCACCACTAACAGGAAGTTGGGTGTGGTGAAAAGGGCTTGTCCTTTTTGATAGAACTCTCTGATGGATAGCAGGCGTTCCTGACTCCCCCTGGGGGGTAGCAATGTGGTTTCATGGGCTAAACTTGTCCCATCCGTTCGCACAGACATTCACCTCCTTAATCTGGTAGTGTTTATTATAATAGGTCAATTCTGAAATGTATGTCAGATTAAGGATGGAATGTGATTTTTTTTTACGACAAATTGGAGCAGAGCTCAGCGATTACCACACGATACCGTCATTTTATATACCATTATCTGCCTGGCCAGGGTTCTATTGATGGCTACTCTGGTATAACCGAATCGAATTAAGAAGTCTGGCCGGCGGCGTTCCAGAAGAAACATTTCTCCGGGCAAAAACCCGAGGGCGGCCAACCGGCGCGTCGCAGACTGTTCCGGATGCAGATACGCGGCCACCCGGCCCTTATCACCCGGCTTCATCACGGCCAATAATATTTTAGCCCTTCCCATAGGCTGCATAGATCCTCACCTACGCTTGATTTACATTAACAAACTGGCGATCCAGTGAATGGACATTAGCAGATGAACCGCCAGGCCGGCCAGCCAGGCAATCACCGCGGTAGTTGCCGCCACCAAAACGGCGAAACCGGGCCCGTGTTCCCGGATCAAAACTGCCAACTGTGCTGCGCAAGGTAAAAAAAGCGTAAGGGTAACCGCGGCAACCAGGACCTGTCCCGGAGTGAGAACACCGCCACGCGCCAGGTCGAAAAGACCGGCGGCGCCGTAATCACGGCGTAAAAAACCATAGACAAAGATTAAACCGGTTTCCACCGGCAATCCGAGTGATGAAATCAAGGGGTTAAACCCCTGGATAACCATATTGATCAAGCCGGTTTGCCTTAGAATCCACATAAAAACGCTGATCCCGATAAACAAGGGCATTACTTCGCGCAGGTACCAACGCAATCGGGCTAACGTTTTACGAATAATTGCTCCAGGACGGGGCAGTCGTAATGGCGGGATCTCCAGGCAAAACGACACCTCTGGCGGGCCAAAGAGAACGCGGCCAAGCGATGCTGCAGCAAAAATTGAGACCAGAACCACGCCAAGCCAGATCAATATACCGTTTCCTCGCGCCAGCAGTGCCAGAATTAAACCCAACTGCGCTGAGCAGGGTACCGCCAACGAAAGGAGCAAAGAAGCCTGCAGGCGCTCGCGTCTGCTATCGAGGGTCCGGGTGGAAAGGACTGCCAGGGTACCGCATCCAAAACCAAGGGTTAACGGGATTACCGCCTTACCATTCAAACCGAGTTTTTCCATCAACCGGTTTACTAGGAAAGCGGCCCGTGGCAGATAACCGCTATCTTCCACCAGGCTGAAAAATAGAAAATATGTGGCCATAATCGGCAGGATAATCGCAAATGTATAGCGCAAACCGAGGGTGAGGATACCGTATTCCGCCACCAACAAGTCTCGAAGCCAATCCCAGGGCAGGTACAGTTCACCCCACAGATTAAAATACGGGGTGATCAGGTTTAAGAATAGACGTTCCTCAAGCAGTTCAACCAGGGTTTCAGCGCCGAAGCCGCCCACAAAACGATAAAAGCCAAAGTAAAGAACCAGAAGCAGCACAAACCAACCGCTGTAAGGGTTTAATAAGACCGCGCTGATTTGTTCACTAACGGAGAATGGTTCCCGGGCAGGCCGGCGGATTACAGCTTGTAACAGCTGAGCAGCTAACCGGCGGCGGGCGGTTGCCAGAAGAAACAGGGGCTCTCCGGCATGCTGCAGCTCCTTCAGTACAGGCCGTAGATGCGCAAATGAACCTTCCTGACGCCTTACCGCATCTTCCAACGTGGAGTCGGGATTTAACAGCGCAGCGGCAATGGACCGCCTTGAAATACCGTAATCACCCTTAAGCCCGCTTGCAAGGCGGTCCAATCCCGATTCCAAACCTGAACCAGCCAGGTATGTTTCTAACCGAAATTGAGGACTTCGCGACCCGCTCCGCAATAACTCCGCAATGTGCCGGCGAATTTGAGTGAGACCGCTCCCCGAGATCAGGGTAGCCGGTATTACCGGAATTCCAAGACGATGGGAAAGCAGCCCGCAATTGATCACCAACCCGGAAGCTTTTGCCTCGTCCATCATATTCAAAACCAGGATTAAGGGTAACTTGGCCTCCATAAGCTCAAGTGTAAGGCTGAGCATGCGCGTTAAGTTGCGGGCATCAGCAACCTGAACTACAGCATCCGGTTTCTTGTTGACTAACAATATCCGGGTAACCTGCTCCTCTGTTGAGATCGCCCCCAGAGAATAGAGGCCGGGTGTATCTACCACCATTACAACCTTCTCGCCAACAACCCCTTTACCGCGGGTCAGTTCAACCGTAGTGCCGGGATAGTTAGACACTACGACCTGGCTTTTAGTCAACAGGTTAAATAGCTGGCTTTTCCCCACATTGGGATGACCGACCAAAACAACCTGAGGCAGAAAAACGGGCATGCACAACCTCCTTTAAGACGGCTAACCCAGGTGTCGTTCACATTATTGATATGTTTCAGAACCTGTAAATAGGCATAAAAAAACACCCTATTAAAGAGTGTTGATGAAAGTTAAGTAAGATCGGTGCGGAAGAAACGCTCCGCACCTTAAAAATTTAAATCACTAGTACGCTTCCTTGTAGGTTCCTTTACCACCGCGTTTAGAATCTGTGTTTCGTTTAAGGTCTTGCAGCCGTTCGTCGCTTTCTTTCATAAACTTGGCCAACTTGTCTTCAAATGTGGCTCGGTCTTCCTTGCGGAACCGGCGGGAATTGGCGGTGCTGGAAGCCTGCCTGATCGAAAGGCCCACTTTCCCATCACCATCCACCGATAAAACCTTCACCTTTACCGGGTCCGACTTTTTTAAAAAGTCGTTTATATCTTTAACATAAGAATCAGCCACTTCGGAAATATGCACTAACCCGGTTTCTCCACTGGGTAATTGAACAAAAGCGCCGAAGTTGGTGATGCCGGTTACCACCCCTTCCACAATGCTGCCAACCTGTAAAGCCATTCTTTAGAATACTCCTCCTTGATCAACCGCATAAATCTAAGGTTATTATAACTATTTTGAATCCTTTGTCAATCCTTAATCAAAAATACGGTCTCACCGGGCTTGACCAGCCCGAGGTGCTTGCGCGCCAACAATTCTATATAATCCAAGTCATGCAGGCGCTCAATCTCTTCGCCTGCATCTTCATTCCGGCTCTCCAACTCTTCGATTAGAGCCAGCTGTTCAGTCAATTCGGCTTTGAGCCGATACTGCTGCAGCCATTGAACCGCCACCACAACCAGTAAGAAAGAGATTACAAGCGTACCGCTCGCAGCGATAAGTTTATGCATGCTAAAACCGCGCCGCCTATGTCTGGGCAAAGCCGTGATCTTTTTGGACCGTTTGTACTGATCCATGCTGTAATCCTTCCCAAGATTTATTCCGGTCATCTCTTTATTTATATTTTCGTCGGGTTTTAGATAAAATCCTGCTTGCCAGATGATTAAGTTGTAACCGGCTTTGACCGGCAACTTTAGCGGTTTGCCGGGTGGTCCAACAAAAAGGCACGCATAAAACCCGGTATACTTTACCACCAAAAGTGAACAGTTGGGAAAAAAAGCAAAACAACCTGACAAAAAACGCATTCCAGAAGGGCAACAAAAAGCGACTGAGCATAACCAGGTACAGGCTAAATCCTCCCGCCAGACCCAGGTATGAATAAAAGTATATTTCACCCCACCGCCGGGAGATGATGATAATAATACAGGCCAGCGCAGCCGCGATCCAATACAGGCAATCTGCGGCAATAAGCAGCAGTTTCAACAGGTGGCGTCTGATCTGAAATCGTACTGCCCGGTAAACATCGAAGCAAATCGCAAGGGCAGCACCCAGAACCACCGCTTCCGTAAAAGCAAACAACTGATCCATAACAAGCGAAGGAGACTGTATCAGCCCCACTATTTAAAGAGTCTCTCCAGCAGATTCTTACCCCTAGCCCGGGACCGCTTCTCTTCCGCGTAAGCTAATTCAAGAACATACCCATCAATCGTCATTTCCCCCTGATCCAGATTAAGATGCTTGATGTGCAGGTTTTCACCTCTTACGGCTAATAAACCGAGTTCGGTTTCCATGATGATTTCTTCATCATCAAAGCTGTCCACATGCAGCACGCCGGTAATCTCGGTGTGTTCCCGGTTTTCAATCACTAACCGGTGCTGGCCTCCCTTAAAACTATATTTTTCGTCCACCAACAAATCCCCTCCTTATGCTCAATAGGCTATTTACCGCTCAGGTATTCAGAAGTCAGGAGTCAAAATTCAGAATTCAGAATACTTTCTTCCTATTCTGATTCCAACCGCTGACTGCCGGCAGTACCGAAAATAGAGAATTCCTCTCAATTTCTCCGAAGGTTTAGTTCATTATATGAGGCTGTACACCGTTTATACCTACACTGATCAATCGAAAAAGTAATTCTTCAGGATCTTTATGGCCAGACCTGAACGATATCTACATTCCGGTAAAAATAGTGCACGATATCTTCGCTGGACCACCCGTCTTCAGCCAGAGCCCGTGCGCCCCACTGGCACATACCGACACCGTGCCCGTACCCTTTACCGGACATAGCTACGGTCTCTCCTTCTACTGATAAATCTTCAAGAAAAGTTGATCGCATTTCCGTGCTACCCAACGCCAATCTTAATGATGGAGCTGAAACCTCAACTCCGTTTACTTTGATCCTAGTAGCGCGTCCGGACGGCCCCTTTGCGCTCACCTCAACCTCACTGATCGCTCCCGGGTCACTACCGGATAGCTCGGCAACCGCGTCTCTAAACTGGGCTGCTGAAAATGATGTACTCCAATTTCCCTCATCCTCAGGAATCAGGTCCTGACCTGGGCTATCCACAATTTGAATGTACGGCGGCTCTCCGCCTTTAAACTCAAGCCCTTCCACTGCAGAAGCCGTACGCGGTCCTGCAAAAGCATGAAACCATCCCCTGATAAAGCTGCCCTGGTAAACTGCCACCTGACCTCTGGTTTGATTTACGGCATTGCGGACCTGCTCATTGATTCTAGAAGCGTCGTAAGCCTGAAATTCGCGGATATCCGTAGAGGCGTGTGCATTACGATCAGGGACTCCTCCCTGCTCGGCGATTTTTTGCAGTGTAAAACTACGGGCAATAATTGCCTGGGCGGCGAGCGCTTCTTTATGCCACTTCGGATCCATTTCCGCGGCTACCACACCCGCAATATATTCTTCGAAATTCATCTCTTCTACTGTGGCCTCTTCGTGCAAGAATACTTTTATCACCGGCTCACGACCATCTTCCTGCTGCAACGCGTCAGGAAGAGCAGGCGCTTCAGGTTCTGCCAGCGGTTCCGGCACTCCCGGCTTTAAACGGCACCCTCCACAAAGAATGATGGCCATTAGGATCATCAGTAAAACCGTAGGTAAACGGTAAAACATCTGAAAACCTCCCTGGAGGGAGTCAAAATTCTGCCTCCTGACTCCTGAATTCTAAATTCCTGCTATCTATTATTTTTCCAAAAGACCTGATTATACCCATAAAAAAATCCCCCAAGGGGGGATTATTTTTACAACAAGGTTTATCCGAGGTGCCGGCGTTACTTTACCTTTTCTTTAAAAGCTTTACCGGCTTTAAATACCGGCACGTTAAGCGCTGGAATGGTAATTGTCGCTCCAGTAGCCGGGTTGCGCCCTTCACGTTGTTTGCGTTCCCTTACCTCGAAGGTACCAAAACCGACAAGTTGTACTTTCTCGCCACGGGCCAACTCATCAACAATACTGTCAAAAACTGCACTAACCGCTTTTTCCGCATCCTTCTTGGACATTTCTGTCTTTTCAGATACAGCCCCGATAAGTTCTGACTTATTCACTTAGATTATCCCTCCTTGTCAAAATGATTAAGCAAATGTATAGTGCATATTCGCTCTATTTCCTTTGATTCCTGCTTTTTAGTTTTATTTTCCTCTCTTCTTAGCTTCATTCCACCACCGGTCAAGTTCATCCAGAGTATAATCGGTTATCGTTTTGCCTTTCTGAGTGACTTGTTGCTCAATATACTGAAAACGTCTTAAAAACTTACAGTTGGCTTTTCCCAGGGCCAACTCAGGGTTAATTTTTAGGAATCGAGCTACATTGACCGCCGCAAATAAATAATCACCATACTCTTCCTCTATTTTTCCCGTATTTCCTTGACGGTATGCATCGGCCAGTTCAGCGATCTCCTCGGTTAACTTGTCCAGAGCTCCTTCCAGAAACGGCCAATCAAAACCAAGATTCGCGGCCCGTTTCTGGATCTTATAGGCGCGCAACAAAGCAGGCAAACCGTGGTCAACCGATATGCTGCTTGACGAAGCTTTCCCTTTTTCCCTTTTTTTAATCTGTTCCCACCGGTTTATTACCTGGGAAATAGTGGCCGCGCTTTCTGTTCCGAAAACGTGCGGGTGACGGCGGATCAATTTAGCCGAGACCTCTGCGATAACTTCATCCAGATTAAACCGCCCTTCTTCCCGGGCAATCTCGCTGTGAAATATTACCTGCAGCAATACATCTCCCAGTTCTTCTTTTAAACCGGCATCATCAGCCCGCTCAATCGCCGCGATCACCTCGTAGGCTTCTTCCACGAGGTACTGACGCAAACTGATATGGGTTTGCTCCTTGTCCCAGGGACAACCCCCGGGTGCACGCAACCGGGCCATTATTTCAACCAGGCCGCCGAGGCCGTACCCCGCTAGCGGTGGAAGGTAGAGCGCTGTCCGGTGATCGAAACGACAGCGGTCCAACCGGCCCAAAGAAACCTTGCATAACCGCTCCCGGGGCTGACCGGCTGCCTGAATGACCTTAACCGGGTAGGATGGCGGGTACAGCTCCAGCAGCTGCAGCTTGGCCCGGAACGCCACCGAGCGGTTAAAAATCTGGGCGATAAGGAGATGGCGGTGGTGGGGCTCTTTTAGAGAACCGAGGTTTAGCGCATCCATAACCGTTACCCCGTCTAAAAGATCGATTTGCAAAGCAGTCAGGACCGGTTCGAGAAAGCTCAACCCGGGTATTATTTTCACGGCTATGCCGCGGCGGGGAGCCAGTTGAACCAGCTGTTCAACAGAGGCTTCCCCCACCATGGGATGACCGGGCACGGCGTAGAAGATCGTATGACGGCGCGCGGTTGCGCCAATCAGTTTGGCGCTAATTAGGCGGTATACTTCTTCAAAACTAACGGTGCGTTGATAAAGATGGTCAAATGTTCGAAATCGAATACCCTGCCGGTCTAAATAGCGCGCTACCGGATGCCTGCCGGTTCGAAAATAGAGAGGTTGTCCTTCCAGTAAAGCTTCCCAAGCTGATGCGGTCACCTGTCCTAGTTCACCCGGGCCAAGGCCGATCACGACTATCTTCTTCATAAGTGCTCCCATGTAAATATTATCGTCGCAATAATCTAAACCGTACAGCCAAATCAACCAGCTTTTGCCCCACCCCGGGTAGCAGTGTCAGCTCATCACGGCGAATTCCGCCTGTGAGCAAGAGAGCAATACCATACACGGCAATGCCAAGGAAGATGGAGACTAGAGTAGCCACTGCGTTGGCCGCACCCTGTGAAAAACGCTGTACCGCCAATCGAAAAATAAAATTGTTCGACAGGTAGACCGCTGCCGACATTGCCGCTGCGGCAATTCCGGGGAGTAAGAGGAGCTCACCGGTTCGGAAGCGCCATCCGGTATAACGCGCGACGTAATATAAGTTGAATACGGCCGCCACACCCATGCCCAATACCGATGCCAGTGCGGCACCGCCAACATGTAGTGTCGGGATTGCCGTTAGATACCAGGCCAGCACTGTTTTGACCAGGCCTCCGTAAACCATGTTTAATACGGGGATAATCGGCCGCCCCAAACCTTGCATGACGCCGGTAGTTGACACATATAGACAGAGAGGAATAACCGACCAGGACATAACCGCCAGCGAGTAACCGGCTTCGGCGTTATTAAAAAGCAGCAATGTGATCGGCTCAGCCAAGAGATAAAGACCGACTGCAGAGGGCAGGGAAAACAGCATAGTCAACTTAATCGCAATCGCGGCCCGATTGGCGATCAGCCTGTTGTTGTGTAAAGTAAATGCTTCGGAAATCGCGGGAACCAGACTCATCCCCAGTGCGATAGTAACAACATTGGGAAAGTAGATGATCGAACTGGCCATACCGGTTAACTGCCCGTATAAGGCGGTCGCCCTTTCAGCGGTAAACCCGGCCGCTTGAAGCTGGCGCGGTACTACCGCCAAATCAATTAAAGTAATCAGGGGCAAGATCAGAGTGCCAAAGGTGATCGGTACAGCTAAACTGAAAATTCGTTTTACGATCCGGCCGTAACCGGCCGGGTTGTGTAATCGCTGTTTGAGAGCCATCGCCTGATAATTAGGTCGATCCCGCCAATAAAGAACAGCCAGGAGAAGCAGCCCGAGAATCCCTCCGGCTACCGCGCCGAAAGCGGCGCCAGCCGCGGCAAATTCGAGACCAACCGGCAACAGCGCGACCGCCAGGTATACAGAGACGCCAACCCGTCCGGCCTGCTCAAGGATTTGGGACATAGCCGTCGGGATCATCTTCTGTTGACCCTGGAAAAAACCGCGGATAGCCGACATAATGGTTACAAAAAAGATAGCCGGTGCAATTGCCATCAAGGGGTAAACGGCACGGGCTTCTTTTGCCACGCGCACAGCCAGAAAGTCAGCTCCGAAACCAAGCAGTAAAGCAATTACCAGGCCGGTCAAAGCCAAAATCACCATGGCAATTCTAAAGACTCGTGCCGCTTCCCGGTAATCTTTTAAAGCGAGATTTTCGGATACCAACTTGGAGATCGCCACAGGAATACCCGCTGTCGAGATTGCAAGCAAAGATGAATAAATCGGGTAGGCCATCTGGTATAGGCCGATGCCTTCATCTCCGATAATGGCTGCCAGTAAAATTCGCATAGCGGCGCCAAAAAAACGGACGCTGACCCCGGCCACAGCCAAGATGGCTGCACCCTTCACAAAAGTACTCCGGTTAGACAATTGCTCTTCCTTCCTTCCCCGGCTGACCAAGCAATAATTTTATCTATGTATTATAACAGCTTCTCTTTATTCGGGGCCACAAGCTACTGTTCCATCTGCTTAGCCAGGAATGAGGCTGCGGTCTCCACAAGCTTCATTTCCAGGTCGGTCATTTTCACCGCCGGATCCCTACTGCCCATTACCACAGCCCCGATGGGGTCTCCTTCCGAAATGATCGGCGCGATTGCTTCATTCGCGAAGCGGGGTCCGATCATATCATCGGATTCCTGGTAAAATTCATGGTCAGAGGTGTTGTTAATCAAAACGCTTTTCCGGCTTTCCATAACCCGATCTACCGCACTGCTCAGGGGGCGATTAAGAAATTCCTTTTTGGGCGCTCCGGCAACAGCGATAATCGTATCACGGTCAGCAATACATGATATATGCCCCATGGCCTCATGTAAGGAATCAGCGTACTCCTGGGCGAAGTCACCCAATTCACCAATTGGAGAGTATTTCTTTAAAATAACCTCCCCGTCCCGATCAACAAATATTTCCAGAGGATCACCTTCGCGAATTTTGAGAGTTCTGCGGATTTCTTTGGGAATCACAACCCGGCCTAGATCATCGATCCGCCTGACAATACCGGTTGCCTTCAATGACTTTTCCTCCTTTTGTTAGTTCGTAAAAGTTCCAGCCTTTCCATCTCTCAGTACAAAGTAGTATTCAACCGCTCAGAGGGTTTTATACATTTAAAGGTTCCTCGCGCCGTCCGTTTACGGCAGTAAAATTTCAATCCGACCCTCACTCCACAAGGTGTTAAAATAATCCTGGTAAAGTATATACTGTTTTCGCAACACCGCTTCCTCTT
>JBFMGD010000089.1:0-2343 GCA_040751775.1 Bacillota bacterium | reverse complement strand
GCTTATGGGAATTCAATCTTTTTCAACCTATTTTGACATGGCGATTTTGCCACCAATGCTTACATTATAACACTACCCGATCTAAATTGAACCATAAATAAGCCATCGCGGAGCGATTTCGTTCTTCAATAACCAAGCGGTTTCCTTCCATGTAGCACTTTGCGTTCTCGCCCAGCCGCAGTCGGTCGAAGTATATTTTGGGAATGGTGAACTGACGCTTGCTCGTCAGGCGGACGATTTTGTACGCCGGTGTGGACATAACTGTCGCCTCCGTCCTTGTTTCCTTGTTCCTTGCTCTTATTATACTATTGTTACCGAAGACAGATCTCTAAAAAGATGTGAATATAACATTCCAGGTTAATCCTGTCTATTGGCTGTTGGCGTGTTGCAAAAGGATCGGCAAAAAGGATGAGCGGTTACGGGAAATTTTCTGACTTCTGAAATTGCTAGGCGTAGTTTTGCAACGGCCTCTCAGGCTTGCGGAAACACGTGCTGTAGGAAGACCCCCGGCGAAGCTATGCGCAGGGGTGCTTTTTCTTCCAGGTGACTGTCTAAGAAGTGTTTGTCCAACGATATAAGCCAATCGGCTCCGGCGTTTAAGGCGGCGGCGAGTATCTCCGCATCGGTCGGGTTCAAAAGGCGGTGGGCCTTTTCACATGTTTCCGCGCCGGGCTGCGGGGCCATTACCAAGGGCAATATCTTGAAAAGCGTGTAAAACTCGGGGAGGCATTGCGGAAGCTTCCGTTCCACGTTACGCAGAACCTCTGTCACCACCTGCTCGGAGATTACGGGGATGATCACACCCAGTTCCGCTAATAAAAGGACCTCGCGGGAACCGCCCCGGGAAGAGGCGAGGCCGGCGATGATCACCGAACTGTCGAGGAAGACCTTAATCTTCTTCGGTTTTATACGCATGCCGGCCCTCTCGAAGTTCAGTCAGCAGTTCTTTTACTCCAAGGTCTCCCGTGGCAAGTTTATGCTTGACTTCGCGGGCCAGTTCGATCACTTTCGGGGTTTCAGGAACGGCCAAAAGAGCCTTCCCTATCTGTAAAACGCTGAGGATGGTGCCGTCGCTGATGTTGAGCTTTTCCCGTATTTCCGCCGGGATGGTGAACTGGCCCCGGCCCCAAACGCGGACTTTTTTGGGTATGGAATGTAGGGTATACTGATTTTCCATGCCAGAACCTCCGTATTTCTGATTTACAAGAAGTATAATATGCCTTTGAGGTACAGTCAATAGATTTATGGGGTTTTTGTTTATGGGGGTTTTTAGGAAAATAATCAGCCGGTCGCCGCGCCCATGAAGGTGCTGTAGGCCTGGGCCAACTCTTTCGCCGGGCCGGCGAGGCGCACTTGGCCCTGGTCGAGCCAGACCGCCAGGTGGCACAGTTCTTCCACCTGCTTGGGCGCGTGGGTGACGAAGATGATGCCATAACATCTTTATAATCTTCCGGCTCACGCAGGTTCAAGTCGGCGATCAGGTGGTTGTGGGACCGCCTTCTAAAAAATGGTTTCGAGAGAGACGGCGAATCCTTCAATTACGTGGGAAGTGACTATGCCTTGGGTTGCCGCTTCCTGGTCCAGAGCGAACTTTCCTTCCTTTAGAAGGAATATCTGGGCGGATTTTTCTTCCGGGTCAATGATCCAGTACTCTCTGACGCCGGATCTTTCGTACACTTTGTACTTTTTCCGCAGGTCGTAGTAGGCGGTGGCGGGGGAGAGGATCTCCACCACTAAGTCGGGGGCGCCGTTTATCCGCGCCGGCTCGATGATCTCTATCCTTTCCCGGGCGATGAAGATGATATCCGGCTGGTAGGTTTCCGTTTCATTGAGGTAGACGTCTATCGGGGCGAACAGCACTCTTCCTAATTGATGACTAACTGCGAATTTTCCCAACGCCAGTCCCAGGTTAAATGAGATAATCTCGTGGTAGGTCCCCGGTGCAGGCGTCAAGACGAGTTCACCCCCAACGAGTTGATAAGGCGCTCCTTCGGGAAGCTTCCGGTAGTCTTCGTAGGTGCAAGGTTTCTCCGTGGTAGAAGCGATTTCTTCAAGCTGCAGGCCCATATTGTTCACCTCCTGGTTAAAATTGTATCATTTTTGCGGAGGCCAGGCAATTGGGAAGTGAGAAGTGCGAGGTTGGAAGTGCCACCTCCCACCTCTATTAAGGCAGCCAGCCGCCGTCGACGCACAGGACCTGTCCGTTGATAAATGCTGCGGCCGGAGAGGCGAGGAAGGCGCAGGCGCCCGCAACGTCCTGCGGTTTTCCCAGCCTGCCGGCGGGGATGGACGCGGCAAGTCCGGCGATTTCTTCTGGGGAGAGCCCTTTCGGGAGCATGTCCG
>JBFMGD010000088.1:0-2632 GCA_040751775.1 Bacillota bacterium | reverse complement strand
CTGAGCCTGGTGATTATTGCTCAGTATTCAAATACGGTTTCAATGCATTACCGGTTGAGCTCAGCTGAAGCCAGAATTGCCGAATTGGCGGATCAATACCGGGCGCTGGAGCTGGAAGCGGCCCATCTCGGTGCTTTAAGCAGGATTGAGTCTGTCGCCCGGATCGAGCTGGGTATGCGCGAACCTGAGAGCGGCCAACTGCGAGTACTCACTGCCAGTCAGGAAGATGGTGTTCATGTAGGGGAGTGAAAGCGATTTGCCTGACCTTTCTGTGACTCAGGTAGCCGTCCGGAAGAGGCTTCTTTTCCTTTTTTTTATGATTCTCGCCGCTACCCTGGCGTTAATCGGCCGGTTGGCCTGGATTCAGATCGTTCGCGCAGACGAGCTCTACGATCAGGCCTGGGACCAGTGGAACCGCAGTATCCCGACCCGCTCGCCGCGGGGTTCGATTTATGACCGTCACGGCAGGCTCCTCGCAGGCAGCACCAGCGTGGAAACGATCGTGGCGATACCCCCGCAGGTGGAAGACCCGCAGCGCACGGCAGAGCTGCTTTCTCCCGTGCTGGAGATTGAGGTCAATGACCTTTATGCGCTGCTCACTTTGGAGCGCAGTTCTATTTACATCAAACGCAAGGTTGAGCCGGCAGTATCCCAGGCGGTCCGCGATCTGGACCTGCCCGGCATTGTCTTTACCACCGAGGGTAAACGCTATTACCCCGGCGGCTCACTTGCCTCCCAGATTATCGGTTTTGTCGGTATGGATCAAGGTTGGGCCGGCATGGAGATCTATTATGAAGAGCAGTTAAAGGGCAGGGAAGGCCGGATCCTCTTTCCGTCAGATGCCCGGGGGCGGCAAATCCCGCACGAAATCAAGCGGTTCGTTCCTCCGAAAGAGGGGATGGATCTTTACCTGACCATAGATGAGACCATTCAATATATTGTCGAACGGGAACTGGCGAGAGCCATGCTTGAGTATCAGCCGAGGCAGGCGATGATTATCGCAGCCGATCCCAACACGGGCGCCATCCTGGCGGCGGCTTCAAAGCCGGATTTTGATCCGCTCAATTATGCCGCTGTCGATTCCAGCCAGTGGGCGCTGGCACCGATCACAAACTCATTTGAACCCGGCTCCACCTTTAAATTAACCACCCTGGCCGCCAGCATCGAGGAGGGGCTCTACAACCAGAACGAATATTTTCACTGTACCGGTTATGCCAATGTTGCCGGTCATAATATCGGTTGTTGGACCGCCGGCCGGGGGCACGGCAGTATTACCTACCTGCAAGCGGTGGAAGGATCCTGCAATCCCGCCTTTATAAACCTGGGCCAGCGGCTCGGTAAAGAGAAACTGTTTTCATACATTCAAGCTTTCGGCTACGGCCAAAAAACCGGGATCGACTACCCGGGCGAAGGGGCGGGGCTGATTTTTGAACTGGATCAGGTCGGACCTTTGGAGCTGGCGACCAGTTCATTCGGACAGGGGATTTCGGTTACACCGCTGCAGCAGCTGATGGCTGTCTCCGCCATCGCCAACGGCGGTTACCTGATGAAACCGTACCTGGTGAGCGAGATCCGCGATACCGAGGGTAACACCGTATTTAAACGGCAGCCGGAAGTAGTCCGCCAGGTTATCTCGGCGGAGACAGCGCGGCAGGTGACAGAAATCATGGAGAGCGTCGTGCTGAACGGCAGCGCGATCAACGCCGGCATGGAAGGCTACCGTATCGCCGGAAAAACCGGTACGGCGCAAAAGGTTGGTTCCGGCGGTACTTATATCGGCGGCCAATACATTGTCTCCTTTATCGGTTTTGTGCCGATTGAGGATCCCCAGATCATCGTCTACATCGCCGTGGATACCGCGACCCGGGGCGCCCAATGGGGATCGCAAATCAGCGCGCCGATGTTTAAGCGCATGATGGGGGACGTCTTAAACTATTTACAACTGGCGCCTGCTGACCGGCCCCCGCTGCCGGTTGTCAAGATTGTCGAGGTGCCTGATTTGCACGGGCTGACCGTAAATGAGGCTGCCGAACTGGCCGACAGCGGCGGGCTGTTGTTAAGATTGGTAGGAGAAGGGAATTATATTGTTAACCAAACACCCAAGGCCGGCGCCAAGGTGCCCCAGCAGACCCATGTGGTGGTATACCTGGGAGAGAGGGAGAGTAGCGCCACCAACGCGGTGAGCCTGCCCGATTTTCGCGGGTTGACGGTAAGAGAAGTGGGTGAAGTTTTAAGCTGGCTCGGCCTGCGTTTCGACGCGGCCGGCTCGGGAATAGCGCTGGAACAGGAACCCGCTTCCGGAACTATGCTGGATCCGGGCGCGGTGGTAAAAGTTTTTTTCGGTTCTCCGCAGGAGGATGTGCGGTAGGTTTTGGGGCACAGTGGTTTTTCCCCGGGAATACTATACATTGTTGAGAGATGGCCTCTCAAAATTGTAAACTCCGGGAGAGAAGAACATGTTTTTAATGCCCCTGCAGGATTTATTGGAACCTTTGCTGATCAAAAGGGTTGAAGGAAGGGCGACGGGGGACGTGACCGGTTTTGCATATCACAGTGACAGTGTTCAACCGGGCAACCTGTTTGTGTCCCTCGCCGGAAGGCAGACAGAAGGATGGCGCTACGCGCGGCAGGC
>JBFMGD010000087.1:0-2989 GCA_040751775.1 Bacillota bacterium | reverse complement strand
AAACATGCCGAGGAAAGAGCCGAAAAACATAAAGACCAAAGAGACCGCGCAAACCAAAAGGTACCTTTTGCCGCCGTAGCGGCGCACGATATTGAAAATAATTTGTTGAAAGACGCCCACCCGGTTCAGGATGGCATACCCGCCGCCGATAAAGATAATTAAGAGCGTTAGTACAATCACGATTGGGGCATTCTCGGAAAAGAGCACTTCCACCGGAGCGGTAAACCAGCGGTAAACGGGTAAAGGAACCTTCTCCACAAACTGGAATGAATCAGCATGGATCATCGTTGTCCCACCGACCACGTAGCGTTCATAACTCCCCGAAGGAACAATCCGGGTCAGGATACCGGACAGGATCATTAAGCTTAAGGTAATTACAGCGGTAGTAATAAATGCCCTCTTGCCAATTTTCAACCCGTGCGACTCTTGCATCTGTCTACCTCCTTAGTTGGTTTACCGTGGAAAACCAAGGGCGGCCGGTCTCACCGAAAATTCCCAAAGAAGCTGTACAACCCTTTGGTAGAATTATACTCAATTTTGAGTATTTAATAAACAGTAATACCTTCTAGACGGCCGGTATTCTACAAACAGGAACCGCCGGGACTGACAAGTGCGGCAGGAAATTATCAGGGCGTGTAAGAAACTTAAAAAACATACCGGGTAGTTCAGTCTTATCTTTAGTATAGGATAAAGGAAAACGGGTATAATTGGCGAATCGATATCCGAGGTTAATGAAAGGACTTTTAACCATATGTTTCCTATCCGTTATGAAGGTGACGTTTTCCGGCCTCCCAGTGAAGCGGGCAGCCTGATCCTGCAGGCGACAATCGGCTGTTCTCATAACCGCTGCACCTTTTGCGCCATGTATAAAACAAAACGCTTTCGTGAGCGCGACCCCGTCGAACTTGTACAAGAAATCACCGCCGCCGCCCGGGTTCTGCCCCACACCAGAAGAGTTTTCCTGGCCGACGGCAATGCCATGACCTTAGCCGGGGAAAAACTGCTCGAGATCCTGCAAACTTTGGGAAATGCCTTTCCTCTGTTGGAACGGATTGCCGTTTACAGCAACCCCCAGGACCTAATGCTGAAAGAGGTTGGCGAGTTAAGAGAGCTGCGCCGCCATAAACTGGGCATGGTCTACCTGGGAGTTGAAAGCGGCAGCGCTGCCGTGCTGCAGGACGTCGCTAAAGGGGCAACACCGGAAGAGATCGCCCGGGGCGCGGCGCAGGTTAAAGAAGCGGGGATACCCCTATCGGTAACGGTAATCAACGGCCTGGCCGGCCAGAAAGGTTCGGAGCGGCACGCGCGGGAAACCGCCCGGCTGCTGAACGAAATCGACCCCGACTACCTGGGGCTGCTCAGCCTGATGCCCGTTCCGGGGACGACCATGCACCGGCAAGTTCAAGAGCGGGTGCTGACCCCGCTCGGCCCGTGGGAAATACTGCAAGAGATCAAGTGGATGGTGGAAGGCCTGTCCTTAACCGGCTGCGTCTTCAGGGCCAACCACGCCTCCAACTATCTGCCCATGAAAGCGGTCCTTTCACGGGACCGCAAGGACTTACTGGCCGGCCTGGACAAGGTGCTGCAAAGCAAAACCCCCGGCATTCTGCGGGATGAGTTTCAACGCGGACTGTAAACGGGCCGGCCATGTGGCATAGTTACCCAACAATAAAAGCGCGAGGTGATGAAAGATGACCAAAGAAAGAACATCTTCCCCGGAACGGGAGTTAACCGGGCCGGTGCTGCTCTGCGACAACCGGGGCAGGCTGAACCGGGAGGCGGTGGGCTGGTCGCGGCGCCCCCTGCACAGATGCAACCTGTCGGGCCGCCCGCTCCGGAAGAAACGCTGGAATTACTGGTGCGTGACCACGAAGCGTTTCCTGTTTTCGGCCACCGTGTCCGATATTGACTATCTGGGTATGGCCTTCGTATACTTTTTGGATTTCGAGACTAAATTCTTTCACGAAATGACAATCGCCACGCCTTTCGGACGGGGCTGCCGCCTGCCCGATACGGTGGATGGGGACGTGGTTTTCAAGCACAGGCAGTTGGAGGCAAGCTTTATCCGCGAGGACGAAGGCAGCAGGATCCGCGTAACCTGCCCCGCTTTCGGCGGCCGCGCCCTGGCGGCCGATATCCTGGTCTGTTATCCCGCGGGCCACGAAACCCTAAACGTGGTGATCCCCTGGGACGAGAGGCGCTTCCAGTTTACATCCAAGCAAAATACGCTGCCGGTGACAGGCAGGGTGACGCTGGGCGACGCCGCGTATGACGCCGCGGGCGGTTTTGCCTGCCTCGACTACGGGCGGGGGATCTGGCCTTACGCCAGCTTTTGGAACTGGGCCGGCGCCTCGGGCGTGAGCGGCGGGCACACCATCGGCCTGAACTGCGGCGCCGGCTGGACCGACGGCACCGGCCTGACCGAAAACGGCATCTGCATCGACGGAGTTCTGACCAAGCTCGGCGAGGACCTGGTGTTTGAGTACGACAACCGCGATTTCATGAAACCCTGGACCATCCGCAGCGCCCGCGGCAGCGGGCTGGAGCTCTGCTTTGAGCCCTTCTTCGAACGGGTGGCGCGAACCGATTTGCAGGTACTGCGCTCCGAGGTGCACCAGATGATCGGCCGGTTTTCCGGGTCGGTGGTTGACGCCGCGGGCAGGCAATATACTTTTCAGGATATCACCGGCTGGGCCGAGGAGCATTACGCCCGCTGGTAGCGGCAATATAGATGTAAACGGCGGCCGTTCAATGCTTTAATACCGGCACAGGCCAGGCGTGATTAATAGCCGGCCGACCGATCCCGAACTGGAACTGACTAACTCCCAGGGAGCTATTCATCCTTATCTGTCCAGGGGCTGTCAAGGGTGACTCTACTAGTAATATACTCTTCGCTGCTGGAGGTAATTATAAACGGCTTTTGATTTATTGATCTCTGAAGGTACAATATCTCCCACCAAAAGGCCTTCCTCCTGTCCCAACTCGCAAA
>JBFMGD010000086.1:0-3137 GCA_040751775.1 Bacillota bacterium | reverse complement strand
CGCGTGGAGCGCCTCCGTGAAAGCGCTAATGCCGCAATCAACGGAAACGACCAGACCGGCTGCGCTGTCCTTAAACCGGTCCAGGGCTTCCCGGTGCAGGCCGTAGCCGCCGGCAAAACGGCTCGGCAGGTAAAAGTCAACCCGGCCGCCCAGGGCGCGCAGCGTTTCAACCATGATCACCGTGGCGGTTACGCCGTCGGCATCGTAGTCGCCGTGGATGATTATTTTTTGGTCGCGCTCCAGCGCTTCCATGAGACGCACTACCGCCTGCTCCATTCCCCGCATCAGCCACGGCGATGCCAGCTGGTCAAGCGAGGGGTTCAGAAACGCGCGCGCCGCCGCGGCGTCTTTGATACCGCGGTTGATCAGTACCTGCACAGCGGCCGGCAGGAGACCGGTTTCCCCGGCCAGAACGGCGGCTGCGGACTCAGACGGCGCGGCGCATAACCAGCGTTTGCCGGAAAAGCTCATTTAGGTATCCCGGCCTGCCAGGTTTTCTTCGGATGGCGCAACCGCTTCAGTCGCCGGCTGATCCATGGCGGCCAATCGCGCCAGTCTCGCCTCGATAGTAGCTTTTTCCAATTCAAACTGTTCAATCTTCAACAGCAGTTCATCCTGGCGGCGGCGCCCCTCCCGGAAGCGCAAAGCGGTGCGGATACCGCGAAACAGGCTGAACGCTCCCATGGCCAAGGCTCCGCTTATAGCCGACCCCAAGATCAGGATGATCAGCGACACTTCGGCCCGCCCAAACAGGTAACTCACGGATACGGTTTGGTTATTGGCGATCGCCACAACCGCGATCAGTAGGCTGAACGCCAGCGCCAAAATTAAAAGTAACGATCCCATCGCTCTCCTCCTCCAAACCGCCGGCGCCTTGTCTATTGATTTAAGTTGTTTTTCGGCGGCGCGACCGGCGGAATTCCAGTTCTTTTAAATTCAGCCACAGGGGGCTGGCAATAAAGATTGAAGAATAGGTGCCGATCAATATACCGATAATCAAGGCCACGATGAAAACGAACAGGTCCAGGCTGCCGATGAAATAATGAAAGCCAACCAGCAGGGCGATGAGTACGATCAGCGTGGTCAGGGAAGTGTTCAGCGAGCGGACGAGACTCTGGCGAATGCTTTGATCCACAACCTCGCCATACTCATCTTTGCGCTTGTGTTTGATGTTTTCCCGGATCCGGTCAATAATTACAATCGTATCGTTGACCGAATAACCGAAAACTGTCAGGATCGCCGCTACAAACGGCACATTGATCTCCATGCGCAGGATGGAGAAAACGCCCACGACGATCAAAACATCGTGCAGCAGAGCGGCGATAGTGGCGAGGGCAAATTTGAACTCGAAGCGGATACTAATATAGGCCACCATGGCGGCGATGGCCACGGCCAGAGCGAGCAGCGCCTGGCGGGCCAGTTCACCGCTCACAATCCCGCCCACGCTTTCCACCCGCAGGTCATTTGTGTCGAGGCCGGGCCAGCGCGCCCTTAGCGCATCCAGAATATCGTCGCGCAGATCCTCCTCAATATAGGCCGTCTTGATCACCACCCCTTCATCGGTGATATTCCCCTGGAGATCGCGGCCCTGGACAACCTGGAGAGCCGCTCCCTGCAGTGCCGGGAAAGGCGCGATCGCCTCTTCGACTTGCGCCAGCGTAAACTCTTCGCCCAGGTAGAGGTGAAATACGGTCCCGCCGGCAAAATCAATTCCCAGGTTCAACCCGAAGAGCAGCAGGGAAATTACCCCGGCCAGCAGCAGCAGCCCGGAAAACGCGTAGGCGATACGGCGGTGCTTGATAAAGCTGAACATTATATTTTCACCCCCACGTAAGCTCCGCTGCGCAAGATACCGGCCCGGAAAGCAAGGCGCATCAGGAAGCGAGTCAGGATTACGGCCGTGATCATGCTGCTGATGATCCCGATAAACAGGGTCACGGCAAAACCGCGCACCGGCCCACTGGCCAGGGCGAACAGGACCACGGTAGCGATGATCGTGGTTACGTTGGCGTCAAGGATGGTGCCGAAAGCCCTCTGAAAACCGCCTTCCATGGCGGTACGGACGGTTCGGCCCGCGCGCAGCTCGTCCTTGATTCGCTCAAAGATGATTACATTGGCGTCAACCGCCATCCCGATGGAAAGGATTAAACCGGCGATGCCGGGCAGGGTCAGCGTGGTCGGCAATATGGTCAGCGCCCCGATTACCAGCGTAAGGTAAAAAATCAAAGCGATTCCGGCAATTAAACCGGCGAAACGGTAGTAGATCAACATGAAGAGGAACACCGCGGCCAAACCGGCGGCGGCCGCGTAGACGCTGATTTGCTCGGTGCGCCGGCCCAGGGTCGGGCCGATCAGGCGCGATTCCATCTCCCGCAGCTCCACCGGCAGTGAACCGCTGCGCAGCAGCAGCGCCAGGTCGGCAGCCTCTTCAAAGGTGAAGTTGCCGGTGATAATCGCGTTGCCGTCTGAGATAACAGCGCCCACCCTCGGCGCGGAGATAACATCACCATCCAGGACGATTGAGATCGGCTGTTCCAGGAATTTACCTGTGGCCTCTCGGAACAGCCGGGCGCCTTCCTGGTCAAACTCGATTTTGATATAAGGGTTGGGGTCAACATCAAAATTGCGCTCGGCCATCGCCCGGCGCAGGTTCGCCCCGGTTACGATCTCCTGCCCGTCCGGGCCGACAAAGCTGAGGCGGGCGGTCCGGCCGATTATCTCCCGCGCCCGCTCCACATCTTGCAGCGCAGGCAGCTCAATCCGGACCCGGTTTTCACCCTGGACGGCGATAATCGGTTCGGCGACCCCCAACTCGTCCACCCTCATGCGAATAATGGCAATCGCCCGTTCGATCGCGTCGGCGTCAACCTCCTGTTCGCCGGTTTCCACAGCCTCCAGCAGTACATAAAGGCCGCCGGCGATATCCAGGCCGCGTTTAATTCCTGTTTGAGCGGCATATACCGTAAAACAGGCCGATGCGATCAGGGCGAAGCATAACAAAATGAATAAGGCCAGCAAGTGCGGCTTAATTTTCCGGCTCATCTGCAAACCACCCTCCGATCTGTTCATTCTATTTAATTTTCAAAACCGCCGGTCCGTTGCAAGCGGCCGGTTACAGTAGCTCGGCGTCATTGATC
>JBFMGD010000085.1:0-3232 GCA_040751775.1 Bacillota bacterium | reverse complement strand
ACATGGGACATCGCACAGAACATTGCTGATGATCAGCCACGATCAAGAAGTGGTCACCCAAGTTAGAGTTGGTGCGACGTTTTGTGGATGCCGAGTATGGCGATGGATTTCTGCTCGCCAAGCTACTCGAAAAAGGCGTGGGGGTACATCATGCCGGCATTTCACCGGACACCCGCTACATGCTCGAATGGTTGGTAGAGAACAACGAGTTAAAAACTCTTGTGGCTACGTCAACGCTGGCTCAAGGCGTGAACTTTCCGATTTCAAGCGTGATCCTCGCAACACATCATAAGCCGAAGATGGTAGGAAGCGGTTATATCCGAGAGCCACTGCGGCCCGACGAGTTTTGGAACATTGCGGGTCGTGCGGGGCGCTTGTTCCAGGACACATTGGGGCTGGTCTTGTTCGCTTCTACTGTTGATTGTCAATAGAATTGACCCACTATGTGCAAATAAAATTGACCCACTGGGGAACAAAATAATAAGCTGCAAATCATGCGCCAAAGGGAATGGAGCTGTAGCCTTGCTGCCGAATTAACGGTCGTTGGCTGCTTTTAGTTTACCCTTGAGCCGGTAGCTAGTACCGTTAATATAGAAAATGCGGGCATGATGCACAAGCCGGTCAATTATGGCTGCGGCCACCACTTGGTCGGAAAATATCTCCCCCCATTCGTTGAAGTTGTAGTTGCTGGTCAGGATAATACTCCCCTTCTCGTAACGCATGGAGACCAGGCGGAAGAGAAGATTGGCCTGTTCTTTAGTTACGGGCATATAGCCGAGTTCGTCGATGATCAGAAGG
This sequence comes from Bacillota bacterium, assembly GCA_040751775.1. Taxonomy (GTDB): domain Bacteria; phylum Bacillota; class Dethiobacteria; order DTU022; family DTU022; genus JBFMGD01. The sequence continues at coordinate 2,434 of JBFMGD010000085.1, read as the reverse complement.
TTTAGCCGGGAATAGCCCAATAGCTTGTCAAGGAGACTGCCGTCTTTGGCGCTTAAAAGTAGTTCTTCTAAAAGCTTCTGGGCTGTAATAAATGCTACCCTAAATTTAGCCATGCAGGCCTTGATACCTAAGGCCACTGACAGATGCGTCTTCCCGACCCCAGGGGGCCCCAGGAAAACAATATTCTCCTTTTTCTCCACGAAATCCAGGGAGCCTAAAGCGATAATTTCTTTTTCCCGGATTGAGGGCTGGAAGCTAAAGTCGAACTCCTCCAGGGTTTTGATGAAGGGGAAGCGCGCTTTATTGATTTTCGTCTTGACCGTGCCTTCGTTTTTTCTTTTTAACTCCTCTTCGAAGAGAAGGGAGAGGTATTCGGTATAAGAGAGGTTGTTTTGCGAGGCTTTTTCTGTTATCTCCTGGTAATGGGCGAGCATCCCCTTTAATTTTAAGGCCTTAATCTGGCTTTCCAGGTAAGCGGTTAATTTGTTGCTCATGATACTGCCGCCACCTCGCTCTCCTTTAGGGCATAACAGGAGAGGTCCCGTTTGATTCTAACCGGTGGCATATTTAAATTTATCTGGTCACCCGCTGGTAGAAGGGGGGCGACTTTCATCTGTTCTAAAAGTCTTTTTACGCTGTTTTTGTGATAAGAACCGATTTTTAAACATTCTTTGATGGCTGATGTGATATCTTCTGGGGTATATATCTCCTGATAGCTTAAGATTTCCGCCAGGTGCCAGTACAGGTTGGCGCCATTCTGGTCACGCAGGCCTGCCAGATACCTTTGGCCATCCTCGCCAAAGGCGCTGGTGAACTTCTCCACCAGGGCTGAGCGTAGTTTCAGTTTCTTTTCCTGGTATTGACGGTTGATGGTTTCGTGTTCGGGGTGAAGAGGACGGGCAGTTTGTTTTTTAAGGTCAAGGTCGAACTCCGCTAAAAGTACTCCTGCCTCGTCATATACCTTTAATCGTCGGCTGTAGATGTTTTCTATCCACACTCTCCTTAAGCAGTAGCGCAGGGGTACGGGGTAGAGATTGCCGTCATGGGATATATAGCCGTCATTGCTCACCTTCCGGGGTTCTTTATGGTGTAATAAGGCCGGTTCGACAGCAGGTATTTTGAGAAGGCCCCCTTTTTCCTCGGCAAACATCTCCTCCGGCGGCCGGCCTAAGGTGCTGTGGGGCCTTTTGTTGTAGGCTTCCTGGAACTCTGAAAGTTTTACAGCGAATTCGTTTAAGTTCCCCACCTCCAGGCCCCGCAGCAGGTGTTCCTGCACATAGTAAAAGGGGCGTTCTACCTTTCCCTTGGTCCGGGCACGGTAGTTGGCGCAAGGAAAGGGCTCAATGCCATACAGCCCGCAGAATTTTAAAAACTCGTCATTATACCGGACAATACCGTCTTTCTGGTGGGTGATAACCATTTGTTTGCCGTTGTCTATCACTAACTCAAGAGCATAGCCGCCGAAGAAGTCAATGGCTTCAACCAGGACCCGGATCACATTGGAGGTGGTGATGCTTAATGAGAAGGTGTAGAATTTCATCCGGCTAAAGGATAAGGCCACTTCGTGGAGATATATTTTTACCGGCTTTCCGTTTACGAGTAACGTCCACTCCTTCCAATCGTACTGCATCTGTTTACCTGGCCCGGTTTCCACCCGGGTGGTGGCTAATTTAGCGATCCTATCATCTTCCTTTATGGGCCTAAGATAACGGTGGACGCTGGCCAGGGAGCCTTGATAGCCCTTATCTACCAGTTCGTTGTAAATCCTTGTGCCGATATATCCTTTGGCAAGCATAATCTTTATTTCTTCCAGATACTTGTCCAGTTCTTTGACATACTCCCTGGCTCTAAACTGGGGTGGACCGGCTTCTTTCAAGTACTTCCTGACGGTATTCCTGGATACCCCTACAACCCTGGCTATCTGCCTGATGCCGGCCCCTTGAGTGTGCAGTGTCTTGATGCGTTGCCATTTGTACATGCTGACCACCTCTTTTTCTTCCCCCTCTCAGGGGAGATTTTATCATAAGGTGGGTCAGTTTTATTTGATGATCTAGGATCAATTCTATTTTACGATCTACACTTAAGATATAATCGATTAACCCTAAACCGGAGTGATTAAAATAATGGCCGAGCAATTAGGGTTTTTAATTAATTTGGATAGATGCATCGGCTGTCATAGCTGTGAGTTTGCCTGCAAAAATGATAAGCAATTGAATGATTTTGCTTATAGAAGAGTATTAAACTTAAAAAAACAAGAAAATGTTTTTGCGTATCTTTCCATGGCCTGTAATCATTGTGCCAATCCCCAATGCATACGGGTATGCCCGGAAAAATGCTACCGGAAGCTCCGAAATGGAGTTGTCCTTCATGATCCTGCCAAGTGTGACGGATGTCAAAGCTGTACCGGAGCATGTCCTTTTAGGGTACCACAAAT
>JBFMGD010000084.1:0-4112 GCA_040751775.1 Bacillota bacterium | reverse complement strand
TTCAAGACCAAGTCCTCTTTGAAATCCCTCTCAAACCACCCGGCAAAATCGCCCCGCTCCGACGCAGAAACGGCCTTGTCGCTGATAAAGATATCGTGCGGCGTCAGGTCCCCTTCTATATTGACAAACCCTTTAATCCGCCGGTCGTTGTCGGAGGAGGCCATCAACACACCCAGGTCCCCCCCGAGCGAGTGCCCGACGATATAAAACGATTCAAGTCCCAAAAGGTCCACGAGCCGCCGGAGGCGGCGCACCTGCGTCTCCATGCCGTAGTCGCCGTTAAAGGCGTAAGAGCTGCGGCCGTAACCGAACATATCGGGAACCACCAGGCCGCAGTCTTTCAGCTCCGGAGACCGGAACGCTTCGTCAAAACACAGGCCGGACTCCCCCAGCCCGTGGATGAAGAGAAGGACCGGCCGTCTCCCGTCAACGCCCGTATGCCGGAAGAAGAACCATCCGTCTTCCAGTTGAACAACAGTTTCGCGCATAGTGATATCGGCCTTTCCTGCCGCTCTCACCTCTATTCGTCGGGCCTCGGAGCGAACGACGGCTCACTTGCAGAGCCTACCCTTCGCCTTTTAAGCCGGTCTATGATATCAAAAGCAAATCTTGGAAGGCCATGGCTCTTTGAGACTGCCGGACCAAACCCGGCAGAGATAATCCCACGAATGGCCCTTTTCGACCAGGTGAAAAAGGTACCCTCCTTTATCAGTCAACCGGATTGAATCACCCTCAGCAACGACCAGACCGCACAACCGCAATGCCGTAAGAAACACTCCGAAACGGCACTTCAGACTTTCCCGGAACAGCTCTTCGAAACGCCGGACAGGTATGTCCATATCGTACATCCGCCAGTAAAGCCAGTACAGCTTTTCCACACGGGCAGACAGTTTCATTCCCACGGAAACCGGCAGTCCCTGCCTGACGGATTTTACATAATATTCCGGGCTGAAGGTGTTAAGATAGAAATAACCACTATTCAGGGATGCCGCTCCTGCTCCTACCCCGACGAACCTCTCCCGCGTCACCGAGCTGTACCTTGCGGCCCCTTTCCTGGTATAGGTCCAGATAGAACTCCGATCATACCCGTACTTGTCGGCAAGATTGACGATGGCCGTCAACATCCCCTTTTCCGCTCTCAAGCCTGTCTTTTTCAACCCCAGGCGCCTTATATGGGAATCCATGCCCGTATACGGAAAAATAATCAGCGGGTAAGCCGAAACCTGGTGAACCCCCAGCTCGAAAACCTCCGCCACCTCGCGCGCCGGATCCTCCACCTTTTGCCCGGGTAACGCAAAAATCAGGTCCGCGTCAACGGTCTCAAACCCGGCGTCGAGCGCCGCCTTAACCGCCCTTCTGGCCGCAGCCCCGCTGTATGTCCTGCCCATTGACTTTAATAACCGATCGTCAAACGTCTGCACCCCGATACTGAGCATGTTCACCCCCGCCTGCCGGAGGATACTTAGAGTGTTATCGTTCAGATCGTTCGGGTGTGCTTCCACACCTATCACTTTGCCGCAATCATACAAGCTCCTCATTTCGTCAATCAGCCGGACAAGCTGCGGGGTTGCCGTCGTGGGCGTGCCGCCGCCGAAGTAGATCGAGTCTACCCGGGCGCGGCCGAAAATCTCCCTGTAGCGCCGCAGCTCCGTCGAAAGAGCATCGAAGTAATCCCCCACTCTGTCTTCGCGGTATATGCACTTGTTATAGGGGCAAAAGGGACATATCCGCCGGCAGAAGGGGATGTGCACGTAAAGACCAAAGCTTTCGAGGGATGGATCAAGAACAGGCTTTTCGGCTGAACTCAAACAAAAAGGCTTCAGCCGCCTGGCCAAACACACCCTGAGAATAGTAGACAGCACCACAACTTTCCTTCCATAACTTAAGCCGCGAGAATAACCACGGCTGCTGTTCTCCGTATTACGTTACTTAAAGGTCTTCATCAAATCCAGGGTCTGAATAAAGTCATCAACCGCCTCATAGCTTACCCGCGGGTTCAAGATGTAGGCCTTCCAGCCCGGTATTTCGGTTTTGTGGTCGTAAGTCGCCCAAAAAGCAGCGTTGGTCCAGTCAAGCTTCGAATCCATCGCCGTGACTGCATCGTTGACATACTCGAACAACCTTTTGGAGAAATTCGTGTTCGCCGGCAGTTTATCCTTGTTGGGATTGCAAGGTTGCGATTGCGAGCCGTTTTCCTGAGATTATGCGGGGCGCGGTAAACGTCTGATGAAACTTATAAGACGTGCCTTAACCCTGCCGGACTGGTTCCGGCAGGTGCCGCAGGACGAGGGCGGCGACAGCCCCCAGAGGACTGAGAGAATAAAGGACGCGAGGACCATCACCGGGGGAATAGTACTATAAACTCTTGGAACAATGGCGGGGATGCGAAGGCCACGTGTACTACCCAGAAGACTCCCCCTGCGCTTAACCCTTTCAGCCAAGCGTATTCCCTGCCGCTCCAGCGGATGATAAGGTCGATTGCGACTACTGCAGACAATCAGGTTCCAGTATCCGGGGTTATACGGATACACGAAAATCCGACTGTTTCACCCCCATGGATAGTTTGGCCGGTTATGGTTGGGGTGATACAGGTCAACACTTGTGAAGAGGGGTTTGCACGGCAAAAGATAAAAACAGTATGTTCATTTATTCACCGGTCTATTGCATATATCCCCACCCCCGCAGAATAAAAAAACCTCCCAATAGTTACAGGGGGTTCTTGCTGGCTTACGGTATTAATAAGTTCGGTGCACCATGGCACTTGGCACCATGGCACTACCCGTGTTCACGGTCCGTCATCGGATACCCCTCCGAAGGGCCACTATTGGATTCCACCTCGCCTAACGTTAAAGATCACCCGCCGTGGCATAAAAACATTCAAGTTGCTGCTCGCAGTGCTTCTTGTGCTTCACGCGGGAGTTGGACGGAAATGAAATATGACTCCGGATAAAGATAATCTTCCCCGGATTCGTCAATAACTCTAAGGTAGCCTTCCTTTGCTGCCTCATCATCTGGAATAACCTGATATATCTTGCGCTTTTCCAAGTCATCACAATCCTTGTTCTCTATGCAAAGCACAAAAACGTTTTTTTCCTTCTCCATGGTTTCACTCCCAAAACCTTTTGATTTTCATTTTCTTTCTGCCTACCCCGTGGGCTTCATACCAATGAATTTCGGCGTTACAAATCCTTCCGCTCTGAAGGCGGACCTTTGCAATCCCTTTCATTTTTCGCCATCGGCCAGGGCCATATTCTTTGCGGAGACGCATGATATCACGTATTCCCCCACCGACGGCGATAGTCTCAACCTCATTAATTTCCCCGATTATCTCAAAATACACGGCTAATGTCACCTGTCATACTGGTATTGTACCATAAATACAATTAGGGTTGGGCAGTCAAATCCATAACACCGTTTGATTGCCATTCCCAGTCTTCGCTACAGCCGCTCGTTGGCCTCCAATCCCGCCGCCTCCGTCCGCCTTTCGCCCCATACTCGTTTCTGACCGCGCTTAGGGAGAACCGTTATCCCGACGCCTTCTCTGGGCGGTTGTCCGCCGGAGACGCTGTGCTCCGGCCCGACGCGACATCGGCTTGGTTCGGAGCGAACCATGGCGCACTTATAGAGCCTGACGCCGACCGTTCTTCGTCGCCTGGTTGGGAACAAGAATTCACTTATATATCTTACAAAATGCTTGCTCTGATTCGGCACGATGCGTACGCCTGTTCGCTTGGCCGAACCTTCGCCGTGTCGGCGTGGGCGGCCCTCCGCAAGGCGTTCCTTGTGGCCAAACGCCAGCGGCCAACTGTTTAAAGGCTTCTTCTTCTCTCCAGCCGGAATCAATATAACAGCGGGGTGTCAGGTACCAAACTTATCAGTTTTTGGGGCTAAAATGTTCCCCGTATTTCTACACTACCCCAAAAACAAGGGGATTGAAAGTTGATTCAAAACACTAGCATGATGCTAAGTGAAGTTTTAAACAAAGAGGGGAAAATTAAAATGGGAAGGATATTCGAAAAATTTTGCCCCGAATGCTTGGAAGTTACAACATGCTCTATTGAAACGCAAGAAAAAACGTTCCGGATCCGTGGCGAAAAGGTTACGATACAAGC
>JBFMGD010000083.1:0-4293 GCA_040751775.1 Bacillota bacterium | reverse complement strand
CTATGGCCCTGGCGCGGGTCGTGAAAGGCTTGAACTGTTAAACCGGGCGGCCAAAGATACAGATACTATCCTGTACCTATTTTCCTTGAAAGATATTGATTATGCAAACAATCGGATTAACGGAAAATACTATAACCCAAACCAGGAACGCTGGCTCAATAAATTGTTCTCTTTTCCCGATGTTGTATACCACCGGAACGGCATCCCAGAATACAGCGAACAAGATTACGAGCGGTTTTACAGAGTAATCATAGAGAAAAATATTCGCATCATCAACAGTTTGGGGGCATTTAATAAATGGGATGTATACCAGGCACTAAGCAGCGATCGTTCGATCAAGCCGCACTTACCCGAAACAAAGCTGTTCAGTAAACAGGATAATAGTTTTCTGCAGATGCTTAGTCGTTACGGTCGAGTTTTCCTGAAAGCGTGCCGGGGTAGACAAGGCAAACAGGTAATGCAGATCACACGGCTCTTGGACGGTATGTATGATTACCGCTTTTTTAAAAAACGCTTAATATCACGCAAAGCTACTGTCAGTGAATTGTATCGTGTGCTAAACCTCTTCTTTGAAGGCAAGGCTTTTATTATCCAGCAGCCGATCGACCTGATTGAAATAGACGGCCAAAAGATAGATTTACGGGCGGAAGTGCAAAGAAACGGGAAAGGACGCCTGGAAATTGTGGCGATACCGACCCGGGTTGGACATAAAAAATCGCCAATTACAACGCATGCCTCCAGCTATCAATTTGAGGAATTCTTTGCCAATCACCTGGGCTACAACAATATAGCACTGGCTTCCCTGAAAAACAAAATCCACAACTTCTTATTCCGTATTTACGGGTCGGTAGAGAAACACTTCGGCCCATTCGGCGAAATGGGCATCGATTTCGGGTTGGATAAGAATAACAAACTCTGGTTCATTGAATGCAACGCCCAACCGGCCAAGGTTTCTTTGATGAAAGCTTACAGCGGAGATACCGTGATGAAGGCTTTTGTCAACCCGATCAAATATGCTGTTCACATCGCCGGTTCGCGGGAAACCCGTTCATTTTTTGATATGTACGGCATGAGAAATTTAGCTGCGTTACGAGGCGACATGATTGACCTTAAGGGTAGTAACTAAGCAGGTTTATTCCTGTGGAGAGTATGCTAGAGCGGCATCCGCGGTTGATAGCTGCGTTATCGGAACTAGCTCCCGCCTTTGTTTTTTCGAGAACCGGCTATTTGCCGCGAGGATATAATCAATACTGCCCGGCTGCAAACAATAATTACTGATATAACAATTGATATAGCTGATCCTGCAAAATCCGCCGGAAATAGTCCATTTACCTGTGCCGCCTTTCTGCACATAGAGCCGGATATCATAATTATTCTGGTCGATCTGATCTGCAGGAATAAATTGTTGCACTATAAAACCATATCTTTACCGATAATTTTTTTTCACAGACAGATCGGTCAGACTACTACAAAGAAGGTTTTTGATAGTTTTTGTCAAAATAAAACAAGGTAAGAAATGCCAGGGGTGAAGGCCATTGTTGGCTCGGGTTTATTCCTGTACAGTGCTCGGGATTGACGGCGTACCGTTGGAGGTGGAAGTTGATATATCCAACGGTTTGCCTGCTTTTGACATCATCGGACTGCCGGATCCTTCCGTAAAAGAAGCACGTGAGAGAGTGAGAGCCGCTATACGCAACAGCGGCTTTGAATTCCCCTACCGCCGGGTCACGGTAAACCTGGCCCCCGCCGACTTAAAAAAGGAAGGTCCTGCTTTTGACCTCGGTATCGCGGTTGCCCTGTTGGCCGCAACCAACCAGATCCCACGCGGTGAACTGCTGGAGAAAGCGATCCTGGTGGGAGAGCTTTCCCTGGAGGGAACCCTGCGCGGCATTTCGGGAACTCTGGCCATGGCGGCCTCGATCGCCGTTCATCCCCGGTTTAAGTGGTTTAACTTCTATGTGCCGGCTGTAAATGCGGCTGAAGCGGCGCTTATCGGGAAGGTTGCTGTGCGCGGAGTAACCAGCCTGAAACAGCTGGCCAAATACTTTTGCGGGTTGGAAACGCTGCCGGCCGAGGAGTCGCGGTTGGAGCAACTTTTACATAGTGAGCATTCTGAACTTGATTTCAGTGAAGTCAAAGGGCAGGAGACAGCAAAGCGGGCGCTGGAAGTGGCGGCGGCCGGCGCGCACAACATTATTCTGTTCGGCCCGCCCGGCAGCGGTAAGACCATGTTGGCCCGCCGCCTCCCAACCATCCTGCCGGCTCCGTCCATGGATGAAATCCTGGAGATCACTCGCATTCACAGCGTGGCGGGACGGCTGCCGCCGGGCAAACCGCTGCTCACCCGGCGGCCATTTCGCAGCCCCCACCACAGCGCCTCTGCTGCCGGAATTATCGGCGGCGGCAAGCTGCCCCGACCTGGCGAGGTCAGCCTGGCACACCTGGGTGTGCTCTTTTTCGACGAACTGCCGGAATACAGCCGCGATGTCCTGGAAGCGCTGCGTCAGCCCCTGGAAGATCACAGCGTTACCGTGACCCGGGTCTCCGCCACCCTGACCTACCCGGCCAATTTTATTTTTGCCGCATCAATGAACCCCTGTCAATGTGGAAATTTTGGCGACCCGGCCCGTGAATGCCGCTGCAGTCCAACGATGGTACAGCGCTACCGCTCCCGCCTTTCGGGGCCGCTCCTGGACCGGATCGACATCCAGGTGGAAGCGCCCCGCATCGAATACGAACAGCTGCAGCAGGACCGGCCCGGGGAAGGTTCCGCCGCCATCCGGCGGCGGGTGGAGCAAGCCCGGGCCATCCAGCGGAAACGATACCGTAATTTGAAAATCCTAACCAACGCGGGACTGCGCGCCCGCCTTTTTGAGAAATACTGCCCCCTCACCAACGAAGCCCATGAACTACTACGCCTGGCTTTCCAGAGCCTGAATCTCTCCATGCGCGCCCACGACCGTATCATCAAGGTCGCGCGCACCGTCGCCGACCTGGCCGGCTCGGACACCATCGCAGCACCCCACATCGCCGAAGCAATCCAGTACCGCAGCCTCGACCGCACGCAATAAGTTGTCACTGAGACGGTTCTACTACTCTGAAAATGCGAATTGCCATTTTCAGACTTCTGAAGGTGTCCCCATCTTTTGATGGTAGAGCATAAAAAAGACAACAAAGCCTTACGTAGTGATTCCCTGCTTAAACCCAGTAGATTCTGTGCGGTTTTATTTGTTGAGGTAGATATTTTCGCTAATTAACTCTATTTAATTCTGTTTATGTTTGTGGTCTATCGCTTACAGCGCCGGATTGAACCATAAGCCGGCGATCCGTTTGTCGCTGTCGAACACCACGCGAATAATGAGCATTTCTTTTTCAAATTCAGTGGTTATGAAAACTACATCATAACCTTCTGCTACATCTGTTCTTTTTTCCACCGCGCCTACATAGGGACCGACCTGGTTTAACAATACCTGCCAGGTTTGATCCAGCTTTTTGGCGGGCATTGCGCGTTTCATTTTAGCTTCAAAAAAACTAACGGCAGCCTCATAATCACCTTCCACAAGGTGGGCAATAAACTGATCAGCCAGATCCGTAATTTCACCCTCCAGCGGGGGGAAATCAACCTCGGAGCCGCCGCTACACGATACTATGGGAAATGCCAGGAGAGCGAACAATATGAATACCAAATAGCGTTTAAACATAAGATCACACCTTTCTTGTTCCGCGGTGACGCCGTACTTCATGCTGCTCCTGCGATAATGATACCATGAGTTCACAGGCTTTGTCTAAAATATATTCTTGAAGCTTAATTTGAAGTGTTGGCTCTTGAATTACATAGCAAAAGAATAGCCTCAAAGTGTTATCTCGCAAAAATAAGCAAAAAGCAGCATATAAAAACTTCGTAGTCGTTAGAACCGTCCCAGTGACAACAACGGTTAATAACCTCGTCCGCTTACACTGACGTTTACGGCTGCCCCCGGCGAGGAATGCACGATATTGCCGCTGTACGTTTTAGCACTGGTCGGATAAAAAGCTACATATATTTTCTGGTTTATAACCCCGCCCTCCGGCTTTATAGTCAGGGTTTTGCCGAAGCCGCTTTTTGTATAACTCAAAGATATCCAAAAACCGGCCGGCGCTTCGATCTGCACATCACTGGTTAAACCGGTACCCGATATAGTATAACTCTGCACAGTGCCGTAAGTTCCCCGCTTGACATAGCTAAAGGCTAACGCTGTGTGACTTACACTTAATGAGGATGTTTGTTGCTGCAAAGTGTAGGTGCCGCCGATG
>JBFMGD010000082.1:0-5443 GCA_040751775.1 Bacillota bacterium | reverse complement strand
TTGACAAGGTCCACGCTAAGCATGATTAGATCAACCTCTTCAGGGTTATCCTGTGCAGCAGCAGTAAGGCGAGAAAAGTCAAGCCGCTGACCAGCGCAACCAGGGTATTGGCCAGGACCGTATTGCCTGACTGCACGGCATCGTAGATCGCGATCGAGAGGGTCTGGGTCTTGCCGGGGATATTGCCGGCCACCATCAGCGTCGCGCCGAATTCACCCATGGCGCGGGTGAAAGCCAATACCATGCCGGCCAGCAAACTGGGCCAGGCCAGGGGCAGGGTTACGGTTAAAAAAACCGCCGGTTCGGAACGGCCCAGGGTACGGGCTACATCTTCCATTTCCCGATCCACTCCCTCGAGCCCGGCTTGCACTGTGTGTACCAGCAGCGGCAGGGATACAAGGGTTGCGGCCAGCACGGCGCCCTGCCAGGTAAAGACCAGGTTTATCCCGAAGGATTGGGCCAGGAGACGGCCCAGGAAACCCTGTCTGCCGATCAAGACCAGCAGGTAGTAACCGAGAACGGTCGGGGGTAAGACCATCGGCAGGGTGACCAGGGATGAAATTAAGGCTGCCCCGTGCGGTTTCTTGCGGGCCAGCAGCCAGGCCAGGGGAACGCCGCTCAGCAGCGCTGCCAGGGTGGCCCAGCCGGCTACTTTTAAAGATAGGAGTACCGGAAACCAGTCCATGTGACGATCACTCCCGCCCTTTATTGAAGCGGCACTGTAAAACCGTACTGCTCCAGGATTCGCCGCGCGCTATCACCGTTTAAAAAATGCGCAAAGCCGCGTGCCGCGCCGGCACGGGGTGAACCGGCCACAATGCCCGATACCTGTTCCAGCGGGCTGTACAGCGCGCTGTCGATTAACCGGTATTCTATTTCCGGTACATCGGCCAGAGACAAGGCGATAATCCCCACCGGCGCGTTTCCCGTCTGAATGAACTGCAGCACCTGGCCGACGGTTTCACCGTAGATGATTTGTTCCTGTAGCGCGTTCCACAGGCCGGCCGCTTGCAGCGCTTCCCGGGCTGCCCGGCCGTAGGGGGCGTGGTCCGGGTTGGCCAGGGCGATTGGACCGGAGTATTCAGCCAAATTCTGCAGCGAGGCCACGGGAGGTTGTTCAGCCTTGTTCACAGCCAGCACGATCTGTCCGACGGCAAAGACACAGGTGCTGCCCGGTTCGATCAGCCCGGCATCGATCAGCTCATCCATATATAAGCGGTCGGCGGAGAGAAAGAGGTCCACCGGGGCGCCTGATTTGATCTGCCTGGCCAAATCGCCTGTTGAGCCGAAGACATAGACCACTTCTTGGCCGTGTTGCTCACGGTAAAGGGTGGCGACCTCTTCCAGGGCGAAGCGTAAACCGGTGGCGGCGGCGATGGTGAGCGGTTGTTTTTGCTGTTCCCGGCTGTTGCAGCCGGCCGTTAACACCAATAGGCATAATATGCTTATGGCAATCTTTAAGAATTTTACAATCATTACCTTAAGTCTCCCTTTAACCGGTGTCTTTGGCGGGTTATAGACAAGCATACGCTTCAAGTTTATAATTAACCTACGCTTTACTCTTATTATTTACCATTGCGCTTTTCGCGTCAACCTGTCTTTATCTCCGCGCGCAGGCTTTAGCGAAATATGGGAAGGCGTGTAGCCGGTGAATGATCTACAGTTAAAGATATTCTTACTCGTTGCCGCCCTGAAAAGCTTTTCCCGGGCGGCGGAGCAGCTTTATATCAGCCAACCCAGTGTGAGCATGCGTGTTAAATGCCTGGAAGAAGAACTGGGCACCCAGTTATTTGACCGTTCCCGCTCCCGGGAGCTCACTCTAACCGAGGACGGCAAAGAATACCTGGATTATGCCCAGCGCATTGTCAACCTGCAGGAGGAAGCCTTGGCCCGGCTGAACCGGTCCGAAAAAGCTGCCGCCGGACCGGTTCACCTGGGCGCCAGCTCCGTCCCGGGTATCTACCTGCTTCCCCCCACCCTGGCTCGGTTCAAGCGGTTGTTTCCCGCCGTGTCGATTAACCTGAACATTCTCGATTCCGCGCAGGTAGTAGAGCAGGTGATCAATTACGACGTGGATCTGGGGTTTGTTGGCTCCATGCATCAGGATGACCGGTTGGCATACCGGGTCTATGCCAATGATGAACTGGTGCTGATCACACCGCCGGGCCATTTTCAAGGAGCCGGCCGTAATTGCAAACAGGCTCACAAAAGGAGCGTCACTTTAACGGAATGCCTTTCCGGGAACTTGCTGCTTCGTGAAAAGGGTTCAGCCACCCGCGACCTTTTTGAAAAGATTTTAGCGGGTCAGGGAATGAGCTTGCGGGACTTTGCGGCCGTCACCCATGTGGGCAGCCTGGAAGCAATCAAGCAGGGTGTCCGCTATGGGTTGGGTATATCGCTCGTTTCGCGCCATTCCGCCGCCGATTACCTGCAGATGGGATTTGTGGACGGCTTTACGCTGGCCGGTATTGATTTGGCCCGGCAGCTCTACCTGGTCCGGCACAGCGGCAGGGTTTTGAACAGGGCGGCTGTGCTGCTGATGAAACAGATACTCGAGAATTTGTAACAACTCAGGATTCAGGAGTCAGACGGGTCTTTTCTACTTGATTATTTGAAAGATCTTGGATACGGTGATATTGCAGCGGTAAAAATACTCTTGCAAGAGGTTAGTAAATTGCTGGAAGCATATTCTCGCTACGTTCTGACTTTTTAATTCTAAATACCTGATCAGTATCTCTTTTAGCAGGTCGCAGCCTACCCTGCTTTAAAAAAAACAAGGAGGATGACCATGTCTATTCGATTGAACTATTGGACCAAAGCGGCGATGATCGCAGCGGTATATGCGCTGCTTACGATCAGTTTCGCCCCGATCAGTTACGGCATGATTCAGGTCAGAGTCTCGGAAGCGTTAACGGTTCTCCCTTTTTTCACAACAGCGGCAGTACCCGGCCTTTTCGTCGGCTGCTTATTAGCCAATATCTACGGCGGAAACGGGATCCTGGATGTTGTTTTCGGCAGCGCCGCCACCCTGGTTGCAGCATATCTTACTTCCAAAATCAGGCTTAAATACCTGGCGCCCCTGCCGCCGGTGTTGATCAATGTCCTGGTGGTCGGGTATATCCTGCACCTGGTTTTAGGTTTTCCCTTCTATCTGACGGCGCTTTGGGTGGGCGCGGGCCAGGTCGTCGCCTGCTACGGCCTCGGTTACCCGCTGCTACTCATTTTGGAGAAACGCCGCATCTTGTTTGATTAGAAAACCCTGCGGGTGCGGTTCTTTGGGGGGGTCACAGGTGGAGAATAAGCCGATTAACTACGCACATTTTGAAGCGGTGGAGATCAGGGTGGGGAAGGTTGTCCTGGTTGAGGATTTTCCGGAGGCCCGGGTTCCGGCTTACCGGATGATTGTTGATTTCGGCCCGCTCGGCCATAAAAAAACGAGCGCTCAAATTACCGACCTTTACACCAAGGACGATCTGCTGGGCCGCCTGGTCCTAGCCGTTTACAACTTGACGCCGAAACAGATCGGCAAGTTCGTATCCGAAGTACTCGTGCTCGGGGTTGTCCCGGAGGATCAGCGGGTGGTACTGATCGGCCCCGACCGGGATACCCCCCTGGGTTTGCGTATACTTTAAATCCTTAATTGGGAGAAAAATAATTGGTTTTCAAAATAGAGCTGCAAAGGAGGTAAAGTAATGGCCGGACATTCCAAGTGGGCCAACGTCAAACACCGTAAAGCGCGTGTGGATGAGCAAAAAGGAAAAATATTTACGAAACTGGCACGTGAGATTATTATGGCGGCAAAGGAGGGCGGCGGCGACCTGAACACAAACTTCCGCCTGCGCCTGGCGGTTCAAAAAGCAAAGGAAAACAACATGCCCGGCGATAATATCCAGCGGGCCATTCAGAAAGGGACGGGAGGAATGGATGGTGAAAACTACGAGCAAGTTAACTATGAAGGCTACGCTTCCGGAGGGGTAGCCGTGCTGCTCGATGTGCTTACCGATAACCGCAACCGCACCGTTGCCGAAATCCGTCACGTTCTCTCCCGGCACGGCGGCAGCCTCGGTGAATCAGGCTGCGTGGCCTGGATGTTCGCCCGCAAGGGATATCTGCTCGTCAATAAAGAGGACTTATCTGTAGAAGAAGATGACTTACTAATGATCGCCCTGGAAGCGGGGGCGGAAGATGTCAACTTCGAAGGGGAAAGCTGTAGTATCATCACCGGGCCGGAACAGTTCGAAGCCGTAAAAAAATATCTCCAGGAGAATCACATCCCGGTAGCCGGTGCCGAGGTGACGATGTTGCCTCAGAATACGGTTAATATTGATCAACAGGATGATGCAACCCGTATCCTGAACCTGATGGAAGCGCTTGAAGACCTGGATGACGTCCAAAACGTCTATGCCAACTTCGACATACCGGAAGAGCTGATCAGTTAGATGTATAATCTACCCTTTCCAGGGGCATGATAGGCTATTAATATTATTGCATCAATCCCTGGAGGGACGATCATGGCACAACAGGAACGAAAAAAGATCAAACTGCGCTGGTTATTGTGGACCGGTTTTATAATCTTACTGCTCGTAATCGGTCTGGGGCCCCTGACTATGCTGATCAGCTATACGCGGACAGATGATACCGGCATGGGCAGCTTCTGGGAACGTTTCCGGAATAAGAGCAGCGAGCAAGAGACCGAACAAGCAACCGATGAACCGCCGCTGTTGGAGCCGTACATGGTGCAGTACCTCTACCGCTATTGTGAGCACGGCCAGGTTTATCAACCGGGTAATATACCGCTTGCATTGCCCGAGCCGCCCCGGGCGCTGGTCGAAATTGCCGCCGCCTTGCACAACAGCAACCTGAGTATCGAAAACCTGATGGACGAGTTGAAAAACCCCGTCGGTTGGCACCTGGTTGATATGAAAGCACAAAGCGGCAGATCGTACTTTATACTCACCTACCTCGCCGATTTTTGTCCGGACTGTGAGGCTTTGGCCTATTTGGGCATTTTTAACGGTAAAATTGCCGTTTATCAAGGCCAACCGCCACACGGTAAACTGATCGAGGTTACCGAATATGAAGTGAGGGATATTCACCGTGACGAGCTGACGGAAGGGGTACCCTTTGATTCGGAAGAGCAAAAAAACGCCTATCTGGAAGGATTCACCAGCTAAACGCAACGCGTAGCCGGCACTAATTTCGGGACACAATAAAAATTTTGAATAAGATTTATACATTGGAGCCACAAAGCACCTTAACCTCATAATTTTTATTGTGTCCCGAAAATCGCGCAGCTCCTGCATAAAAGAGCACGCTGCCGCCGGGGTGTAGCGGTGCTCTGTAAGTAACCGCTGCCGGAGTCGGTCTTCTTCGTCGACTAAAGCAGCCGGCTGTTTTACCACTACCGGTTTACCTAGGCGTTCTTGGCTCGCCGGGTGCTCCC
>JBFMGD010000081.1:0-5762 GCA_040751775.1 Bacillota bacterium | reverse complement strand
GGTGGATGTCAAGGCCCACCGCTATTTGCTAAAAATGTTTAAACTGCAACGTATATCCTATTTTCGACTGGCAAGTTCTCTACATAAATCGGCTGCCGTTCTCTGTATTTTTATCTTGCCGAAAACAGAAGGTGAAAGAATGATTAAGTCATACTTATCTGACTTTTCCTATGCCCTTTACCGAGACAAATTCTTCAGTCGTGACCCGCTTGTCGCCGCGTTCCAGACCGAGGAAGTGCCGTACTTCCGACTTCAGATTTTCCGAGTTCTCATCGGTGTACTTGACCTTCGATCCAAGTTCCAAGACGACCCTTTGCTCAAATACATCGACGAGCAGTTCCACGTTGAAAACGACTATCTGTTTTACCTTGATCTCTCGAAGTTCGACACTGTTCCCAGTTTCGTCATCGAGAGCTGTGAGGCATTTCTCAGGGCAAACTCGATAATTTAAGATTCGGAAAATTGTGGGAAAATTGTGGGGACACCGTACTGAATTATGGGGCTTACGTAGTCGTAAGTCCCGCCCTGATGTTTTCTCTAAGACGGCGGAAAATCTTTCGTTTCGATCCGATGATTTAGTAAGGTGTCCCTTCAATTGTCCTTCAATTGTCCTTCAATTGTCCCGGATGCTGCGCCCGTTGCTGATACGCAATGACGTTAGCCCGATTGGATCTCGCTTTAGGATTGAGCCAATCTTGGCAGGCACAGATGTTATACTATGCTACCACGATCTGTTTGGAGGGGGTACAATGTCTACACGTCTACCATTACCACCACCTGGTTTCGATGATCTTCCGGTCTGCTGCGCGAACGGATGTAGTGACAGGGGACTGTCCCCTGTCACGTGGTGAGTAGTGCCTTCTAAATGTTGACCATTCCAACATACGTAGATTAAACTAAAGCAAAGAATGGGGTGGTCAGATGAAAATTTACACAATTGGGTATGAAGGCCGGACCCTCCCTGAATATATACGTTTAATCCGAAAACAAGCAATTACCTTAATCGTTGATGTGCGCTTAAATCCCATTAGCCGTAAGAAAGGATTTTCGAGCAGGGACCTCTCAAAGGCGCTTGCCGATGCCGGAATTGATTATTGTCACTTGCCCCAGCTTGGCAATCCGAAGGAAATTCGCAACGAATACCACAAAAATGGCAGTGCTATTTTCTTGTATGAGCAGTTTAAAAAGCACCTTGCCGAGCATCCCGAAGCCCTTCGGCTATTGCATGACGTAATCAAGGATCAGATTGCTTGTATTACGTGCTTTGAAAAGTTGCCGAGTTATTGTCATCGAGGCGCAATTACTGAGTTCCTTCAAGAACGAGATGCTACAATGAAGGTTGTGCATCTGTGAAAGAAAAGTGGGAAGAAAAGCGAATATTTATAGTCGTTAAAACCTACCCTACTCCAAGCACAAAATACACAGAAGTGGTATGTACCGCAGGAGTAACCGACGATGGCGATTGGATTCGCTTGTACCCGGTACAGTTTCGGGACCTACCTTATGAAAGACAATACCGTAAATATTCATGGATAAAAGCCAATGTAACCAGGCGAACTGAAGACCCGCGTATTGAGAGCTACAGGCCTGATCCTGAATCAATAGTTATCCTTGGGGATGTTGATACATCTGA
The DNA here is from genome assembly GCA_040751775.1 of Bacillota bacterium. Taxonomy (GTDB): domain Bacteria; phylum Bacillota; class Dethiobacteria; order DTU022; family DTU022; genus JBFMGD01. The sequence goes on along the minus strand of JBFMGD010000081.1, from coordinate 4,129 downwards.
AGGGTGGAGACAGCGGAAAGCCGTTATTTTGCCTTTAACAAAGGAATCATTAGAAGAAATAGCAATTCTCAACGAAACCCACCGCGTATCGCTTGGAATATTTAAGCCCAAGGAAGTCACTTCGTTTTACATCAAGCCCGATGAAGCAGAATGGTCACCCAAGCAGAAAGCAATATTGAACCAGATGAGGTTATTCGATACCCGGCATAAAAATGTTCTCGAAAAAATCCCTTACAGCTTTCATTATCAATTTACCTGCAGCGATCCTAAATGTAGAGGGCACGATTTAACAATCATAGATTGGGAAGTTGCCCAGTCTTTTCGGTCGTGGCGGCATAAATACGACCGGGAATCCCTGCTGAAAAAGCTGGAAGAAAAATGGTTACATCAGGTTTTTGCTCCCTCACGTGATTCTTATTTCATCGTCGGTACGCATCATCAATTTCAAACATTTCTGATACTCGGAGTATTTTGGCCTCCAAAATGATAATGTTGTAACCAGCTAACGTAAGAGTATAAAGTTAAATTGGTGGAAAGAGAGCGGTTGATCCTATGTCAGGCGGAAACAGACACGGAGAACCCGTTATCAAGGAAACAACAAGCATACTCAACGAAAGAATCGAACAACTCAAACAGATTTTTCCCGAAGTCTTCACTGAAGGCAGAGTTGACTTTGAGAAACTTCGCGCGTCTTTAGGAAGTTTTGAGGACGAGCGTCCGGAACGCTACACGTTCAACTGGGCAGGGAAACGCGACGCGATCCGGTTGCTGCAAACGCCCTGCCGGGCGACGCTGATTCCGGCGAAAGATGAGTCGGTTAATTTCGATAGTACGGAACACCTGTTTATCGAAGGCGACAACCTTGAGGTGTTGAAACTTCTCTATAAGTCCTACTTCGGCCGGGTTAAGATGATTTACATCGACCCGCCGTACAATACGGGCAACGACTTCATTTACCCCGACAACTATACCGACCCGCTCGATACATACCTTAAAGTCACCGGGCAAAAGGATGCCGACGGCAATATGCTCACCAGCAACCCGGAAACCGGCGGGCGCTACCATTCCGCCTGGCTTTCAATGATGTACCCGCGCCTTTTCCTTGCCCGGCAGTTATTGAGGGAAGACGGAGTGATCTTCGTAAGCATCGACGACCATGAAGTGTACAATCTCAGGTTAATAATGAACGAGGTGTTTGGGGAAGAAAATTTTATCTGTGCACTTATTTGGAAAAGGAGACAAAACGTAGATAGCCGTGCTAAGACAGGTGTTTCCGTAGATCATGAATACCTCGTTGTTTATCGAAAAGTTGGAAAAAGCCGGCTGCGAGGACAAGAAAAGGACTTAACAAAATATAATAATCCTGATGATGATCCACGAGGGCCGTGGCTAAGCGGTGACCTTACTGGTCTTGCTACCAAAGAACAACGACCCAATTTGCACTACGATCTTATAAATCCGGAAACAGGAGATTTGTATCCTTGTCCAGAAAATGGATGGCGTTATTGCCAAGCAACAATGGCTCGACTTATTAAGGACGGGCGAATCATTTGGCCACCTATGTTATCAGGTCGCCCTAGAATGAAACGTTATCAAAACGAGTTGTCCGAAGAATTTACCGGGTTATCCTCTGTTTTAACTACCGTGTATAATACGCAAGGAACAAGAGAACTTAAGGAAATTTTTGACGGGAAAGAAGTCATGGACTTTCCAAAACCGGTTGAATACATAAAGTTGATTCTACAACAAGCTACTACTCCAGATGGCAATGACATTGTTCTTGATTTTTTCGCTGGTTCTTGCACGTCTGCACAAGCAGTAATGGAGCTGAATCGCCAGGATGACGGAAATCGACGTTTTATCATGGTCCAACTCCCCGAACCAATTGAATCAGCAAAAACTCTAGATAACGGAACAATACTTAAAACAATCGCAGATATCGGGAAAGAACGAATCCGCCGTATAATCGATAAAATGAATAATGCGGACAAGGGCCAATTATCGCTGGATACTCGCGAGACGCCGGAGGATTTGGGTTTTAAAGTCTTTAAACTCGCCGGGTCTAATTTTAAGCCCTGGGATGAAGCGGTAAAGGCGGATCGCATTTCGCTCGACCCGGAGGTTTACGCCGCGCAGATGGAGATTTTCACCGACCCGCTGGTGGAGGGTTGGTCGGCGGAAAACGTCGTTTATGAAGTAGCGGTTAAGGAAGGCTACGGGTTGAACCTATGCATCGAGAGGGTTGAGACCATAAAAGACCTCGCTGTTTACCGCGTCAACGACCCCGATAAAAATCAGCGCTTCTTTATATGCTTGGATGATAAGATTCAATTTGAAGAACTCGGGAAATTAGCACTGACTACCGACGAGCTGTTTATCTGCCGCGACAGCGCGATAGACGACGAGTCGGCGGCGAACCTCGCCCTCCAATGCCGCCTGAAAACGATCTGAGGAATTATGCGATTCAAATTCGACGCCAGCCAAGAATTTCAGATCCGCGCCGTAGAGTCGGTTGTAAGCTTACTGGAAGGGCAACCTTACATCGAAACGGAACTGCAATTCCGGTGGGGCGCGGGTTTTGCCGCCGTGGCCAACCGGCTGGATTTGGACGGGAATACCTTGCTCGATAACCTTAAAGCGGTTCAGGCAGGAAACAATCTGCCTGAAGACACGGAGCTCCGGCTGATCGAGGCAGAGATTGAAACCGGTGAAGGACAAAAAGAAATCCGCTTCCCAAACTTCTCGGTGGAGATGGAAACCGGTACAGGCAAGACCTATGTCTACATCCGCACCGCACTTGAGCTGTACCGCCGCTACGGTCTCCGGAAGTACATCATCGTTGTTCCTTCGATAGCTATCCGGGAAGGCGTGCTTAAAACGCTCCGCATTACGGAACAGCATTTGCGGGAGCTTTACGGAAACCTGCCCTACCGGTACTACGTGTATGATTCCGGCAACCTCTCGCAGATAAGACAGTTTGCATTATCCGACAGCGTAGAAATCATGGTCATGACGATTGACTCTTTTAACAAGGCATCGAACGTCATTAAACAGACGACCGACCGTTTGCAGGGGGAAACGCCGATCCATTTAGTGCAGGCCGCGCGCCCGATTCTGATTCTTGACGAACCGCAGAATATGGAGAGCGAACTCAGGATCAAGGCGCTGGCTGCGCTCTACCCGTTGTTTGCACTGCGTTACAGCGCCACACACCGCAACCCTTACAACCTCGTCTACCGGCTCACACCTTTCGAGGCTTACCGCCAGGGTCTTGTAAAACGCGTGGAAATTGCAGGCGTAGAGCAGGAAGACGAAGCCAACAGGGTGTTTATCCGTCTGGAAGGAATCAAGACGGAAAAAAAGACCCTGACCGCGCGAATTGCCGTTCACAAGTTGATGAAGAACGGTACGGTTAAAGAGCAAGTTGTGACAGTCAAGCCGGGCGACGCGCTTGAGCCCAAAACCAACCGCTCGGAATACGCGCCGTTCGTTGTGGAAGAGATAGACGCCGGCAGCGGGTGCCTGCGTTTTGCCAACGGCATTGAGTTGCGGCTGGGTGAAGCGCGCGGCGCCGACTATGAGGCGATTTTCGAAGCTCAAATCCGCTATGCGGTTGAAGAGCATTTCCGCAAACAGGAGCGCTTTAAAGAAGCGAACATTAAGATACTTACCCTCTTCTTTATTGACAGGGTTGATAACTACGTGCGTGAGGACGGCATTATCCGGCGATTGTTCATCAAGGCTTTTAACGAACTGAAGTGTAAGTATCCTGCATGGATGGACGTAGACCCGCTGAAAGTGCAGGCGGCCTATTTTGCGGCCCGGCGCGTTAAAGGCGGCGAAACCGTATACGAGGACAGCAAGACGGGCGAGTCCGAGAAAGACAGGGAAGCCTACGACCTGATTATGCGCGATAAGGAGCGGCTTCTATCGTTTGATGAGCCTACCTGCTTTATTTTTTCCCATTCAGCGCTGCGCGAAGGGTGGGACAACCCGAACGTTTTCCAGATTTGCACGCTTAACCAAACGGCTTCGGAGATAAAGAAGCGGCAGGAGATCGGGCGCGGCATCCGGCTTGCGGTTAACCAGACCGGCGATCGCGTGCGTGATGAAAGGGTTAATGTATTGA
>JBFMGD010000080.1:0-6027 GCA_040751775.1 Bacillota bacterium | reverse complement strand
TCATATATTCCTGTTTGCTTTCCGGCTTCGTTTGTATTAAAATTAAAAATACGGGCGCGTAGCTCAGGGGGAGAGCGCTTGACTCACATTCAAGAGGTCGCAGGTTCAAAACCTGCCGCGCCCACCAGGAAAATTACCGCGAAGCCAGTAATGTCAAGGGTTTCGCGGTTTTTAGTTTAAGAAGGGAGACCGGGCAGGGTTCCGCAGGGAACCCTTTATTTTCGCGTGTTTGCGGACAGTGAGGCGGACGGAGGCGGACAGCGGGGCGGACAAATTCGAGGAACGCAAAGCCTTGCGGCTGTGAGCTTCGCAGGTTTTTGAATTTCTAAGAGAAGGCACAGAAATGCAGACAAGGATGCAGACAAAGGACAGGCCCTGAAACCCGGTGATGGCGCGCTTTTGAACGCGCCTTTTTTATTATAAGCAGAAATCTGCCGCGTTGACTAAAACAACCAGTTGGGCTGTTTTCGTGAGCGCGGCTTTTTTTATTTCGGGAGGGAGGTGATTAACGTGCTTGAGGCTTTGCTTGAGGAATTTGTGGATTTTAGGAAGTTCTCTTGGCCGGAGAGCCCGCGCGAGCAAGTAGTGCAAGTCCTACAGTTTTTGCTCGACGGCAGCCTAACGCCGCGCCGGAAGCAACAGCAGGAAAAAGCTGAAACAGTTGACTTAAAGAATTTAGCGTGGGTCTTTACTGCGGGGGCGAATTTTCAACCGATTCCGGTGCGGACGTTTGAAACGCTTGAGAAGCTCATCGACGCCGGGGCGGTTTATTTCACGCCGAATACGTTCTATTCACGCAAAGCCAAAACTCGCGACGCGTTACGGTGGTTGAACTGTCTTTACGTAGATATAGATGACCCGGCGATGACAGATCTAGATGTTTTGGACCGGTGCCGGGAGACCGGCTTGCCGCAACCGTCGCTAATTAATAAAACGCCGCGCGGTTTGCACTGCTACTGGAAGATTCGGCGGGTCAGAGCGACGGAGAAGGCGCTGAAGCTCTATTCTAAACTGCTCCGCACGCTGGCGGAAGCTTTCGGAGCTGACGTGAAAGCGGCGACGGCGGAGCATTTTCTGCGGATCCCAACGACGATTTTGAGCTTTGAGCGTGTTGAGTATGAACTTTCAATTTTTAAAGAATGGCTTTCTGAGAACGTTGGTATCGAAGGCGATGCCGCGGGTGTAATTATGACCCGGAATATTCTCCACCACCCGGCGGTGCAAAAGTTGCTTGAGGGTGTTGAGATCGGAAAAAGAAATAACACGGCTTTCACGCTTGCGCTCTGTTACCGGGTTACGGGCTGTGGCAGGGACGAAGCGCTTCGGGAGTTGCTGGCGTGGAACCAGCGGAACCGGCCACCGCTGCGAACTTCGGAGGCGGCCGCAGCGGTCAGAAGCGCATACAACGGACGCTACCACGGGCCATCGGCGCGGTGGATCGAGCGCCTGAGCGGTATCCCGTTTCGACACTGGGTTATTAAAGCCCGAAAGACCGGCGGGAGACCCGGCCGGCCACGGTTGCAGGAAACGGTCCGGGAGAAATTCGTCGCGCTGATCCAGGACGGTGGCGGGTCACTTATCACCCGGGAGAATAGGAAAAAGATCGCGGTGCGCCTTAGAGTGAGCGAGCGGACGCTGAACACGGTTATCGCTCAGCTTAGCGCCGAAGGTTTGCTGACAACCTCTACACGGCGCTTGGGCAGAGGCAACGGCACGGAGACGAGTTACATCATTACCGCAGCGGCAAAGGCGGCTCCTGCGCAAAACTACAACACTGCAAAAAGCAGCGAAGGAGGTGAACACCGGTTGAACCGGGCGGAGAGAAGGAAAGCCCATAAAGATGCGAAAGAGCGATACGAAAATCTTGGAACCCGGAAGAAGGCCCGGCTTCGTAGGATCGAGAACTGGCAGGAGTATCTTCTGAACAACGCGCTGGAGTGCTGTAACCTGTTTGTTGAGATTACCCCGGGAAATGGACCCGCCCTTCTTTGTGAGGCTGTTGCAGGTGTACCACCCGGATTACGTGCATGAAAAGATCCAACTGCTGAAAACGGTCAGGGTTAGAGACCCGGCGGCTTGGCTGATTAAAGCTCTGCGGGACGATTACAAACCGCCGCCGTTTTAACCCTGCAAAAAACCGTAATACATATGGTGGCAGGGTGGCCGGGCGGGGGAGAGGGCCGGCCTTGGCTACTTCTTTTTCTTGCTGCGCAGTAAGATTATCTCATCAGCGTGGGAGTTAAGCCGCTCATCGTGGGCCTTGAGTCTTTTCTCGATCCGCTCAAGTATCTCCCGGTGAAGCTGGAAGCCGTCGAAGATGGCGCCGATCTTCTCAAAGGCCTCGGTCTCAAGCCGGACCTCCAGTTTGGTGATCTGGTTCTGAAGGTCGGCCTGACCTTGTTGGAGAACATTCGCCTGGTTTTGGATATTTTCCTGGCCCTGCTCAAGAGTTTGTAGGCGGTTTTCAACGCGCTCAAGCCGCTGGCCCTGGGCTTCCTGGCCTTTCTCTAAGCGCTCAAGCCGCTGGCCCTGGGCTTCCTGGCCTTTCTCTAAGCGGGCCTGGCCTTCTTGCAGGGTAGTAACATCAGATCGTAAGCCGGAAACAGTGGAACGTAGTTCCTCCTGGCCTTGGCTCAACTCGGTTAATTTTTCAAGAATCTGCTGCAGGACCTTCTCCACAGCCGAGCCTCCCTGCATAGTGTTAGGTTGATTTTACCACACCGGGATGAGGATGGGTAGACCCTATTACGTTGGCCGGTGCTGGTGCGGGTTTCAGGACGGCGCCGGTGCCGTGGGAGGTATAGCGATCAACGCAACACGTCAAGACAAACAGGCTTGTATTTACCAAAACCGGCCGAAGGGGCGGTTTTTTACTGGAGAAAGGGGCGCTAACCGGGTAAAAAAACCGGTCAATGCAACTCGGAAAGGGGTGATAGCTCTAAAATGAGCGGTTACCAAAAAATCAAGTTGTTAGCGAAACAGAAGCGCCGGCCGGTAACGGCGCTTTTGGCCCTGGCGCCGAAGAACGATCCGTTTGACGCAGGTTCAGCCGCTTCCCGGCAAAGGGCTGAGTGGTTCGCCGGGTTATGGGAGCAGTTGGGGCTTTCGGCTGGGGTTCACCTGCGGCGGATGCGCTACCAGTTAGTGAGTTTGCCGGGGATCAAAAAACCCGACGGCTTGCCGTCGAGGATGCCGTGGACTCGGTAGCGGTCCCGGTACCGCCGCTGCCGGAACCGGAAAAGCCGGTAGAGCCGGATGATTCGCTGTTTGACAGCCGGCGGCCCTACGAGGAACAGTTAGCCCGTTATAAAACCCGGTCGGGATTCTTGGCCAAAGAGGAAGCCGGTGGCTCTTGAAGAAAGCTCAATTAACTGCCTTCCGAACCTAGGCGGAACCGCCGCGCCGTCTGGATCATCGCCGTCCAGACCGCGCGGCGGAATGATTCCGGCACCCTCCGGCGCTTTTGGCCGGAGCGTGCCCTTTACTGAAAGAAGGCGCACGCGCGTGCGCCTTCTTATTTTTTAGAAGGAAATTCCCGCCGGGTGTCGAAAATCTTCCCAATTGTTGTGAAGGGTTGGTGTCACCCGGTGCGTCTGAAACGCGTTCTTCCAGTTTTGTTAAGGGAAACTCCCTGAAAGTGAACCTTTCGGCGCAAAGGAGCGGCAGCGGGTTGCTTGATGATGCATTGAATGTTGCGCGCAGAGGAGGCATAGAGGAGAATATGACTACCCAGGAACGAATAAACGAGAAATTTAAAGTTCTTCTTCAGGAGGGGCAACAGATTCTCTCTAATTGTGGGTGGAACGGCTCGCAATACTCTCGGTCTCCGAGTGACATTGATTATCGCCGGTTTCGAACAGAAGCCATGAATCTGGTCAAGCGCGTGTGCGGCAAGGATAGCGACCACTATCAGGAACTGAAACGACTGGCCGAAAATGAGAAAACCTGCTTTGGCATCCTTCAAGCCGCACATCGTGATTTTAATGATGGATTCCTTTTTGATCTACGAGACCTGGTCGCAGCGGAACTTCTTGGGGACTTTATTGACCAGGCCGAGACACTCATTGCTGAAGGATACCATGTGCCTGCAGCCTCTCTTGCCGGAGCGGTTCTTGAAGATACACTGCGCAAATTGTGTTTAAAGAACAGGCTCCCCGTTCCTGATCGGACAAAGATCGACAGGCTCAATGCGGACTTAGCCAAGGCCGGTGTTTACGACAAGCTGATCCAAAAGCGCATCACTGCTCTCGCAGATATCAGGAATAAAGCAGACCACGGGCACTTCGATGAATTCGCCAAGGACGATGTCGAAGATATGGTGAGATGGGTCCGAAGATTTGCGCAGACTATTTAAAATAGAAATGCCCAACAACGTACGCTACAGCCCACCTCGCATCCATTCGGAGGGGCTGATCGCATACGTTACGTTTTTAGAGTCAGTTCCCACCTTGAACCCGGGCGGAAGACTGATAACCGGAGATGAGTAGCGTGAAAACATTTCGATTGCCCGGCTGATGGAGCAAGCCTTAAAAAAGGGCGCACTTATCCCTTGGCGGAAAATGAAGCTTTTAGGCAGGTCGTAATGATATTGCTGAAATGTCCGAGGCTCGAATAATACCCTGTGCGATCAACAGTTTAGCAGCCCGTTTCAAAGCCTTCTCCTTCTGCTTGTCGCGGAGTTCCTGCGGCATATCGATTTGATAGAGGTCACACGGATTGAAAATCTCACCAGTAGAAAGCATGTGGTAAACGGCGGTGAGAATCATCCTTGCGATAGCGATAATGGCTCGTTTCTTTCCTCTTCTTTTGGCGATACGCTCATACTTGATTCTGTAGTAAGGGTTATCTTTTGATTTGACAGCAGCATGAGCGATCTGCACAAGAGCAGGTTTGAGGTAGACACCGGCTCTTGTGATGCGAACAGACTTTTTCTTGCCTGCAGATTCATTGTTGCCGGGCGTCAGTCCCCCCCAGCAGCAGAGTCGCTTTGAAGACGAGAAATGAGACATATCGATACCGATTTCAGAGATGATCGTGATGGCGGAAGTGCGGTCAACTCCCGGAATGGTACAAAGAAGCAGAATGGCGCTCTCATAAGGAGCGGCAAGCGCATTCAGCATTTCGTCCAGTTCCTTGATAGAGTTTTCAACAAACTCCAAATGGTTGCGGATCATAGCGGCACGGTATTTTTGCTCGGGGGGCATTTGGTATCCCTCAATAGACTGGATTACGGCATCAGCCTTCTTTTTCTTGATAGAACCTCTGAGCAGGCTGATACAATACTTAGGGTCAAAGGAATCGGATTTTACAAGGTAGTCCGTGATGGAAGCGGCGGATTTGCCGAACATGTCGGAAACGACAGCATCAAGGGCTACATTGCAGATGGTTAAAACATTTTGGAATCAATTCTTTTCGCTGGATTTGCAGGAAACAAGCTTAAACCGATAACGGGTATACTCCCGCAGGATTCGGATCGGTTTGCTGGGGATAAAACTGCCGGGAACAAGGCCGAGGCGAAACAGGTCGCCGATCCATTTGGAATCTTTCGTATCATCCTTGTTGCCTTTTACTGCCTTGACCCACTTGGGATTGGCAATGGTGACGTTTATGGAATCCTCAAGCAAATTGAATACTGGCACCCAATATTTCCCGGTAGACTCCATGCAGACATCAAGGCAATTGTTGTCAAGCAGCCATTGCTTAAATTGCAGGATGGAATTGTTGAAGGTGGAAAACCGCTTCTTCTGGTAGCGGGGCGTAATTCCCTCACAAGTAATAATTGTGGCGACGAGAAATTTCTTATGGACATCGACGCCGCAGCAGATGGGATAAACGACTTTCAAGCTACTGCCTCCTCGCAAGAAAATGATGAGGAGAAGACAGTGACTAAACCGCCACACATTCAGCGAAGAGCTAAAACAATGATTAGCGTACGGTCTCGGGGAACCACTTATTTGTGCTTGAAGGGCAGTCCTTACACTGGTTTTTATACTGTTTTAAGTTTAAGAAGAGCAGTCTACTACTCAC
>JBFMGD010000008.1:0-82112 GCA_040751775.1 Bacillota bacterium | reverse complement strand
AGAAAAAATTCCTCCAGAACTTGTTCATCCTAAACGGCGCCCGGGAAAAGTGCTCCGGCATTACCCGGGGCATCCGTCAGACGGAGAGGCCGACCAGGATCTGCATAATCATAAAGCCGATTACGGTAACGACGGCGTAGTTCTGAACTGTGGTACCGATCAGAATGCCAGCCACGGAAATGGCGGTAATCAGGATCACCGAGTTGCCCGGAGTTTTGAACCGGTTTACTTTCCCAAACGTTTCAGGCCAAATCCGGTCGCGGGCAAGGGCGAAAACCTGGCGCGCAGAGGACATGATTACCGCATGAATGCTCGTCGCGGCTGCGAAAAGGGCGCTAAAAGAGATTACCGCGGCTAGCCAGCCGGGGAGAAACAGCTCCGCGGTCCTGGCCACGGCGGCCTGCATTGTCCCGAGGGCCCGCCAGTCCATATTTCCGACCAGAGATACCGTGACCAGGGTGTACATCAGGAAGACCATAAACAGGGCGACGGCCAGAGCGATGGGGATGTTGCGGGACGGATTCTTGATTTCGCCGCCCATGTCGGCGATGATTGCGAAACCGGAATAGGAAAAATAGCCGGTTATTGCCACCACTACCACCGCACCGAAGCCATTGGGCATCAGCGGCACCATCATTGCGGTATCCATGGAAAAGAGGCCGGCGATACCGAAGACGAGGAGAGCGAGGATAAATTCCACAACCATGATCACCTGGACGGCCACACTCAGCCTGACGCCGATGTAATTAAGGGTACCGAAAAAAAGCACTACGGCAACGGCGGTGAGCATGATGTTGACACCGCCCACAAGGTGGCCGAGATACTCGGCAAATCCGTAAGCCAGTAAAGCCATGCCCACCCCGGTCGTAACCATAACGGTCCAGGCCATCAGGAAACCCCAGAACGGGGAGAGAGTGCGGCTGGCGGCGACGTAATTTGCCCCGGTGACCGGCAGGACCGAGGCCATCTGGGCACTGGTAAAACAGACGAAGAATGCGGGAACTGCGGCGAGAATATAAGCCAGCCACAACGCCGGGCCGGCATCGCCGGCCAGGGGGCCGACCAGGATAAAGATCGAAGCGCCGACAACATATCCGATCAGGGTAAAAACGGCCCCGGTCAAACTGATCGAACGGTCGAGTTGATTGTTACTTCCTTCCACTTTGGTTGCTCCTTTCATATTAGGATTGCGGAACGCCGGCGGGCGGAACGTTTCTCTTGGCTTTGCCCGCTTAAGCCCCCATTTAATTCAACTATTAATCACCTTCCTTTAAAGTTTGGTTTACGGTTTTCCAGGAAGGCCGCGGCACCTTCGCGGAGATCTTCGGTATAGCAGCAGGTCATTACCGCGTCGGTTTCGTAAACCAATGCCGCGTCGAGGCTGGTTTCACCGGACTTGTTGAGACAGGATTTGACCAGGCGCACCGGGATCGGCGCGTTGGCGGCAATTTTTTCGGCCGCCTGCATCGTTTCCGACAGCAGCGTTTCCGGGGCGCAGACGCGGGTCACCAGGCCGATGCGCAGTGACTCAGCAGCGTCGATTTTTAATCCGGTTAACATCAGCTCCTTGGCCCGCCCCAAGCCGATCAGGCGGGGGAGCAGATAGGTCACCCCGTTGGTTTCGAAAAGGCCCACTTTAACCTCGGCGAACTCGAACTTTCCTTTCGTAGAGGCGTAACGGATATCGGAGGCGATGGCGATCTCGGCGCCGGCCCCCACGGCATAGCCGTTTACGGCGGCGAGTACCGGCTTGGGCAAATCTACGAGCTGACGGGTCACATTTTGCATCAACTCGACACCCTGCCGGACGGCGTAGTAATCGACTGTTTCACCGATCAGAGCGCCCAGTTCAGAGAGATCCTGTCCGGCGCAGAAAGCTTTTCCCGTTCCCGTAATCACCAGGCAGCGAACGGAGTCGTCTGCTTTGATCTCCTCGAGGACAGCGGCCAGGTCTTCCCAAGTTTTTCGCCGGACAGCATTGAGCACCGCGGGGCGGTTTAAGGTAACCAGGCCGATACGGCCTTCTCGGGTATAGATGATATCGTGCAGGTGCATTGATTAGCCTCCTTTATTTTGCATCGTTGCTTCTTGCCTCTGCGAGAGGCTGACTCTGGAAACTCTCAGCGCCAGACTTTGTCGACGGCGTCATAGCTGTCCAGGCGCAGGTCTTCCTTTTCGCCGATCAGCCGGTGTTTCTCCACCCTTTCCGAAGGGGTGCGCGGTAAATCGTCCTTGTACTCGATGTAGCGGGGAACCTTGAAGGCGGACAGTTTTCCGGCAGCGAACGCGACAATCTCTTCAGGGGTAACTGTATCCCTGTTCTCCCCTTTTTTAAGCACAACGTACGCTTTTACTTCTTCCTCCCGCGCCGGGTCCGGTACCGGCACCACCGCCGCCAGCTTGATGCGTGGGTGCTCTACCAGCACGCTTTCTACTTCAACGGAAGAGATATTCTCACCACCCCGGCGGACCATGTCCTTAATCCGGCCGATCCAGTGAAAGTAGCCCTTTTCATCCCGGTAGGCCAGATCACCGGTGTGCAACCAGCCGTCTTTAATAATTTCAGCGGTGGCTTCCGGCTTATTCCAATAACCGAGCATCATCGGCTCACCTCGTACGACAAGCTGGCCCAACTTCCCCAGAGGAACCTCCGCACCGTTTTCATCGATTACTTTCGCCTCTTTTGATGGGATCGGTTTCCCCATTGCCCCGCTGCCGACACATTCCGTATCTGCCAGCGGCACCAGCAGGTCCACCCCGGTCTCGGTCATCCCGAAGGCTTCTCGCCAGGGGACATTCCAGCGGGTTTCGAAGTATTCGTGCAGTTGCGGGTAGATACCGGAGCAGATTACCGCCCGCAGTTTATGCTGCTGCTCATTTTCCGGATCATCGGGCATGGAAGCGAGATAGACGGGCATAGTGCCGATGCAATAGAAGAAAGTAACGTCGTATTCCTTGCATACCTTCCAGTGACGTGAAGAAGAGAAACGCTTCATCACTACCAGGGCGATGCCGCGCATCATGCAAAGAACTGTATTCCACTGGGCGTCCATATAGTAAAACGGCTGGGCACAGAGGTCTCGATCATCGTCCCGAATAGCGACATAATCCGAGGCGGCCCGGCCCAGCTGCAGCCAGTACTTGTGGGTGAGCATGCAGCCCTTCGGAAAACCGGTAGTACCCGAGGTGTACTGGATATTGACCAGGTCCTCCAGGTCCGGGGCGGGACCGGTGTAGCGGTCATCGGCCGAGGCCATCAGCATTGCGAATTCGGCAGTCCCGGAAGGAGCCTCGCCACCAAGGACTACCACATGTTCCAGCGCTGGGCAATCGGCGCGGATCCCTTCCAGAACAGGGTAGTATTCTTTATGGATAAAGATCGCTTTCGCACCTGAATCATTGAGCACATATTTCAAATCAGATGACTGGTAGCTGTTATTTGTGGGAACCATCACCGCACCCTGCCTGGCGATCGCCATCCAGAGCACCGGAAACTCTACGATGTTGGGGAGCATCACCGATACACGGTCCCCTTTTTTGATTCCCAAACCCTGCATCATGTTGGCCGCTTTGTTTACTAAGCAGTAAAAGGTAGCGTAGCTAATCTCCTGATCGTCATCGGGAAAAAAGAACAGCGGCCGCTCGCCGTAAGCAACAGTACTGCGCTCCAGCAAATCCGCCAGGTTCTGATAGTTAATGGTTAACTCTTGCATTGATGGTTACTCCTTTCGTTTTAATAATTCTTCATTAATAGTGGAGATTAGAGCCTGCCGAGCAGTCTCAAGCCATTTTTACCGAGAATCCCCTCTTTAACAGCGTCACTTAACGGCCAGAACTCCCTGATTTCGTCGATGCCGCGTTTCATGTCGAGCATCGGCCATTCGGTGGCATAAAGCATTTGCCCACTTAAGATTTTACGCCCGTAATTGAAAAGCGTCTCCCAGCCCGAACCGGGGTTGATTAAATACTTGGGCCGGTGGCCGCCGAATTCGAAGTAAACGTTGCTGTGTTTCCAGCAGACAGCGCAGAGCTCGTTTACCCATGGCCAACCACCGTGCATGGCCACGATCTTCAGTTTGGGAAAATCGCAGGCGATCATATCCAGGTAGACCGGCCGTGAATATTCTATATACCGGTCGGTGCTGTAATTTACAGCGGTATGGCTGAAAAGAATCATATCGTGTTTCTGCAGATAGTCGTATGCGGGATAAAAATAAGGATCATTAATGCGGCGCTGGTAGACCCAACCCTGGATATTCAAGCCGACGGCTCCCCATTTGCGAGCCTCGCGCAGCACTGCTACCGGATCCGGATCTACCTCGGGATCGATCGTCACCACCCCCACCAGTCGGTCAGGAGCCTGGGCCACGCTGGCCCGGGCCGCTTCATTCAGCTCTCGGCTGATATGGCCCCAATTCATCTCGGCATGGACCACAGCCAGGTCTACCCCGGAGCGGTCCATTTCCGCAAGCAGTTCAGGAACACCGATATACTGAACCCACTCGGAGAGATCGATGCCAAACATTTTTATATAGTTTTCCATATACGCCGGTGCTGCCTGTTCCGAAAGGGCGCTAAACTGTTCTTTGGGCGGTATCAGCACCCTGAAGTCAACATAACTCATTGGCCGTAACCTCCTTATTAGATATAATTCGGGCGAACTGATCCATTCTCCAAATCTCCTGTTCAAGCTCGTGGAAAGGAAAGATATTTACAGCGGCCCATTTGACAGCGGCGCCTGCGGCTTTGCAAAAAAAGTAGTCTACGTTATAATGACTTATGGGGAGGGAACCGTATGGAAAAACATGAAACAAAAATCGACGGCCGTAAAAAACGTTCAGCCTGCACCAGAAAAGCTATTCTTGAGTCGGCCAAGTCGGTTTTTCTGGAAAAAGGGTACACCGGAACCACCTTTAAGGATATCAGCAGCCGGGCCGGAATAGGCTACGGGACAGTCTATATCCATTTCAAAGACAAAGAAGAGCTGCTGCAAAACCTGGTGGACGACGTAATGACAAAGATCGGAAAAGTTGTTTACATCAACTACAGTCCTTCCCGTTATGCGGATGTGCGTGAAATAGTATACAACCAGATTTACAGCGTGCTGAAACTGGCCAGGGAAAACCGCCATGTATTTCAAATTATATGGGATGCCCTGGGCCATTCAAAGGTGACCCGCAGCTACTGGGACGACATTTTTAACCGCTTCATTGAGCGGACGATCGAAGATCTGCATTATTCCCAGGAACACCACCTGGCCAGGCCGCTTCAGACAAAAATCATCGCCAAGGGTATTGTCTATATGATCCGGGAATTTTTATGGGATATCGTCTGGGAGCGTGAAAACGATATCGAACAAATCAGCGAGAACTTGTTTGAGCTTTACACCGGCGGTGTATACCAAACTACCGAATAGCTCCCGGACCCGTACTGTTCTACCCGAAATCCATGTACGGCTGCTTATTCGGACCAAATAACTGTTGTAATAAGGAGAAAACTTAATTTAAATAATCTTATGAATGGTTTTTATATATTATATAAAGATTATGACATGAATGTCAATATTATTTTAAAAAAACCCGGGTTAAGTAGAGAAGCTGTGGCGTTACAATAAAACATACGGTAAATCCCCAATATATTACTACCTCGCGTATGCCCTACCCTATTCCGGAGATGGCAATGTCAAAGAAAGCGCATGGAACCAGGGCGGTAGATTTTCATGAAGGCAACCCATGCGCTGTAATAACCAAAGACGGGCATTAGGTAATCGCGGAAAAAGTGATCATCGCTTCCTATTTTCCCGCTTACGGAAGCAGCGGCTATTACTTTGCCAAAATGTACCCGGAAATGCAGCATTACTAAACTAATATATACTATATCAAAGGAGTGTTAATTCTAAATTGAAGTCAGGTAAAAGCTCTGTAAAAACAGGTTAATCTAGCAAAGCGGCATGAATGGTAGTAAAGAAATGAGTGGGCATCTATGAAGATATATTATAAAATGATTAGTGAAGCACTTTTTTTACGGAGGAAAAATGAATAAAAAGCTGGATACCATATTGGAAGATTATCCCATCATACCGGCTATCAAAGACGACGAGGGTTTAAAGGCTGTCCTGGCCTCTGATTGCAAAATCGTCTTTATTCTATACGGCAATGTTTTAAATATCATTGAAATAGCCCAAAAAATTAAAGACAGCGGAAAGATGGCCTTTATTAATGTTGATCTGCTCGAAGGCTTTGCCAACAAAGAGATTGTTATTCAATACATGAAAGATAATACCCGGGCAGACGGTATTTTGAGCGCCAAAGCAGCTATGCTTAAAGCAGCCAAATCTCAGGGTTTGATTACCGTTCACAGGTTGTTCGTTATTGACTCATTTTCTTTCGGAAATCTCGATAAGCAAATTGAGCTCTCTCAACCCGATTATATAGAAATCTTACCGGGTTGGCCTAAACTAATTTCCTGGGTTATGGAGAAAACGAAGATACCGATAATTTCAGGCGGCTTGATCTGCTGCAAGGAGGACGTCGTGGCCGCCCTAAAAGCCGGCGCAACGGCTATTTGTTCAACTAACCCCGAAGTATGGGGCTTGTAAAGTTCGGTAGTTACCTGGAAAAACCTAAACACCAGCTCATTGACATTTATTGAAATAAATTTTATACTTTAATTAAATTACTAGTGAAGAGAGAAAAGTAATTTCCGTATGGAAGTGTGCTTTTTTCTCTTTTTTTTGAAATTGCATGCTCTCCATGTCTATTTCGAAACCGATTAAAGCGGAGGGATTGATGATGGGTATTAAGGACTTCTCCATGGACCACTTTTCATTAAAGGGCAAGAACGCCATCATTACCGGTGGAAACACAGGGCTGGGACAGGCTTTTGCCTTGGCCTTGGCCAAGGCCGGGGCGAACCTGTTTATTCCAAGCCTCGCCGAAGATGACGGCGCCACCAAAACCCTGATCGAAAGTGAAGGGGTGAAGTTTGCATTTATGAAAACAGATATCACGGAAAAAGGAGCAGCCCTAAAAGTCATTGACGCCTGTGTTGATACTCTTGGCTCTGTTGATATTCTGGTGAACAGCGCCGGTGTCTGTATTAATGAACAAAATGTCCTTGAATTCGGTCGAAGCGCATGGGATCCGATGCTTGCCGTTAACCTTACTGCACCTTTCGAACTAAGCCATGCAGCGGCAAAAAAAATGATCCCCCAAAGAAGCGGAAAGATCATCAACATCTGCTCACTGTTTTCGTTCCTGGGGGGCCAGTGGTCTCCGGCATATGCGGCGACGAAACACGGGCTGGCCGGTTTCACTAAGGCCTACTGCGACGAGCTGGCCCAATTTAATATTCAGGTAAATGGTCTTGCCCCGGGATATTACGCTACCGAGCTGACGGTCAAAACCAGGAACAGCCCCGAGGCAAATAAAAGAGTGATGGACCATGTTCCGGCCAATCGCTGGGGTGATCCCGCGGACCTGATGGGGGCCATTGTATTCCTGGCCAGTAGGGCTTCAGATTACGTCAATGGTCATATCCTGGTGGTGGACGGCGGCTACCTGGTCAGGTAGCCGCAGAGCCAAAGCTGCAGAAGGGCGGGAAGTTGAAAATGGCAAAAAAATATATTATCGGCATTGACGGCGGCTCGCAGAGCTCAAAGGTCGTCATCTTCGACCTTGAAGGGAACGTGATCTGTGAAGGAAGACAGGATTTACGAGCGATGAGTTTACCCGGGCCGGGAGTGGTGGAGCATCCGGATGATGACCTGTGGGACTCTCTTACAGCGGCGAGCAAGCAGGCTATGCGGCGTTTTACCGGAAACGTTAAAGATATCATCGGTTTAGGGCTGTGCACTATTCGCTGCTGCAGGGTTCTATTAAAAGAAGACGGCTCCCTGGCATCTCCGGTTATCAGCTGGATGGATTTAAGGCTCTCCAGGCCTTATGAACACCTCGATCCTCAGGTTAAATATGTGACCACCACCACCGGTTATATGACCCACCGTCTTACCGGTGAGTTCAGCGACACGGTCGCCAACTACGAAGGTCAATGGCCCATTGACAAGGATACATGGCAATGGAGCGATAACCCGGAAATTTTCAAGCAGTACAACATTCCCCGGGAGATGCTCTTCAATCTGCTGCTGCCCGGAACCATCGCCGGATATGTCACGGAAAAAGCGGCGGAGGCCACGGGCATTCCCGCCGGCATCCCCGTCATCGCCACGGCCAACGACAAAGCGGTGGAAGCTCTGGGTGCCGGCCTGCTCCCCGGTAACACCGCCCTGGTTTCCCTGGGGACCTATATTACATCCATGGTGTACGGCCATAAAGTCGTGAAGGAGGCAGCACATTTCTTTACCAACCTTGCATCCATGCCGCACCACTATTTATACGAGAGTACCGGCATCCGCAGGGGAATGTGGACAATAAGCTGGATGAAAGATCTTCTGGGTGATGAGGTTGCGCTGAAAGCCCGGGCACTGGGCATCCCCGCGGAAGTCTATTTAAACAACGAAGGGGAAAAGGTTCCTCCCGGCAGCGACGGCTTGATGACCGTGCTGGACTGGTTAGCCCGCCCGGAAACGCCCTACAAGAAGGGCTTGATGATCGGTTTTGACGTACGCCACACCGGGGGCCACATGTTCCGCTCCATCCTGGAGGGGATCGCTTTGACTATGAAAAACCATGCCGACGCCATGTGCGCTGAACTGGGTATCAAACTTAAAGAACTTATTATTTCCGGGGGAGGATCCAACGGCGACCTGTTCATGCAGATATTTGCCGATGTTTTCGGCATCCCCACGACCAGAAATGCGGTTAACGGTTCCGCCAGCCTGGGCGCGGCCATCTGTGCCGCGGTGGCCACCGGCATACACGACGGTTACGTAACGGCCATAGAAAAAATGGTTAAGATAAGGGACAGATTCCTGCCCGATAAAGCCAACACCGCTTTATACCGCAGAATGAATGACGAAGTCTATAAAGATATCACTGTTTACACGGACGAGATCTTGAAAAAATCATACCCCATATTTCGATAATCTAATATAGTCTAAAAGGCGGCCGGCCGCCTGGAGTGCGCTGGAGCCGAGCGGCCCTGAAATAATAAAAGCAAAGGAGCTTAGCGTTATGCCGATGGCAAGGGAGCAAATCGTGGAGAAGATGATGGAAATCCTGGGAGAGGATCAGGTCATTACCGACGAGCAGGTTTTAAAAGAAAGCAGCGTGGACCGGTTCAGAAGGTTTGAGGAGC
This sequence comes from Bacillota bacterium, assembly GCA_040751775.1. Classification (GTDB taxonomy): domain Bacteria; phylum Bacillota; class Dethiobacteria; order DTU022; family DTU022; genus JBFMGD01. Next base: position 72,857 of record JBFMGD010000008.1, on the reverse strand, counting down.
TGCACGGCGTCTACACCCAGCCAATACCGGCAGCGGTGGTTTATGTACACAGTACGGCTGAGGTGTCGGCTGTTTTAAAATTTGCCAACGAGCACCGGATCAACGTCGTACCGCGTACCGGTCATTCGGCAACGGAAGGCGGCCTGGAGACCGCCGTGGAAAATTCACTCGTCGTTGATGGTTCTAGAATGAATCAAATTATCCAGATAGACACCTATAACATGCAGGCCACCTGCCAGTGCGGCACACCCCTTCAGGTTCTGGAGGACCGGTTGCGGGAACAGGGATATACCACGGGCCATTCCCCCCAGTCCAAACCCCTGGCGCAAATGGGCGGCCTGGTTGCCACCAGGAGTATCGGCCAGTTTTCAACCCTCTACGGCGGAATCGAAGAGATGGTGGTGGGTCTGGAAGCGGTCTTCCCCAACGGCGAAATTACGAGAATCAAGAATGTACCCCGCAGAGCGGCGGGTCCCGATATCAGGCACGTCATCATCGGCAACGAAGGGGCGATCTGCTATATCACCGAGGTGACGGTAAAAATCTTTAAATTTATGCCGGAAAATATCATTCTCCTGGGTTACACCCTGGACAGGATGAAAACAGGTTTTGAACTCCTGCGGGAAGTAATGGCCAACGGCTACAGGCCTTCCGTGGCCCGCCTTTACGATCCGGAAGACGGAGCCTACCATTTCTCCCATTTCGCCGGGAACAAATGCGTGCTCATCTTTATGGCCGAGGGCCCCAAACCCCTCGCCGATGCCACCGGCCGCGCCATTGAAGAGATCGTGGCCCAATCCGAAGAATGTCAAAAAGTTGACCCGAAATATATCCAGGTATGGTTCAACAATTTGAACTGGGATGTTTCCAAGGTTGCCGAGGAAAGAGCTGAAATCGTGGAAACGAAAAATATCGGCAACACCACCGAGATATCGGCCAACTGGGGGATCATCAATGACATCTATGAGATTTGCGTTGAAAGGATCCGCAATGAAATACCCGATATCACCCTGATCGGCGGCCATTCCTCCCACAGCTATCTGAACGGCACTAACATGTACTTTGTCCACTACTACAATGTCGTCGACTGCAAGCCGGAAGAAGAGATTACCAAGTATCACCTGCCCATCAAGAAAATTATCGTGGAAGAAACCATCAAGGCCGGGGGCTCCATGTGCCACCACCATGGAGTCGGCAAACACCGGACCCCCTGGATCAAGGACGAGTACGGCTCTTCGTACTACATCGTGGAAACCTTGAAAAAAGCTTTTGATCCCAACGGGATCATGAACAGGGGAACGATCTTTCCGAGGCGGTAATCATGGATATACTGGTATGTTTCAAAGTGGTCCCCGACCTGGATCAGCTCGCCGGAAGCGACTGGTTTATAGACAGTCTCTTACGGGTGGAGACCGGCTATGCGAAAACAATTCTCAATGCCTATGATGAAAGTGCTCTTGAAATGGCTTTGCGGTTTTCCGAAAGCGCCGGTCAGAGCGTTAACCTCACGGCGCTAACCATCGGCGACGAGAAGGCGGATATCTATTTAAAAACTTTATACGCCTTGCAATTTGCCAAGGCGGTAAGAATTGAAAACAGTGTTGAGGCCAGGTTTTCACCGGAGGCTGTAGCCTCGGTAATATGCCGTTACGTGGAACTTTACGGCAAACAGGATTTACTGATCATGGGCCGGCAAAGCGGCGTGGGCGACAACGCCAAGACACCCCTGCTGGCGGCCGAAATGCTCAAGTGGCCGTGTATTACCCAGGTCACCAGAGTGGAGCCCGGCGAAGCAAGCCGTCTCAAGGTTACAGCCATGGTGGACGGCGGCCTGGTGCAACAGACAGTCAGAACCCCCTGCGTCCTGGCCGTGGGGAATGTGCCGAACGCTTACCTGAGAGTGCCGACCCTCAAGGAAAAATACGCCTGCGGAAAAAAAGAGATCGAGGTTATGGACCTGGAGCAGTTTGGCCTCCAGGGTATTTTTAATTGCTTCGATACCGGTTGTGAACTGCAGGGGTTGGCGCTAATCGACCGCAACAGGGAAGGGGTAATTGTCCAGGGGGCCACCCCGGCTGAAAAAGCCAGGGCCCTCTACGATGCGTATCTGAAAGAGTGGTTGGAGCAGTTATGAAATGTACGGCGGTTTTAAACGGCTGTTCAGGGGACTTTCACTCCCAGGCAGGAGAGGTCCGGGGCTTCCTGGACGCTTGCCCGGAGGGGCCTACGGCGGGCAACAGCATCATTTTTTACAGCAACGATAGCCGGAAACAAGATTTAATCGCCCACTCGCCGACCTCCTCTCTCAAGATGGTCAAGGTTAAAAGGCATTACCCGGAAAGCGCCCTGGAGATCTTGACAACGCTGGAGCGGGACCGGGTTGCAGATTTATATCTATTCCCCGGCAACTTTTTCGGCAGCGAAATGGCGGTCCGGTTCGCCTACCGGATGGGGGGAAGTTCCTTGGTGGCTGTCAATAAGCTGGAGTTGGTGGAAAATCAGTTCATCTGTTACAAGGCGGTTTACGCCAATTACCTGCAGGGCAAGTTTCTGCTTCGTAAAAAACCTTTTTGCCTCTCCATTGCCAAAGGCTCAGCCGCTGTTCAATCTTCCACCAGAAAAAACATTCAAGAGATATCGGAAGTGGATATGGCCGGCTTTGCAAAAGAGGGATGCGGCGAAGATTATCAATTTACAGAAGCGGAAACCGGCGGCGGCCTGGAGCAGGCTCAATTTATCCTGGTGGCCGGCAGGGGCGTAAAAAGCAAGGAAAAAGCCGGCCGTCTCAAAGAGGTCGCCGGGGTAATCGGTGCAGAGCTGGGAGTAAGCCGGCCGGTGGCCATGAGCGCCTGGACTCCGCTGCACCGGCTGGTCGGGGTATCCGGTGCCATCACCAAACCCCGGTTGTGTATCGCCGCCGGTGTATCAGGAGCCGCCGCTTTTTTTGCCGGCATCGAGCAAAGCGAACGGATCATCGCCATCAATACCGATGAAGGGGCCCCCCTGGTGCAGGCTGCGGATGTGGCTGTTATTGATGATTATGAACCGGTCCTGGATGAGTTGGTAAAGCTGCTTATCCGGGATAAAAAGCGCTGATTAAAGGAGGGGAGATGCTTATGGCGGGATCGTTAATCTTCCCGTTGGCAGAAAAATACCGCGACTATTTAACCGACGAATCAAAGCTGGCCGGAACAGCCGCAAGCATATCTTTTCCCCAGTCTGAGCCGGAGATCGCAGAAATTGTAGCCCGGATGAGGGAGAAAAATGTCCCCATTACCATCCAGGGTGGCAAAACCGGTATTGCCGGAGGGGCGGTTCCACCGGGAGGCCATATCCTCAACCTGTCGAAAATGAACCGGGTCAAACGCTTCATCAGCACCGGCCGGGGGGAGACCCTGCTTAAAGTTGAACCGGGCATTACCCTGCGGGAACTGAATCGAGAGTTGAAAATGCTGAGATATGAAGAGGAGCTGTGCTGGCCGCCCGACCCCACTGAAAGTTCCGCGACCGCGGGAGGCGTCGCCTCGTGCAACGCCAGGGGACCCTGCTCCCGCCGGTACGGGGAAGCCAGGGAGTATGTTGCAGGGGCTAAAATAGCCCTCTCCAGCGGGGCCGTGCTGGAACTACAGCGGGGCAAGACCCTGATCCCTTTCCCTGGGGGCCATATAGATTTACTGGACCTGTTCCTGGGCGGCGAGGGGTTGTTCGGCATCTTCACGGAGCTTACCTTAAAGCTGCAGCCGAAGCCCAAGGAAATATGGGGCTTCACCTTTTTTTTTGAAGAGAAAGAAGCGCTGTTTGCCTTTGCTGATTACCTAGTCGCAGCGGATTTGCAGCTGGAGAGCGCAGGCCTTGCCGCGGCGGAATATATCGACGGAGCAACCCTAGAGCTGATCCGGGAGAGAAAAGCAGGGTTTACAAGTTTAAAACATATCCCGGAGATCGATTCGACGGTTACCGCATCAATTTACCTTGAATTTCACAACCGGCAGGAGGAGGCCGTTGAAGAGATAGCTGAAATGTTAATGGACCTGGCCCTGAGGTCAAACAGCGACCCGGACCGGGCCTGGGCGGTCGCCGGGGAGGCAGAGGTTGAAAAGCTGAGAGCTTTTCGCCATGCGGCAGCCGAGTGCGCCAATCTATTTACGGAAAGAGTAAGACAGGAGGAGCCGCGCCTAACCAAGTTGGAATCGTACATAGGCCTGGAGAATATTGACTTGCCGGCGGCGATTACCAAATACGAGACGGACCTGGCGGCGGCAGGGCTAAAAGCATCAATTTTCGGCCACATCGGCGAAAATCGTCTCCATGTAAATCTGCTGCCCGTAAATTATCTTCAATATGAAAAAGGCCGGTATTTGCTGGAGCAATGGGCGGAAGAGTTCGCAGGCAAAGAAGGGAAAATTGAAACGCAGCACGGCATAGGGAAATTGAAAAAAACGATGTTCCTGAAGATGGCCCCCGGCGAGTATATCAGGGAGTTGCAAAAACTAAAAGACACCTATGATTCCATTGGCATTTGGAATCCGGAGAATGTGCTGTAAAATCCGGCTGGTTAACTGTTCATTAAGCGATCCATGTAAGACCTTAATTCCAGGTCCACCACCGGATCAAGGAGCGTTTCCGGCGCCTTCGCCAACCGATCCTTGAAGGTCTTGTTGGCCTGCATCATGATATCACTGCTGCCCTGCTGCTCCCCGAAATTGGAGCATCCTGATACCCCCGGCTGGAACAGATCCCGGCATTTTTCGTAGACGCTGTGATGCAAAAGATAGCTGCCTCCGGGACTCACTTCGCCGATTACATCAACTGACAGCTCCCGGTCTGATACTTCCACCGGTCGCGTGATTAAATATCTTGCCCTGCGAACCAGTTCTTCGTCAATAATCATCTTCTCGTAGGATATGGTCATGAGCCCATCCAACACCCCGCTGGCATGGGCAATCATATCGGAACCGGCAAAGATGCTCAGCATCAGGTTCTGCATGGTCTCGAATCCGGCCTGGGCGTCAACTGCCTTGGAATCACAGGCACCGCCGAGCACGCGGGTAGGAAGGCGGTAAAGATCCCGGCTTAATTGAATATGGGTGATGAGATGCAGCATCCCGTCGGGTGAAGCCGCGCAGTAAGCGCCTGTCTTCATGTCGGCAAATGATGAAGAAGGCCCAGTAATGATCGGGTTTCCCGGATTGAGCAACTGCACCAGAACGATCATGGCCAGGATTTCCGCGTTCACCAGGACCGTCATCCCCACGTGACTCAAAGGCGCGCTTACTCCGCCGATCGCCAAAGGAGCAGCAATAATAATCTGATTCCGGCTGACATATTCCATCAGGGTATCGATTTGTTCTTCGCCGAAACCTAAGGGGGAAATGGTATTTATGGAAAGCCCCATCACGTGGTGATTCTTCATCAAACCCTCTTCGCCAAAGGCGATTTCGGCCATATCCAACATTTGGCCCGCTTTTTTCCCACCACATACATGTCCGTGAATCGGCTTATCCGTATTAAACAGGATCGCGTGTTGCATATGCAGGTGCTTGCACTCCGGATTTAAGTCGCTTGCGTCCACCGGGGTGAACCCAACTACATCGATGACGTCGCTGGACTGGTAAAGCTTTTGCATGTTGGTGAAATCCACCAACTTACTCTTCCGGCGGCCATGGTCAGCATCCTGGATATAGACGGATCCTCCGCCCGCCTGAACATGAAATCCTCTTCCCACTTCGATGGATTTCTCTTCATTCCTCGCCCGCCATTTCACAGTTCTGGGGCACTGGGCCAATGCATTTTCAATCATTTTCCGGGGGATATAGACTGTATTACCGGAAACTTTGGCTCCGTGTTTTTTAAATATCTCCAAAGCTTCCCGTTTTTGAAACACCATCCCAGTCTCTTCAAGAACCTTAACCGACGCATCATGAATCCGCGTCAGGTCTCCTTCCATTAAGAGCTTCAATGGTGATAGCTTTCGAGTTGTCATCTTAACCCTGCCTCTTCTTTCAGCGAAACATCAATTTAATTTAGCGAAGCGAAAAGCCGTACTTGAGGGGGTCGGCGGAGTTAATCAACAGATTTCCGATCCCGGTAATAAAAGCCCGCCCTTTCACTTGGGGGAGTACGGCCGGGAAATCTCCCACTGCGGTCTCACCCAATACCATCCCTTCAAAGAGTGCGCCGGTGATACTTTCGTGATAAAAAGGGGTTCCCTTTCCGAGCTTTCCCCCGGCATAAAGCATGGCCATGCGGGCGCAGGTCCCGGTTCCACAGGGGGAGCGGTCCACCATGGCATGCCCCAGGACGACCAGGCTTTTATGGGTATCGCCGGGAAAGTCCGGTTCTTTAACAAAGAGGATATCTTCAACGGAGTTAATGTACGGTTTTTCAGGGTGGGCGACGGGAATATTTTGGTTGACTGCTTCCCGAATGGCCAGCCCGTAGCGGATAAAATCCGGGATATTTTCTTTAGAGTGCTTAAGGCCCAGGTGGTCCATTTCGACGATGACGAAAAAGTTGCCCCCGAAACCGATATCCACCGATACGGTTTGCCCCGGCAGCTGAATGGACTGGCCGGCACGGTAGAGGAAGGAAGGCACACCCTTTAAGGCGGCTTCCCCGGCACTACCATTTTTCACCTCTACCTGAACGGTTACCAGGCCGGCTCCCGTTTCCAAGACCACATCGGTAACCGGCTCTTTTGACGGCACCAGGCCTAGTTCAACGGCAATGGTGGCGATGGCAATGGAGCCGTGGCCGCACATGTTGTTATAAAACGCGCCGTCAATAAAGATAATACCCAGGTCTGCGCCGGGGTGACAGGGGTCAACCGCCACCGCCCCGTACATGTCGTCATGTCCCCGGGGCTCCAGCACAATGGCGGTACGGATAAAATCATAATTTTTAATCATATGGTCCCTTTTTTCCAACAATGTGCTTCCCTTGAGCTGCGGGCCCCGCAGAATGAGGCGCAAAGACTCCCCTCCCACGTGGGCATCGACATAGTGCAGGACATATTCGCTCACCGTAGAGCCTCCTCAATTATTTTCCCAGGCTAAAACGCTTTTGGATACCATGGTCTACCCGGCCGACGGAACGGTCCAATAAGACCGTGGTAATGACCACCAGTAATATTCCAGCCAGCAGCATCCCGGTGTTATAGGTGCGGATCCCCTGCATAATAATCCTACCCATGCCCCCCGCCCCGATAAAAACGGCATAGGTAGCCAGGGAAAAATTCATCACCAGGGCTGTTCGGATTCCGGCAAAAATGACCGGAAAGGCCAGCGGAATCTCTACCCGGAACAGCAGCTGCAGGCTGCTGGCCCCCATACCCAGGGCTGCTTCCTTGGTCATCGGATGGACCTGGTTAATCCCGACGCATGTGTTGCGGATAACCGGCAAAAGACCGTATATGATCAGGGCCACCAGGGCCGGCCTGGTTCCGATGCCCATGATCGGAATAAGAAATCCGAAAAAGGCGAGGATGGGAATGGTGTAAAGAATGCCGACAAAGCCGAGCACGATCTCTTTTAATCGTTTGGTCCGGGCGATGACGATGCCCACGGGCACGCCGATGAGGATAGTAAACAGGGTTGCCCAGAGAACCAGTGTAACGTGGTCTTTAAGAACCAGGAACATGAACTCTCTTTTGAGGGTGAAATAGGCCCAGGCATCAGCAAATAAAGCCATTCCCTACCTCCTCTCCTGAAACAGCAGTCCGGCGCAGGATTGAAACGTGACGATGCCCATGAAATGACCTTCATCTGAAACTACCGGAAGCCATGTCCGGCCGCCCCATAGCATCTTCTCCACCGCTTGTTTTACTGAGATGCCGGGAGGGTAACCGGGGGGGAGCGGGTGAATTTTCTCCGGCGATACCGCCCCATCGGGTCCCAACTCTGCCAGTGGTACGAGTCCCAGGCAAGCGCCCTTAGCATCGAGCACGAACACGTTTTCCCATCCGTTTATTTGATCACCGTCGCGCTTGACAATTCCATTTTCCGATATGGAGGGGACATTGTTTTGCATAACCCTGGATATGGGGATAGTATCCAACACCTCGAAAAGGGCGCCTTGACCGATAAAGTTCTGGACAAACTCGTCTGCCGACTTGACGATCTCCATGGCCGTTCCCAGGCAGACCAGTTTGCCCTGCCGCAGTATTCCGATACGGTTGCCCACTTTAAAAGCTTCCTGCATATCGTGGGTTACGAAAACAATGGTCTTCTGAATGGTTTCCTGCAGCCTCAGCAGTTCATTTTGCAACTGTTCCCGGGTAAGGGGATCTACCGCGCCAAAAGGCTCATCCATCAGCAGGATCTCCGGGTTGGCGGCCAAGGCCCGGGCCACACCGACCCGCTGCTGCTGCCCCCCGCTCAGTTCCCGGGGGTACCTTTTCAGGTAAGAAACAGGAAGCCCCACGGTCTCAATCAACTCGTGGGCCCGTTCTTTCTGCTCCTTTTTGGAGCATTTTTTCAGCTGGAGCACAAAGGTAATATTCTCCTGGATGGTAAGGTGAGGCAGCAGACCAATATACTGGATAACATAGCCAATGGAGCGACGAAGCTCGACTGCGTCGAGCTTCGTCACATCCACCCCGTTAACCAGTATTTGGCCGGAAGTATGCGGTATCAGCTGATTGATCATCTTTAAAGTGGTGGTTTTCCCACAACCGGAAGGGCCGATCAAGACAAAGATTTCACCCTTTTCAATGGTCAGGCTGACCTCATCGACCACCTTATCCGTGCCGTATAGCTTGCTGACACTTTGCAGTTCTACACTGATTTCACGGGTCATACCCATACCGCCTCTCTGTTGCCTAGATGAGCCCTCTCGCTTTCAAAAACTCTCTGGCTACATCCTCTGGCTCCTGTTGTTCTACTTCAACTTTGTAGTTCAACTCGGTCATTGTCTCGCCGTCGATGGTCCCAAGGAGCGGGGCCAGGGCTTCGGCTATTTCTGGATATTGCTCCAGGAGTTCAGTACGTACTACGAACATTGCATCGTACGGCGGGAAGAAGCTCTTGTCGTCTTCGAGAACGACAAAACCATATTCCTTTAAGCGGCCGTCAGTTGAGAAGCAGGTCGTTACATCACCCTGGCCTTGGGCCAGCGCTTCATAGAAGAAGGCGGTATCAACAATCACCTGGTTCATATTTAAGCCGTAGGTTTCCGCCAGGCCCAGGTAGACGTCAGGCCGGGTAAACGTGGTAGAATCGCCGACAAAAGTTAAATCGGGAAATGCCGCCAGTTCGGAAAGTGTGGTAATGCCCAGTTCTTCCGCTTTTTCACGAGGCATGGCGATGGCAAAGGTGTTTTGGAAGCCCAGGGGATCTAAGCAGGTAATGCCGAATTGTTCCTGGTAAGCATCACGCGACTTTTCAAAAATCTCCACCCGATCCTGGATGACTTCCTGCTTTAATACAACCATCCAGGCGGTGCCGGTGTACTCGGGGTAAAGATCGATCTGTCCTTCCACCAGCGCGGGGTGAAGCATTTCCGTCGGGCCCATATTAACCTTAGTGGTGTCAACTTTAAGGTCCGTGTTCGCTTCGATGAGCAGAGCAGCCATGTAGGCCAGGGTCATGTTTTCAGCCCATCCTTTGCCGGCGATGACCACCGTATACTCTTCGGCTTGCTCAGGTTCACCACAACCCCCTACAAACAGCAGCGACATCAACAAAACAGCAAGCAGTAACGCGGTAACTTTGAAAAGCTTCATACGTTAATCCTCCTCTTTTTGGTATGATACTGATGTATTGATATTCGGCAGCATCATGCACTACCGGTTACAACCTTGAGCTTTCGCTCTAGAAGACCCAACACCTGGTCAAACAGAAGCGCCATGGCCGACACCGGGATCGTTCCCGCCAAGATGAGGCGATTGTCCATCATCGAAAGCCCCTGAAAGATCAGCTCGCCCAAACCCCTGGCGCCGACGAGCGCCCCCATAATGGTAATACCCACGGTAAGCACGGCGACGGTTCGAATGGCTGCCATAATCACCGGTAAAGCCAGCGGCAGCTCAACGCGGAGCAGCAGTTGAAACGATGTGGCCCCCATTCCTTTGGCCGCTTCTTTTGCGGCGGGATCTACATTCATAATACCTGTACAGGTGTTTCGTAAGACCGGTAGCCACGAGTAGATGACCAGAGCCAGAATCGTAGGCAGCCACCCCAAACCGACAAAGGGTAACAGAAAACCAAGCAAAGCCAGGGAAGGTATCGTGTAGAGCATTCCCGCCACATCTATGGTGAAGTTAGCCAGCCCCGGCCTTCGGGAGATAAAAACGCCGATGGGAACGGCGGTTACCGTACCCAATACCACCCCGGCCAGGGACATCCAGGCGTGGCGGGCAGTCAACAGCATCAGGGAATCTCTTATCTCCCACAAGTATTGAAAAAAAACGGTGACACCTTCCATTATGACCTCTATACCCCCTTTACACCCTATCTCGGCATTCTTTTCTTGCCCGCGATGGACCACCTCCTTCGTGGAGCGGAGCCCGGAGCTATAAGCTACTCGGCCAACTCTTTAAACAGCTCCGCAAAGGCTTCCGGCGGTTCAGTAATATGATAAACGTGTTCCTCCGCCGGAAACGCCCCGCTTTTTACATCTGCAATGTAGGCCCGGTAAGCGCTAATTTCAATTTCCGCAAGATTGGCGTATTTTTTGACAAATTTGGGGGTGAAAGCCTGGAACTTACCTAACAGGTCGCTGGAGATCAAGAGCTGCCCGTCCGAGGGGCCGGCGCCGATGGAGTAAACCGGTATAGAGAGCCTCTCTCGCATAAAGGCGGTTACCTCGGGCGGCACCGCCTCCACCAGCAAAGCGTAGGCCCCCGCCTTCTCAACGGCCAGGGCGTCCTTGATCACTTCCCGCGCGCTGCCCACATCCCGGCCCTGCGCGACAAAGCCGCCCAGCTGGCCGGAGCTTTGGGGAGTCAGGCCGATATGTCCCATCACCAGCATACCGCCGTTCGTGATGGCCTTAATCCGGTCGGCGACCCGCTGCCCACCCTCAAGCTTGATGCAATCCACCCCGGCTTCCTTGAAAAACCGGCCGGCGTTTTCAACGGCCTGCTGGTCGGACTGCTGGTAAGAGAGAAAAGGCATATCTCCGATAACCCAGGTGTTGGGGGCTCCGCGGCGAACCGCCTGGCAGTGGGATATACAGTCAGACATGGTCACGGGAATAGTGCTTTCGTATCCCAGGAGAACCATACCCAGGGAGTCGCCCACCAGGACCATGTCCATACCCGCCTGCTCGGCGTAGGAGGCGGCCAGGTATTCGTAAGCGGTGATCCAGGCAACCTGGTCTCCCTGTTTTTTCATTTTCATAAAATCAACGACAGTTTTTCTCTTTTTCATAAATTCACCCTTGTGCTATGGATTGATTTGTTATATACCTGCTTTTTCCGTTTCCGCACGGTTCAAGATTCTCAGCAATTCGGCTTTTAAATCATCCCCCAGAGGCTGTGGTTGATGCTCCTGGAGCAGCTGCCGCGCCTTAGCCGTGAGCCGCTGGTCGTAGGTAATTTTCCCGTTCAGATCCCAGGACGCATAATTCTCACGGTTAATCAACTTGGGCAGCCAAAATTGCGTTTTAAAGTTTTGCAGCGTATGCATCTCCTGCAGGAAATGCCCCCCGGGCCCCACGGAATCGATTACATCCAGGGCCAGGGTATCGCTGTCGACCCTTATCCCCTGCACCATTTTGCGCACGTAGCTGATGATTTCATCACCCATCACCAGGCCCTGCAACGAGGCGGACATCCCCGATTCCAGAAAACCGACATCATGGACCAGGTTGGCGCCGCTTAAGGCGGCGCTGTATATAGAGAGGGCATACTCGATGGCCGCCTGCATATCCAGCACCTTGGAATCACTGCAGCCGGCGGTGCTGAACATAGGCAGGTTGAGGTGTTGGATCAGCTCGGTATAACCGGCGTGCATCAGGCAAAAGTCGGGAGAAGAAGCATAACAATGAATCATGGTTTTCATATCCATATTGGTGGTGACCCCACCGGCAATAAAGGGAGCCCCTTCCTTCTTTAGCTGGTGCATGACCAGCCCCGCCAGGCAATCTGCGGCCGCTATGACGATCACCCCGGCCAGGGAAGCGGGAGCGGTGGCGCTACCCTGGACCCCCGGGGTGTAAATAATGGGAAGCTCCTTTTCGGCCATGTAAAAAAGTTTGTCCAGGGATTCCTTGGGATGCTTTAAGGGTGTGGCCGGTTCCGCATAGAGCGCTAGAAACGGGTTGTCTCTTAACTCCGCCGCGCTGCCTGCCACGGCTTCGCACATGGAGACGATAGTCTCATTGTTTTGGAGGTTAAAAGCCCAGGTAACAACCGGTTTCGTAGTAGATGTAAGCATGGCATGCACTTCATGTACATCCGCCAGTACAGGCGTCACATTGGAAATACTGGCCAAGGACATGCAGAAATCCATACCAGGCAAACAGTCCACCAGCGTGGCAACATTGCAGGCGTCCTCCTTGGTGACCTTGCGCCGCTCTCCCGTTTCCAGGTCAATAAAGTAAGGGTTTGTCGGGCCTGGACCAAAGTAAGTGTTATTGCCTTCCAAAAAAAGCCTTCTCTTGCCGTTACGATCAGCCAGGGTTACACGGGAAGGAGCTGAACGAACGGCCCTTTCCACCAATCGGGACGGGATCCATACTCTTTCGCCGTCTGACCGGCACCCGGCATTCTTGAGCAGGGCCAGAGCCTCTTCATTATAGACTTTAGTTCCGGTGCGCTCCAGGACTTCCAGGATGGCGCTGAATATGCGCTCACGCTGATTCCTGGAAAGGACCGAAAATTGTACAGAAGCATTGTCAACCTGGTTGCTACAACTCGACCTGTCCCAATTCAACAGACAACCCTCCTCGTCAATATGGCCGATACCGGGAAGAGAACGGGTTATGCCCCGCCGCAGATGCCTTCCCTAAGATACCGGTTCAATGCTGTTTTGTCCATATGCCCGATTCCAAGATATGCAAGTGTGTACCCTTTATCATAATAACATGTTTCCATCATCGCATTCGCCAGGTTAATCATGGAATCTATCACCGGTGTTTTAACCCCTAATCTTTGACCCAATTGGTGATAAACATGGCAGCCTACGGGAATGTCCTCGGTAATGTACCGGTTGTTAATATCAAAGGGACCTGTTCCATATTGGATATAATCGTGCTGTTCAAAGGGGATGACATAATCCGGGCCCATATACTCCGCACCCAATATGCTTTCCCGGTGGAAGAAATGCTTCTTCTCAAACTGCTGGATCCCTACGCCGATGGCTTCCGCGAGGGCGCATTCTTCGAGATAAAAAGCATACTGTACCTTGGCGATGGAGGGACAGTACGCATGGGAGTAGATAGAAAAATCATATTTGTCCTTGCCGTAAATCACGCCCCAGTTTTCCATCACCCCTACGCCTAAAATAGTGCCGGGGCAGTGCAAAACGGGGTTGACATTGCTGAAACCTATATCCAGCACTGTATCGCCGGGATCCAGGCCGCCGTTTTTAGTAATGGCGTCCATGGAGCCGAGGTATTTGGCGCTTTCCAGGAACTGTTCCTGGTCGGCCATGGGGAGGGCGGCCCCTCGCAGGGTAATGGCGCGGTAATAAACACGGATCCGGGGAAGGACGACGCCGCCTTTTATGTCAACCCGGCAGCCGTAAGGCGCGCTGGACCAACCCCCGATGATTACCTTTTTCTCGCACCCTGCTTCCCGCATCATTTTGCGCAGCAGCAGCGACCCGAAGTTGTCCGGGAAAATATGAATGACCATGCCGTCTTCAAGGCAGGGGATCAATTTTTCAAAAAACACCTGGTGACCGAAAGCCGGTGTTGCCACGATAACCAGGCCCGCGCCTTTAACGGCCTCCGCTACATCCTCAGTCACCTTTTCCATAAAGGCCACACCGGAGCGCTCAAAACTGTAAAGGTTCAGCTGGCTCCCGTAAAAATTAATCCCACTATCACGAACCCCGAAAAGAGTCTTCTTTGAAAACGGGTGAAGGTCACACAAACGAACCCTGGCACCGGCTAGGGTGCAATCAGCCGCCTGGGCTTTGCCCACGGCGCCCGCACCCAGTACTGCGATCGGTTTTTCCTGTAGATAAGCCATGTTTGCCACTTCTCAGACATCCTCCCTATGCAATTTACGACACACCTCTTTTTATTGCAAAAGAGATGCCAATCCAATTACATTAATATTGGCAACCGTGTATAAAACAAGGCCGAAAAAGTTGGTTTTAGGGAGGACCAGAGGCCATCGGAGCAAGGCAAAGTGCAAGAAATTATTGCGTGCAATTATTTCTTGCCACCCGAAAAGAGAGCAGGATTTCTGAATGTTACGACGAATCTAGTAACAAACGCAAAAATATTTGCACCTGATGGAGGGAAAACCTTGGGTCCGGAAATAGGGCGGCACCAAACAGCGCGGTTGGCTAAAACAGTTGAGCGCGAGCTCCTGGCTCATTCCTTAAATATTATTGAAGACGGTATTCATATTGTGGATAGTACCGGTAAAACCTTTTTTTATTCCAAGGCCCTGGAGCAAATTGAGAACAACAAGGCCGCCCATGTTTTAGGTAAGCATATTACCGAGGCCTACCAGCTTGATGAGGATAGCAGTATTCTACTCAAGGTTCTGAAAACGGGGAAGCCGGTGAAAAACCACCAGGCAACCTATTTTACCAAAAATGGCACAAAGATCAATATCATTACAAACACATTTCCAATTATATTCCAAGGAAAAATTATCGGAGCTGTTTCAGTAAACAGTGATATAACCAAGAAGAAGCAGCTGGTTGACACTGTCATCCATTTGCAAAAACAGCTCTATACAAACCATACTAAAAACGGGACCCAGTATACCTTTGAGGACATTGTCGGAGAAAGCGCCGCGATACAGGGAACTGTTGAATTTGCCCGGCGCATTGCCGTGAACATGTCACCGGTACTGATTTATGGAGAAACCGGTACCGGTAAAGAGCTCTTCGCCCAGAGCATACACAATTTCAGTCTTCGCGCCAAGAGTCCTTTTGTTGCCGTCAACTGTGCTGCCATCCCGCCCACTTTGCTGGAAAGCGTACTCTTTGGAACGAAAAAAGGGGCCTTTACCGGGTCGGAAGATAAACCGGGGCTGTTTGAAGAAGCGGACCAGGGAACCCTTTTCCTGGATGAAATTAGCTCCATGGACGTTTCCCTGCAAAGCAAATTGCTGCGGGTGCTCGAATCAAAAACAATCCGGAGGTTGGGCGGCCAAACAGATATCCGGGTAAATCCGAGGATTATCAGCGCCTTAAACACAGATCCCCAGGAAGCAATCAACAGGAACAGCCTGCGGCAGGACCTCTACTACCGCCTGGCCGTGGTTACCTTGACCATCCCTCCCCTGCGGGATCGCACGGGCGATCTGCCTCTCCTGGTGCGCCACTTTATCCGGCAGGCGAACAAGATTATGAACAAGGCTGTAGGCGACGTGATCCCCGAAGTAATGACCGTATTTCATCAACACAGTTGGCCCGGGAACGTGCGTGAACTGCTGCATGCCGTGGAACATGCCATGAACTTTGCTGAAGAAAACGCCGCCTTAATAGAATTAAGACACATTCCGGCACACCTACTGCAGAAGTATAAAGGGGTTAAGTACAGTTACCACTCTATCTATGAAGACAACAGTGAGTCCCGCAGTCTCAAGCAGCTGCTGTTACAGATAGAAAATGAAATTATTAGCGAGACTTTGAATAACAACCAGCAGAATATTTCGCGAACAGCCAAAGCCCTGGGTATGTCCAGACAAAATCTCCAACAAAGGCTCAAACGCCTGGCAATTCAATAAGGCAGCGGAAGCTTTTCCGCCATTACTTTAAAAATAAGGGCAACCGAGCAGGCACCGGCATCGTGGAACCCCTTGGAGCGCTTACCTAAAAATTTCGCCCGCCCCTGCTGGGCAACCATCTCTCTCGTTTCATCCGCACCTTGCTGCGCGTCGTGGGCGGCCATCCAAATGGAGGCCTCGCCGGCGAGGTGGATGAAAAAGCCAAGGCTGCCCGTGAAGCGGTAAGCGGGCTTCCCTATAAAAAACTTTGGCTAAACACGATCGAATCCGGTACCGTCTCAAACGGATCAAAGGGGTTTAACCACTAAATCTCTATGCCCTCTTTGATTGAATGCTTAATCACATCGGCATTAATACTCACAAAATTTTTGATCATGGGATCTCCCTCAAATCTGGAGGGATCATAGACCGGCGCCCAGGGACTCTCGCCTTTCACGATCAAGTCCTTTAACAAGATCGCGGAAACTGTACTATTGGTCATTCCCCATTTTTTAAAACCGGTGGCTACGTACACGTTGGGGCTTTTTGAAGTTATATTACCCACGTAAGGAATATCGTCCAGGGTTGTATAATCTTGCGTTGACCATCTAAACGGCATATCCAGGTAATCAAATGTTTCTTGAGCAAACTCGATTATGAAAATCTACCGCCCTGGTTTGTTCAAATATATGGCTGCCGTCTCCCGGTATTTCCTTTGCCAGCGCCAATAAATACTTGCGGGGATGAAACTGGGCCTGGTTGTCAAAACGTTCAGCCGCCTTTATCTCAAACGGCAGAGGCAACTGCTCAATATATGCTGCTTTAATTCCAAGGCTTAAAGCAGCTTCTACCTCATTTTGTATTTGCTTTATGTATTTTTCGGACTGAGTATATACATATGCCGCTTGTCTTGAAAAGTCACAGTCGATCTTCTTTTGATTAATCAACTCCTTGATAAAGATAATGGCATATTCATTGGCTTCAGCATACTGCCGGGCTTTTTCTTTTCCCATATGTTTGATCAGCTTAGCGTATACCAGATTGTGCTGAGTGCACCTCAAAAAGGATCGGGCATAAAATAACACCGGAAACAGGCGTACGATTTGGAGGTATTTTTATGAATTATGATCATGTTATCTGCAAAATGAAGAGAAGGGGATAAATTGAGGAGGCCGAAAGTAACGGTTGTGTTGCCTGTTTTCAACGGGGAAAAATATTTGCGGGAGGCAGTCGACAGTATCTTAAACCAGACTTACACCGACTTTGAACTCCTGGTCATTGACGACGGCTCAACCGATTCCAGTGCCGCTATCGTAAATGCTTATAATGATCGGCGGGTCAAGCTTGTCCAAAGTTCAAAGAACAGGGGAATTGCCGCCGCATTAAATATAGGTATTGACCTGGCCGGAGGCGAATACATGGCCAGGATGGATAGTGATGATATCAGCCTGCCTGAGCGCCTGGCCAATCAGGTTGAGTTTATGGAGGCAAACCCTGAATATGGGCTGTGTGGAACAAACGTCCGGTCAATCAACTCCGAAGGGAAAATTATTACACCCCCCTGGTGGTCTAAAACCCCGGCTCCCTTGGAATGGATTCTGCTTTGGGATAACCCCGTTGCTCATCCTACCGCAGTAATGAGGATGGCAGCCCTTCGGCAATTCAACCTGAGGTATCGGATGATTCCTGATGAAGACGGGGACCTGTGGAGCCGCCTCGCTTTAAAGGCCCGCATCGCCAGGCTGCCGGAAGTGCTCCTGCATTACCGCTACCGTCCCGACGGCGCCTTTAACACCCGAAAAAATGAACACATCCGCCAGGCCATCGCCTCCAGTCGGGAACTGGCCCGGGCGATTGCCGGGCGTGAGGCGCCCGCATTCCACCGCTACCTGACGGTATACCCGCGGGCTCTGGGAGAAAGGCCGCTACCCTGTGACCGGAAGGCTGCGGCCGGATGGGTGAACTTGCTATTGAAAAAAGCGCGAAAGCATTGGAGATGGGATGCCGAAAGATATGGCCATGCTTTGACGGACGGGCGGAAGCGGCTTAAGCGCTATTTCTCTACAATAACTGCTCATCCATAACCAGATCCAATGCCGCTTCCCAGTCCGGCAAAGCAATGCCGAATGTGCGGTTTAATTTACCGTTGGAGAGGACCGCGTACGCCGGCCGCCGGGCCACGGAGCGGTACTGGCCGGTGGAAATCGGCATAATTTGGACGGAATGCAGCCCGGGTTTTCCACTCCGGGCCAATGTAGCCCTGGCAAAGCCATACCAACTGGTCTCTCCCCCGGCACTTAAATGGTATACTCCCCCTCTTTCTAAAAGCGCATAATATCCCCGGGCCAGTATCTGGGCCGTTGCCTCGGCAATCATGCGGCTCCAGGTTGGACTGCCTACCTGGTCATCAACTACCTTCAGTTCCCCCTTCTCTCTCGCCAGCCGTAACACGGTTAACATAAAATTTTTGCCCCTTTTTCCATAAACCCCGCTTACGCGCAAAATCAGATGGGGTACCCCCACGGCCTGAACAGCACGTTCCCCTTCCAGTTTGGTCCGGCCATATATATTCAGCGGGTTGGGTTCATCATCTTCGACGTAAGGTATCTTCTTGGTGCCGTCAAAAACATAGTCTGTGGAATAATGGATAAGCACGGCATTCAGGCTTTTTGCTTCTTCGGCCAAGATGCCCGGCGCTGTTCCGTTAACCGCTCTGCACAGTTCCATCTCCTCCTCCGCCTTATCCACAGCGGTGTAGGCGGCGGCATTAACGATCAGGTTTGGTTTGATCTCCCTGACCCGCTCCCGGATTTGGCCCGGAACCGCCAGATCAAGCTGCCGGCGGTTTAGGGCCACTACTGCACCTAGCGGCGCCAGGGTCCGCCGCAGTTCCCAGCCAACCTGGCCGCTCATGCCGGTAAGCATAATTCTGGGCGGCGCAATAACGTTCATCGTTCTATCTCCCTGTACCGCGGCAGCCGATCCAACGGGATATCGCTGAGGCGGGGGCAGATCTTGTCTTTTTCGGCTAAAATCGGCTGGTCATTCGGCCAGTTGATGCCAAGATCCGGATCATCCCACCTGATGGCACCTTCCGCCCGGGGATTGTAGCAGTCCGTACACTTATAGGCGAACAGGGCGGTTTTACTGGTTACACAATACCCATGGGCAAAACCCTCGGGAATATACAGCTGCCGTTTGTTGTTACCGGAAAGGATAACGCCAACCCACCGGCCAAAGGTAGGTGAATTGACCCGGATATCCACGGCCACATCAAATACCTCGCCTTGGATGACGTAAACCAGTTTTCCCTGTTCACTCGGATGCTGGAAATGCAGGCCGCGCAAGACACCCCTGATGGAGCAAGAAAGGTTATCCTGGGCAAAGACGTCCGGCAGTCCGGCTTTCATATAACGGGCCCGGCTCCATGTTTCCATGAAGAAACCCCGGGTATCAGTAAATACCCTCGGGTCAATGATCTTAACCCCGGGAAGTTTGGTTTCAGTCACATTCACTTTAATCAACCCCCTGCACAAGATTGAGAAGATATTGACCGTATTCGTTCTTCTGTAAAGGTTCAACCAACCTTGCCACCTGCGTGGCGCTAATCAGCCCCAGGCGGTAAGCAGTCTCCTCCGGACAGGCAATTTTGATTCCCTGGCACTTTTCTATTGTTTCGACAAAAACGGCCGCCTCCAACAGTGATTGGCGGGTGCCTGCATCAAACCAGGCGAAACCTTGGCCCAGTTTTTTCACCCGTAATTGACCTTGCTGCAGGTAGAGCTTGTTAAGATCGGTCATTTCCAGTTCACCGCGGGCTGACGGTTTAAGGCCGGCGGCCATCCCAACGACCTGGTTGTCAAAAAATAAAAGTCCGATCCGGGCATAGTTCGACTTGGGCCTTAAAGGTTTTTCCTCAATGCTTAAGACCTTGCCTGCCGCGTCAAATTCAACCACGCCGAAGCGCTCCGGATCCGTGACCCGGTACGCAAACACCGTGGCTCCGTCTTCTTGTGCCGCGGCCTCCTGTAAACAAGCGGCGAGATCGTGACCGTGAAAAATATTGTCCCCCTGGATTAGCGCGCAGCGATCATGGCCGATGAACTCCCGCCCGATCAGGAAAGCCTGCGCCTCGCCGGCGGGGTTGGGCTGCTCCGCGTAATGAATACTGATCCCCCACCGGCTGCCGTCTTGAAGCAGCTCCTCGAAAAGGCGGCGGTCCCGCGGGGTAGTGATCACCAGGATCTCCGTAATTCCCGCCAGCATCAGGGTGGTCAAGGGATAATAGATTAGCGGCTTGTCATAAACCGGCATGAGGTGCTTATTTAGGATCGCGGTTAGCGGGTAAAGCCTGGTGCCGCTACCGCCGGCCAGGATGATCCCTTTTTTTAATCTCTTTTTTGCCTGCGGAGCCGGGCGGCCCAGGCCCAGGCGCTCACCGCCGTATTTTCCGGCGCAAACACGCCGGCACCATTCCCTGTGATCAAGATACCAATCCACGGTTTTGCGCATCCCGGTTTCCAGCGTTTCCACAGGCTCCCAACCCAGTTCACGCTTAATTTTAGCGGCATCGATGGCATAACGCCGGTCATGGCCGGGACGATCCGGCACGAAAACGATTTGCCCGCGGTGGCTCCGGCCGTCCCGGCGCGGCAGCAGCTCGTCACATAACTCACAAAGAGTATTAACCACCTGAATGTTGGTTTTTTCATTGTTGCCGCCGATATTGTAAGACTCACCGCTGCGGCCGCGCTCCAACACTCTCCGGATGGCCCGGCAGTGGTCTTCCACGTAAAGCCAGTCACGGACATTTTCCCCGTCCCCGTACACCGGCAGCTGTTTTTCCTCAAGAATATTCATCAGCATGAGGGGAATGAGCTTATCCGGGAACTGGTAGGGGCCGTAATTATTAGAACAATGGGTAATTAGCACGGGCAGACCGTAGGTGTGGTGATAAGAGCGCACCAGGTGATCCGCGGACGCCTTGGAGGCGGAATAAGGCGAGCGCGGATCGTACCTGTTCTGCTCGGAAAAATATCCCGCGGCGTCAAGGGAGCCGTACACCTCATCCGTGGAAATCTGCAAGTAACGGAAATAATCTCGTTGTTCACCTTGCAGACTCTCCCAGTATTCCCGGACGGCCTCCAGCAGTGCGAACGTCCCAACGATATTGGTCTGAATAAATTCCGCGGGGCCGTCGATGGAACGATCGACGTGGGTTTCCGCAGCAAAGTTAATCACCGCGTCAGGCTGATACTTGTTTAACAGCTCCGAGACCAAACATTTGTCTTCAATACTGCCATGGACAAAAATATGGTCGGGGCTGCCTTGCATGGAAGCCAGGGACTCCAGGCATCCCGCATAAGTTAGTTTATCGAGGTTAACAATACGGACGCCGCCTTGCGCGATGGTCAGCCTAACCATATTGCAGCCGATGAAACCGGCCCCCCCGGTAACCAGCCACTTTTTCATAATGTGCAATGATACCCCCAATAACTAATCTATCTTCATGAGCATACGTTCGTCTATCAAAATCTGACCCTGGTTCTATTGTATGGGGATATGCTTTCAACCGTGACATTATGGCTATACCGGTTCATATAATACATAAAACTGTTGTGGAATTAACGATCCGTTTTAGACAGAAGGAGAGAACTTAATGCATGGCTATAAAGCAGATCATCGTAATTTTAGTTTTCATTTGAGTCTTCCAGAAAACTTAAACGGCCTCAAGGACGAACCTTATTTAATCTGTAAGACCGACTTGGAAACAATATTCGCCAGGATTATTACCGGTTCTACCGGCCGAATGGTAGAACATTCCCTGGTCAAATTAAGAGATACGCCGCACTTTCAGTATATTAACGGTAAAAAAGAATCCTATAATGCATATCTGGAGACCTATGGCCTTAACGTGGGGTTCGGAGCGGAACATTCTGTTGAAAATTTTGAGCGGCTGCTGTCTACAGGTGAAAAGTACCTGGAAGGAGCTTATTCAGCCAATTATATTATTTGTGAACAAGTCAAAACAGAAACCGGCGTGATCAATGTGATCATGGACGGTGTACATCGTGCATCTATCTTGCTTGCCCAGGGGATCAGAGAAGTTCCGGCGGCTTTTGTTTTTGAGAAAAATCCACTGCCGCCTTTGGCCCAGTTGGACCGGTATCTTAACGATTTTCACGACGACTTTCCGGAGTGGTATACGCCGCTCGAAATTCAGGGCAGGGTGATTCACGAACGCACCTATCCCGATTTCAAGGAGCGCCCGGAGTTCCTGACCAACAAGGAACGCGGGAAAAGCAAATGGGATTATATTATTGCCGGAAACTTGCCTGATTTAAGGGGCAAGTCAGTTTGTGACATCGGGTGCAATACCGGTCTTTACAGCATCTACATGTCCCGGCTGGGCGCCCAAAAAGTGGATGGTTATGACCGCGCGGAAAACGTGGTTCAGCCGACAAATGAACACTTACCCAGACAGAATGTTGTCCAACAGGCTTATTTTGTCAAGAACCTGTTCAGCCTTGCCGGCGAGAAAAACCTGGATAATATCCGCTATATCGAGTGCGATCTCGCCACCCTCGATTTTTCAGCATTGCGACATGATTTTTTCTTTTCCTGCTGCGTGCTCTACCATTTCGGTGAAAAGTTCGAGGAATTCATCCGCAAAATCAGCGCCAACAATCCCGAAATCTTTCTCCAGACAAATCTCGGGCATCAGGGTCCTGCCCTGGCCAACCTGGCAAGTATCGAATATCACCGGTATCTTTTGCAAAAATACGGCTACGCGGTAAAAATCGACGCCCCGGCAGGTTACAATTACCCGGTCATTTACGGCAAGAAAAGTCTTTAAAATGGGGGGCGGAGTTTTCATGAGCAATTATCCGAAGCTGACTCTACTTACCGAGCCCGTAAACGATGCCGGTAAACGATACGGCGGCCATTATGCCGTTACGCGCAGCCTGGTTGAAGGCCTGCAAAAAATTGACGCCCATTTCAATTATAATCCCGGCGACATGGCCGAAGTGGGAGAAACGGTAGCGGTCTTAAGCGGCATCGAAACCCTGATGGAGGCGATCGACTGGAAAAACAAGGGTTATATCAATAAACTGCTGGCCGGACCAAACCTGATGACAGTGCGCACAAAAGGATTCCGGGAAATCTTCTCCTCACCGGCGTTGGACATCTGCCTGGTGCCTTCCGATTGGGTGCGCATCGCTTATGAAGAGACAGCGCCCGCCCTGAAAGGAAGGATCAGGTGCTGGTATGCCGGTGTAGATGAAAACTACTGGAAGCCGGAGATAAGATCTACTAATGAGAACACGGTTCTGGTTTACTGGAAAACAGAACCGGCAGATTTTAACGGGCAAGTCGAGCGAATCCTGCTTAAACACGGCTGGAATCCCGTCAGGGTTGTTTACGGCAGCTATACCGCCGCACAGTTTAAAAATGTATTGGCTAAAAGTGTTTTTGCGGTTTTTTTAAGCAAAAGTGAAAGCCAGGGGCTGGCCCTGGCTGAAGCGTGGTCCATGGATGTACCCACCCTGGTATGGTCGCCCCGGGAACTGGTTATCGAAACCCGGCAGTATGCCGTTTTCTCAGCATGCCCCTACTTGTGCGATCTGACAGGAATGCAATGGACGACCACCGGTGAACTGGAACAACTGCTTGAGGCTCTCCCTGCAAAATTAGTTGCTTGCAAACCAAGAAAATGGGTTTTGGAAAATATGACCGATACAATAGCGGCTAAAATTTTTTTAGATATAAAAAATGAGAAAATGGATAACTCTCACTGATATATCAAAAATGTAAATCACCGGTTACACACTCTGATCACGACTCATATAATAGATTAATGTTGGTAAAGGCGGGCAGCCATGCAAGACCATACCGTTACTGGACTGATCTTCAGCAAGGACAGGGCCATGCAACTGGAAGCTGTATTCAGCTCGCTGTCGCTGCATTGCCGGGATAGGCAAAACCTGCAGTTGAAGGTACTCTATACCGTTTCCGGCTCTTTCCATGAAGACCTTTACCATATGCTGAGCAGTGATTACGGTGACGTGGAATTCATCCGGGAAAATGATTTTAAACCACAGGTCCTGTCAAGTTTAGAAACGGGTGCATATGTGCTTTTCCTGGTAGACGACGCTATATTCGTCCGGGACTTTACCGTCGAAAACGTAACAGCCGGCCTGGAAAACAACACTGATGCCCTGGGATTTTCCCTTCGATTGGGGTCCAACACGGTATATTGTTATTCCCGCGACATTGCGCAGAAACTACCCGAGTTCAGCGAAGCAGCCGGCGGCTTTTTAAAATATGACTGGAGCTCCGCCGAAGGCGATTTCGGCTATCCCCTGGAGATATCCAGCTCGGTTTACAGGATCGGCGATATTTTACCTTTGCTGCGGCAGTTGGGGTTTGCAAACCCGAATACGCTGGAAGGCCGGATGGCCGCGCATAAGCATATTTTTATGAACCGGGGAAATTACCTTCTGTGCAGCCGTCACTCCATTGCTTTTTGCAGCCCGGTTAATATGGTGCAAAATGTTTGGCCAAACCGGGCCGGAAGCAACCCTCAATATACGGTCGATCAATTGGGCCGGCTATTTGAACTCGGTTACCGTATAAATGTGGCAAAGTACAGCGGCTATCTGCCCAACGCTTGCCACCAGGAAGTTGATTTGATATTCAGTAATGCGGAGGGATTGTCAAGATGAAAAACTGGACCGTCAGCGATATCCGCTGGGCCAACAGTAATGACCTGCGCTTGCCGTTGTGGATTAACTGGAACAAACAAAATACGCTTCCCGATTACTTCTGGCAAAGGATCTGGGAATACCCCTACGTGGCTTCCCGCATCCCTTCGTCGGGTAAAGCCCTGGATGTCGGGGGGACATATCCATTCGTCTTATTTCCCAATTTCCCCAATACGATATCTGTTGACTGCCGGAATTTAAATGAAGTCGATCACCCGCTGCACGCGGGAAAGTGGCCGGCAGAGAAGCTGGTCGTGTGCGACGCAGCCAAAGTAACCTTTGCCGACAACTCCTTTGATTATGTCTTCAGCGTGTCGGCGGTGGAAGAGATGCCGGACTTGTGCGCGGTGATTAATGAAATGATCCGCCTGGCCCGTTACCGGGTGGTGATCACCATGGATGTCAGTGACACCCTTGGCGTGCCTCTTTACCGGCTCAGAGAGCTGGAAGAGTTCCTGGGTGTCCGGATCCCGCTCCTCCCTCCCGATACCCTCAGGTCAACCTCGCCGGTGTTAAAAGAGTTCAGCCAGCAAATAAAAGAGGAATATAAGCATATCCGCGTCCTGGGCTTTACGCTCGACGCCCGCGATCATCCCCGCTCGATTGCCGTCCTGCTGCCCCACTGGGAAAGCTGGCCGTTCCTAAAGCCGTGCCTGGAGACGATCCGGCAGAACCGTCATGAAAACTTAAACGAAAAAGTTTATGTTTTGGATGATGCCAGTGCCGACGGCAGTTTTGAAAAGGCGATGGAGGCGTTTAAAGGTGATCCGGGGATAGAGTTCCACCGCATTGACAGGCCGAACAAACATGAACCCGATATCGGGTTGCTTCTTGATTATGGTTTGAAACTGGTCAAGGAACAGTACGTGGCGGCCATTGACGCCGACCTCTTCCCGCTGAGCCAAGACTGGCTGGCCTTCCCCATCCGGCTCCTGGAAACATACGGCTGTAGCTCCGTAGGCCTGGATACGGGGCTGTCCGTTCCATACCTTTCCCAGGATCAGATCAATACCTGGTGGCAGACCTACGCGGGGAAATGGATCGGCTACTGGACCAACGGCGGTATTTTCGACAACGAGGTCTTCACCTGCACCAACAACCTCTACCGGATCATGCCCACGGCGCTGGCCAAGGTGGTTTCCGAGACGATCGGGTTTACCAGGGCTTCCGGCGTCTCCGGCCGGGAGCCGTACCTCTCCGGGTGCGACAGCGGTGTGGCGGCCAACCATTTTATCGACATCAACCGTCTCGGACCCAAGTTTAACATCCCGCTGACCAGCTATATCGGGCTCACCCCGCGTGACGGCGCTTTCGGCCAGAATATCGGCGGATTGGTCTTCCATTTTGCGCTAAGCACCAGGGCTCTTTCCCGCACCCGGCGAGAAGTGGCCGATGCTGGCGAAACCTACCGCTACTGGGTAAACCGGCTTCAGGAATACCAGGGCCTGGACAGCGCCTGCCTGAAAGAGATGATTGAAGCGAGTACGCATTTCCAACCGGGCGGGTACGACGGTTCCGTTCCCGTATCCTGGTATGAGCGTGAGTTTGCCTATATACAGAAATTGCTGGAAAAATACAGGAGGCAGCCTTGAAAATACTGCATACGGTCGAATTTTACCCTCCCTCCGTCGGCGGGATGCAGGAGGTGGTCAAACAGCTTTCCGAACGCCTGGTTAAACTGGGGCATGAGGTTACCGTGGCCACAACCAGGTTGCCCGAAAGGACCGCCAAAATAATCAACGGGGTCAGGATCGTTGAATTCTCTGTTTCCGGCAACGCCGTGCGCGGGTTGAACGGGGAAACGGCGCACTACCGCAACTTTTTACTCAACGCGGAATGCGATATTATCGCCAATTTCGCGGCGCAACAATGGGCCACCGATATCATGCTGCCTATCCTGGACCGGATCAAGGCTAAAAAAGTCTTTGTCCCGACCGGATTTTCCGGGCTCTACATGCCGGAGTACAAAGATTATTTTACGTCAATGAAATCATGGTTCAAGAAATACGATATGAATGTTTTTCTTTCGGACGATTACCGGGACATTCACTTTGCCCGTGAATGCGGCATCACCAGGACGGCCCTGATTCCCAACGGCGCGGGGGCCAATGAGTTTCAAGCCCGGCCGGCGGTAGATATCCGGCATGAATTGGGCATTCCCGCCGGCCACTTCCTGATCCTGCACGTGGGATCACACACGGGCTTAAAAGGCCATGCCGAAGCACTGCAGATATTCCGGCAGGCAGAGATTAATAACGCGACATTTTTGCTGATCGCCAATACCTTCGGCGGCGGCGGGTGCACCAGGCACTGCACGGCAACGGCGGCGGCATATAACTCATCCCCGCCCGCCGCACTCGCGCGTAAAAAAATAATTGTGGCCGAACTGCCCCGAAAGACCACTATCGCCGCGTACCACGCGGCAGACCTTTTCCTTTTCCCGTCCAATCTCGAATGCTCGCCCCTGGTTCTCTTTGAGGCCATGGCTTCAAAAACGCCGTTTTTAACCACCGACGCCGGGAATGCCGGGGAGATCGTGGCGTGGTCCGGGGGCGGGCTGTTATTGCCCACGGAAATAGATTATAAGGAATATGTTTACAGCAGGGCCGACATAATTGGGTCGGTCCGGCTCTTGGAAGATCTCTTCAATGACGCCGGTAAAAGAGAAGCCATGCAAGAGAACGGGTTTGCGGCATGGCAACAAAGTTTTACCTGGGAAAAAATCACCCGGGATTATGAAAAGCTGTACCTCGGTTTACTCGAGGATTAGGAGCATTAAACATGTATTTTCGGTTAACCCTGGACGATGTTTTGCATTTCAACTGCGACGATAAACCGCCGGCCGACGCAAATTTGGTCGATATCGCCACAATTGCTTTCAACAATGAACTGGTGATCGCTCACCAAATCAGGTTGTTGAAAAAGTATTTTCTTGATCCTTACGCCTATACCGTTGCCGACAATTCAACCGACCCGCTCAAACAGGAAAAAATCATGCGGCTGTGCCGGGAACTCGATACCGCCTATATCAGGCTGCCCGGGATTCCCTGCAAAAGAATCAATTCCAGTTTATCGCATGGTTTTGCTTTGAACTGGATTTACAAGAATTATTTCCATAAGAGAAAAGCAGACTTCTTCGGTTTTCTGGATCATGATATTTACCCGGTCCGGCCGATTAAAATAAGGAAAATTTTACAGGAAACCACTCTTTACGGCCTTACCCAAAGCAGGATCGTCCCCGGCCAAGGTTTCAGGTGGTACCTGCACCCCGGTCTCTGTTTTTTTAAATACGATTATGTCAAAAACAAGAAAGTGAATTTTATGCCGGGGTACGGTTGTGATACCGGCGGCGGGAACTGGCGTTCCCTTTATCAGGATTTTGACAGGACCATACTGGTGCCGCTGGCGCCGCACTATGTCCGGTTAAGGGAAGGCGATGATCCGCAGGTAGATAATTTTATCGAATATACCGGGGACTGGCTGCACACCTGCAACGGTTCCAACTGGCGGAAAACCCCGGATAAAAATGATCTGATTGATGAACTCCTAAATAAATATTAATAAGGAGGCAATATTTCAAGTGATCAGTGTGATGATGCCTGTATACAACGCCGCCCAGTTCTTAAGGAAAACCATGGAAAGCGTGTTCAATCAAACCGAAAGAGACTTCGAATTGATCGTTGTCAATGACGGTTCTACCGATAAAAGCGAAGAGATTATCTTATCATATAACGATCCCCGGATCAGGTATTTTAAACAGGAAAACGGCGGCGAAGCCGCCGCGCGAAATACGGCCCTTGACCAGGCCAAAGGTGATTTGATCGTTTTTCAGGATTCCGACGACATCTCCGTTCCGGCGCGTTTCGAGATATTAAAAAAACACTTCACCGGCGATGCGATCGGTTTTGTCCATTCGGACATCATGTATATCGACGAAAAAGACCAACCATTTCTCTATTTGGCCAGCGGCAATATCGAGAACTCGCGCATGTTGAGATTCTTTCTGAAGTGGGGCACCCCTTTTAACAACCCGAGCATGATGGTCCGCCGGGCTGTGTTCGACTCGTTCCGGTACGATACTTCCCTGCATATCGGCACCGACACTGACATGGTCTTCCGGACGGCACGCCGCTGGCTCAACGTTCATGTTCCCCAGCCGCTGCTGTTGTATCGCCGCCATACCGGCAATCTAACCAATCAAAGCACTTACGAAAACAATTTTTTACACGTGCGGAAGTTACTGGAACGCCACACCATCGCCGAGCTGGTTCCCGAATTGGACTGGGAAAAATCCGGTACAACCGATAACCAGGCTAAAGCCTGTGCCATAATTGCCCTGATCCTCCTGCGGCGGGCCATGGGCAAGGACGCCCCCGCCTGGATTGGCAAAGCAATCAAATTGGCTGTATCCCCCGAAGCAAAGCACTTTGTCGAAGCGATCGCCAAACTGATGGCGGGCCATTATCAGGCAGCCTTAACCTTGCTGGAGGCATCTCCAGTGCGTGACCATTTGATCGAAAATTATACGGGGGAAGCTTTATCTTTAATGGGGCGAAAGGAAGAAGCGTACCATCATTACCGGAGAGCCCTGGAGTTAAAGCCCGATTATAGTGAACCCCTGGACCAGATCAAAGGTCTGGGGTGGTATAAAAAATATACCGCGGTGGCTGCCCCCTGGCGTTTATAGTAAATCCAAGGTTGGTAAATTGTGAGAAGCATATTCTTGGGGCATTCTGAATTCTGAATGCCGGAATAGTAAAAACACGGGAGTGAATGATCATGGATCTTGTTTCAGTAATCATCCCCACCTTCAACAGGGCCGATCTGATTGCAAAAGCCATCCACAGCGCTCTCAACCAGACGCTTGCACCGTTCGAGGTACTGGTCTGTGATGACGGCTCCACGGATAGTTCCAGGGATATGGTAGAGTCTATCGGTGACCCGCGGATCCGCTGGCTGGAAGGTGAGCACAGCGGCCTGCCCGCAGTCCCCCGGAACAGGGGGATTTGGGCAGCCAAGGGAGAATGGCTGGCATTTCTCGACAGCGATGACGAGTGGCTGCCGGAAAAGCTGGATAAACAGCTGGCCGCGGCGAAAAAATTAAATTGCCTCGCCGCTTGCACCAACGCCCATGCCCACATCCCCGGGAAAGGGATCGCGGGTGAGATGTCCAACTGGCCTGAAGAAATAATAATTTTTAAAAACCTGATCCGGAATAACCCGGTAATTTGTAGCTCGGGGCTGGTGCACTTTTCCCTGATGGAAAATGTGAGGGGTTTTCCGGAAACCCCCGATTTAATCGAAGACTATGCCTTCTGGCTGCGGGTGGCCGCGTACACGGATATCGCTTTCCTGAAGGAGCCGCTGCTGATATACTGCAATAATCCCTTAAGCAGTGTCAGGAGCACTTTTCCAACGGATATCATGGTTCAAAGAATCGGTGTTTTTACCGATTTTTTAAGGTGGGTCGCCGGCCGCCAGGATGGTCCCCTGCTTGATAAATTCATGCTCAGATTTGCGCTGGCTTATTATGTAATCAAGGGTACGATGCACTGGGATATACCGCCGTGCCAGGGAGAGGAAAACTAACGTGATGAACATAGAATATCTCCCGGGAATATGCTTTGAAATAAGCCTGTTTTAAATGCGGCACTGTTGTTAAAATCTCTGGGAAGGTTGTAAGCCCACGATGCCGGCGGTACTCTTTATCTTCGGAACTCGCCCGGAAGCGATCAAGATGGCGCCTCTGGTGAAACTGCTGCGTAATACCCCGCGGTTCAACGCCCTGGTGGCTGTTACCGCACAGCATCGGGAGATGCTCGATCAGGTCCTGGACATTTTCGACATCTCTCCCGATTACGATCTGGACCTGATGCGCCCGCGGCAAAGCCTGAGCGATATTACCTGCCGTTCACTGGCCGGCCTGGAAGAAGTGATCATTGTTGCCGCCCCGGACCTGGTCCTGGTTCACGGCGATACTACCACCACCTTTACCGCCGCCCTGGCCGCCTTTTACCGGCGATGTCCCGTCGGACACGTGGAGGCCGGGCTGCGTACCGGACGCAAAGACAGCCCCTTCCCCGAGGAGATTAACCGCCGCCTTACCGCGACTCTGGCAGACCTGCACTTCGCGCCGACCGCCGGGGCCCGGGAGAACCTGCTGCGGGAAGGGATCCCGGCGGAACAGATCTATGTCACCGGCAACACCGTCATTGATGCCTTGAAGACTACAGTGCGGCGTGATTTCCGCTTCCGCGACGCTCGACTGCAAGCCCTCGATTTCACCGAGCCGGTCCTGCTGGCGGAGGTGCACCGCCGGGAAAGCTGGGGCCGCTCCCTGGAGGAGATCTGTGCCGCCCTGCGGCGGCTGGTGAAAGACAGCGGATACCACCTGGTTTTTCCCGTACACCGCAACCCCGCGGTGCGGGATCCGGTACGTAAAGCGCTGGGTGAATGCCCGAAGGTGCTGCTCCTGGAGCCCCTGGATACGATTACCTTTCATAACCTGATGGCGCGCTGTTACCTTGTCCTCACCGATTCGGGAGGCATCCAGGAAGAAGCTCCCGCGTTGGGACGGCCGGTGCTGGTATTGCGGGAGGTTACCGAACGTCCCGAGGCGATAACCGCCGGAACGGTGCGCCTGGTGGGTACCCGGCAACAAGATATCTACCACGCCGCCCGGGAGCTTCTGGATAACAGGAAAACCTACCTGGCCATGGCACGGGCGGTTAACCCGTACGGAGACGGGCAGGCCTCCAAACGCATCCGCGACTCTATTTTTCATTATTTCGGAATCCTGAAAACCCGCCCGCCGGACTTCGGTATCCGGGAGGAGGGTTGACATGAGGAGGTTAGGCTATGCGTTTGCCGCCGGCATTATCCTGGCAAGGAGCCGCCGGCTGTCGTCTTTAGCGTTTTGATAGCCCCGGTCATCCCAGCCAAATTTTTCCCGTGATTTAGCCAACAGCAGGGCCAACCATTCATTTACGCTACCGGTGTCATAAACCTTGGGCGGCTCACCCATGGCTTTCGGAAAGATCGTTAAATCAGCGTGAAATACCGGGATTTCCTGCCGGGTGACGGCAAATGCCAAATCCCGGCTGGAAGCAATGGCCTGCAGAAGATGTCGCTTTTTTTCTACATTGTAGGAGCTGTCGGGATGGTACCGGTAATGTAAAAGAACTTCGGACATGCGGGAAATTTTCGCTCTCAGCACCAGCCTGCACCACAGGTCGTAGTCTTCCGACGGAATATCTTGATACTTGAGATCAAATTCCAACAGGAATTTCTTACGCAGCATCACCGTTGGATGAGCGATCGGGTTTTCCCAGATTAATGTCCATTCCAGCGGGACGGCTGTTTCTTCCGGAAACAGGTTAAATAGATTCTCTCCCGCGGTATTTACGGCAACCGCGTTTGTCGCGCACAGCCCGCAGGACGGGTTTTCGTCCAGAAAAGAAACCTGCCTGCTCAAACGCTCGGGCAGGCTCAGATCGTCGCAATCCATCCGGGCGATATATTCCCCCCGGGCCAAAGCGATACCCCGGTTTAAAGCAGCCGCCAGCTTCAGGTTTTTTTCATTGTGCACCGGGCGAACCCGCGGGTCATGATAGGAATTAATGATCGCCGCACTGCCGTCGGTGGAACCGTCGTTTATGATCAGCAGCTCAAAATCGACAAAGGATTGCTTTAAAATACTGCCGATGGCTTCCTCCAGGTACTTTTCACCGTTGAACACCGGCATCAAAACGGTTACTTGCGGACTTTTAAAACTCATCCCGGCCCTCTTTAACTGACAGCATTATCGTATACCCCACTCTCTGTTGATATTCCGGACCACTTTCCCTTTTTTCATAAAAAAAAGGTTTTTATTGAACAGGAACCCGGGGTCTACCTCCCGGCCGATCCAGCAGCGCGGATGAAACAAGTGCACGGTTTTCGCTTCCGTCTGTACATAACTGCACCCATTTATTTGCAATCTCTGGACCAGGTCGTTGTCGTCATACGCTATCCCGGTAAAGTCTTCGTCATACCCGCCGATGGCAAAAAAATGTTTACGGCTCACCGACAGTAAAAACGGCAGCTGAACATTCAACGCGGCGCAGCTTTCAAACATCTCCTGGTCATAATTCCCGCCGTGTTCCTGGATATACCGGAGAAAAGAGCCGTCCGTATCATCCTTCCCGACGGGTATGCCCAGAAAGTCGGGATTTTTCCGCAAAGGGTTGATTAACTTGACGATCGTGTCGTTCAAGTGAAACATCTCCGAACAGGCGATCACCAGGAATTTTCCTGTTGACTGTTTCGCTCCGATATTTAAAGAAAACCCCGGCACCCTCCACTTGATCGCACCGTCAAGGTTCCTTTGCCCTGTAAACAAGTAGGTTAAATTAAGTTTTTCCCGGTATTCTTCACATATTGCTTCGGTTTCGTCATCCACGCCGTCGTTGATCACGATCGTTTCAAATTTAAGCGGAATATCCTGTTTGGCCAACGAATACAGCCCCCACTTTAACAAATGCGGCCGTTGAAAGGTGGAGATCAAAATTGATACTTGGCAATTCCTTTTCCGCGCTGTATTTCTACCGAGATACTTGTTTATTCCAACCGCAATAAGATTATTTAAAGCCTTTTTTTTACCGGATGGGGTTTGTGTGGTTTCCGGCTCATCCGTCTCCCCGCGCTGAAAATGATAAACGACACTGCTGAAAACGGTTTGATGCGTGATCCCCTGCAGGGCCAGTTTTCGCCTGAAAACCTCGTAACCGACATGGTACGGCTCACCCTCGCGGGCAATCACCGGTTGAAAAAGGTCACTACCGGAAAGAGGATTGCCTTCGGGATAACCGCCGGCCAGATCAAAATGTTCTTGGCGAATCAGGAGCGGTATATACGACCCTCCCTCCGCCACTTCGGGTAAAGCAATCTCCGGCACATATTGCAGAAAATCATACTTCCTGAACAAACTTGGATGGCGGCCGAAATCTTTGGCAATGGCGTACTGCCCGCTGGGCAGCTTTCCCGATTCAACTAAGCGGGGTGTGATACAGTTGGCGCCGTTATATGCTTTAAGCAAATTGTCCAACCAGCCCGGATTAAAAGCCATATCGGAATGGATGAAAAGAAAAAAATTTCCCCGTGCTTTACGCGCTCCAAAATTATAGGCGCGGTAAACACTGTTGATATACCATTCTGTTTTCTGTTCGGGTGTTTTTTCCATGACATAGTGAGGAATATAGTGATCCCGCAGGTAAGTCAGGACGGCGTCACCGGCGCCGGTGACGACAAAAAAAAATTCTTTGTCCGCCAAATCGGTATATTTTAATACCTGTTTATAGACAAACTTTAGCAGCGCAACACTTTTGTCGATCGGACAGATGATCGAAATACCGGGATTATCCACCATTTTTCTCTCCTTTCCTCATCTTGATCTCCTGGATAACCCTGGTAAGCAGCCCTATCCACTGATCGATGGAAGCGTCTTCCGGAATAATCTCAAAATCATATTCGGGATAAGACCGGGCGGTGGCGAGTGAGTGGGCAACCAGTTTGCGGGCCAGCCGTAAATTGTTCTCCTGCCGTTCCGGCGGGCATCCTGCGGGGCGCAGGTTATCCTTTAATAAGGCGATGGTATAGCGTGACGGATCAACGATTTCAGAAGAAGTCGCATCCTGAATGATCACGGTGGTCTCCGGGTGGTTCCGGTCAATATATTCACGCGCCGCTCCGGCATAATCCTCATTGCCCCCGGCAACGCCCGGGTCAACCTGAACAGAGGCAGGCAGGGACCCGGGTAGAGCAACATTGCATAGGGCGATCCTGGTTTTCTCCGGAAGGATTTCCGCCGATTCGGGCTCTTTTGCTTCGCCGCCATGGAAATGGTAGATCAGGCTGTCAAAGGCGGTTTGGTGCCTGATCCCCTTTGCGGCCAGCCTCAGCTGCAACACCGCGTAACCGGTAATGGACGGTTCTCCTTTTTGGGCCATAACCGGCTGAAAGATGTCGCTGCCCGGAACGATATCTCCCTCGGGATAACCGCCGACCAGGTTAAAATGATCTTTTCGGATCAAAAGCGGTATAAACTCGCCCCTGTTTTCGATTTTCGGCAGGGCTGTCTCCGAGACATAGCGTAGGAATGCCGGCTCTTGATACGAACGGAGATCGCGGCCGAAATCTTTAATCAACCCGTGCCCCCCGCTTACCGCCCGGCCCGGCTCGATCACACGGGACGAGATCCAGTTGGCGCCATCATAAGCCTTAATCAGATGATCAAACCAGCCGGGAGCAAAGGCCATATCGGAATGGATCAAAACAAGGAAATCCCCTCTTGCTTTACTGCCGCCATAGTTATAAGCCCGGTAAACGTTGCCGCCGGTAGGCGCGGTTTCCGGCAAAGGCTTGTTTTTCAAAATACAATGCGGGATATAGCGGTCACGCAGGTATGCCAGAACAGCTTCATTGGCATCGCCGGCGACAAAGAAAAACTCCTTGTCGGTCATATCGGTATATTTAAATATCTGTTCATAGATAAACTTTAACCAGTCGATACTTTTAGCTATGGGACAGATGATCGAGAATTTCGGGCCAAACACCTCTTCCCGGTGTTCTTCCACGAAACGCAGCGATTCCAAAAAGGGTAGCGGTTGGGGAGGCTCTTCATCGGCCCACAGTTCCGCCGGAAAAAAATCCCGCGGCACCTTTTCCAATACGAGCTGTTCTTCACTGATTAACCGGTCAAGCATTTCATAACCGCGCTGACCGTGAGAGCGGTAGACCAGGTATTTGTAGGCCAGGTTCTTCCTGGAAGAAAAACCGTAATGCAGCACCTTGATTTCATGCGTTGGCTCGATAACGCGTATTGTCGAAGGACATTGCGATTGATGAAGCCCCGGGTTATGGATATTCTCATAAATCATACCGGGAGCAACCCGCCACAGGCGGGTGAACCACCCATCATTAAAGAGGCTGTCAATTCTCCGCCAGGTCCGGCTGCGCCAAATATTCAGTTCGTGTAATTTAAGGCCGTCGATACGGTTCTGATCACAGTAGGCACAGAGTTCCTGTAATTTTTCAGCGGCGTTGGCCGTCAGCACTTCATCCGCGTCAAGCCACAGAATAAAATCGGGTGAGAGTGCAAGCGCCTGATCGAGCAGCATCTGCCTATGGACCCGCTCATGCAGGAAATCATTTTTACTGCCGCGGATGACATAGGGGGTGTGTTGCAGCATATATTCAAAACTCCCGTCGGTACTGCCGTCGTCATAGACCACCAGGGCATCCACCAACGGCTTGATGTGCCGCACAAAGCGCTCCAAATTGCCCTTGCGCAGCTCATTGAATATTTTACAAGTGCAGACGATAGAGTACTTTTTCCGATCCTCCTCCCTCATTACCTCTCCGATAACCTTTACCAGGACATTATCAAACTTGTGAAAATTGTTTTCTGTTAATTTATCTTCCCATTCGTCCGCGTCAGGGTGCCCGGCGTACCAGTGTAGTCCGATCGTATCATCTGTAATCCGGGATAGATCGCTGCCCTGAAAAATTGAAGAAGCCCACCAATTACGCGGCGGATCGTCATGAACCGGGTAGACCACTGCCATTTTAAAGTTAAATACGTTCAATGCGGGGAATTTTTCCTTAATGGAAGCGACAGTTGGGAAATAGGCATCAAGGATGAGCGGCCCCATGCTTTGATAATCCTGGAGGTTTAACCTTGTAAAAGATTGCGCATGAACAAATTTACACAATCCGTTTCCCGGCGCCGCCAATAAAAAACCGACGGAATTGTTTTGATATTCGTTTATACAGACACACAGCTCTGTATCTTTATTCACCTCTTGATTGAAATACAGGTCTGCCACCGGTTTAAAATAGATAATATCAATATCGGACCATAGACCCCCCTCAAAGGATAAAATTCTCCATCGTAAAAAATCGGCCTTGTAATTTTCAGGTACGTCACTGGCGAACCCGATTTCCCCAAAATCAACTTCGATCTTTTCTACATCCAGGCCAAAGAGTTTATCGATATAGTTTTTCCCTTTGAATTTGCCGTAGCGCTCTCGCGTGGCCCAGGTTTTTGCACCCCGGAACTTTGTTTTGGGGTAGTACAGCTTGATGATCCAATCCGGGTTATACAGTCTAAACGAGAAAACAGAGAGGTATCTCAAAAATGAAATCGTATCATTACCCCAGTAAAAATGAACGACGCGGGGTATTCTCCTTAAATGCCATTTCATAGCTTACCCCATTCCCTCTTTTCGTTCCTAACTATCCGGCCTTGTCTGGTATAATAAAGATTTCGGTTATACTGCACGGCCGGATGGTGCTCCGTGCCGCCCAAATGACGCGGGTGGTATAAATGGACGGTTTCCGCTTTGGTTTGAAAATAGCCGCATCCGTTTAGCCGCAGCCTGTCAACAAGATCGCTGTCCTCAGCCGCTACCCCGGTGAAGTCCTCATCATATCCCCCGATGGCATTATATTGGCTACGGCTTACAGACAGCAAATAGGGAAGCCGGACGTCCAATGCCGGCAGTTGCTCAAATAAGGCGGGGGTAAAGCGGCCGTTGTGCTCATTAAGATGGTTAAGGAAAATACCGTCCCGGTCGGATTTGCCAACGGGTATGCCCAGTAAGTTCGGGTTTTTCAATACGGGATAAGCCAGTTTTGAAACAGTGTCATTTAGATGAAACATTTCGGCGCAGCTCAAAATCAAGACTTTTCCTAAAGACTGTTTTGCCCCGATATTAAAAGCAAAACCGGGGACTCGCCACTCAATTGCGCCATTTAAATTTCTTTGCCCGGAAAATAGATATTTTAAATTGAGCTTTCGCAGATATTTATGACATATTTCTTCAGTTTCATCATTAACTCCGTCATTGATCACCAGGGTTTCAAATGTAAACGGAATGTATTGTCTGGCCAAAGAATACAGCCCCCACTTTAATAAGTGCGGTCTCTGAAATGTCGTAATTAAAATTGATACCTTGCAGTTCATACACTTATCCGCCCTTCAGTCGATGTGTTTTCAAGGATTCCGGTAAATTGGATTCATGAAAACAGAGAATATTTACTAACGGGAAGTCCCGGTCAAGTTTATTTATCTCTGTCAGGAGCCAGCCCTTCGCCATTTCATACTGCCTGTATCCCATCTCTTTCAGATAATAATAAGCCTGAGCGCTGTTGTTAGTGCTGGCCATATGATCAATGACCGAGGAAAACTCATAAAGGATGATCGGGTGGTGCCCGGCAATTGTCCGGTGACCGCCCTGCAGGACATTCAATTCGGCTCCCTCGACATCGATCTTGATCAGATCAACTTTCGTGATCCGTTGTTCCCAGACCTGGGCATCTATGGTCGAGGAGAAGGCTCTTTCCTTTCGGACATAATCGGTCGGCATCCATAAAATGGTTGACAACCCCCGATTTACCAACCCCTCTTGATCGGTGGATCGCCTGATATACAGGGAAACCATTGCGACCTGGGCATCATCCTGCAGAACCAATGGCAGGACCACGACATTGTCCAGTTGATTCAGCTCCTTATTGATCTGCAGTTGGCTTACATTCTGGAAGTCCGGCTCAAAAGCATAAACAACGCCCTGAGGAGCTACCATTTTAGCTAGCGGTAGCGCAAGCCCCCCGATATTTGCTCCAATATCCAGGATAATGCTGTTTTCCGGCAGGAACTGGCTCAGCAGCTGTATTGTCCAGTCACTGTAAACGCCCTCTCTCACCACATCCTGGTCTATGGCGGAATCGGGGAAAACGAGGTAAGATAAATCATACTTTCCCGCAAAAATAAACGGCCTATTTTGATTCTGCGGCTGCTTCTGCACAAAACCATCCCCTTCTTTTTACTTCCGCAACCACTAAGATCTCAAACCAAAGCATTCCCCAGGACAATTTTGACCACAGTGCTACTGACACTCCCGGCCAAATATTCATGAGGCGGTTCCCAATCGCCAGGCCGGTCCAGGACTGTTTTTACAGCCCCTACGATGGCCTCCGGTGCACAGCCCGCAACAATATTACTGCCGACTTCAACCGTCTCAGGCCGCTCGGTAACATCCCGCAGCGTTACATTAGGGATTTTCAAAATACAGCACTCTTCCTGGACGGTCCCGCTGTCACTTAAAACACAAAAAGCGCTCTTTTCCAGATGCACAAAATCAAATAATCCCAGAGGTTCAACAGTCCGAATCCCTGCACCACCCAGCGTCTGACCCCGTTTCATGAGTTGTGATCGCGTCCTCGGATGAAGACTGCAAATCACCGGTATTTGATATTCGGCATTCAAGAGTTGGAACGCTTTGATAAATTGAGTGAGACGCTCTTCCAGATCGACATTCTCTGCCCGGTGCAGGGTCACCAAAAAAAACTTTTTAGTCTCCAAACCAAGTTTATGTAAAGCCCGGCTTTCTTCAATCCTCCGGGCATAATAGGTCAGAACTTCCATAATCGGATTGCCGGTTACATAAATCCGCTGACCGGCAATCCCTTCCCGAATAAGGTTGGCTCTACTCCGCTCGGTATAAGGCATTAAGATATCGCTACAGTGATCAACGATGCGGCGGTTTACTTCCTCCGGAACGCGATCGTCGTAACAGCGATTGCCGGCCTCCATATGGAAGACCGGGATACCCATTCTTTTGGCGGCCATGGCCGACAGGGTACTATTGGTGTCACCTAGAATCAAGAGCCGATCCGGTTGCTCCTTTAGCATGACCTTTTCACAGCCCTCAAGGATTGTGCAGATCTGTTCAATTGGACTCTTGCACTGGCAAGCTAAAATATAGTCAGGTTGTCTCAAGCCCAGTTCCGCAAAAAAGATGGCATTAAGATTCCGGTCGTAGTTCTGGCCGGTATTTACCACAACGTGGTCACAAAGGCGATCGAGAACCGGCATGATCCGGCTCAGGCGAATTATTTCCGGGCGGGTCCCTAAAACCGTCAGCACCTTCATGACAAGAACTCCTCTTCTTTGATCTCCTGACCGATCATCAAGTGATGCTTCTCTAAAAGATGCACGGTCTCCTCAAATGTCATTAAAGAATTTTCTGAACTGTATTCTTTGTTTAAAGCCTGTAAACCTGATTCTTTCTTGGCCAGTTCCGGAAGCATCGATGTGATAATGTAATATTCTCCATATACTAATGTTCGCCAGGCTTCTTCATCGGAAACCAAGATTTCATGTACTTTTTCCCCGGGACGAATGCCCGTATAGACGATCTCTATTTCACGGTTATTGATGAGCCCTTTCGCCACATCAACAATTCTTGCCGCAGGAACCTTGGGAACATATATCTCACCGGGATTAGCTGTTTTGATCGCGGTAAAAATAGTATCCACAGCCTGTTCCAGCGGCAACAAGAAACGGGTCATCTCTTTTGTCGTAATGGTAACAGGGCCACCATGCAATATTTGTTCGTGAAATAAAGGTATTACGGAGCCACGGGAAGCGAGAACATTACCGTAACGCACACAAATAAAACGGGTTCCCGGGATTGTAATATTCGCGGCAATAAAAACCCGTTCTTGCAAAGCCTTGCACATTCCCATCACATTGACCGGCTTGCAGGCTTTATCGGTAGAAACCCCGATTACCGTTTCTATTTCAAGATTATTTTCACTTATGGCCGACACAATGTTTTGGGCGCCGATAATATTAGTCAGCACGGCTTCATAAGTAAAGTATTCACAGGAAGGAACCTGTTTAAGGGCAGCCGCATTGATTACAATGTCCGCCCCTTTCAGTACCGAACAGACAGAGTGGTAATTGCGGATATCACCAATCCTGAATTCGAGCAAGCGCTCAAAATTGCGGTAAATTACTTCGTCCGTGGCTTTCTTACTTTTTTCGTACTCGATACGCATAAAATGCTGTTTTGCTTCGTCCCTGGAGAAAATAATGATCTTTTTGGGACATCCATATTCATTTAACAGTAAACGGCGGGTCAGCACCTTCCCTAAAGACCCGGTTCCTCCCGTAATGACGATTACTTTATTCTCAAATAGCAACTTCTTTGTTCCTCTTCCAATAACTGGTTTTTTGATAGTGTGGCGCTGTCATATAATCTTGGTACATTTTAGAGACGAGTTCAGGCCATGGAGGGGAGCTATAACCGGTAACCTGCCGGAACAAGGTAGAATCAAGTGACCGATCCAGATGAAAATCGTTGCAAGGTTCGATTTCAATTTGTTTGTTATACTGAACGGCAACTAATCTGAGCAGATCATATTTTGAAAT
Source organism: Bacillota bacterium (assembly GCA_040751775.1). Taxonomy (GTDB): domain Bacteria; phylum Bacillota; class Dethiobacteria; order DTU022; family DTU022; genus JBFMGD01. Next base: position 32,002 of record JBFMGD010000008.1, on the reverse strand, counting down.
TGCATCTGCAGATAGATGATAAAGTCCGGTCAATTTTGGGTTCGGGATCACATATTTACCGATAATCCACGCTATTTCAACTGTTGGGAACCCGGAATAAATGGCATTTGTAAACCCGCGAACCCTGCTTTGTTGTCCAAGGAACCATTCGATCAGTCCATGTTTATCCTTAAGTTCATGACCGATGATCGATGTGCGCAGGGTGAGACAATGCGCGTCATTTAATTCACCCAATAGTTTCGTTCTTCCATAGAGATCCGTAGGGTTGGGAGTGTCGCTCTCATGGTAGGATCCTGTTACACCATCAAACACGCAATCAGTGCTTATCTGTAACAACCGTGACCCGGAAATGCCGCAAATCCTGGCAATCCGATGCGGTAAAAGCGCATTCATTGAAATTGTCTCAATATTATCGCGAGCCGCGGGCACTTGCTTGATCATACCAATGCAGTTAATGACCAGATCCGGCTTAGTTTCGGCGATCATATGAACAATTGAATCAAAATTATGTGCATTCACATTGTCCTGTATTTTTTTCATCAGCTCAGATCCAAATAACCCTGAAAGTCCGGTTATATTTCTGGCGGTTCCATAAACATCCAAATTATCTAGCTTGGAAAGATAGACAAACAATGCGTGACCCAGCATACCGGCCACACCGAGAATAAGGATTTTCTTTTTGTTCATTGTATTTCTCCATTTTTTAACCTTGGTTAATTAAACCAACTGAGTTTATACTGCTAAATATATTCAGTTGATATATCTGAGATATGCTCCAATATATCTTATTAAGCATTAAAGAAGGTGTGCTAATAAAATATGTAAAAACGCCGTCTTGGACAATGAGGCCAAATTAACAAGCCTATGCTTAGTAGCAAGTTTTTCGATTTAGATTACATTATCTTCCATTCATGATCGATCAAGTACCGCCGGCGATTGGTATCCGGAAGGAATAAGCGATTCCCGATCACTGATTGGACATGCTCAATCGCTTCGAGGTGGTCTCCCAGGATTAGCTCCTCGATTTTATTTTTTTTGCGCCTGTTGTGCTCCCTGACAGGGTTTCTAACCAGTACGTTAATTCCGGCCGCTTGCTGAATCTTCAGTCCCTTTAGCACGGCGATCGCCAGTGCTTTGGGGGGAACGGCAAGGTTTTGAAAACCGATTAGGTTAACAGCCGACCGGCGTATCACATGGGGGATTGAGGTAAGTGAAGAATACTGCAGCTGAGGCAAGGATAAAGCACTGTTAAGCAGAGCATTCGCCATACTGATATAATCAATCATGGAAGACAGCATAAAAAAAGGGTTAATATTATTCAACAGAATATCGGCGCCGCAATTAGAAAAGTTCACATAGGGTCTCAACTCTTCCGGGGTGAAAATAATATCGCCGTCGAGAAAAAGGATATAATCTCCCTTTGCTTCTTTGGCGCCGATCGCTCTACCGACATCATGGCCAAGCGGGCTGGTAAAAGATAAAATCTTTACACCATGGTTATAACAAACCCGTAATGTTTGGTCCGTGGAACCATTTTCAACAACCAGAATTTCTTTGGGCCGCAACTGTTTGAGATTTGTTATCAGAGGACCGATTGTTTTTTCTTCATTAAGCGCCGGTATGACTACCGATAAATTTAAACAGTCATTGTTTGCGCGTCCATTATCTTGATCATTGATTCTCGTTACATGATGCTCAATCAGATCAAGAACCTCGCGGTGCCGCTGGAAGTCCGCAAAGCCTCCTCTGATCCCCTTCTTCCGGATCAGATACGCGATGGCTTCAGCATGATCCCCCATGATTAAGTCTTTTACTTCTTCTCGATTCGGCTTTCGTTTGTTGAACCGGCCGACATCAATCCTGGCCGAACGGTGGATCTTCAATTGATTTAGGGCCGCTTTCGCCAAAGCTAAAGGTGGCACGGCCAGGGCATGATAGCCGATCGTTTCCAAGGCTCTCCTGCTGAGAGCATGGGGGGTGGTGGTCATGGAGCTACCGATTAAATTGTCCTTGGCCAGGTATTTATTTAACAGCCTCTTTGCCTGGGAGGTGACATGAATTTTTACCCTGGACCGAAAGCCCGAGTACTTATTTAAGACAACATCATAGCCCCTTTTTACATCCAAATAAAGCTCTCTTAAAGTTAAAGCCGGAACAACATAGTCAGCGTCAAGAAAAAGGATAATCTCCCCATTTGCATATTTGGCCCCGATAGCACGTCCTACATCATAACCAAGATCTTCTTCGCACCAGATGATACGGGCTCCCTTTTTCCGGGCCATGTCGGCCGACTGATCGTTACTGCCGTTACAGACTACTATAATTTCGGCACTATCTGTGACTGATCCGGCTTCCATTATCACTCTCTCTATTGTTTTTGCTTCGTTTTTTGCCGGTATAACCACAGATAAACGCGGCCTGTATAATGGTATATTTTGATGACAGAATGACACATTGATCAAGCCTTTTATTGTTTCGGGTCAGGTCGAGCATTAATAATGATCTTGATAGTCCTTTTTTAACCGCTCGGCCGTGTGTTTCCAGGTAAATTTATTAAGCACTCTCACACGACCGTTCATCCCAAAAAGGCGGGCTCTCTCCGGATGCATGGCCAAAGTGAGGATCGCTTCCGCCAACCTCTCCTCATGGTAATCAAGCGGGACTAATAAACCGGAATAATTGTGCTCGACTACCTCCGGAATCCCACCAATCTTAGATGCAATCACCGGGATACCACATGACATCGCTTCCAGGTTAACCAACCCAAATGCTTCATTAACAATCGAGGGACAGACAAAAACATCGCTAACCTGATACCACTTGACCAGCTCATCGGCGGATGTATGGGGCTTAAAGGTGATGTTCTTTTCCAATCCCAATGAAGAAGCAAGTATTTTCAGGCTCCGCGTGTAACTTGATTCTTTATAAGCAGTGTAATCCGATGACCCGATCACTAAAAGCTGAGCAGATGGGTAAACGGAGATGACCCTGGTGAAAGCCCTGATTAAGTGATCAACCCCTTTCATTTTCCTTAATCGGCCGACATAAAGGATTACCGGTCCATGGGAAGAAAAACCGGCAACCGTTCCTCTTCGTAAATAATTTTTTGATTCACAGCTAGGGAAATAATGTAAATGGTTGACCCCAGGATAGTTTACCCACACTTTATGTTGTATTGCGGGAAATAAATGAGAGACATACTGCTTCAAAAACTCGCTGTTCACGCTAATTCTGTCCGCAAGGGAAAGCGCATTACCCAAATCATGGTTATTATTTTTGCCTGGCGCTAAAAAGGTAATTGAGTGCAAATTTAGCCAAATTTTAGATAGCGGGTAGCGCTCTTTGATTCGACTGACCAACGCGGGCCTGTTTTCTACGTGAATAATTGATTTGATTCCCTGAGAAAGATGTTGGGCCAATTGATCAGGGTAATCCTTAATCGTTGACTGGATCTGGACAAAATTAACTTTTCCGCCGCACACATAAAGGTTTCGCGTCAATCCCACATGATCTAAAGAAGGCAAGACGCCCTGCTGCTTTCGCCCAATCACAGTAACCTGATATGATGATGCTAGGTAGGGGAATATCTGCATAACCGAAAGCTCTACAGAACCGGTCAGATTGGCCGGTATTGGATAGGTGCCGGGAGTAACAACATAGATCGATGGCCGAGTTAAACGACTCATATCTTGATCACCAACAATGATGAAATTATTAAGAAAGAAGCGGTCATAGAGTCAGCCTTGAATAATCTATACTTTGCACTAAAACGTGTAGCATGATTTATATTATGTCCAGGAAGAATAATTGGTTCTTTTTTAGCAACCAGTAGTATGACGTAAGCGAACCAGTTATAAATCAATAAAATAGTGAGGTCGACCCGGACCCGGTGGAGGTGCTTCGCGAAGCCAGGAAATGGGGCGCCATCGGTATGAACATCCAGGGTTGGGTTACCCGCCGCCCCGATGCTCGACATGAAGCGCGGCATCGACGAGATCAAGGAGCACTGGCCTTTCAGCGATGAGATCAGGAAGGGATTCTCGGAGGGAACGCCCGGCGGCTCCTCGGCAAAGCTTAGGCGCGCCGGGAGAGCCGTCCCGGTAAAATCCTGCAAAACGGATGAGCGCCCCGGCCCCGCGATAAAGCCTACTTTACGGAAAGGGGAGGTTTGATTGATGGAGAGACACGACATTACTTATACTGTCAAAGATCAGGTCGGTTTGATCACCCTGAACCGTCCCGCGGTGCTCAACGCCGTGCGGCGGGAAACCTGGGCCGAACTTTCCGCTGTCATGCGGGAAGTGAAGGAGGACGCACAAGTCCGCTGCCTGGTTCATGGCAGCCGGGATCTCCACCAGCATCGAGTCAACACTAATCTACCTGGCCTGCGTAGCCCTGGGCATGGCCTGGTACTTCTACCGTAAGGCGGCCCTACGTAAAGAGGGCGTCGACATTGCTCGTATTCTTACCGGAGAAAGCAGTGATGAAGAGATCTCCTCTGGGAAGGAATGATTAAATTATAGATCTCATGGTCAACTGGAAGCCGCTTTTTCCAGCAAAACCGTAACCCGCGGATGAACCTGCAATAAGGAGGCGGGCACATCGGTCCTGACCCCGCCGGCGAGGGTTTTCTTAATAATATCGGCCTTGCCTCTGCCCGCGACCAGCAAGAGAATCTCGCGCGCTTTCATAATCGTTCCTATCCCCATGGTTAGAGCCATCCTGGGGACATCTTCCGGCCGCGCGAAAAACCTGCTGTTTGCCGCGATCGTCTCCTCGCTTAAATGGGTCAGGTGGGTATCGGCGGTTAAATGATCCTGCGGCTCGTTAAAACCGATATGCCCGTTTCCGCCTATCCCCAATACGATAAAATCAATGCCTCCGGCCCGCGCGATTTTCTGTTCATATACGCGACAGACTTGCTCGGTATCCGCGGCTTCGCCGTCCGGTATATTCACATTTTCCAGGGGTATGCCAACCGGTCGCCAAAAGTTTGTGAACATATACTGGTAATAACTATGCGGATTCTCTTTGGAGATGGGATAATACTCATCGAGGTTAAAAGTGGTCACCCTTCGAAAATCAACAGCGCCTTTCCGGGATAAGCGAACCAGTAAAGACTGGGAACTCCGGGAGACATAGCCGATACCGCCAAGTTCTTGGCTAGCGAAGAGGCTTCATGGATTACTGGAAAAATTTTTATAATTGACGGAGGATATTACAAATAGGATGGTTATGGCCAACCAATGTCTTGGGCAGGTACGATAAATCAGTGATACACTGGCTTACAGATCGGGTCGAAAAGAAGCTTGTTGCCTTCTTAACAAAAACCACATCACCGGATTCCAGTTTATACTTTAGTGTATCTGCGGTAGGAAGGTTAATGGTCTTAATCATGCACAAATTCAGCTCCCTCTGTGCGGCCTCTTGCAGACAGAACGACGATACTACAAATTTCAGAGTATCGGAAAACCGGGGAAATACCTGGGATATTTTGGGTACATTCAAGTTGACAATTAATACAGAATATTGCTATACTTTGTTCGCGACAAGTTTTCACAGGGAGATTATGAGATGAAGCATAGCTATTATGATCTAATTGTGGTCGGCGCCGGCACAGCCGGTACATATTTTGCCAAACTGATGGCCGAACAGGGGTACAAGGTTTTGGTGGCGGAGAAGGCTGACCAAGCGAAATTAGGCAGCCGGCTAGACATTTTCCATATCGATAAAGAAGCGTTTGAGAAGTTTGGCGTACCTGCCCCCTCCACTGCTGATGAAGATTATGTCTCTGAATTTGAATACGGCATCAGTAAATCCGCCTTTGACCGGTATCCCAAGCGCACCCTTTATCCTTTGTCGTAATGCACCTGCCTCTATTTCTGGCGAGACTGGCCGGGTGGGCTGAAAGCTTTGGCGTCGAGTATGCATACGGTACCGAGTTTGTAGACTTTATCTATGCCGACGGCAGGATTCATGGTAAGAAACTGAAGCAGGATGATAAGACTATTGATCTATCAGCAAGGCTGGTTGCAGATGCATCGGGTATCAGCTCCAACGTGCGCCGCACACTGAAAGAAGGCTACGGGGTGGAGACCTTTGAAATTGGCCCCAATGATAAATTTAATGATGAAATTATTAAGAGAGAAGCGGCTTTACCTTTTTGATGTTGGCCAAATTAATTCTTTACTTTGCACGATGTAGAGCTAGCCGGTTTTTTTAATAATGCCGATCCTCTTTCCGTAAGCGGCCGCGACCGCTTTAATCACGACCTAGCCATGTTTTTACAGCATCAAGGACATTCTACCTGGTCAATGAAACTGCATTTACAAGAATGCCGATAATCATACTCGCCTTAGTCATAGAGTGCAACATTGATTAATCCAGGCTTTGCACCAGAAAGTGTAGCATGATTTATATTATGTCCATGAAGAATCATTGGTTCTTTCAGTTACAACCATGCTGATAATATTTTACTCAACCCTTTTGCCCCCATTAATTGTAGCATCAGCTAATTGAAAACATTGTTGTGAAGCATAAAATGTCTCCATTTTCAGATCCGAGTTTCTCTAGCAAAGTAACCTATGCTACCACCCTAACGCCATTTTCTTCATAAACATTTCTACTACCAGCGGATCAAAGTGTCTACCGCTTTGCGCCTGGATGTAAGCAAGAGCTTTTTCTTTTAACCATGCTTCCCGGTAAGGGCGCTCACTTATCAGCGCGTCGTAGGTATCCACGACGGCAAAAATACGAGCCGCAAGAGGGATCTCCTTGCTCTTAAGCCCGCGCGGGTAGCCGGTACCATCCCATTTTTCATGGTGACAATAAGGAATATCTAAGGCAGGCCGCAGGTATTCAACAGAAGAGAGCATCTTGTAAGCATACTCGGGGTGCCTGCGCATGATTACCCATTCTTCTTCCGTAAGCTTTCCGGGCTTAAGGAGAATGCAGTCGGGGATGCCCATTTTACCGATGTCATGCAGCAGCGCCCCGCGCCTGATATAGGCCAGGCTTTTCTCCGTTATATCCATCTGCTGGGATAAATCCAGGGTCATCTTTGTGACCCGCTGACTGTGACCTTCGGTCGCTTCATCCCGGAGGTCAAGGGCATACGCCCAGCCTTCGATGGTGGCGTCATAGGATTGGACCAGTTCAATGTTAGCACGCTCGAGGTTATGAAATAGGGTCGCATTATCGATGGCGATAGCTGTCTGACTAGCCAAAACATCCAAAAAACTGATCCATTCTTCATCCGCATCGAACTTTTTGCGGTGAAAGACTTCCAAGACACCCTGGATGTACCCTTTGGAAATGAGGGGAACGGCATAGTAGGTGCAGAAACCTTCATCAGAAAACCATCTTCCCTGGGCTGAATCAAGCACAGATTTACTTAAGTCAGAAATAAAGCATGTTTGCTTATTTAAAGCTGTCCGCCCGGTATAACCTTCGCCCATGTGCAAGCGAAAACTGGCAGGGTCCGTGGTATAAAAACCGCGCCAGACCTCGTAATTCAGCATCATGGTATGTGACTCCAGTTTTACAATGGCGGCGGCATCAATGTTCAGTTGCCTGGTGATTTCGTCCAAGATTACATTATAGGTGACGCGCAGATCAATGCTCCCTGTGATAGCCATGTCAATATTGCGTAGCGCTTGTGTCTGCCTGAGACGACGCTGGGCGTCTTCGTGGAGTCGCTGGCGGCACAGGGCATTACCGGCCATTTCACCGATCGTCTCTATTAACCGCACCTCGGCAGAAGTAAAGGAACGGCTTTCTGGAGTCAAACTACGTGAGACCGCCAGGGCTCCGATTAACACCTTCTCCGAAAACATCGGGACAATCATGATGGGACCAATCTCGGCGGCATCAGTTATCGGTAAAGCGTGGGGTTCAACACTGTAATTCGTACTTACGTATGTCTTTTCGATGTGCAGGACGTTACCGCTCAGTCCCTCTTCGAAAGGGAAGGTCCGACCAACCATATCTCTCCAATGCCCATTACCAAAGGCGATCGTAAAGTGCTTCCGGTCCGGCAAAAGCAGTATCACCATTCCATTTTCGGTTTGTAGCAAACTCTGGGCTTTACCCAGCACGATAGGCAACAAATCGGTGGTGCCTTTAGCTTGACGCATATGGATCGAGAGAGTGTTAAGGGCTGTAAGTGCTTCATTGCGAGAGCATATTTCTTCCTCCGCTCGCTTCTGCTTGGTGATATCGGCAATGAATCCATGCCATAGAACGCTTCCGTCGTCCAACTTTTCAGAAACCGCACGGCCGTTTAACCACCTTTCGCCGCCTTTGGGCAAAATAACTCGAAAACTGTATTCCCACGGCTGTAAAGTGTTAAAGGATTCCAAGATAGATTTTTTGACCTCTTCGTAATCATCTTGATGCAGCCGTTGAAGAATTGCAGTGACATCTTCACGAACTTCCTCAGGGGTAACTTCAAAGATATCGCCGATCCCATCACTGGCATAGGGAAGACAGGACCTGCCGTCTGGGAATAATTGAAATTGATAAATCACACCCGGTACCCGATCAGACAACTTTTTCAGTAAAGCATCCCTGGCTTTTGACTCTTCTTCGGCCTTATTGTGACAGGAAATATCGTCAATAGTGCAATCGTAATATGCTACATTCTCATTTTCGTCATAGACACAGCTTGCCATGACCGAGCAACACGGAGTGCCGTCTTTATTCTTTAATTTCACCTCTATACCGCTTACTTTTCCGCGCCTTTTCAAATGATCGGAAGAAGCTTTCCTATCATCAGGCATAGCGTATGGATCGATCTCCATTAATTTCTGAAGCTTTTCTTTGCTCTTAAAGCCAAAGATCTTTAAAAAAGCCGGGTTTTCCATCAAAAAACTACCCTCGTTTCCCGATGTGGACATTAATCCTGAACTTTGACAGCCGCTATTTGAAAACTCAATAAATACAGGACTTTTCAAGCCAATTTTTGACGTACCGCTACAGGAGGTCTCTTACTTCTGTGGCATTACTTGAATAAGATTGGGCGGTCTAAGACCGAGCGCTTTGAAATTTGGATAGGCCGAATCTAACGTCAGCAGCTTCACATCGATTAAAATGATTGCCGGCATCAGCTGCCCTGCAACTTGGAGCGCTTTTTCGGCATCAGTTACTGTTTCGACGGTTTCGATCTCTTTACGGTATGACGGATAAAGTTGAGCCGCTTTACTGTTGATCTCCATTAGACTTTGGATTGATTATTGCTTCCCACCATTAGTCTATAATCAAACTAACCTGCCGGTAAATGGGGACAGTCCCCATAAATCGACAAAAATTTCCCCAAAAAAAGATAAGAGCCCCCATATCCCCGGGACTCTTATAAATATCAAAGACAAGTATCTGAATATAACCTATAAACCTATAATACCGATCATTTTGGCAAAATCAGCCAGTTCTTCTTCCCGCTGCAGATTAAGCTTCTCCTTGATGTTATCCTTATGCCTGTCCACCGTTTTCACGCTGATCGACAAAACTTTGGCTATTTGGCTGCGTTTCTTTCCCTCGGCGACAAGTTGCAATATCTCCCGCTCTCTTGGAGACAGCATTTCAACTATATTATGATTATCCGGGTTAAGGCAGGTTTGCAGGTAGCCATTGATCAGCACCTGGGAAACTGCGGCGCTAAGAAACTTTTCATTCTTTTGCACAGCCTTCAGCGCCAGTTCTAAATCCTCGTACGCGGATCCTTTGAACACGTACCCGGAAGCGCCGTAACGTAAAGCCCTGAATACATAATTGTCTTCCACGTGCATGGATAAGATGATTACCTTTACGGACGGAGCGCTGGTTTTCATTTGCAACAGTGCCTCCAGTCCGTTCAGTCCCGCCATGGCGATATCCATAATCACCACATCCGGTTGAAGCTGCTTGACCAGCGATAACGCTTCTCTGCCGTCGGCAGCTTCACCGACCACCTTGACTTGGGCCTTGTTTTCTAAAAGAGAGCGCAACCCCTGGCGGACGATGGCATGATCATCTGCCAAGATAACCCGCATGTATTTTCACCACTTTATTGTTTTATACATGCCAGGGTACAGTGATCACAATCCTGGTTCCCCGGCCATCTCCGGATTCTATGCCGATCTTCCCCCGGAGCAGTTTCACTCTTTCCTGAATTCCTGTAAGGCCGATGTGGTCCGGCGATATGGTCAATTCGTCGGGTTGAAAGCCAATGCCGTCATCCTCTACTCTAATCGATAAAACTCCAGGAATTAGTATTAGATCAACTGTCACTTTCGTCGCTTTAGCATGGCGTGCCACATTGGTAAAGGATTCCTGGACACAGCGATAGAGCGCGGTTTCCATATCACGCGGCAGTCTTTTAGGAAAACCGTGCACCCTAATAATAGTCTGAATGCCTGTCCGATTCTTGAACCCACGGGCCATTTCCCGTATCGCAGACTCAAGCCCCATGTCGTCCAAGACAGGAGGCCGCAGTGATACCGATTGCCGGCGAACAAGCTGCAGGGTTGTATCGACCAACTCAATGCTGTTTAATAGCTTCTCCTTTTGCCTTTGAAAAGCTGACAGTTCATCGCTGAGCAGCTGCAGATCAAGCTTGACCGCGGTTAAAGCTTGCCCGACTTCATCGTGCAGTTCCCTGGCCAAACGAGCCCGCTCCTCTTCCATCGCTCTCAAAATGCGATTGGATAGCGCTTCAATTTTGGCATAGCTGGATTTAAGTTGCTTTTCTTTTAACTCGCGTTCGGTTACATCATGCGCAATTCCCTCAATTGCCGCCAGTCTACCCGCATCGTTAAAGAACGGCGAAAGATACAGCTCCAACCATACATCGCTATTGTCTTTATGCCTGCACTGAAAGACAAAGGGCTTAACATAAAAGTCTGAATTTGAAAAGTCAAAACCTTGCAACGATTGGTTAATTATTCCCTGGATCAAGGCAGGATTATTATATATCTCTTGCTGGGCGTAGCCAAGAATAGCACTGACCGCTTGACTGATATAATTAAAGTGTATTTGTGGCAGAAGTTCTATCCGAAAGATGATATCTTTGGCGTTTTCGGCAAGTAACCGGAACCGGGCTTCGCTTGTCCTAAGAGCCTTTTCCAATTGCTTACGCTCGGCAATATGCAGCAAACAGATCAGTACTCGCGGTTGATTTCCGATGACCAGTTTCTCGGTTGATAGAAGGAAAAATGCTTCTTTTACTTTACCTTTGATCATCACAGGATAATTGATCTCTACTTGGTCATGGCTCCTGCCTGTTTCAAATGTATCGATCACGGTTTGACGCAACATGCATTGCCGGCAAACCGGTCCGAATCCGCATCCTGCCGGATCGTCATACCAGTGCAAGCAATGCAGCGTCTCACCGCCGCGCATGCCGGTCATCTCTGCGGCCGACTGACCCGTGAATTCGGCGGCAAAAGTGTTCAGTTTAGATACTTTTCTCTCTTGATCGAGGAGCATCATAATCACCGGCGCGTTCCGGTAAAGCGCTGCCAAGACCGCCTCGTTTTCCCGCAACCTCTCCTCCGCCCGCCTGTACTCAACCCGCAACGCCGCGTCACGCAGTTCCCGTTCCACTGCAAGGGTAAGATGGGATAAATTTTCTTTCGTAATCAAATCGTGGGCGCCGGTTTTCAGGGCTGAGACAGCGATAAACGGAAGATCTCGGCCGCTTTCCTGGAGTACCGCCAGGGCTTCAGGAAAGCTGAAGCGGGGCAGAGCATGACCGCAGATAATCAAGTCCCATTTGTCATCCCGCAAGGCTTTACGCAACTCTTCGGCTGTTTCTACACGAATATGTACCGGTTCATACCCGCCCTTTTTCAACTCAAGCACCGACAGCAGTGTATCATCTTCTGAATCCTCTATAATGATCACACGCAACAGCATTACAGAAATTCTCCTCTTCGGCTGCGGGACGTTGATCACCAGCGAAACAATAGCTGGCATTCCTTATAAACAACCATTAAGCCTGCGCATCACATCAGTGGGGTAAATAGATAGAGCTATTAAACTATATTTGTTAATGTTTCGATAAAATATGACTTTTCTCCTTCTTACTTGGACAGAGCAAAAAACCTACATAAAACATTATTCTTTATATCATGTTGGACAGTGAACTGGCTGCTGGAGCTGGGCCGGGGTATACCATGCGCTTGGAAGAACATGCATAAAACTTAACCATCTGGCTCGTAGGCCTAGGAACAAGCCAGCTGTCACTACATTATTAGAGAGAAGTTAAGAGGTGGTAAGGCGGCTGCTGAGGGAAGCTGTCAATCGTATCCCGTCGCCCGGATGCCATCTTGATAGCCGTTGACCATATTCCCACTGTTACCATGCGGCGACAATTCGGCCAGCTGCAAGCCGCGGGAAGCCGTCCTAATCGGCAAACGCATCTAGCGGAAAAATTGCATCGGATTGATGGCGGGATGAGCGTGCCAGCTGCTCCAGACTCCCGAACCGTTGCTGCGGCGGATTTCAAAGTGCAGGTGCGGCCCGGTGGAGTTCCCGGTGGATCCCATGTAAGCGATGGTCTGGCCCCTTGATACCCTCTGCCCGACAGAAACCAGGTTTCTGCTGTGATGCAGGTAAACGGTCCAGTAGCTGCCGTGATTAAGGACGATAAAGTTGCCCATCGGCCACGCGTTTTGAGACTGGACCACGAATCCGCCGTCCGCCGCCAGGATGGGCGTCCCCGTCGAGGAGGCGATATCGATACCCATGTGGGCCGAGCCGCGAAAACCCTGCGTGAGCCTGCCTCCGCCGGACACCGGCCAGGTAAATCTTCTACCTGTACCGCGCTCGACAACCTGGGTTACAGGTTCTTTAATTACCTGCTCCGAAAGCGTCTCCCTGGCGGTCTCCACCCCGTTTTCCCGGGTAATCCGGTAGGTGACCTCTTTCCGGCCCTCCGCACCGGCCGTGAGGACCCGGTTTTCGCCAATCAACATGTTGCTGTTGTTGACATAGGTCGTGGGAAAGGGGATCTGTTCCTCCAGCGTCGCCTGTTCCACGGTGATGACATGCACCACCGGTACCTCCGCCTCGTAAATATCCTCCGGCGCATTTCGGCCAAAACGGGAAATCAGAACATCGCGGGAGGCGATCAGCTGCTCCTGATCTTGATCTCGCCTTGTTAACAATGAGGCCACATTTTCTGGGGTACATACCTGCTCCGGCGGCACAGTGTACTTTTCGCCGGTTATTTCCTCAACCAACTCCGCTTCCAACAGCATTACATTTTCATCCTCGCTGACATAAGCCCAGCAAAGCAATTCGGCTACCATTTCTACATCCTGCTCCGTGGATACCGGTACTACCGGGCTGCCGTCAACCATAACCATAACCGCTTCGGTAATCAGGCTGATCCGCTGCCGCAAGTTCTCCATAACACGCTGGGGATCAGCTTCCATGCCGGCCCGAAATTCCCGCGTTAGTGTAATCGCCTGGCGCGGCATTACCTTCATACCGTAAAGCGAACTGCACTGCTCCATCAAATCTTCAACAAACAGCTCCACTTCTTCAGCATCACGGACCAAACCCACTTCATGCCCATCCGCGCGGACTACATACATATAGCTGCGCAGATGGCTGTGCAGCCCCAAGATTCCTACCACGAGCAGGGAGGCCAGGAAAAGGTACAGCGCCCAATGCAGCTTTTTCCCCTTCAACCATTGCTGCAGCGTTCTCAAGCCGCTATGGCGATAAGCGCGCTGCCGTTGACAAACAAGAGCTTTATATCGCGCCATAATATTCCAGAATATCTTAAGAACCCCTTTTCTCGGCCTTTAAGGCGAAATCTTGCTTTATTGGGGAGTAATTTGTTAAGAAAATACTTCTTTTCTTAACAATTTTAATGATATCATAACATTTCTGCCTTGTCTACCAAAAAGTTAGCAAAAAGCTTTCGCTTGAACTTTAAATTAATCTAATTGAAGACGGAGAGATTAACGATGAAAATCGGAAGGATATTATTACAAGCCGGTTGAATTTAAAAAGTAATGTTATTTGGGTAACCCGGAAAGAATTTCAATTTTTCGTTGAGAGCCGTAAAGCCGGATTCCCTTCCAACAGTTTCTCCCATCTAAGCCATTCAAGGAGGTGGGCCGTGCATGAGAATAAAGAAAATAGGAACAAGAGGCGTTCATTTTGTCTTTGAAGACGGTGAATCCTCCCTGCCCGGCGAATTAGGGGTATATTTGATCTGCTCCGATGACAGGGTTTATTTATGTGACACTCACCTCGGCCCGAAATATATGGAACCGGTTAAGCAATATCTGCCAGAGCATGATTTGGCGGAGAAGCAAGTGATATTATTTAATTCCCACGCGGACTGGGATCATATATGGGGAAACAGCGCTTTTCAAAATGCCTTGATTATCGGCCATACCACCTGCAGAACCCGGATACGGGAACGAGGGTTATATGATCTCGAGCGATACAGGGGCATATACAATGACGGCACTATTGAAATCAAACTGCCCAACCTGGTTTTTGATCTGACGATGGAATTCACGGATGATAAAGTGGCGTTCATTTATGCACCGGGGCATACCGCCTGTTCAGCCATTTGTTATGATAAAGAAGACCTTGTTTTGTTTGTCGGCGATCTGGTCGAATATCCGGTTCCAGTTCTGAGCCACTATGACCTTGAGGGTTACATCAAAACCCTGGAGTATATAAAAAACTTGCCGGCCGCAACGATTATTTCCTCCCACTCAGGGATTGTTGATACTGCATTAATTGATGCCAATATAAAGTATATCAAGAACATCTTAAACCCTTCAGACCCGGAGGATGAAGATTACCAACTGTTCACCAAGCATTCGCTAGTCTTAAAGTATGAGGAAATGTTTAGAGAGAAGCTGGGGCATGCCTTTGATTACCGCTGTTACAAACGAGACTTTTGGCATTGGTTTGGGAACGGTTACCACGATTTGAGCAATGAACGCCGGTATCTGAAAGAGATTAGTTTCTCCGATTTAGAAGCGGCGCTAAAAGCATACCTGCAAAATTGCGATTAAGATTCTTATTGTCACTGGTTGTCACTGGGACGGTTCTGCTGACAACTAAAAAGGCGAGAGTTGGGGCCGGCCGATCTTCACCTCACGAATCCAGCCCTGGGATTATAGAGCTATCGTAACGGGGACACCATACTTAATCCCACATTTTAGGATATTGCAGCACTGGCCGGAGGCAGGTATGGCCAATTTAACAGATAATGGGATTAAGTATGGTGTCCCCGTTTTCCCTTTTCTTTTAGAATTTGTCTAAATCCGGCATCTCCGTCAATTTCCATTTTCCATCTTCCATTACCATATTGAAAGTTACATTCATCTCCGTATTCTCCGCCTCTTTGAGCATCTCTTTGAATGCTTCCGCCACCGCCTGCTCGAAAGCTTCCGGATCTGTCTCCAGATCAGTGGTCATCTCAAAATAGAGGGTGAACAGTCCCTCAAGGATACTGTTGACATCAGGGAGGCTGAGCACGGCGTCAACGGTAGCGGTTTCTCCTGTCACAGTGTGACCGGTGGTTTTAACATCCCGCCGAAGCAAATGTACGCTCTACCGGCAAAGTACGTTAGGGAAGGGATGCCGCTTTTAAGTCAGGTAGCGCAGGGCCAGCTCCGTTAAAAATCTGGTTTTAAACTGTAAACTGGCCGTATCGATGCGTTCATTACAGCCGTGGACTGTCGTGCGTGCCGTTTGGTCAAACCCCGCGGCCATATGACCGATACCGTAAGCGGGTATACCGGCACCGCGCAAGTATTTGGAATCGGTGGAGCCGGTGGAGATATGAGGCAGGCAGAGCACTTTGTCACCTGCCAATTCCAGGGTCAGCGACTCCATCAACTTGTAGCACTGAGCCTGAGAAGTAGAAAAAGTAGGCTCGCGGTAATCGATCATTTCAATTTCAATCTGATCACCGATCAAGCTGCGCAGTTGCCCGATTACATAGTTGCGATCTTGTCCCGGAAGAATGCGGATATCCAGTTCCGCCTCGCAGCGATCCGGAACGATATTAGTTTTCAGACCGCCTTGTATGCAGTTCGGGGAGACGGTCATTCTGGTCATCGCCCGTACGGTCTCCGTAAAACCCCTGTCCAAATCAAGCCGGTTAAGCAGCAGATCAATATCGTCTTGATCGCTGTGGAACGAAAGTCCGCGAGCCCGGGCCAACTCAACCAGAAGCTTTTCGACTTCCGGAATCAGTTTAACCTCAGGATTGTATTCACCTAAGGCGGAAAGCGCCCGGGTTAATTTTAAGACAGCATTATCACCCAGAGTCGGAACCGAGCCGTGACACGATATCCCCTTGGCTTTGATCCGGCACCAGGCCGTCCCCTTTTCGCCGACCTGAAAGAAATAAATCAGCCGGCCGTCCAGATAGATCGGCTGCTCCGCTCCTTCGTTAATCGCAAAATCCGCCTGCAGCTTCTCCGGGTAATTGTCAATTAAATATTTCGCGCCGAGCCCGCCACCTGTTTCTTCATCAGCGGTAGCAGCGATAATCAACTGCCCATCGAACTTAATTCCTCTCGCGGCCAACTGAAGCGCGGCCGAAACTTGCGCGGCCATCAAATCCTTGCAATCCAGAGCACCCCGTCCGAAAATCACGCCATCCCTGACCTCACCGCTAAACGGCTCAAAGTCCCAGTCATCCCCTGCCGCGACCACATCGGCATGAGAAAGGTAGAGCAGTTTCCGGGAACCGGAACCAAGCCGGGCGATGAAACTACCGCGGCCTGCCGCCGGTTCAATGATTTCGTTGGGGATGGCCGCGCTATCAAAAAGCCTTTTCAGATAGCGGGCAACTGCGGTTTCATTCCCGGGAGGGTTTACAGTATTGATGCGGATTAAATCGCTCAGTATCGATTCAGGGTTCATTTGATCACTCCATTTTTCCATTTTCCCCGATTATAACTTCTTTGCGGCGGTAAGTCTCTGCCAGGCATGCAGCAGCAGCGCCACAGCGATTACGCCGTAAGCCACAAAAACGCGGAAGAACTCCCCGATCTGGGCGTCACCGAGCAAGTTGCGGCCCGCCGCCGGCGAGATGATAAACATCATGTGAAATAAAAAGGTGCCGAGCAATACCTGCCAAATATTCGCCTTGGTTACAGAGGCACCGCCGATTAGCAAAGCGGCAACTGCAAAAAGTCCGACCTGCACATGGCTGCCGTATGTATTTAGAGTGCCGATATTTTGCAGCCAGATTAACTGCCCCCAGGCGGCCAGAACGGTGGATAGAACTACCGCCGTAATCCTGACCTTATCGACATTGATGCCCGAGATAGCGGCGATCTCCATACTCTGGCCGACCGCCCTGATGTCATGGCCGAGTTTAGTTTTCATAAAGAAAGTGATTAATAAGCAAAACAAAGCCACAACGATCAAAGTCGAGACCGGGATCGCCAACCCGGGGATCGTTTTGATTTTGATGATATTGTCAAGAGCGTGCCTGATGCCAACCAGATCGACTGTGTTGCGCACACCGACGCCGGACGAAAGGATCATCTTTTCGTTTTGCATCGGAATGATCGAACCGACAAAGACCAGGAAAAAAAGCTGCCAGATATAGCAGGCAAAAAAACCGAAGATCATGCTCGTGATCATCTCTTTACCCTTGGCCCGGTTCAACAGTTTGCCGGTAAGGTAACCAAACAAGATGGCAAAGGGTGTGGCAATCAGAACTGCCCCCAAAAAGCCGGTAATCCCCGTAATTTCGTAGTGTGTAACCATAATAACCCCGATTTGTCCGGCCATGGCGCCGAGGACAATGGCAAAGTTCATCCCCATTCCGGCCACAACCGGTATAATTAAGGCCAGTACCAGCAGCGGGTTTCGGGCCATCCGGAGCAGAATCTCGTTAATCAGAAATGTCGGTTGGAGCCGGGCATAATATGCTCCGATCGCGCATAGGCCGATAAAGAGCAGCGGCACGGCCAACTCGATCAATTTCAGCCTGAACTTTTCTAGATAGCCGGTTTTGCTTTTACTTATCAGTTCAAGATCGGGCGCCACAGCTATTCCCCCCTCCGTGATACTGTCGTTAGTGCATAGAGAATGACCCCATTGCTAATGATGCCGCGGAAAATTTCAGAGAAACTACCTTCAACAATAACATTGATTACCGGCGGAGCCACCACCAGTAGGGATTGAAAAAGAAATGTGCCGACAATAACATGCGTAATTGTCGCCTTGCGCGGTGTCGCCCCTCCGATCAAAATAGCCGCGGCCGCCGGAAAAGCCATCATTAACGGGCCCTGATAAAGTTGCAGAAAGCCGTAACTCTGGCTATAGGCCAGGATCCCGATACAGGCTATGACGGTCGACAAAACCGTTCCCAGGATACGCATCTTTTCGATACTGATCCCGCAGGATTGGGCAAACCTGGGGTTGCTGCCCGCGGTTTGCATAGCCAGACCGGACCTGGTTTTACCAAACAACCATACAGCAAAGCTAAGTAGAGCTAGAAATAACAGCAAACCCGTCGGTACCATAATCTGTCCCAGGTTAAAACTCAGAAAACCGTTTAGTATTTTATCAAAACTGGAGTGCAGCAAGATCGTGTTTCGCAAACCCGTTCCACCGTATGCCCAAACCATCTCCGGGTTTTTAAAAGGGGCCAGCAGCCAGAATATACACATCCCCGACACGATCGAAAACCCGACATATGTCCCCACGATCATCTCCTGCCCCTTGATCTTGTTTAAAACCAAGCCGTATAAATAACCGATCACGATTGCAAGAGGGATGGAAACCGCAAGGGCGAACAAAAAAGAAGACAAGCCGGAATATTTATTTTCAATCGCCACGACCGCCCCGACCAACCCGCACATAATCCCCAGAGGCAAGGCAAGATTCAAACCTGTTCCCGCCTTGATCGCCGGGATTAAAGCTAAAACAAGTACGGCGTTCATCCCAAACCGCACCAGAACATCACTCGCCACCATCGATACTGGAAGCTTCACTAACACGGCTGCGGCACAAAAAAGCACCAGCAAACTGGCGATAATGAGCCTGGGAAGGCCGATATTATCCATAATTTGGTTTAACCTGTCTTTCATGCCTGCGTAGCCTCCCTATGTTCATACTCACCGGCCATCATTAATCCAAATTCAAGATCCGCGGCGGTGGGCGCCAGGATTCCCTCCAACCGGCCTTGATAAATAATGGCGATACGGTCACAGATAGAGCGGAGCTCCGCCAATTCGCTGGAAATCATGACAATGGTCACGCCCAACTCCCGGTTCAGCTTCAAAAGCAGCTCCAGAACAATTCGCTTGGCCCCGATATCAATGCCTCTGGTCGGTTCGGATACAAAAAGAATATCCGGTAACAGGGTAATTGCTCTGGCGATACACACTTTCTGCTGGTTCCCGCCGCTTAAACGCCGCACCGGCTGGTGGGGGCCCAGGCAGCGAATATCAAGTTCCTCAATCATCTTGAGGGTATGCTGTTTAATAGTTGCCCTGTCCTCCAGAGCAATAAAAGGCAGGATTTTTTTAAGAAACTTGTTCTGGCTTTGGATGGCGGCGGCGACAATGTTTTGTTCGATCGATTCATCCCAGAGCAAACCCACGCCGCGACGGTCTTCAGAAACAAAGGCCATCCCTTCTTTCAACATGAGCATCGTATCGCCCAGC
Organism: Bacillota bacterium; assembly: GCA_040751775.1. GTDB lineage: Bacteria > Bacillota > Dethiobacteria > DTU022 > DTU022 > JBFMGD01. Next base: position 12,350 of record JBFMGD010000008.1, on the reverse strand, counting down.
GGCAGCGATTTACCGTCTTTTAACACGGCTCCTCTGGCCGGAGACATCCCCATGATCCCGTTGGCGATGCCGATCTTGCCGTGCCCTGCCAGGCCGCCGATACCGAGAATTTCTCCCTGCAAAACATCGATACTGAGATCGCGCACCCGCTCACCCGGCATCTCCACAAAGAGGTTGTGCAGCTCCAAAACCGGTTTTTTAACAGTAGTGATTTTAGTCTCCGCGGCAATACGGCTCACTTTCCGGCCAACCATCAACTCGGCGATTTTTTCTACCGTAGCCTCATGACGTTTCAGTGAAGCGACCACTTCACCGTCTCGCAGCACTGTGATGCGGTCGCAGATCTGGGTTATTTCGTCCAGACGGTGACTGATAAAGAGAACTCCCATCCCCTCGCCGGCCAGCTTTTGTGCGATCAGCAGAAATTTCTCCGCTTCACTTTCCGTTAACACAGCCGTCGGTTCATCAAATACAACAACCCGGGTATTTTCCTTATCAATCTCCCTGGCAACCTCAATAAATTGCATGTAACCAACCGGCAAGCCTCCCACCGGAGCGGTTTCATCAAAAGACATACCGAGCCTGTCGAGCGCTTTTCGAGCGTCTTGCCTGTTTTTCTGGGTATCAATGGTCTTTAATTTCTGCCCGAAAACCTTACTGGCCCAATTCGCCCTGGTTCTTTCCCGGTTCAGCTTAATATTTTCAGCGACGTTGAATCCCGGAATCAACATAAATTCCTGGTGGACCATGCCAATCCCCGACTCCATCGCCTGGGCGGGATTTTGAAAGTAGACCGGTTTTTCTTCCAGGAAAATCTTGCCCTCATAACCGCCTGTTTGGTGAATTACCGGCATTCCAAAGAGAATATTCATCAACGTGCTTTTGCCGGCGCCATTTTCACCAACCAGGCCGTGTATTTCTCCTTTATGCACCGATAAAGAAACGTTTTTCAAGACCTGGTTGCCGTAATATTCTTTGCAGATATTCAATAACTCCAACAGTGAATCATGCGCCAACCCAACACCCCCTGAATTGAAAACATAGGGTTGCCTGGGGCAACCCTATGCCTGAATTACGTAGATTCAACACAGTGAAACTACTGCCCGAAGATAATTGAATCCCCAACAAACATCAGGAAATTCGGTGCTTCGGGAAGGCCGGTTAACACTACAGGACCACCCGCCGCCGCGGACATAGTTTCCGTGAATTTGGCAAAATCCTGTTTGCCGACTTCACCCTTTGCATACAGCATGGCATATTCAACTGAACCGTTGATCATGGCCATGTTTGCCGGCACTCTCCAGGTGCCAAACCGGCCGGCACCGCCGCCCTCTACGATTTTGGTTTCAATTTGTTCCAGAATAAAGGCTACATCACCGGCTTTGTCGGCGGGAATTTCAATGCCCAAAGCGCCGGGATAAGCATGATAGGGGCTGGGGCAGCACTGCTCAGCATAAAGAGCTCCACCGTCCAAGGTGCTTCTGATCAAGGGTTCCTGCATGGCACAGTTCGTGCTGAAGAAGTTGGTATTCACACCGTATGCTTCAATCTGGCGGGGCACATCTTCAAGGATGAACTGCTGCGCTCCGGGCACACCGGCATCGCCAGTGGGATCGGGAGCTTCAACTTCAACGAACTCGATCCCTGCCGCCTCGCACTGCGCCTTAAAGATATCTCTTCTCTGAGCCAGCAGCTCATAAGACATGTGGCGCGGGAACGAGTAGTGAACAAAGGTTTCGGCACCCATCGCGGCTGCCAGGGCCACAATTGTTTCGCCACGCTTCAGATCGTCGGTGTTAATGCAAATGTCCGCTTTTGCCGCTATCATTGCAGGGTCTTCGTGCGGCACTCCGACAATGAAAAGAATATCATCGCGAGTCTCTTTGATCGCCTCGATGGCAGCCGCGCTGCCCGGAACACCCTGGTTGATCACGATCGCCTTCATTGCGGGATCGGCAGCCAGGCTGATGATGTTGGCGATAGTAGTTTCCTGTTCATCCATAAATTTATCCGGGTAAGTAATGTGTACTATTACATCGGAACCGTACTTGGCCACTAAATCCTGAGCGGCGCGGAATTCCTCTTCACCCTGGGAAACAGTACCGGTGACGATGCCGACCTTGAACCCCTCATCTTCTGTGGTATCATCTGTTGCGGGACTGCAACCAAAAACAAACAGACCGAAAGCCAAAGCAACAACCAACAGCAAAACTAACCTTTTGAACACATGTAAACCCCCTTTTATATTGAATGAAGTTAATATTTCTTCATTTATATTCCAACTCCTGCTAGGCTAAAATATTTTTTTTATATACAGGTAAAATAAGTTAGATATTCACAAGACCGCCGTTGTTATGGACCGGCGGTCTATTCCACGCAAAATCGCTTTTTTGATTATGCTGTACCGCCCGGCAGCGCGGACGGCACCGCCGTCACATCGCCTTAAGCCTGTTCGCTGATGGAAACTTTGTTCTTGCGGTTATAAAAATACTTGTAAATCTTCCATCCGAGATAAAGCAGCAGCATATACGCTACAGTAACAGCGATGGAGATAATGATATATTTAAGCGATTCACCTTTAACGACACCCATGGCCGGCACACCGGCTAAAACCATGACCGGCAGCCCAACAAACATGATCAATCCCGAGCCGTAGACCAGGTCTTCGGCGACGGGAGTTGCAAACTCCGCATCAACCACCCTGAGCAGCGCCAGCCCGGAGGTAGCCGTACCCGTCAGCAGGCCGAAAGAGGCCAGGAACCGCTCAAAATGATAATCAAGGTGAATTTTCTTAACCAGGTAAGCGACCCAGGCCGCTGTCGCCAGCCCTCCCATCGTGGAGAGAACCAGTATTTCCACCCAGTAATTTTTGATTAACAGCAGCGGGATAGCGGCGATGGAAGCAACAATCATGTAATCGATAAAAGCGCCGGAGGTGCGGGTCATCAGATCCGAATCGATGATGTGGCTAAATTTCAGGCGGTCGAATACCCAGCGCAGCAAAAGGGCGAAGACTGTGCCGACGACGAAGCTAAAGCCCCAGATCAGGCTTGACAACTGGGCGCCGATATCGCCAAGGGCGCCCAACTTATTGGTAATGTAGGTGATAAACAGGTTAGTGATCAGGAAGACCAACCCGATCAGGGCCAGATGCAGTGACAGTGTTTCAATCGCTTCCGCGGCCGTAGTTAATCTTCCCGCTTCCTTTTTCGCCTCATCTTTTGCCGCCAGGCCGGTAAAAACTGATGACGGGATCTGGTCGTAACCCTCGAAGACGGCCGTTTTTTTACGGCGCACACCCCAGTTAATAATGATCACTCCCAAGAAGTAAGCCCATAAAAAGCCTAGGGCGCCGAAGGTCAGGCCGACTCCGCCTCCGCCAACAAAGCCAAGCGGCTCCCATGATTGCCCGAGGCTGTAGGCTACTCCCGGGTTGTTGCCGTAGCCCAGCATCAACTGCATCCCAAACGTGGGAAAGATATCCTTAATCTGGAACAGGGTCAGCACTAAAACAAAAACCATGCCCAGCAAGATCTGCAGGGAGTAAGTCTGGCAATGCACCATGGCCACGGCCACGGTGCCGTGACTCCGCTTAACCTTTGTGCCGCGCAGCCCCATGGCGATAAAGATTGCTGTTAATAAATGATAAACATAATTGCCAAGCCTGTCCATGGGCAGGTCGATTACTTTCAAGACCTGTTGATTCAGCAGCAGCACCAGAAATCCCGCCAGGATACAGTTGGGGATGAGGAATTTCTGCAAAAACTTGATCTTATTCCGCAGCAGCGTCGCCACCACCAGGAACGCACTGAGGAAGGCGAAATCCATGATCGCTTCCCAGCTGATTGCTTCCAAAACAACACCTCCTTGAATGGCTCTCGAAAATTCAGAGAGCTTATCTCAAGCTATTCCTAAGGCTCGGCATCACTGAGGCGCATAGATGTTACGAGAATGGTAAATCAGCAAGGTTGTAAGCGCCATACTGCCGGGCTGCCTCATAGATGGCCACGATTGTGGCCGGCGGCACATGCTCCTGGATATCGTGGATCGGGCAAAAAATGTAACCGCCGCCCGGCTTGAAAATCTCCAGCATCTCTTTCACTTCATTGATCACTTCTTGCTGCGTGCCGTTAACCAGGGTTGTCTGGGTGCGCACACCCCCTCCCCAAAAAGTAATCTCTTTCCCAAATTCGCGCTTCAGAGTAACCGGATCCATATTTTTGGCCGTGATCTGCACCGGGTTGAGCGCGTCAATCCCCACTTCGATAAAGTCCGGGATCAGCGGGGCGATCGACCCGCAGGAATGCAGTAAAATTTTAACACGCGGGCTGATCTCATGCACCAGGCGGCACACCGCGGCAAGGTGCGGTTTAAACAACTCCCGGAACATCCGCGGCGACAGTTGGAGGCCCTCCTGGGTACCGTAGTCGTCACCCATCATGATCACATCGATATACGGGCCCAGCTCACGCAGGTAGTGGCGCAGCTTTTCGGCGCAGGTGCGCGCCAGGAAATCCATCCAGCAGCGGATCAGGTCAGGCTCGGAAGCCATGAACATAAAGAATTTTTCATAGCCGAACAGTTCCTGTCCAATTTGATAGAGAGAAAAAAACATGGGGCCGCCCGAGGCGACCACGGCATAGTCTGTCTCTTCGTGAATCCGGCGCGCCTGTTCTTTGAGGATGATCAGCTCCGCCTGATCAATGTGAAAAATGCCGCTCCGGTAGAGAAGTGCGGTGACCTCCTCCAGTTGGCTTAAGTTTTCAACAAAGTTTAACGGGTGCCGGATGGAGTCAAAGTAATACCCTCCCTTGGGCATACGGAAAAGGGCCATCCCGTTAAATGAGCTAAATTCTATATAGCCGGCTTCTGTTTCAACAGGGTTGAAATCGCCGGGCACCATGCACGTTGATCCGTCTTTAAGGACCCACTGGCGCCAGTTCTCGGCGCGCATACCGCTGTTGATATGCCTGGGCAGCGGTAGGAAATCGCTGCCCAGCAGTTTGATTATTTCATGCCCCCCCTCCAGGTCGGGTGAAGCGAGCATCGGGATCGGATCACGCATATATGAGGGTGAAGTGATGCCGCAGTGTCTCTTCAACCTGTTGTAGGCAATGATGCTGATTCCGGTATTATGAGTGGAAGCAAAGTCCACCGGTACCCGGTCAGGTTCTTCATGGTTTAACGCGGCAGCCACTCTTTGCCGCGCAGTCAGCCCTGCAGCCATGCACTGTCCCCCTCACCCGTGCCCAGCCAGGCATCTTTTTCATCTTTCCTGACCGCACCCGGCAATAAACTGCCCAAAGCGGCGCATTCCGGAGACAAGCGCCAAGTATATTATATATTACAGCCTGTTATAAGTAAAATTGTGATTATTTATACAGTTATTCGTATTGATTATGCCGGGCAGAAAAAAAGGAAGGGGGGATGATAAAACACCATATCTTGGCAACATGGGGACATCATACTTAACCCCATCTTTTGGTTGTTTGCTAATGGCCGGCCACAGGGACGGCTTAATTACCAGATATTAAGATTAAGTATGCTGTCGCCGTTTTTCCCTACGCTTTAATGCGGCGGGCTAAGAACGCGGTCGCCGGAACCAGGGCTACCGTGATCGCGGCGGCGACGGCGAGTTCGAACCACACTTTGCTCAGCGGTTCACTCATCACCGACACCTGCCAGATCGGTTCGATGATCCAGTAAAGCGGGAAGAGCCGGGCAATCCACTGCGGCCAATCCGGAAAGACGTAAAAGATCACCGGAGCGAATAAAAAGATACCGGCCCCCTTGATCAGCGTGAAGAGCATCGTTGAGCTCTTTGAGAATATGCCCACCAGTAGCCCGAGCATGGCGTTTAAGGCTGCCGCCACCGCGATCACCACGAGGACATCAAACGGGCGCGGGCCGAAGGCGCGGTTCAAGAGCAGTGTAGCCGCCGCCATAAAAAAGGCGAAGATAAAGCCGAGCGCCCACTTTGCAATGAGCACCTCGTTGGTTCTGGCGGAGGTGACCAGGACCGCGGTAAGCGTGCCCCTCTCCTTTTCCTCGACAAGGCTGGAACCCGGGACCCAGACTCCCGCCATGACGAGAGCGTAGAATATGATCAGGGGCACCAGACGGAGTGAAATGGGCAGCCCCGCCTCCCCGAAGTAAACCGTTATAACCTCGACGGGAGCGTCGCCTCCCTCGATGCCGCGCACCAGGTCGAGGGCCGTTACGGCGATAATGATCCGGTTTGCAGCCAGGCTCTCGCCGCCGATGTAGAACTCAATCGCGGCCCCAGCGCCGCGTCCTTACGGAGCAGTATCCAGGCACGTCTCCAGCTCATAGCGACTCCACCTTCCTCTTCAGAACAAACAGACCCAGGCAGTAGAGGATCACAACCCACAGCAGCGCGTAGGCCAGCACGCCGAAAGATGGCGCCCAACCGGCGTCATAGAGGGTGGCGCCCACGAGCAGGCTGGCGATCGGGTAACTGGGGATAGCCCTTACCCACGCGGCGGCGGTGCCGGGAAAAAGCACCGTAAACGCGGGAATCATCAGCGGCACGATAAACAGCAGCGAGTACATCAGCTGGCCGATAAAGTCCTTGCCGGCGGCGCCGATGAGCATGGCCACTCCTGTGAACAAGATCGCCCCAGTGATCGCGGCCGCAAGGAGCAGCGACCAGTTACCGGTGGTGAACGCCCCGACCAGCGCCAGGGTCACGATCACCTGGGTCAGGGCCAGACCGGTACCGAAAATCGTCTTGGCGGTTAGAAAGTGCCTGATCCGCATCGGTGTCACCATCAAGGCGGTTACAGTGCGCTGCAGCACCTCGGTCGAGATGAGCGAGGCCATGGCGTATGTCTCCATCATCAGAATGAAGAACGCGATCATGGGGCGGAACTTATCGCGCAACGATGTTCACCGGCCTAGCGCCGCCGGGTTTCTTTTCGCCGCTTTCCGGGTCGTGCAGGATCAGGCTGCCGTCCGCAGCCCGGAAAACTTCCAGCGTACCTTCGACGACCCGACTGAGCTGCGCCTCGTTCTCCAGCTCTACGAGCACAAGAGGCGCTGGCGCATGCCCTTGGAGAAACCGGCCACGCGGTCCTTCGCCCGGTCAGCCAACCCGACCCGCCGCAAGGCCTCCAGGGAGCCCGTTTCCCTGATGCCGAAAAGTGAAGCGAAAAAATCCAAATTCTCAAGCGCGCTCATTTCCAGGTAGAGATTCTTCTCCTCGAAGGAGACACCGATCTGCGCCTGCAGATCAGGGTTGTCTTTCCCCACCTCGAGCCCGAGGATTTGCGCGGCGCCTCCCTTGGGCGTCAGCTGTCCGGTGAGCATCTTGATCGTGGTCGACTTTCCGGCGCCGTTCGGCCCGAGAAAGCCGAGGATCTCCCCGGGGAAAACTTCGAAGTCAATATTATTCACGGCTTGCAAATCACCATACCAATAACTCAGTCCCTGAACCTTGATCGCCGGTATCACCATCATCCCACCCTCTCTTTACAATACGCGCGGGCTTGCCGCACTATTTTGATCGTACCATTGTCACGAAAATCCATAAATTGATAGCCACGTAATCATATATTATCACTTTCTTAATTATGAAACAATGAAATATCCCGTTTCATGGGACATCATACTAAACCACATACTTTATGTTATTAAAGTAGTAGCCACCGGTCTGTCTAGACTAATGTACAGATGTTGGGGTTACTGATGCTGTCCCTTATTCCAATTTATGCTTTTGCGGTTAAGGTTACCTGGACTGCGGTGTAGTATAGGGTGGTGCGGCCTTCGAAGCCGGAATCGGTACCGACGAATATCCAGAGGTTGCCGCTGCTGTCGGTAGTGACTTCGATTGCATCTCCCTTGTTGTCCAGGGATTTCATGATATAGTTCTCGTCGTCCTCGCTGCTGCCTTCCTTGGCAATGTCTCCTACCACCCGGGTGTAACGCCCCGCTTCGCTTTGCGCCCCTTTGTCGACACTCAACTGATAGTAAGCCTGGTCGCCTTCTCCCACAGCCACGGCTGCCGGTTTTTCACCCGCCGCCCCTACTTTTACGAAGAGCGCTTCTCCCGGTGAGCCGCCGATTCCCATCAGACCGGCCGGTACGTTTGTAACAAAATCGACCACAATTTCCACCAGGTAAACGGTATCGGGTTTCAGCCCATCCGCCTTACCCAGCTGCCTGCTGATAAACATGAAAAGGTCGTCGCTGCGGTTGTGGCCCTGCAGCATCAGCCCTTTTTTAGCAGAACCCAGCTCCGCGGGCAGCGGCGCCGGGCCAAAAAACAGCTCATAGTTGTCTGTTTCGTAATTAACCGGCAAATCCGTGAAACCGCCTTCCCACCCGTCGCCATCATGCAAATCGAAATCGAAGGATAGAGAATCATCGCCGCCGTTGGAGCCGCACCCTACCAGCAAACCGGCGCAGAACAGCATCACAAGAAGGTAGCAGGTTATCTTTTTCATGTTGCAACAGCCTCCTATATAATAATATGAACTATAATAAAGACAGGATAGCCAGGCTGACGGTTCCTGTTATTCGATTAAGCCCATGTTTTATTTCCTTAACAAGTCACAAAGCATAAATTAGTTATTTACGGTACTTTGTATTACGGCTTTGCCAATCATCTGAAGTGGTACAAAACGCAGGTATAATAAGCAGGTGGGCTCCCTGGATTTCTGAAGGAAGCCCATCTTCTTATAGTGACGCCACAATGCATGTTATGTTACGTAGTTGTTACTGGGGTTGGTACATACCTTTGCTCTGAGATGTCGGCTTCAATCTTTCCTGATTGCGGATTACAGGTCGAAAACACTGCCGACCCGGTGTTCTAAAAAGCTGTTCCCAAAGGCATGGTAAAGCGCCAGGCGTGCCGGTGCCCTGGTGCAGCGGCAAGGGGCGATTTTTCCCATAAGCTTCCAGAAATAGCGCCGGCCCGTGCTCACCGATGAGATTTCGGCTGTAGACCGTATTTTCACAAATATTCGTTACTTTGACCTGGTCAGCCGCCAAATACCCCCCTCACCCTCTCCCCCGGGGGAGAGGGATTTTACAAGGTGGTTTCATCATTCTTGTTATGGTCATTGCATGCCGGGCATGTTTCCTTGCCGGTTGCCTCAATGTTTTCCATTCTCCTGCGGCAGCGGGGGCAGTGCCTTTCCCCGGCCAGGGCGTATACGCCGCCGTGGATGCGCAGCGCCTTCCCCTCGACGATCGCCCGGGCTACTTTTTCCCGGGCGGAAACCAGGATCCGCTGCAGGGTGCTCTGAGCCACGTTCATCCGGGCGGCGCAGTCGTGCTGCTCCAGACCTTCCAGGTCTTTTAACCGCAGCGCCTCCAACTCATCAACAGTGAGCACGATCTCCTGTAAAAAAGACATCGGAATGCCCGAAGGTTTAAAATAGGTGACCTGCGGCACCGCTTGCACGCGGCGCGGTTTAAACGGACGCGGCATTCCTCTTCACCCCTAATATTTATAGATTTTTGCTGCATAAATCGTAACAAAAAGAAAACTGTTTCGCAACAGCTAACATTTCGGGGGACAGTATACTTAATTATGGGTATAAGGTGACGACGCTTGCATAATCAGATAATTAAGCATACTGTCCCCCGAATTATCTTCTATACAAATAATCGAGGACAGCCTGGTAGAGGGCTGCCGTGCCCAGGTTTGAGCAATGCATTTTCGGGTCGGGCAGGCCGCCCAGGGCCGCGGCAATATCGTGATCAGTAATCTCCAGGGCCTCGGCGATGGTTTTCCCGATCGCTATTTCCGTCAACACGCTGGTGGTGGCGATAGCGGCCGGGCAGCCGTAGACGGCAAATTTGACCTCGCTTAAGCGGCCTTCTTTTACCTTGATAAAAATGCTCAAATAGTCGCCGCAGCCGGGATCACCGATCGTGCCGATCCCGTCCGCGTCCGGAATTTCCCCGACATTCCTTGGGTTTTTGAAATGTTCGATCAACTGGTCCGTGTACATGCCGTCACCCCATAAAACCTCTATTCCGCCATCGCCGCTGTCCTGGCCCATACTTCCTTGATCATCCCGGAAACCGGGCCTTGCGTATACTCCACAACCGGAATCCCCCGGACAACCGCTTCGACAACCGCGCGGTCAAAAGGAATCTTACCCGCCAGCATAACCGCCGCTTGTTCACAGTATTCTTCAATCGCCCGGGTATTCCTCTCATCCAGATCAAAGCGGTTGATGCAGACCGCCGCCGCAACGCTAAAATGGCGGCAAACCGCCAGGACCCGTTCCAGATCGTGAATTCCGGAGAGGGTCGGTTCGGTAACGATCAGCGCCGCTTTTACTCCGGCCAGAGACGCGATTACCGGGCAGCCGATCCCCGGCGGGCCGTCTATAATCAGGTATTCTTTTCCTGCCGCGGAAGCCAGTTCAACCGCTTTATTACGAATAGTGGTTACCAGTTTCCCGGAATTCTCTTCGGCCACCCCCAGGCGGGCATGAACCAGGGTGCCGTACGGCGTATCGGAAATAAACCAGTGTCCGGAAAGCTTCTCTGCCAAAACCGCCGCTTCATGTGGGCAGGCGTGAACGCAAACGCCGCAGCCTTCACAGGCGGTTGAATCCACTGCATAATCTTCCGATACCGCCCCAAAGCGGCACAGTGCAAAGCAGAGGCCGCAGCGGCGGCATCTTTCCGGGTCGATCACCGCTTCCCGGGAAGCGCGAAATTCATATGTTTCCCGCAGGGTTGGTCTTGTAATTAAGCTCAAGTTGGCCGCATCCACATCCGCATCGACCAAAACGGCGCTTTTTCTAGCCAGAGCAGCAAAAGAACCGGTTAGGGACGTTTTACCGGTCCCTCCCTTGCCGCTGATTACCGTAATCTCTTTCACGGTTGTCACCGCCTTTCCGCAACTCATTAACCCGCTCAAACAGTTCACGGAAAGGCTTACGCCAGGCCGGGGAGGAAAGAGCCACCGGTTCACCGCGCGCATAAAGGGCGGCCAGCTCCCGATCCCAGGGTATCTGCAAGAACACCGGCAGCTTCATTTTGCGGCAGTATTCTTCCACAGCGCCGCTTCCGATATCGCAGCGGTTGATTACCACGGCTGCGGGGATACCCAGTTTATCCACCATCCGGTAAGCCAGCTCCAGGTCGTTTAAGCCGAAAGGCGTCGGCTCGGTAACCAGCAGGCAGAAGTCGCACCCTTTGACCGCGGAGACCACCGGGCAGGAAGTGCCGGGAGGCGCGTCAATTATGGTAATCGCATCGGGGTCGATCATTTTTTTGACCGCGTTAATCAGCGGAGGCGACATCGCCTCACCGGGGATCAGCCGGCCGTGACCGAACTTCAAACCGTAAGCGGCGCCGCTCTCGACAACCCCGATCGCACGATCGACCTCGACAATTGCTTGCTCCGGGCATAAGTAGGCACAGCCGCCGCAACCGTGGCAAAGCTCGGCAAAGACGAGCACGTTATCCTTAATCACGGCCAGGGCATTGAAAACACAAATTTCAGCACAACGGCCGCAGAAGCTGCACCGCTCCCGGTCCACTGCCGGCACCGGAATGCCGATCGCCTTGGACATTTGAAATTGCGGTTTTAAAAAGAGGTGCGCGTTGGGCTCCTCCACATCGCAGTCGAGCAGCTGGACTTCTTTTACCTCTTCTCGTACGGCCAGGGCCAGGTTGACAGCCACCGTCGTTTTCCCGGTGCCCCCCTTCCCGCTGGCAATGACCAGATTCATAATAATCTCCTTAAGTCTTATTATTTGGTGCTGCAGAAATATGGCGGTGAAAGGCCAATGGGTCTTCCACCGCCAAATATATAGTTTTGCTCTCGCATCCCTTGCTCCGATTTATGCTTTTTCCATATCTGATAACCGTTTTTCCAACTCGGCCAATTCCGCCTTTAGCGCCTCGGCCTGTTCCTGCAGAAAGGCTTTTTCATCTTGGGGGCCGGCCCAACCCGGGCCGTAGTAAGGCCCCGCCCCGGCCCAGCCCCACCGGCACAAACCCCAGCCCGGCCCCGGCCCGTAACCGTAGCCGCCCATATAACCGCCCGCGCCCGGATACCAACCCGGCTCTTTCCAGAAGCCGGGACCATACCCGTTTCTTCCTCTAGGCATAGCACGCATCCCTCCTTCCGGGTCATGACCACTTATTTTAATACACGTTTCCTCCTGGTCTGGCAGCGATTTAAGCTTAAGTTTGCTGCGGCCCACCGCCATTCCCGCTGCTGCGCCCACCGCGCCGGAGACCGAGACCGCCGCGCAGGGCATAGGAAAAGGCGCTTAAGGGACGGCCGGCCAGGCGGCCGGGACGACGCCGGGCATTGCCGCACCAACCGTAACCGCCTCCTGTGCCGGGGCCGCGCC
>JBFMGD010000079.1:0-6247 GCA_040751775.1 Bacillota bacterium | reverse complement strand
CAGACCTCCTTTCCTTAAGTTCAACTAACAACTTAACCGCAGCCTTCGTGATCACAGATGCTTGTTCCCGTCTTCAGTGCACCGCTCAGGTAATCACTGATCACTTTGTGCACCGGCCCGCTGATGCCGACAAAGGTTTCAATCTTCTCTACGGCAAAAAGAGTCTGGGCCCGGCTCCCCATTCCCCCGGCGATAATACAGGTTACCCCCAGCCGGGCCAGGTAGCCCGGCAGAAATCCGGGCTCGTGCCCCGGGTTCGGAATCACTCTTTGATCTTTGATTTTCCCGTCCTCCAGCTCTACCAGGGTATACTCCGGGCAGTGGCCGAAATGCGCCGCCACCGAGTTGTTTTCAGTTGCGACTGCTATTGTCATAAACCCAGCCTCCTTTAGTCAATCTGTTTTTTTCATGCCAAAATGAGAGGAGACGGTAGCTTCCGCCGCGCTATGCAACTTGCCCTCCCGAAATTTTTGCAGCGTTTCCCGAACCGTCCCCTCAAGACCGGTGTAGATGTCGATGCCGGCCGCCTTGAGGGCAACTACCGCGTTAGGCCCGACGTTGCCCAGCACCACCGCTTCCACATTCCGCTGAGATAAGAGCTGGGCGCTTTGCGCGCCGGCCCCGCCGGAGGCCCCGGCGCTGTCATTGCGTAAAGATTCAACCTCTTCCCCGCTTGCCATATCCACAATCACAAAGCAGGCGCAGCGTCCAAAACGCCGGTCCACCCGGGCCTCGAGCCCCTCCTCTTCAGCGCAAATGGCCAATTTCATGTTAAATCACCTCCCTGGTTATTCCAATTAACCCCTCAGCTTCACCGCACCTTACGGATCTCACTTTCCAGCATGTCCGGTATTGTTTTTAGAAAATCAACCGGGTACTGTTCGATTTCACCCAGATCACCGAGGCGCGAGATTTGCGGATCCAGCGGCAGCTTCCCTAAAACCTTCAACCCGGTTGCCGCCGATACTGCTTCGGCTTGGCTGGATCCGAAGAGCTCCACAGTTTGGCCGCAATGAGGGCAGGCCAGGCCGCTCATATTCTCCACCAGGCCAAAGATGGGGACGTTCATCATCCGGGCCGTCTTGATCGCTTTTTTAACAACCATTACCGCCAGATCCTGAGGTGAAGAAACAATGATCAAGCCGTCCAGGGGCAGCGACTGCAGCACAGTTAAGGGCGCGTCTCCGGTACCGGGCGGTAGGTCCACCACCAGGTAATCCAGTTCGCCCCAGATTACATCCGTCCAAAACTGTTTCACCGCCCCGCCGATCAGCGGGCCCCCCTCCTTTGCCGCTCATCACGGCAATCGCCCGGCCGATGCGGCTGTGTTCGGGTTGGGCCAGCTTTTCGTTCCCCGGTCTGTCTTCACCGGTGCATGTTTTCACGTTTTCCGCCATTTTGTTGCCTCCATTTCGTTCCGTTAGCTATTATGGGTATATATCTATTATGATTATAGCTCTTTATGGGTATACGTCAATAATTATTTTAATCATTGAACACATTTTTCCCCGGTGGATCAAAGCGCTTACCGGGCCGCCACCGCCCTTGAGGGCTTAACCTGAACAGCCGGCAGCATCCCTGCCGCGGACCGCGGAAAAGGGTTTTTAATTTTTTTAGCGAAGGAAAGTATGACTATAGAGAATAGAGGAGTTGAAGCAAATGCCGCGGTGGAAATTAAAAGAGCATAAACCGTATGGCGGGGTTATCGGCGTTAAAACTGCAGCACAACAAACGGCGGCTGAAATCTATAAGGTTAGGGATGACTACCGGCGCTTTAACCAAAAGTTTAACATGATCTGGCAGCCGAACTGGAAGGAAGAACATAAAAATCATGGCGATCTGCAGCGGCTGACCAGCGGCATTAAAAGAGTGCAGGAACAGAGGCCGGGGTTTTCAACACTGGATTGGGCTTTTTTAAGCGGGGCGGAGGCGAACTTCCAGGGAAGCGGCTTCCCGATTAATCTGGCGAACCAACGCGGCAACAGTTGGAGCCCGGTGGGGCTCGGTCTACCGGACGGCCTGGCGCGCTGGGAGCCGGAAGAGGCAGAAGCCGCGCGCTTGATCAAAAAAATGGCTTTGTATTTTGGAGCGGATTTAACCGGTATTTGCAAGCTGGACCGGCGATGGGTTTATTCACATTATTTTAATCCCCGCACAAATGAGGGCTATCCGATCTATTTTTCGGATGAAGCGCCCGGTTATGAATCTGTTACAAAGCCCGGATTCATGGAAGACGGCACCGCGGTAATTCCGGGCAGCATGAAATACGCGATCGTTTTTTTACATGAAATGGATTATGACGGCATGCGCACCGCACCCACCATGACCCAGATGGCAACCACCCATTTCATGTATTCCAAAATAGCGTTTACCGCGGTTAGTGTGGCCGAATTTATCAGGGGATTGGGCTATAACGCCATACCGAGCGCCAATTGTACCGCTCTTAATGTCCCCCTGGCGATTGACGCGGGCTTGGGGCAGCTCGGGCGTCATGCCAAGCTTATTTCACCGGTATTCGGGCCGCGCTGCCGGATATCAAAAGTGATTACCGATCTGCCCCTGGCGGTAGACCGGCCGATCGACTTCGGGGTGGCCGCTTTTTGTGAGAGCTGCAAGCTGTGCGCCGAGTCATGCCCGGTACAGGCTATTCCCTATGACGGGCCGGATTATGAACCGACCGGCGATTTCAGCCATTCGAAGGTGTGCCAGTGGCAGGTTAAACATGACCGGTGCAGGATCTATTGGGCGAAAAAAGGGACCAACTGCGGTTTATGCATCAACCGGTGCCCCTATAACCGGGTTATGGGATTCAGGCACCGGGCTCTCACCTCCCTGGCCGCCCTTTTACCGGTATTGAATAAATGGCAGCTCCGCCTGGCTCAACCCGGTTACCTTGAACCGGCCGAGTTTTGGCGCAAACTCATAAAATAGCGAGGCCGATCTGGCTTATCTTATTGCCGGCAATTGTACGGCCGGTTTTCATATCGTTCAGCATCCCGGTGCCCAACGGTATAATCAGGATTACCAACAGTCCGGCCAACAGGATAACTCGTTTAATATAGTATTTGCCGACTATAACCACTGCTAAGAGCTCTCCTCTTTGGCTCGGGGGAATAGTGTTTTACCTTATTCGTCCGGAGAGCGAATAATCCGCAGGAATTGACGGACCAGTTCGGGATCAAAACAGGTCCCGGCACACCGCTCTATCTCCGCCAGCGCTGCCGCCTTACTGATGGCTTTGCTGTACGGGCGTTCATGAATCATGGCGTCGTAAGCATCGATGATCGCAAGGACCCGGCATTCTACCGGAATTTCTTTCTCTTTCAGCCTCAGGGGATATCCGGTGCCGTCCCAGCGCTCATGATGCCGTAATATTAAGTCCGCGATTGGCGCCAGGTCCTGGGAAGAGCGGGCAATGCGAAAGCCTTTCTCCGGATGCTGCTGCATCTCCTCCTGCTCCTTTTTAGTTAAAGCCCCATTTTTAAACAGGATCCGCTCCGGAATGCCTACTTTCCCCAAATCATGCACCTGGGCCAGCAGGGCCAGATCGGTGAGCTGGGCTGATGACAGCGCCGCCGCCCGGCCCAGTTTATCGCAGAGCTGCTGCAGCCTGGCCGCATGTCCCTGGGCGATGTTATCACGCTCCGTCAGCGCGGCCATAAGCGTATTGATAATTTGGTTTTGTGCACCGGCGCTGTGGTAGAGCTTTTCCCGGTACATCAGACTGTCGGCTTCCTTATACGTATCGTTAAGATTACCGCCGGCGCTGTTGCTGCCGGCAAAACCGATGGACAAACTTAGCGGAAGGCGGGGATTGGCCCGGTTGTATTCCCGAACAGCATCGTGAATACGATCGCAGATCGCTTCAGCGACTACACCGTCAGTGCGCGGTAGGATGATCGCAAATTCGTCGCCGCCCACCCTGGCCAGGACGTCGGTTTTACGCAGCGGCTTTTTAAGCACAACGGCACAATTACACAGCAGTGCATCGCCTGTTTTATGTCCCATGCTGTCATTGATCAGCTTTAAGCAGTCAAGATCGGCGGAGATAATCGTGATCGGATATTCACGGCTGCCCGCGAGCCGCTTCATCTCTTCTTCAAAATAAGTGCGGTTGTATAAGCCGGTCAACTGGTCATGCAGGCTTAAATAGCGCAGCTGTTCTTCAAACCGTTTGCGCTCGGTGATATCCCTGGCTAAACCCCTGAATCCGGTAACCAGGCCGTTCTTATCTTTGATCAAGGATATGGAAAGTTCTCCGTAGGCTATACTGCCGTCTTTGCGGATCATCTCCAGGGAAAAACCCCGGTCTGGTATTCCGGATACAAACACCTGGTGAAAGTGGTGGTAGACCGTATCGGAATCTTTGTATAACTGGCGGAAGCTCATCCCAATGATCTCTTCCCGGCTGTAACCGGCCAGGCGGCAGGTTGCCTCGTTGCAAAACGTGATTGTACCGGCCAGGTCAGTTTCGTAATAGCCGTCTTCGATCGATGCCAGGATATTCCTGTATCTTTCCTCCGACTCCTTGAGCACATCGCTTGCCTTTTTTATATCTGTAACATCGCGGAGAATGCCCCTGAAACCGGCCGGGTTGCCGCGCTTATTTTTGACCAGCGTCACGGAAATGGCCGCGAACAGCTCACTGCCGTCTTTACGAGCCATCTCGGCGATAAACCGTTTTTCTGGCCGGCCGGTCTTAAAGACCTGCTTGAAAACGTTGAACACGGCATCCGGGTTCCGGAATGCCTTGCGATAATTCTCGGTGAGTATCTCTTCCCGAGAATAACCGGTAATCCGGCAGAATGAATCGTTAAGCAAGATGAATTTACCGGATAGGCTCATTTCGTAATAACCTTCTTCAATAGTTGCCAGGATCTCTTTGTATTTTTCTCCCGCCGCGGCGCTCGCTGGCGCCGCCGCTGCCGCCTCCAAAGCGCCGATAGTATTTAACAGCTCTGCGGCCAGGACTGGTTTGTAGAGGTATCCGTCGATTCCAGAAAGCAAGGCTCTTTCCAGCTGAATCCTCTCTTCCCACCGCAGCAGTAAAACCAGGGCGGTAACTGAGGGCAGCGCTTTGAGTGCCCCAATCAGGCGGCAAGTTTCCGGTTCGCTCAACCCGGCCGCCAACAGGCAGAGATCATAGCTGTTTCCACGGGCCAGGCTTAGCCCTGCCGCTGCTTCGCCAACAGCGCTGAGTTTGCTTTTGGGCAGGTACAAATCAACCAACCCGCGTATATGCTCTGACGAAAGCAAATCCGGGTCAATTAAGAGCAAGTTCAATGGCTTAAGCCCTCCCGGGGGAAAACAATTTGCCGTCCCAGAGATGAAGTAATTATATGATTATTTCAACAGGGATTGCTCATTTCCTGCCAATCGGCGGAAGCCGGAGCCGGGTAGCAGTTGCATTTGGCAAAAAGCCCTGCTACAATACAAAAAAAACAGGCAGGTGCCGCACGTGCGTATTATCGCCGGTTCAGCCAAAGGGATGAAGCTTAAAACTGTCCGCGGAAACTCGATCAGGCCTACCGGCGACCGAGTTAAGGAGGCGCTGTTCAATATCTGCGGCAGCCGTACGGCCGGAACCGTATTTATCGATTTGTTTGCCGGAAGCGGCGCCATCGGGATCGAAGCTTTGAGCCGGGGAGCTGACTGCTGTGTCTTTGTGGAGCATGACCGGCGGCATCTGGCCATGATCAAGGACAATTTAAGCAAAACCGGTCTAGCCGGCCGGGCCAGGCTGATGCCCGACAGTGTCCCCGCCGCCCTGAAACGGCTGAGCCGGGAAAAGCTGCAGGCTGATCTGATCTTTATGGATCCCCCGTACTTAAGCCCGCTTATCCCGGCGGTGCTGCAAATTATTCATGTGACCGGCCTGTTGAAAGAAAGCGGCCTGGTTATAGTGGAACATGCCGCGGAAAACCGGGCCTGGTCAGAGCTTTATCGTAATAAGAGGCAAAAACGATACGGCGGAACTTGCCTTACCTTCATTGAGCACACGGATTTAGCCGCGGCGGCGGCTGAAGAAGAAAGCTAGCCTGAGAACCCGTACCGCGTAAAACAGCACAGCCGCTACCAGCAAAATGCCGCACGTCACCAGGAACTGGTTAAACATGAAGACAGCCCTGGACCACCAAAAAGAGAAGCCGCCTGCCGGTACGGTGCCGAGAAAAGCCGGCACAGCCAGGTTGCCGAACAGTTTTCCTGCCGGACCCAAAAGCAAGGCGGTATAAACTCCCGCCAGCAG
>JBFMGD010000078.1:0-6540 GCA_040751775.1 Bacillota bacterium | reverse complement strand
AGTGAAATGTCCCGTTTGCAATGTTAACCTGACCATGGCAGAGCGCAGAGGTGTAGAAATTGATTATTGCCCTCAGTGTCGCGGCGTTTGGCTAGACAGAGGGGAACTCGACAAAATTATTGAGAACTCATCATCTCAAGGGCAGCCGGAAGAACGTCACTCACAGCATTCGAGAGAATCCGGCACTCATAAAAAGCCTAAGCGTAAATCGTTTTTGGGAGAATTGTTCGACTTTGATTAAGTGATGTCGCCGTCCACTTTCCGTGTCGGGAAGCGGGCGGTTTTTCTTTGCAGAGGCTTCCTGTACCAGCTGGCAAAGCTGTTGGGGGACTGGCAAGCCGTCTAAAGCGGGAGCGGTAAGAAGGTGGCCAGAAGAGTTGGCTGCAGGGCTGCGGGGAAAGCCGTGGGGAGAACGCTTCGGAGGCTGTTTAAGTGAAGGGTGATTAAACTATTAATTAGGGCAATTGGAACTTTTTAGGGTGTTGAATGACCGTTACAGCATTGTGGCGGGTCCGCAATCAGGAGAGCTAACTGTACCGGGTCCGCGAGATCATCGAGCGAGTGTGCGGCTTTTTGAGAAATACCAAGGGGGTTAGTTTTGACAGGACCTAGTATACAGACGAGCTGTTTGCGAAGCTGGATTGAGCCAATAAGGAATGTTAGCAATTCTCTTTTATATATTTTTTTGGGGAAAAACCAGTTTCCAAAACGTAAGGTTATGCTTCCTGTTGTTTCTATCTTATCTGCCGCCGGAGTGCCCCTATGGGGGTTGATCCGAGTCTTGTCAAAGACAATTTCCACCATACAGTCATCGTCATCCATCTGGTTTTGTTCTATTTTAAACGAAGTTGAACCTAATTTGACCAGGAATTTTACCTGCCGTTCAATGAGTTCGATAAATACTTCGCCCGAAGGATATCCTTTGTCAAAAATAAGAATCCAGGGATGATCCAACTGCTTCAGTCATATTGTCAGGGTGTTATTTAGCACATTCTTCTCTCTAGAGGTGAACAATATTAATCAAAATAAAGGTGTATGGTAGGTTCTTCTCCTCCTCTTTAATTTGATGGTAAATCCGTAAAGCCAGGCTTTATTTTAAAGACACCTTAACTGCACGCCATCGTCAGCGTGCAGTTAAGGTGTGAATGTTTAAAACGCGATTGACTTAGAACAGGTTAAAAACACAAAGCCGCAGCAGGCAAAAACCGACTCGCCGGCAGCATAATTTTCGCTCTGAAAACGCAAAATATGCTCTTTGCAAAAAAAGACAAAAAGACCCCTGTACACATGGGTCAGGTTCATCACTATCAGGTTCATAATGATTACCGTTTCGCTTGTTTCCTGCAGTTTCGTCTTGATCAGGTTTAGCCCGTATCGTCGTTTTCCTTCACCGAACTTACCTTCGCTGCAGTTGCGGTCCAAGGCGTCCCGGTGGGCTTGCTTAATGGCTACCGGGTCCGGTTCTTTCGGGGGCCGGCCCAGCTTCGGCCCGCTGATGCGGATGCCCCGCTCGAGGCAGTAGAGGATATTAGCACGGGTGCGGTAAATCTTGTCCACGTGGACCGATGCCGGGTAAAAACCGTGACGGAGCCTGTATCTTTCAATCGCTTCAATGAGGGTGATCCCTTCATTGAAGTTGTCTCAGGAGAGTTTTTCCATGCAGGTGAAACCGTTTACGACGCTGATCGCCAGCTTGGCCCCTCACTCGACGTTTGCCCTGGCCTTGCCCCGCACAATCGGCCAAACATGGGGCTGGCTGATGCTGACAATGCGGTTCTCCACGCTGTGGGTTTTATGGTCTGTCGCCTTCAATATCGCCCCAGGGGATTGGATCACCTCAAGTGCAAGGTTTTGGGGGGATAACTAGAATTTACCTTACACCATTATATCTTAAAAAGGGCCAACAGTCCTTATTCTACAAGCTTTTTTGGGTTGTGCAGGAAGCCCTAATTATATTCAAAGACGTCTAAAAAATGGACGGTTGTAGTTTTTCAATATAAGTTTACCGGCAATCAGTGAAGTGGTGTCCCCGCGCAGGGCCCCTATGCAGGATAATGTAATAAAAGGTAGAAACTATTATAAGATTGATGTTATATGTAACATAAATACCAAACACTGCAAAATAGCAATACGGGCTGTCTTAGGCCGGTGCTTTAGAGCAAATCTAAGGGGGAAATGTGCGTTGAACAGCTTAAGGGTAAAAATGTTTGCCGTGGCCTTAATCCCGGCGCTCTTGCTGGTATTGACGGTACTTTGTTACGTTTTACCTTCCGTAGGGGCGCTTACTCATGATTTAACTGAAAAAAATCTGTTGACCAAGTTAAAAGGCGATCTTCAGGCTGCGCGGCTGTACATGGACCGGTATTTCGGGGAGCTATCCTTGGAGAACGGGCAACTGGTCGATAAAGATATGACGCCGATCGGTGGGCGTATGTGGACGGTTGATGCTATCTCAAACAATCTCGAGAATACGGCAACCATTTATGTCGCCCGGGGAGAAGATTTCGCAAGGGTTCTCACAGGCGTGCGGCAGGAGGACGGTTCCAGGGCTGAGGGAACGTTTTTGGGGGCAGATAGCGCGGCTTATCCGTCCGTTGCGGCCGGCAAACAGTATTTTGGGGAAGCCGAAATCCTGGGTACCGCCTATTATACCGCTTACGATCCGCTGGTTGATTGTAATGGAGCAGTGATCGGGTTGTTGTCTGTCGGCGTGCCGAAAGCGGAAGCGGAACGGATGACAACGGATCAGTTAAATACGATTACACGCGCGCTGATCGCGGTCATGGTAATTGTCACCGCTTTTGCGGTAATATTCGTGATTTATATCGGCGGCGGTGTTACCCGCCCCTTGAAGGTTATGCAAGACCGTTTGGAAGATTTGGCCACGCAAGGCGGCGATCTGACTCAACGCCTTGAGATCAAGGGCGGTGGAGAGGTTGGCGCGATGGCGGAGGCGGTAAATAAAATGCTTGAAAGTATCAGGGAAATCGTTGAAAAAACAGTGGATCTGGCCGCCGGAGTGAACAGGGGCAGCGAGGCGGTTTCCGCTGCTTCCGAAGAGATGAGCGCTTCTTTGGAAGAAGTATCCGCCTCCAGCAACGAATTTGCGGGCAACGCCCAGAGTTTAAGCATTAGCTCCCAAAAAATGGCGGAAACTAATGCCCGTATCGTCGGCAGGGCGGAGGAAGGCGAGAAGATGATTACCGGTGCTGTCGGCCATATGATGATCATAAACAACCGGGTTGGCGAACTGCAGGAAGTAATTACCGCGGTGGTCAAGCGTTCAAGCGATATCGGCCGTATCTTAGGCATTATATCCGATATCGCCGATCAGACCAACCTGCTCGCCCTTAATGCCGCGATCGAGGCCGCCCGGGCCGGGGAGCAAGGGCGCGGCTTCGCAGTTGTGGCTGAAGAGGTGCGCAAACTGGCCGAGCAGTCGGCCAGAGCCGCAACAGAGATCGGGGAGCTGATCAAAGCTACCCAGTATGAAAGCAGAAAGGCTTTAGAGAGCATGGATCTGGGAGTGAGGGATGTAGAAACCGGCACGGCGGTGGTAGCCAAAACCGGCACCGCTTTTACAGAAATCTTAGGCGATGTCTCCGAGATTGCCAGACATGTCGAAGAGACCGCTTCCGCTTCCCAGGAACTCAGCGCGGGCAGCGAGGAGATGGCCGCCTCGGTGGAAGAACAGTCCTCTACCATGCAGGAAGTGGCCGCCACTGCCGAGGAACTGCGCAGCGCCGCGGAGCAGCTCTATCATGAACTGCAAAAATTTAAATATCAGTAAGTTACGGTAAGTTAAGATCCGGTGACGGACCCTAATCGGCAGGATTTTAAACATCTCTCCGTTTTGTTTGCCTGGCTCTTTTTCGATAAGCCCCAGCCTTTCCCGTCTCTCATCCGTTCCCGCCGGATAGCGGTCTTAATAATCCGTCTCTGATCGTCTTCTTCCTCTTTTTCATCCACAAACAGTTTCTTGACTCTGTAGGGGCTGTGTGTTACCCTGATATAGAACATATGTTCTATATCAGGGTGGTTTCATATGTTAAGCACCTGCCCCAGTGCGTAAGCTAATACTACCGTTGTATCGAATCACATTTTGAACAACTGGAAGGCGCCTGGGAAGATAGGAGTTACGGCTTTTGGCGCCCCTTTGTTATGCCCAGATGAAGCCTAACTGGGATCAAAGCAATACCTTTTAGCCCTTGTAGGGCAGCCATTGTTCTTTGGTGAGGACCATCCTGGCTTTGTGCCTCTATTTCCTTTTCAAAACGGACAACTCTGCTATCACACTCCTCTATGGCATAAAGTGGGTTTTTTCGTCCAGGTTTACGTGATGATGGAGCAAAAGAAGGAATAGCGCCCGATGCAAAGAATTTTTATGGATACGACTGGTTCATACCGGCTTCCTGAGGAGATATCTTTATCTTTACTTTTTTCTGCGGGAGCCGGGTGTTTGCAGAATGAATGAAAGGATGGGGAGATTTTGAAAAATCAGGATAACAACGCTGCCGCTCCTCGCTACAGGATTCCGGATAGGCTCAAAGAGATATCCCCGTTTATCGCTATGGAAGTGCTGGAGCAGGCGAAGCAGATGGAGCTGGCCGGGGAAAAGGTAATTCATCTCGAGGTGGGGGAACCGGCCGGAGAGACCCCGGCGGCGATTAAGGCAGCTGCTTTGCAAGCTTTAAGCGAAGGGGAGACCTGCTACACCCACAGCATGGGCCGCCTGGACCTGCGGGAAGAGATTGCTCGCTATTACCGGCGCCACTACGGCGTGGAGATTGTGCCGGAGCAGGTGGTGGTCACCTCCGGATCCTCTCCGGCGATGCTCCTGGCTTTTTCAGCGCTGCTGGACAACGGCGATGAAGCAGTTCTGGCCGACCCGTATTACGCCTGTTACCCCAATTTCATTCGCTATGTCGGGGCGAAGCCGGTTTTTGCCCGGGTTACCGAGGCGGAAGGGTTTAAACTAAGGGCCGATAATATCAAGAAACACCTGAACTCCCGTACCCGGGCGGTGATGATTAACTCCCCCTCCAACCCCACGGGGGCTGTTCTAAATGCCGGGGAGCTGGCGGAAATCGCGGCGCTGGGGCATTATGTGATTGCCGATGAAGTCTATCACGGCATTAATTTCACAGGTAAGGACCACTCCATATTAGAGTTTACCGATCGGGCCGTGGTGATAAACGGCTTTTCCAAGCGCCATATCATGACCGGATGGAGGCTGGGCTATGTAATCGCCCCCCCGGAACTGGCCCGGGTAATGCAGACGCTGCAACAAAACCTGTTTATTTGCGCCTGCAACTTTACCCAGGCTGCGGGGATGGCCGCGCTACAGGAGGGTGAGAATACCCTGGCCGTCCGCTTCGGCTCGTATAACGAGCGCCGGCTGTACCTTTACAGCGTCCTGCAGGAGATGGGTATCGCCCCGGCGGTGCCGCCCGAGGGCGCCTTCTACATGCTGGCCAACGTGAATAAGTATTCCGCCGATTCCTTCTCCCTGGCCTTCCGCATTCTTCAGGAGGCGAAAGTGGCGGTTACCCCGGGCATCGATTTCGGCCCCGGTGCGGAAGGCTATATCCGTATCTCCTACGCCTGCACCATGGAAGAGCTTCATGAAGGGCTCATGCGGTTGAAAAGATTTTTTGAATCATACAGGCATTAAAAAAGAACAACCTAGTTCTATCGCTGTGATCTAAAAGGGTGAGCGCGATATAATGCTAGAAAAAATAAACCAGATTATTGAACAGATGCATCAGGCCGGATTTATTTGCGACTGGAGAACCGCGACAGTCCTGTACCTGGCCGAAGAGATGCAGAAGCCGATCCTGGTCGAGGGGCCGGCGGGGGTGGGCAAAACTGCCGTCGCCCAATCGTTCAGCCGCGCCCGCGGGCTTAAGCTGATCCGGCTGCAGTGTTACGAGGGGATCGACGAGACGCGCGCCCTCTACGAATGGAATTATAAAAAGCAGTTGCTGCACATCCAGGCTGCAACACGGCAATCCGTTTCGCCGGAGGAGCTGGAGAAAGAAATCTTCTCAGAAGAATACCTTTTAGTGCGGCCGCTGTTGCAGGCCCTCTCTTCTCCGGAAAAAATAGTCCTACTGATTGATGAAATCGACAAGGTAGACTTTGAATTCGAAGCGATGCTGCTGGAGCTGCTGGCCGAATTCCAGGTGACGCTGCCGGAAATCGGAACGATTAAAGCCCAGGCAGTTCCTTTTGTGTTTCTTACTTCCAACGCAACCCGGGAGCTGTCTGAAGCTTTAAAGAGGCGCTGTCTTTATCTTCACCTAGCCTTTCCCGATTCGGAGTTGGAAAAGCAGATCCTGTCGCTGCAGGTTCCCGGCCTGGAGGAGAACCTGCGCTTAAAGGTAGTACGAGCGGTTCAGCAAATGCGCCGGCTCGATTTGAAAAAGCCGCCCAGCATCGCGGAGAGCATTGACTGGGCTCGCGCCCTATTTTGGCTGGCCAGGGACGACCTGGACCTTAATACCTTCCGGGAAACGGCCGGCGTGATCCTAAAATATG
>JBFMGD010000077.1:0-6855 GCA_040751775.1 Bacillota bacterium | reverse complement strand
ACCGGGGGCGGCCGGCCGCGAGCGGCCTGAATCTCCACCTCCCGCATGGCGGCCGGTCCGATACCGCAGCCGATCGCTTTCAGAACCGCTTCTTTGGCGGCAAAGCGAGCCGCCAGCGACGGCAGTGGAAAAGGCCTTTCCATGAACAGGGCCAGTTCGGCGGCTGAAAAGATCCGCCTTAAGAACCGCTCCGGACGGCGGCGGTATGCTTGCTCCAAACGCTTTATCGATACTAGATCAACGCCCACTCCCAGGATCATCTAACCTCACAACCTTTGTTAAGTTGAATCAATTTTAGCATAATGCCCTGTCATTGCCAAACCAGGAGCACGGCGAATATTGTATTTACTCACCATTTACTCACCATCGCAACATTTGCCTAAATTGTTCTTGCATTTCTAAGTTGTTTATGTTAAGGTGTAGGGGAAATATCACCCTGTCCAACAGGGGAATTTAGGAGGTTGTTTGTTTACATGCAAGGTAGGGTCAAATGGTTTAACCCTGAAAAAGGGTACGGGTTTATCGAAGTCGAGGACGGTAAAGACGTGTTTGTGCATTACTCAGAAATCAAGGAAGAGGGATTTAAAACCCTCGAAGAAGGCCAGGTAGTTGAATTCGATATCGTCGAAGGAAACCGCGGGCCCCAGGCGGCAAACGTGACCAAAGTATAGATTCGGGTGATCCTGGGTCAAAGACTTCACAAACGTTTGAGCATAAAAAGCCGGTTACAACCGGCTTTTTTTATGGGACGGCGCGTTCGGTAAGCCCAGCATCACCGCGTCCGTGAACGCGGCCGGCGGCTTGTCCCACCCCGCGGCAAACAGAGGCGGGCATAAGGCCGCAAACTTGCCGGTGCCTTTTAACCGCCAAAACCGGCGCCGGCTGCCGTAGCCGGCCGCCTGTCCGCTCCGGTTAAACCAACCTGTTTCCCGTACGCCGTTCTCTGTGCAAGTCATATTCTTCCTCCTCGCTCCAAAGGGAACGCAGCAGCTTACGGGCCCGGTAAATCCGCGATTCAATCGTCTTAACCGGAACCCCTTCTTCACTGGCCATCTCCCGGTATGAAAACCCGTCCAGGTAATGCCGCCATAAAACGCGGCGGTAATGAGGCGCCAGGCGGTTCAGGTATCCATGCAGCCGCTCCTGTCGCTCCTTGGCCAGCAGTACCCCTTCCGGCGCCTCTTCGTCCACCGGTGCCCGGTCCACCTCTCCCGAGAAATCGGTAAGGCAGCGGTTTTCTTCCCGGCGGCGGCGCAAAAAATCGATCGCCTTATTGACGGCAATGCGCAAAAGCCAGGTGGAAAAGCGGGACTCCCCTCTGAAATGCCCGAGGGATCGATAAGCCTGCCAAAATGTCTCCTGGGCCAGGTCTTCCACTTCCGGACGTCTGCCGACTACCTTTGTAATGGCTGCAAAAACCATGCGCTGGTATTTCTCAACCAAGCGCCGGTAAAGCTCTCTCTCCCCGGACAAGACCGCTTCAACCGTACCCCGATCGTCGATCGCAATCAACCCCGTACGCTATATTTTCCGCCTGCAGCAACAGGCGCATTAAAACCGCTTGCTGCTATATACTTAGACGAAGCCGTCATGGAAAATACCTCATCCTAAAGGATTTTCAGGAAGTGTGTTGAATTTAGCCTTATCGGCCGGCCGCCTAACCAGCCGGCAAGAGGAGGCTAATATAATGTGCGATACCATGGTAGCTCTCGGCAACTCTACCGGGGACGGTTCGGTCCTGTTCGCCAAAAACAGCGATCGCCAGCCTAATGAACCGCTGATCACGATTCGCAACCCACGCAAGCGCTATCAGAAGGGAGAAAAGGTTAAGTGCACCTATATTGAAATAGACCAGGCGGAGGAAACCTACGAAGTCCTGCTTTTAAAACCCTCCTGGATTTGGGGCGCTGAAATGGGCTGCAACGAATTCGGCCTCAATATCGGCAACGAAGCGGTGTTTACCAGGGAAAAATGCGGCCCGGAAAAGCTCCTCGGAATGGACCTGCTTCGCCTGGCCCTGGAAAGATGCCGGAGCAGCGAGCAAGCCCTTGATCTGATCATCGACCTCCTGGCGCGCTACGGCCAGGGCGGCAACTGCGGCTATGAGAAGAAGTTCACCTATCACAACTCCTTCCTAATTGCGGACACATGCTCGGCATGGGTCCTGGAAACCGCCGGGGAATACTGGGCGGCGGAAAAAGTGAAGGATGTAAAATGCATTTCAAACCGCCTGACCATCGGCAGCCGTTTTGACCGCAGCCATCCCGATCTGATCAAACACGCCGTGCAGAAGGGGTGGTGCAAAGATGATTCGGACTTCCACTTCGCCCGGTGTTACAGCAACCCGCTTATGACCAGGTTTAGCGGGTCCGCGCAGCGGCTGGATATCAGCAGCAGCACCCTGGAGCGGGAAAAAGGGCGCATCATCACGGCCACGCTGAGAAGCATATTGCGTTCGCATGAAGCCGGCCTGGAGGGAAGGCAGTTTACCAGGCACTCGCTGAAAAGCGTCTGCATGCACGGCGGCTTTTTATTCGGTGATCATACTACGGGAAGCTATATCGCAACCCTGAACGAGAAGGCGTGCACCTACCTGATTACAGGAAGTTCTACCCCGTGCATCGCCGTTTTCAAGCCTTACTGGATGATCAGCTCGGAAAATTTTTCGTTCAAAGAAGAGGCGGCGCAAGCCGCGGTGGAGTTCTGGAGGAAGAGAGAGAAGCTCCACCGGCATATCCTGGAAAACCGGATCCCCGACCTTGCAGCATACCTGGCCGGGCGGGAGCGGCTCGAAGAGGAGATCGATCAGCTGATCGCTGCCCTCGATTTTAACGCAGTCGGCGAGAGCCGGCTCCAAGAGATTATGGATTATGCCCTCGCCGCAGAAGAAAAACTGATCAACCAAGCCATGCGCGGCGTTAAGGAAAAGGTTAAACCGGCCGGCATTAAAGGCGGCCTTTACTTTAAAAGTTATTGGAAGAAGCAAACCGCCGCCCTGGATAAACCGCGCCGGCGTAAATAAACTGCCGGTGCCGCCGGCGTTAGGGGTAATTCTGAAACCTGAATTCTGAATCCTGGATTCTGCTTTTAAATCGCAGCGCCCGCGCGGCGTTGACGATCGCCAGGAGCGCCACGCCGACATCGGCGAAGACCGCTTCCCAGATCGAAGCTGTCCCCATGATACCGATGATCACGAAGATGCCCTTAACCCCTAAAGCCAGGACGATGTTCTGGACCACGATCCACCGGGTAAAAGCGGCGATCTCCAAAGCCCGGGCCACTTTGGACAGCCGGTCATCCATGATCACCACGTCCGCCGTCTCAACGGCCGCGTCGGAGCCAAGGCCGCCCATGGCGATTCCGACGTCAGCCCGGCTTAACGAAGGGGCATCGTTAAACCCGTCGCCGACAAAAGCCAGCTTGCCTTTTTTCCCTTTTCGCTCCCGGAGATTGCCGTCCAGCAGCGCTTCCAGGCAGGCTACCTTCTGCTCCGGCAGCAGCTCCGATTCATAGCGGTCTACCGTCACGGCGGCTGCCGTTTCAGCAGCCGCGGCGCGGCTGTCCCCGGTCAGCATGATTATCCGCCGCACGCCTAACTTTTTAAGCAGGCGCACCGCTGCGGCGGCATCCTCCTTAATTTCATCCGCGATGACTAGGCACCCGGCAAAGCTGCCGTCCACCGCCACGTAGATCACGCTGCCGGGCTGTGCGCAGGGACTGTATGCCACGCCCTCACGCTGCAGGAACCTGCCGCTGCCGGCGAGGACCGTTTTTCCCGAAACCTCGGCCCGCACACCGAAACCCTTTATTTCAGCGCAGCGTCCCAGCACCTCCGGCGCCAGGGTTCCCCGGTAAGCATCCCTGATTGAAGCGGCCGCTGGATGGTGGGCGTAATATTCGGCATGGGCGGCCCAAAAGAGCAGCTCTGCGCGGGTAAAAGCAGGCTGCGGGTGAACGGCAATCACCTTGAAGACACCTTTAGTGAGGGTGCCCGTCTTGTCAAAAACAACCGTGTCAACCTGCAGCAGCGCCTCCAGGTAGCGGGCGCCTTTAATCAGGATGCCGGAGCGGGAGGCGCTGCCAATACCGCCGAAATAACTAAGCGGCACCGAGATGACCAGGGCGCAGGGGCAGGATATCACCAGGAGCACCAGGGCGCGATAGAGCCATTCGCTGAAAGAAGCGCCGGCCCACAAGAGCGGCGGCAGCACGGCCAGGCCGACAGCGCTCAGCACCACGGCCGGCGTATAGTAGCGGGCAAAACCGGTGATTAACCGCTCCGTTTTAGCTTTACGCCCGGCGGCCTCTTGCACCAGCCGGAATATAGCGGCCAGTGAAGATTCACCGAACGGCCTGGTCACCCTGATCCGGAGCAGGCCGGATCCGTTGTTACCTCCGGCCGCAACCGTATCCCCCGGTTCAACGCGGCGTGGCACCGATTCTCCGGTCAACGCGGCATTATCTACGTAGGAGCCGCCCTGCAGTACCATACCGTCTAGAGGAATCTTCTCACCCGGCCGGATGATGATCTCCTGACCGGGCAGGACCGACTCCGGGGTTA
Source organism: Bacillota bacterium (assembly GCA_040751775.1). GTDB lineage: Bacteria > Bacillota > Dethiobacteria > DTU022 > DTU022 > JBFMGD01. The sequence goes on along the minus strand of JBFMGD010000077.1, from coordinate 2,294 downwards.
CTCTTTTTTCACGTCCATCCGCATCCACCAGGTTGGCGTAATCCGGCCTGTTTTCCATTACAGCGGCAATCGAACGGCAGGCCCGGTTTACCGCCAGGTCTTCAAAAAACCGGCCTACACTGAAAAACAACGCTACCGCCGCAGCCTCGGGCACTTCACCGAGCGCGATCGCGCCGGCGGTAGCCGCTGTCATTAAAAAATACTCGTCAAGAACCCGGCCCCGGATCAGGTTTCGAACCGCCTTCCAGATGATCTTATATCCGACCAGGAGATAGATCAGGATAAATAGACCGTTATCCAGGTAGATACCGGCCGGCAGCATCTGCAAGCGGGAACGAAAGATCAGGCCGCCCGTGAAAGCCAGGGCAGCGAAGCCTAAAAGCGCCGCTTTCATACCGGGATGGAAAGGCCGCCCGCGGCTGCCGTGCAAAGCGCCGGTGAAGACACCCGCAGCAGCGCCGCCCGGCAAGGTGGTGTCAAACGGACAGGCAGGACAGCCGGCCCCGCCGTTTTGTCTCGTTTTCATGTTTCTGCTCCTTGTTTCAACCGTTAGTGTGACCGACGTGTTCCAACCCATGTACGAACAATTCCACGACATGCTGGTCATCCAGCGAATAGTAGACCAGCTTTCCCTCGCGGCGGTATTTGACCAGGCGGGCATCCCGGAGCACGCGCAGCTGGTGCGAGACAGCGGAGTTGCTCATCTCCAGCGCGGCGGCCAGGTCGCAGACACACAACTCCTGACCGGCCAGGGCGGACAAGAGATTAACCCTGGTCTGATCTCCGAGCACTTTAAAAGTATCCGCCAGGCGCCGCGCTGTGTGCGGGGTCAGCATCGTTGTTTTAGCTTGCCGTACCGCCGCCTGGTCTACGATCTGAACCAGGCAGACCGGCGGCTTTTTCATTTTCATTTCCATATGATATTCCCGCCCGCTTAACATGTGAATAGTTATTCAATTATTCACTTATAGAATACCACAGCGCCGCCGCCTGTCAACACTTTTTCGCAGGGATCAGGAAAAGATCGCGATCAACGCCACCCCGAGCACGGCCAGCAAAGTGAGGGCGATCAAACGCGAGCTGATCGCTTCCATGGAGCCAAAAAAAATAGGCTGCCAAGCAATGTAAACAACGGCTCGGAGGTTTTGATCGAGTTCACGATCGATACAGGCGAGAAGAGCAGCGCGGCGTAGGCGGCATAGAGCGCCAGGCTGGTAGAGTATACCGGCCCAAAGATAGCCGCCTTTCAGAAACCGCGGCAGCTCCCGCAGCACTGCTCCAGGCGGCGCTGCCGGGCGAGGATACCCGCGGTAGTATTCCCGGTCGGAGCCCTTATATTTCCATCCATTCCCCCGGAGCCAGGATCATGCAGCAGGCTTCTGTATTTTGTTCCACCTTTTCCCTGAACTGCCGCGGATCCACTTCAATGAGCGGCCAGGTGTTATAGTGATAGGGAATTACCGCCGGCGCTTTCAGGAAAGACGCGGCTACAACGGCATCATCGATGCCCATGGTATAATTGTCCCCGATCGGCAGCAGCGCCAGATCCGGCGCTTCCAGCTCCCCAATCAACTTCATGTCCCCGAAGAGACCGGTATCACCGGCAAAATATATTTTCTTGCCGTAAAACTCCACCACGAAACCGCAGGCGTGCCCCCCAGGGATCCCGGCGCCGTGCAGAGCCGGTGTGAGCTTAACCGAACCGAAGGGATAACGGTGCCGCCCCCCAATATGCTGTTCATGTGCCTGCAGCTCTTTGCCCAGGGCCTCCGAAGCGATCTCCGCCGAGGAAATGATCGTCGCGCCGCACCGCGCGGCAATTTCGTAAGCATCTCCCAGGTGATCCATGTGCGCATGGGAAACCAGGATAAAGTCAACCGTGATTTCGTCCGCCGCAACCGGGGCGTGGGGATTGCCGGTTATAAAGGGATCAAAGATAAGCGACTCTTTGCCGGGTTCATGCAGCGAAAAACAGGCGTGGCCTAAAAAAGTTAATACGGGCATCGGGTACACCTCCACTGTCGAGTTGAACAATCATTGAGTAATTGAGACCCGGGCATATCAACCAAATCTAATTTATTGGAAGTGCAGTGGCTGGATCAGGCATTAAGAATAGGCAGCCGGCCTCTCCGCCGCCTCCCCACTGGCGCTGAGCGCCAGGCTGATCTGATCCAACAGCTCCATGACATCAAACGGTTTTTCGATTATGCCCATGACCGGCATAGCCGCGTCAATTTGACCGTTGACGGTTTCCTTGTAGCCGGTTATTAAGAGAATCTTGATGTTCTTGTAGT
>JBFMGD010000076.1:0-7086 GCA_040751775.1 Bacillota bacterium | reverse complement strand
TAAAAACAAGTTACTTTAACAGTAATACTCGGTTAATTCACAATTCAAGATCTGACCCCAGGAGGGGATTCATCCGAGCGGGCCACAACCAGGTCATCACTGTCCAGGCTGCGCAGCAGGCCCGGCTCAATCTCGACAAAACGCTTTATATCCCCCATCAACGAGATCAGCAGTTCGCCATCGGCGTTCACGCTGACACGCACCGCTTGCAGCAACGCCATCAATTTTTCTACCGTGGTGAAATTGGCGCGGCTGAGATGATACTCGCCCCGGTAAATTTGGGCGCGCTCCCGGTGATCCGCGAGCGGCTCCGGCGCGGCCGGCGCCGGGGCGGGGAAATAGCGATCCATAAACACTTCCAGCAGCGCCGCCCCGGCCGCGGCACCGGCAGTGCTGTTATAAGATACAAAAACCCCGGTGCCTTCATCGGGCAGCAGAAACAGGCCGCTGTGAAAAAGGAAGGTGTCTCCGCCGTGTGATATGATCCGCCGGCCGTTGACGGTCGATTCAAAAAAGCCGTGCGCCATCCCTAACAAACGCGGATCATGGGTAAAGTGCTGCCGGTGCATCAAGCGGGCGGTATCCGCCTCGAGGATCGAAGTTTCATTATAACGGCCATCCTGCAGGTGGGCAATCATAAAGCGGGCCATGTCGGCAGCGGTGCTGCTCAAGCTGCCGGCCGGATAGGCCTGCACGAACTCAAACCCGCCAGGTTGGAAAGCGCCGCCCGTATAGTTGTAACCGCCTGACATATCGACGGCCAGCGCCGCCGGCAGCGGCTGGCGGAAGGTGCTGTGTGCCATGCCGAGAGGTGTGAAGATGTATTGCTCCACGTATTCCGCAAAGAGGATCCCGGAGATGCGCTCCACGATATAGCCGGCCAGCGCCGTGCCGTAGTTGGAGTACGCCGCCAGCTCACCGGGCGGGAATACCCGGGCCGGTATGTTTGCCTTGAGGTAACCGTCCAGGGAAGACATCTCGCCGGCGGTAAGCATGAAAAGTCCCTGTCCCTTATCCTCAAAACCCGGCGTATGAGCCATCAGGTCGGACACTGCCAATCGCCGAGAGCAGGAGAATCACCGGTAGGTTCTCGAATGAGGTAAACAATATGCCCAGCCCGGTGATGGTGGGGAGCAGCGTGGCGATGATATAGAGGTTCCTTTTACTGCCCAACCTGGCCGCCAGCCTGGGAGCCAGGAGCGCACCCAGAATCATCGACAGCGCCACCACCAGCATGAACATGGGATAAATGCTTTCATTGCCGACATTGTATTTGAAGTAATAGATGGCCGCGGTCGTCCGCATCTCGTTGGCGGCCGAGGTGAAAAATACGGCCGAAATCAAAATCAGCAGATACTTGTTGCGGGGAATCAGTTTAATGTGGTTTTTGAAGCTGTAGCGCTGCCGCTTCACCAGGTCCTCTTTCTCCCGGGTGCCGGCAAAACAGATCAGGAACAACAGCAGCGACAGGACCGCGTAAATTCCTACCGTAAAGCTGAAACCGGTTTGCTCCGTGGGGAAAAGGCTGACTAAGGGGATTGTCGCCACAGAGATGAACAGGACGGTTATATAAGTGGAAACCAGCATAAATGACGCCAGTTTGGAACGTTCGTTGGTATCCTGTGTAATCACCGCGGCCATTGAATTGTAGGGAATGTTGACCAGTGTATAGAGAATACCCAGTAAAACATAAGTAACCGCGGCGTAAATTATTTTACCGGACTGGGAAAGATCCGGCGTGGTAAAAGTAAAAACATAGATCACGGCCAGGGGCACGGAACCGAAGAGCAGGTAGGGACGAAACTTGCCCCATTTCGTGCGCGTCTGGTCTGCGATATAACCCATGATCGGATCGTTTACCGCATCCCAGATGCGGGCCACCAGGAAAAGGGTGCCGGCGACCGCCGCCGGAATCCCGAAGACGTCGGTATAAAAATAGAGCATGTAGAGGCTGATCATCATCCAGATGAAATTGGAGGCCGATCCCCCCAGTCCGAAACCCAACTTTTTACCGAAAGACAGCCTATCCGTCATTGCTGGCACCGATTGCTCTTCACTGCCGGACATCTGATCAACTCCCCTGTTTTTAATTAATCCACCTCAAACCGCTGTGCAACGGCCTTGCCGCTCTTATGCAGATTGTTTGCTTGCACACCGCCTCCCACCTTTTTAATTAGCGCTTGAAAAGAGTTCATCCGCAATTTTCACACCGCTGGTCTTCGGCCCGGCGCGGTACCCGGAATTCTTTAATTGTCTCCACCATGGTCATAAAGTTTTCCACCGGAATTTTAGCCTGAACATTGTGAATTGTATTGAAAACATAGCCGCCTCCCAGGCTGAAGATGCCGATCCTCTCCCTGACCTCGCGCCTCACTTCTTCGGGGGTGCCGAAGGGAAGGGTCTTCTGCGTGTTCACCCCACCGCCCCAGAAGGTAATTCTGCAGCCGTACTTTTCCTTTAAGGCGGCCGGGTCCATGCCGGTCGCGGAGCACTGCACCGGGTTGAGAATGTCAAACCCGGATTCGATCATGCTTTCGATCAGCGGCTCAATGGCGCCGCAGCTGTGTTTAAAAACCTTCCAGTTGGTGCGGTTGTGAATCCAGGCGGTCATTTTTTGATAGTACGGTAGATAGAGATCCCGGTACAGCTCAACCGAACAAAAAAGCGCGTTCTGGGTGCCGAAGTCGTTGCCGCACAGGTAGATGACGGCGATCTTATCGCCCACAGCCTGCCTGTACATCTCCAGGTTTTGCAGCGCGATATCGGTCTGGCGGTCAAAAAGTTCTTTCAGGTATGATTTGCGGGCGATGGTCGAGATATACCACTCCTCAATATCGCGGATCCCGCGCGGGTCTTTCAGCCCCAAGCCCGGCACCTTGGCGATGTCGCCCAGGGCGGTCCCCCCGGGGAGGCCTATGATCGCAGAATCGGTTTCGCGGTAGAGCCGGTCCGTTTCCGTCTCGATATAGCGCAGTTCCTCATCTTCCAGCAGGGTAAACTCCTCCAAGTTGTCGGCGACGTCCAGCCTGGCCTCATCGATCGGTTTTTGCCTGATCAAGGCGTCAAAGTAATAACCGCCGCGCGGCATCACGGCGCTGGGAGCGGCAGTCCGGTCGCCCTGCGGATAGGCGAAAATGTTGCCGGACGCGTCAGGTCCGGTATTCAACCCACCCGGCACGAGGACAGGTGTGCCGTCAAATAGCCGCCATTCCCGCCAGCCTTTATTCTCGATGCCGAAAGCATTTTGCCGCGGCAGGATGCAGGCCACATCGGTTTGCAGGTATTCCTTTAGCTCATCGTCTATTTCCCCCAGCATCTGAAAAGGATCGACTATTTTGACCGCTCTGCGTTCCAGGCCTAATTTTTCGCGCAATTGGAAGATCAGGCTTGCCGCGATCCCTGTCACCGGCGAAGCGCCAAAATCGACCGGCAATATGTCCGTTGCCCGGTGATCAAGTGCTGCTTTTATTCTCTCTCTTGGTTTCATAACCGCCACCTCCGATGTACTTCAACACTTCATCTAAACCGGCTGAACGCGCTCTCCTGTTATGCATTATTTCATGTAACGTTTCATGTTGTTAAAAAAACCACCCCCTACTCTTGACCAGGTCCCTCACGGCGATTTACCTGAGCAGCGCCTTGAGCCTTGCTTCCGCGTTTTGCAGGCAGGCTTCGAGGGAAATCTCGCCGGCCACCGCTTTGATGATCTCTTCGCCCAGTATTTCTTCGTATTCACCCTGCCTGATGATCGTCGGCCCGCCGCGGTAGGGGCTGCTGCGCTTGCGCGCCAGCTTGTAGCTACTGTAGGCTACGTCCAGCCATGGGTAGAGCACTCTCAGGTCGGCGCTTTTGTAGTACGATTTCCAGGCCGTCGTGCCACCGAGGATGGAATAGGGGACCGCCAGTTCATGGCTGCAGGCCCACCGGACAAAAACCAATGCTGCGTCACGTTTCCCCGAATGTTTATTCACCGCCAGCGACCACCCTCCCAGGAGGGGGTTGCCGCCGGGAACGAGGTCGTAACCGACGCAGCCCTTCAGGTCTTTCCTCATCCGGGAGCTGATCCGGGTGGAATGAGATTCATACTGGATTACCATCGCGCACTGCCCGCTGCAAAAATCGCTGATTTCACCGTCCCAGTCATTTTCAAAAGACCAGGGAGGCGCGTAACTGTAGCTCTGGATAAAATTTTGCAGGGCGTTCAAAGCCTCACTGGAATTTATGGCCACGTTCCCGTCTTCATCAAAAGCCCTGGCCCCGTAGGCCCATTTCCTGGGACAGAATTCGTTGGTGACGAAAACCGGCAGTTTCGCCGCCATGGTGATGCCGTACGGGGTTGGCGATCCGTTCAGTGTCGCGGTAAAGAAACCGGCGACTTTATTAAACTCGATCCAGTTGCGGGGCGGCCTTAAGGGAGTGTCAAACTGCCGGGCGTAAGCCGCTCGTAATTCTCGATCCGTGAAAAGATCTTTGCGGTAAAAGAGAATCTGGGTGCCGGGCATAAAGGGCAGGCCGAACACCTTCCCCCGGTAGCAGCAGTAACTTTCAAAAAGCCCCTCAATGAACTGGCCGCCGTGTAAGCCGATATCCGCGGCGACGTCAGACGTAATCTCCGCGATGGATCCCGTTTCACACATGGCATGGAACCTTGATACGTCGACCATAAAAACATCGTAGCGGGGTGAACGGTCCACCAGCTCCTTTTCGGTCAACCGGTACAGTTCACTGAACTTGAGCATCTCGATCTCAACGTCAACACCGCACTGCTCCTTGAAATGCGGCAGCAACAGCTTGATCGCATGAGCTGCCGGACTCTCCAGTAAAAGCACGGTCAGGCTCTTCCCGGTTGACCGTATGCTCTTTCGTAAAATCTGTTTATTTACCGGCGCGCAGGTGCCGCGCACACACAGCTCTGTTTTGATGTAGTGTTTCCGGGGTTCAAACATTTTCGGCCGGCTAATGTTGTTAATCAAAAGATTGCATACGGCCCTGCTGATTTCTTCCACCGGCCTTTCAATGGCGGTGTGCAGCATCTTGCCGTGCTTCAGCCAACTCTTTTCAGCCAGCGTTACCAGCGAAAGATCTTTGGGAATGGAGATGCCGTTAAAAAAAGCGGCTTCATAGATGCCGTCGGCCATCGCCCTGTTGGAAAGGATTATCGCGGTCGGCGGCTGAGCGATCTGCAGCAAGGCAAACATTTCTTTGAACGCATTTTCCTTGGTTGCTTCGACGATGCGCACAAGCTTTTCGTCGAAAGGCAGGCCGTACTTCGGCAAAGCCTCGCGGTAGCCGTGAATGAGGGTAAGATCGGAGAAGCTCTCGTCACTGGAGAGCAGCGCGATCCGGCCGTGGCCCAGGCTTGAAAGATAGCAAAGTACGTCCGTTACGGCGGCGCGGTTGTCAAAGGCCACAAAATTGACGGCTTCGCCCTTGACGCACTCTTTTTCCAGGTAAACGACCGGCAGTCCGGATTGATCCAGTTCCTTTATCCTGGAGGCCGTTTCGTCCTGGCACGAATAGAGCACCACCCCGTCAAAGCGGCGCTGCATCACGTTTTCCAGCGCTTTATTTTCATCGTCAGCGATACTGTTGGTGAAATACAGAGAGATATTGAAGCCGCTTTCCCGCAGGATTCTTTCGGTATTCCGAATGATCTCGCCAAGGTATGTATCCATCATGTTCGGCAGAACCAGGGCGATATTGTTCGTTTTATTGTTCTTAAGGCTCCTGGCCACCGCGTGAGGGGTATAGTTTAGCTCGCTGATCGCTTTTTCCACCGCGACCCGCAGCGCTTCGTTAACCTTCTTGCCGTTGATCACATTGGATACCGTTCCGATCGATACCCCGGCTCTTTCGGCCACTTCTTTGATCGTTGCCATAAAATTTCTCCTTAGACATGAAACGTTTCATGAATTATTGATTACAGCATACCTCATCTCCACTCTTTTTGTCAATCCAATTGATCATTAAATACTGACAGTAACCTGTAGACTATTAACAATAGACGCTTTGGTCGATATTATTAGTAGGCCAAAATAAACTCGCAGTTGAAAGGAGGTATCGAACCTTGATTCAGAGCATTGCTTCCGCGGCTTCACAAATGAAACACGAGGCTGTCCAGATGGAAGTGGGAACAAAAGTGGCAAAAATGGTTCTGGACAGTGCCAGGACCCAGGGCGATGCCTTGCTGGAAATGATCGAGATGCAAAAAGAGATCTGCACTCACCTGGATAGCAGCGTAAACACCTGGGCCTGATTTTGGCCGACTGTCAAGGGGACGGAGGATTTGACATTAATGTCAAATCCTCCGTCCCCTTGACAGAATCCCCTGGAAAAGCCCTTAATTAAAGGCCACGCTCCGCTAACAGTTGCTGTACAATTTCGGGCCGGTTGGTGATGATGCCGTCAACGCCCAGATCGAGCAGCCGCGCCATATCCGCGGCCTCGTCAACTGTCCACACGTTTACCCGGAAACCTTTCTTGTGTGCCCAGGCCATGTATTCTTCATCCACCATGTCAAAACGCGGATGCAGCGCCTCCGGCCTGAGAATCGGGATGAACCAGCCTTCACTTAAATATGACGCCAAATCGGGCGCGTAAATCAGCCCCACATCAATTCGCTTATCCGCCAATTTAACCCTGAGCAGGGATATAGGGTTGAAGGATGACACGATCACCCTCTCGTAAAGGTCGTTACGGGCAATCGCCTGCACTACCGCTTCTTCAAGGCCGTCCGTGGCCGGGCTTTCGCTCTTGATCTCAATATTCAAAAAGACCGATCGGTCCAGGGCATCGATCACTTCCTGCAAAGTAGGGATGCGCTCGCCGGCAAATTCATCGGAGAACCAGCTGCCGGCGTCAAGCCGCTTCAGTTCCGCCAGTTCGTAGTCCTTAACCGGTCCGGTTCCGTCGGTGGTCTTATCCAATACATAATCGTGGATCACCACAATCTCGCCGTCCGCGCTGAGCATAACATCGAGTTCCACCCCATGCGCTCCCAGTGCCACCGCAGCCGTGAATGCGGACAGCGTATTTTCCGGGGCTGCCTCGGGAGCGCCGCGATGACCCCAATTCAAGACTTCGTGC
>JBFMGD010000075.1:0-7296 GCA_040751775.1 Bacillota bacterium | reverse complement strand
AGAGTAATTGCGCGCCACTTTCACGTTGGGCAGCTGTAAAGCGTATTCGGTTACCGCCTCCACATCCACGGTCGCGGCGATGTTAATCCCGCAGTGACAGATGTAGACGCCCAGTTTCGGTTTTTCCGTCGTCAATCTATTTATCCCTCCCGCGGAGATTGGGCCTTCGCACAAGGCCTTCCTTGAGGTGCGAGGTTACCCTTTCAGCTCCTTCAATTTCTCCGTCAGTTTCGGCACGATCTTGAACAGGTCGTCCACGATGGCGTAGTCGGCCACGGTAAAGATGGGCGCTTCGGGATCCTTGTTGATCGCCACCACTGTTTTGGCCGCTTTCATCCCGGCCACGTGCTGGAAGGCGCCGGAAATACCCATGGCGATATAGAGCTTCGGTTTAACCGTTTTGCCGGAGGTGCCCACCTGGCGGTCGTGCGGCAGCCAGCCCGCATCCACTGCGGCCCGAGAACCGCACAGGTCGGCCTTGATCGCCCGGGCCAGCGCTTCGATTACCGGCAGGTTTTTATCTTCTTTCAGGCCGCGCCCGATCGCTACCAGGATGTCGGACTGGGTGATATCGACGTCGCCCACTTCGGCCTCAATATATTCCACAAATTTGCGGTAAGCCGGCTCTTCTTTTAACGGTGAATCGAGCTTCTCCACGGCGCCCGCGGCCGACGGGGCCGGCGCTTCAAAAGCGGCCTCACGGACGGTGACCAGGTAGGTGTCCGCCGGCTTGAGCGCCACCACGGCGTTAACCTTGCCCGAGTAAAGCTGCCGGGTCGCCTTCAGGGTTCCCCCGTCCACGGCCAGGCCGATGACATCGGCCACAAAAGGCAGCCCTTTTTCCACGGCCAGCGCGGGCGCCATATCCACACCCTGGGCGGTCTGGCCGGCCATGACCAGGGCGGGCTTGCGGGCATCGATCACCGCGGAAAGCACTTTCTGGTACTGATCGGCGTTAAAGCTCTGCAGCAGGGGGTCGTCCACAACCGCAACTTTTACCCCGTAGCCGGCGATTTTATTGGCCATCTCGTCCACACCGCTGCCCAAAAGCAGCACCTCAACCTCGCCGCCCAGGTCCTTGGCCACACCGGCGGCGACGTTCAGCATCTCAAATGTGATATCCCTCAATACACCCTGGCGGTGTTCCGCCAATACTAAAACGTTACCCATTTAGACCAAGCCTCCTTTAACCAGGATCGACGCCAGTTTCTCCGCTTTCTGATCGGGGTCGCCCTCGATCACTTCCGCGCTGGAAACAACCTCGGGGATATAAAGCTTCTCCAAAACTATTTTTGAGGCGCCGCCATCCACAGCACTGGCGTCGACACCGAGTTCGTCCAGGTTCACCACTTTAAGCTCTTTTTTCTGGGCCTCGCGGATGCCGCGGATCGGCGCATAGCGGGGCTCGTTGATACCCGTCTGAATGGTGAGCACAGCCGGAAGCGCGATCTCGACCACCTCCATCAACCCGCCTTCGAGTTCACGATAGGCCTTGATCTTGCCGCCCTCAAGCAGCTCCACCTTTTTCACCATGGCCGCATGGGCCACGCCCAGCTCTTCGGCCAGCGCCACCCCGGTAACCATCTGGCCGTCATCGGCGGCCATGCAGCCGGTCAGGACCAGGTCGAACTCCTGCCCCTTGATCGCTCCGGCCAGCACCTTGGCCACCATCAGGGGGTCATGAGCGGCAATGCGCCCGTCCTCGATCCGGACGGCGTTGTCGCATCCCTTGGCCATGGCCATGCGGATCATCACTTCTGATTCCTTGGGGCCGATGGAGAGCACGGTGACGGTGCCTTCGTGTTTCTCTTTAATCTGAACCGACTCTTCCACAGCATAGTTATCGGCATCGTTAATGTCGAAAGAGAAGCGGCTGCTGTCCACCGCCGTGCCCTCGGCATTGACCTTAACTACGGCTTCCGATGTGTCGGGCACATACTTAATGCAAACAAAAGTTTTCATTAAAACCTCCACCTCCTACCAGTAGTACTATTCAAGTATTCAGAATTCAGATAATCAGAAAGCTTATCAGAATACGCATACAGCCGTTCTTTCATTCCGGCTCCTGACTCCTGGCTTCTGACGCCTGAGTAGTTACAAATACTTTGACTTCAATTTAGTTCTCCTAAAAGCTCCATGATCTCGGCAACGCGCATCTCTTCCTCGTACCCTAACGCCTTCATGGCATCTTCCAGGGTAAGGACGCAGAAGGGGCAGGCCACGGCGACGATATCGGCCCCCAGTGCCCTGGCATCCCGGATCCGGGTCTCGGCCAGCCGCTCTTTTTTCGATTCCGATTCCACCCACATTTTGCCGCCGCCGCCCTCGCAGCAAAGACTGCGCTCCCGGGAGCGGTTGAATTCCAGCAGCTCGACCCCCTCGATCCCTTTCAGCAGCCGGCGGGGTTCGTCGAAAACGCCGCTCTGTTTGCCAAGGTAGCAGGGGTCGTGAAAAACAATCTTCTTCGCCAGGCCGTCTTTCCAGGTCAGCCGGCCTTCCTTTAAGAGTTCATCCAGAAGCTGCGTATAGTGAATCACCGGTTTGTTTAAATCGGGGTAACGGCTGTTATAGGTGGTAAAACAGTGCGGCGATAGGGTTATAATGCGCCCGGCCTGAAATTCATTTAAAAAGGCTGTGTTATCCTCCACCGTCATCTCGAAAAGGCCCTCTTCACCGAGGGTAAACACCTCGCTGCCGCAGCAGGATTCGTTGTCGCCGATAAAACCGTAATCAACCCCCGCCCGGTTCAACAGTTTGACCAGGTTTTTGGCGATAATCTGGACGCGGGGATCATAGGCGATGGTGCAGCAGACAAAAAAGAGGTTTTCAACGGCACTATCCGGCTGGGCGATTTTGACATCCAAGCCATCCATCCAATCGTAGCGGGTGGCGCGCGGTTTTTCCCAGGGATTTCCTTCGCGGAAGACGCTTTCCAGGGCGTCGCGCACCGTGGGCTGGGTTTTGCCGCTTTCCACCATCATGGTGCGCAGACCGATCAGCACTTCCAAAGGTTTCAAACCCTTGGGACAGCGGACGGCACAGGTATGGCAGGCGGTGCAGTCCCAAATCTCGGCCAACCTGGCCAATTCATCCAGCGCCGCTTCATTGTACGCGTCATAAACAAAACGGCGCACATTGAGGTTGGTCCGCACCGTCACCGGGCAACCGCCGGTACAACGCCCGCACTGAATACAGCCCAGCAGGTCAAACTTTTCGGTAAAAGTCTGGTTTTCGGTACTCATCTTCATACCCCGCATCAGTAAATGTATTTTCCCTCGCTTCTTGCAACCATCCGGGCGTTTAGGCCCGGCCCGAGGAAATAACAAAAAGATATCGGCTTTTCGCTCACCCCCTGTAATGAATATGTTTTGATTAAATTAAAATTTCGACATCCCGTCTCACAAATCCTGCAAAATAATTTTGATTACTTAAATATTTTACCTAGTCAATTATTTACCTAGGTTAAGTATAAATGAGAAGGGAACGGGAAACGATATGGTTAAAATTATAGTCCTGTTAAGGAGTGTGACAGATGGAAGGCAGCAAATTACACCCGGCGCGGTTAAACGAAGAGAGCCTGCAAATTTTAATGGAAGCGGAAACGGCAATCAACCAGCGCCTGGGCGTGGAAACAAACCCCGGCGAAGAGGTATACTTAATCGCCTTGAACCGGAACCAGAGAGGTTAGTTTGTAAAATGATCGCTAAGCTGGAAGTTAACAATAATAGATTTTCCTGTTAACATCCAGCTTAGATTGAGTAATTTGGCTTAGTTGTTTGACGTTATTTAACAATAATACGGAACATAATCAAAATATTCATTACATTATTGGGTGAACATTGTATAAATATGAAAAAATTCCTTGGAAAAAAAGGGATTTACAATTATATGTCGAATAGTTAAAATAATGACATTCCCAGGAGGCAGCGCTTATGAACAAACTCGAAGAACGTCGACTGGAAGAGCGAATTGAAACTCTCCGGGAGAAGCTGAATCAGCAGAAAAATATCCGTGAAGAAAAAACATATCATCTTAGCCGCGAGCTGGACAAGCTGATTTTTGAAGCCATGAAGAACGACCGGTCCCGCTAACCAAAAGTAATCCGGCCGGCCGGCCCCGCTTCAATTACTCCGATCACAGATCCGGCGGCCCCTTTTTGTTGAAGCGCTTCCAACAGCGTCCCCAGTCTTTGCGGCGCTACGGTTATAAGCAACCCCCCGGAAGTCTGCGGATCGGCGAACATGATCATCAACTCTTCTGCCGCTTCGGCCGTGCCTTCCCAGGTTAGCGCCGGACGAAAATACTCCAGGTTCCGGTAAGCACCTCCCGGAATCAAGCCCTGCGCGGCAGATTGCAGCGCCCGCGGGTAGAAAGGAACGGCATTACTTTCAATCCGGGCGGAAACACCGCTCGAAATCAGCATTTCATTTAAATGCCCGATCAACCCGAAACCGGTAACATCGGTGCAAGCCGATCCGCCCGCTTCCATCATCGCCTCACTCGCGGCCGCGTTCAGGGCGGCCATACCTTCGATCGCCGCCGCCGCTTCATCTACAGTGAGAATTTCCCCTTTGAGAGCGGTCGTAATCACACCTGTCCCCAGAGGCTTGGTCAACACCAGGCTCTCACCGGGCCGGGCTCCGCAAGCGGTGATCATCCGGCGCGGGTCGACCAGGCCGGTTACCGCCAGGCCGTACTTCGGCTCGGGGTCCTCCACACTATGGCCGCCGACCAGGACGGCGCCCGCTTCCCTTACCTTGTCCAAGCCGCCTCGTAAAATCCTTTCCAATATATCCAACGACAGCTTGCTGCAGGGAAAACAGACCAGGTTCAATGCAGTCAGCGGTCTCCCGCCGACGGCATAAATGTCGCTTAATGAATTCGCCGCGGCGATTTGTCCGAAAGTATACGGGTCGTCCACAACGGGGGTAAAAAAATCTACCGTCTGCACCAGCGCCGTATCATCCGACAGGCGATAAATGCCGGCATCGGCGAAGTGCTGCTTACGGTTCAGGTAACGCGGGTCATCCGCGGCGGGCAAGCGGCACAGAACCTGCGCCAGGGCCTCCGGCCCCATTTTGGCCGCTCACCCGGCGCTGGCGGTTAACGCAGTCAGGCGGATTTTTTTCTCGTCCATTAAGCAACTCCTAAAATTATTAAGTAGTAGTCAGGATCCGGCGCATGGAACGGATGGAGACCTCGTGCTCACCGATCACTTCGTAAAAAGATCTGTTGTCTTCAATTATTTTGTCCAGTTTTTGAGTAGCATCGGTTTTAAATTCCAGCAAAATAGCGGTTTGTTCAAAAACCGCGTCCAGTTTCCGATCTATCCTTGAAATATCGCTTTTCAGAGTGGAAACATCGCTTTTCAGAGTGGAAACATCGCTTTTCAGAGTGGAAACATCGCTTTTCAGAGTGGAAACATCGCTTTTCAGAGTGGAAACATCGCTTTTCAGAGTGGAGACATCGCTTTTCAGAGTGGAAACATCGCTTTTAACAGAACCGATTTTCTCATCCATTGAATCCAATCTGCTCAGAATTTGTTCCAAAATTTTTCCCATCACATTTCACCTCACTTCTTATCTTAAATTGTCATGTAGATCTTGGTAATATTATATCGCGAACAGGTGTTTGTGGCAAGGCTAACTTTCAAAGCCATACATGTGGCAAAAGAGACACCTACTTCTTCCCATCTACACATACAATATATGGGATTAAGTATGCTGTCCCCGTTTTTCCTAGCTCCAGACTTTGAGGACTTTGCCCTCTTTGTCGGTAAATTTGCCGATCAAGATCATGATCAGGTCGACCAGCGTGCCGATGCCGGCCATGCCGAGAGTTGCGTCCCCGTAAAGCACCCGGGCCAACGGCTGAACCCGCTCTATCCCGGCGTGCACTGTACCGGCCACCAACCGGCCGGTTTGCTCGACATGTAAGCCGGGAGATTATGCGGCATATCCGGTGCACACGCTAAGGTTTCACCGTCAATCGGGACGGCGGCGGTCGATGTATTCTCTTAAGGGAATCCCGGCGGGGTTTTGCATGACCAGGACGGGAGTTTCGCCGGCATAGGCTACCTGCAGCGGCTTGCAGACGCCCTTGACAGCCAGTTTTCCGGCAATGGCCAGTTCACGTGAAAACCCGGTTACGGCTGCAAGGGGATCGCCGCGGTTGATCACTTTCAACAATACCGTTTGGCCGGTCGCAGCCGATTGCACCCGGTAGATTACGGTATCTTGGTTTTCCCGTACCAGTTCCGGCCTGGAATATCCAGGTATGTTGATCATCGGGACTGCTCTCCCCTGTCTTTATCATAAAGACAGAGAAATCCTGCCTTACCAACAGCCTGTCAAATCCTCCGACCCCTTGGCAGGGGGGCGCCTTGGCAGGAGGATGCGGTGGTCTTCCACACGGCGGGTGAGCTTGCGCCGGTCGAAGTGTTCGAGCAGCGGCTGGATGAGTCTGCGGGAGCTGCCTGTCACGTCGCGGAACTGGGCCAGGGTGAGGGTATCCGCCGTTTCGAAATGCTGAAGCAAAAGCGCCTCCGCCGAACGGTAGGCTGCCGCGTGCAGGTAGAGCTCTTCGTTCAGCTTAACCAGGGCGCCTGTGCCGGTCAGGTACCCGAACAGCTCCTCCTGGCGGCGGCCGTCCAGGCCGGTTGATGTAAGGGCTTCTCTCGCCGCCGGAGGCTGCAGGCCGCCCTGCCGGTACGCTTCCACCAGGCGGTTTATTTTACCCTCGTCTTCTCCCGCGGGCTGCGGCGAATAGCCGAAGAGGCTGACCAATTGGCCCTGAGCGGTTATCTTTTCCGCCGCTGCCAGGCGCGCCAGGAGGGCGTCGTATTCACGCTGGGCGATGACCGTCGGCAGTTCGCCGCGCAGCCGGGCGCGGGATACCCCTGGAGATAGCGGGTTCTGCCGGTGATAGCGCGCGAGCGTCTCCACCAGTTTAGCTTCCCAGAAGAGCAGCAGATCCTTTTCCAGGTAGCTCTCGCCCAACCGCTCGACAATACCGCCCCCAATGAGCTGGTCCAGGATTTCTGCCAGCTGTTCAGGCCCAAGGCGGGTCTCTTTGATCAGCCTGGCCCGGTCGGCAATGTTCAGTTCACGCAGTTTCTGGCGCACAAAGGCGCTCGCGCCGCCGGCCTCCTGGTCTTGTTCGAGTGCATGCAAGTGTTCGAGCGCGGCGACCCGAAAACGACGGTGCCGCGCCGGCAGCGGATCAAGGATCCGGCCGCCCCCGATCGTGGTCATCGGGGAATACGAACGGATGATAAACGGGTCGCCGCGGTCCGCC
>JBFMGD010000074.1:0-7473 GCA_040751775.1 Bacillota bacterium | reverse complement strand
TATTTCGCTTCGATCAGCGCCTCGCGTGCCGCCGAATAGGCCCGCTGGGCCGCTTCACGGTGGCGGCTGAAATCGCATTCGTCAAAAACAAATCCTTGGCCCGTTGTCTCGATCGAAAACCCGTCATTCAGACGGCCCGCCGCCAGGCGCTCCCCGGTCAGCACCTTATCGCTCTTGACGAACTGAATCATCAAAACCCTCATCCCGTGACCCCACGCCCTGAGCGCCATCCCGAGAGCGGCGGTTGTTTTGCCTTTCCCGTCTCCGGTTAAAATCATTACCAGGCCCCGTGTCATACCGCACCTCCAAAAATACAATCAGCGTTCAAGATTCACGAAATTCGAGAGCATGCCTCCGTTCAAACCTCTGCCCTCTTCCCGCTAACCGGGAAGGGATTTGCAACCCCTAACCCTCCCGCGCAGCTTAAGTATATCACGCCCATTGACGTGACAGGCAACCGCGGAAACACAAATTTGGGGGATGCACAGGCTGCTCTTTGATTCAGCCCAATGACAAGGATTGCCTTAAGAGCACCACTCGCATAGAACGGGTGACTTCTTTATAACCCTGAATTCAAATACTCTTGGGCCTATGACCTCAAGGAATGATCACCCATCTATTCCATCAGCGAAAACTTGAACTAACCGCTCGACGTATGGTAATTTTATGATAACTGCTTCCGTGCTTGGCAAAGGAGACCGATCATATGCTTAGTGAGCGCGAGTGGGAGACGCGAAAGAAGCGAATCGACAGCAGGCTGAGAGCATTAAACCAACCGTGGGAAATTATAAAATATCGCGACGGGTTGGATACCTCATCTCTGCAATACCACGCCGTGGAGGAGTATCCCACCGCGAGCGGTCCTGCCGATTACGCCCTTTTCGTGAAAGGAAAGCTGTTGGGAATTATCGAGGCCAAAAAAGTAACGGTCGGGCCTCAGAATGTTCTGGAGCAGGCGAAACGCTATTCCCGGACGGCCTTCGACGGCACCGGCAATTGGCAGGGCTACCGGGTTCCCTTTTTATACGCGACTAACGGCGAAGTGATTTACTTTCTTGACGTGAGAGACGAGAAGAATATCCGCCGCACCATCGCGGATTTTCACACGGCGGACGCCCTTGAGGAGTTTTCCAGCAGTAACAGGCTGAAAGGCTTTGAATGGCTGAAAAATAACCCGATTAACCTCGAAAGGTTGCGCTACTACCAGAAAGAGGCGATCGCCGCCGCGGAATCGGCCGTTACCGGCGGTAAGAGAACGATGCTGATCGCTATGGCTACGGGAACCGGTAAAACTTATACCACCGCGGCACTCATCTACCGCCTGCTTGAATCGAAAGCTGCAAAGAGAATACTGTTTTTGGTTGACCGGCGGGCCCTGGCCGCCCAGACTGTCCGCGAATTTGCCTCGTTTAACACTCCGAAAGGAAATAAATTCAACCAGGAATACGAGGTTTACAGCCAGCGGTTCCGCAGGGAGGACTTTGACGATAAGGAGCCTTTCGATCCCCAGGTTTTGCCTGCCGCCTACCTTACCTCACCGCAGCCGGCGCATACCTTTGTTTATGTCTCTACCATCCAGCGGATGGCGGTCAACCTCTTCGGGTGGGAGAACGCCTTTCCCCAGAGTATGAGCGATCCGGACGACGAAGGGGACGCGGAAAAGATAGATATTCCCATTCACGCCTTCGATCTCATCATCGCCGATGAATGCCACCGCGGCTACACGGCCAAAGAGACCAGCGTCTGGCGCAGCGTGTTGGAATACTTCGATGCCGTTAAGATCGGCCTTACCGCCACACCCGCGGCCCATACCCTTGCCCTTTTCAACGAGGTTATTTACCGCTATACGACGGATCAAGCGGTTCGCGACGGGTACCTGGTGGATTACGAGGCGGTGCGGATAAGATCGAATGTCAGGCTTAACGGCGTCTTCTTAAAAGAAGGCGAACAGGTCGGTATCGTTGACACTGAAACCGGCGCCGTGACTTACGACCACCTGGAAGACGAAAGGGAGTTTTCGGCTGCGGAGGTTGAGGAAAAGATTACAGCTCCGGAAAGCAACCGCAAGATCATCCGGGAAATCGCGCAGTACGCCTATAAATACGAGCAGGAGTACGGCCGTTTCCCCAAGACATTGATATTTGCTGTAAACGATCTGCCGCATACATCCCACGCCGACCAGATTGTTGCTATCTGCAGGGACGAATTCGGGCGGGGGGATGACTTTGTCCAAAAGATCACCGGCAACCCCAACGTGGACCGTCCGCTGCAAAAGATCCGCGAGTTCAGAAACCGGCCCAACCCTAAGATTGTCGTTACCGTGGATATGTTAAGCACCGGGGTGGACATTCCCGCGCTTGAATTTATCGTTCTTCTGAGGCCGGTGAAGTCGCGCATCCTCTGGGTGCAGATGCTCGGCAGGGGGACACGCCGGTGCCCGGAAATAAATAAGACCCATTTCACCATCTTTGATTGTTTCGACGGCACCCTGTTCGAGTATTTCAAAAACACCACCGATTTCCATATTGAGCCGCTCCAAAAAGACCAGGTTCCTTTGTCCCAGGTTATTGAAAACATCTACCAAAACATTGACCGGGACTATAACGTCAAGGTTCTTATCCGGCGCTTGCACCGCATCGAAAGGGATATGAGCGGGGAAGCCCGCGAAAAGTTCGCCGTATACATTCCAGATGGTGATATCGGCAGATTTGCCGGCGAACTCCGGGAAAGAATCAAGGAAGACTTCACCAACACCATGAAATTGCTCCGTAATAAAGAGTTTCAAGACTTATTGCTTGATTATCCCCGGGCGAAGCGGTCCTTCTTAATCGGATATGAGGTGATAGACGACGTATCCTCCGAGGTTATGATCCACGTCGGCAGTGACTATCAAAAACCGGAGGATTACCTTGAGGCTTTCGCGCGGTTCGTTAAAGAGAATCCTGAGCAGATAGAAGCCATCCGCATCTTGCTGGAAAGGCCGCGGGAATGGAACACGGGGGTATTGACGGAACTGCGAAGAAAACTGGCCCGCAACAAGTTTCCGGAGCGGGAGCTTCAAAAAGCGCACCGGCTGGTTTACAACAAGGCTGTCGCCGACATCATTTCGATGGTGAAACACGCCGCCCGCGAGGAAGAACCGATACTTACCGCTGCGGAAAGGGTAAGCCGGGCGATACAGAAAGTAACGGCCGGCAAGCCGTTTAACAAAGAGCAGTTGAAGTGGCTTGATCTGATCCGCCAGCATGTGATTCAGAATCTTACCATTGATATGGACGATTTTGAGGTTGCGCCGATCTTTGAACGGCACGGCGGCTTGGGCAGGGCACAGAAGGTTTTTGAGGGGCAGCTCGAAACCCTTCTGGCCGAGATTAACGCAGCGGTAGCGGCATAGAAAGGGAAATATTCATGTCCGATATAGTAAACAAGCTCTGGGGCTTTTGTCATACCCTGCGCCATGACGGGATTGATTACGGCGATTACATAGAGCAGCTTACCTATCTGCTTTTTTTGAAGATGGCCGACGAAAAAGGGGTTGCGATCCCCCAGGGTTGTGACTGGGACAGCCTGAAGCACAAATCCGGCACGGAATTGACCGACCATTATACCGATATCCTTCGCAGATTGCGTGAAGTTCCGGGTATTTTAGGCGACATCTTCACCCAGGCCGCCTCGCGTTTTAACAATCCCGTGAACCTTAAACGCTTGATCACACTGATTGACGAGGAAGAATGGTCCGCGATGGATATTGACGTCAAGGGCGCCTGCTTCGAAGGTCTTTTAGAGAAGGCGGCCAGCGAGGGAAAAAAAGGAGCCGGCCAGTACTTTACGCCGCGGGTGCTGATAAAATCAATCGTGCGGGTGATGAAGCCGGACCCGCGCGTAGCGCCCGACTTCACCATCTGCGACCCGGCCTGCGGCACCGGAGGTTTCTTAGTGTGCGCCTACGAGTGGCTGATGGAAGTCACGGGCGGGGCGCTGGACCGGAAGGATTTCAGGCGGATAAAAACCGATACCTATTACGGGCAGGACCTGGTGCCGCGGCCGCGGCGGCTGGCGCTGATGAACCTTTTCCTGCACGGGCTGGAGGCAAAAATCCACCTCGGCGACTCCATCTACGAGCCGGACCGCGGCGAGAGGTACAACTGCATCCTCACCAACCCCCCGTTCGGCACCAAAGGGGCGAACCAGGCGCCGGAGCGGGACGATTTCACCATCGAAACCAGCAACAAGCAGCTCAACTTCGTCCAGCACGTAATGAATATCCTCAAACCCGGCGGCCGTGTCGCTATGGTGCTGCCGGATAACTGCCTTTTCGAAGGGAAGGCGGCCGAGGTTTTTGAAATCCTGATGCAGGACTGCAACCTGCACACGATTTTGCGGCTGCCGCGCGGTACCTTTACCCCGTACAGCCCGGGTATTAAAGCCAACGTAATCTTTTTTCAAAAGGGTTTGCCCACGGAAAACGTCTGGATTTACGACGCCCGTTCCAATATTCCTGCGATAACCAAAAAGGAACGTCCCTTGACCCCGGAACACTTTGCGGAGTTCGAACGGTGCTACGGCGCCGACCCCAACGGCCAGAGCCGGAGAACCGATCCGGGTGAAGAAGGGCGTTTCAGAAAATTTCACATCAGCGAAATCAAGGACCGGAATTACAAGCTCGATATCACTTGGCTGAAAGACAGTAGCCTGGAAGACGCGGATGAACTGCCGGAACCCCAGGACCTGGTCGCGGAGGCCGTGACCGAGCTGGAAGCGGCGGTGGATGAATTGAGGGAGATTTTTAGCTTAATCGAGATAAATGGGGAAAATAGTAATGTTTGAGCTATGGAGCATTCCACAAAGTTGGTCTTGGGGTAACTTGGATGATGTTGCTTTTTGGGGTTCAGGAGGAACACCAAAAACTTCGGAATCCAAATACTATGGTGGTGACATACCATGGTTAGTAATTAGTGACTTAAATGATGGAATAGTTGCAGAATCAGCAAAAACAATTACGGAATTAGGTTTGTTGGAAAGTAACGCAAAATTGGTTCCCAAAGGCGCTATCTTGATTGCAATGTATGGCAGCATAGGTAAATTAGGAATAGCCGGAATTGAATGTGCAACAAACCAAGCGATTGCGTTTACGACGGCTATTGAAAAAGGTATAGATAATAAATACCTTTTTTATTTCCTGTTAAATATACGCAAGGACCTTTTGAATTTGGGTAAAGGGGGGACACAAGCCAATATTAGCCAAACGGTTCTAAAGAAAGTCCCGGTGCCCATTGCACCTTTAGAAGAGCAACGACGCATTGTTTTGAAATTGGAACAGCTGCTGACAAAAATAAATAATTGCAAGGAAAGGTTGGACAGGATTCCGGCGCTTCTCAAACGCTTTCGCCAGTCGGTTTTGGCCGCCGCCTGCTCCGGCCGCCTAACCGCCGATTGGCGCGAAAGGAACCTAGATATGGAACGGGCGTCAGAATTATTAAAGAGAATTCGATATGAACGCTTGCGTAAGCGGTGGTATGGCCAAAAGTCTATTAATGTGTATTCTGCCATTGAAAACTTTGAGAAAGTTGTGCTATATGAGATACCATCTTCGTGGGAATGGACTTTTTTAATTGAATTCCACGGTGAAGAGCAATTGGTTTTGACGGGGCCATTTGGAACAACACTTAGAAAGGACGATTTTCAAAAGGCAGGTGTTCCGGTTATAACGATTGGGTGTCTTAAGGATGCGGGTTTATTATTAGAAAAAGCACTGTTTGTCAGCCAACAGAAAGCTGATGAACTTAGCCGTTATAAAGTAAAAAAAGATGATTTGTTGTTTTCTAGAATGGGCACTGTTGGCAAAGCAGCCAAAGTAACTGAAGAACTCGAAGGTGCATTAATAAACTATCATATAATGCGATTACGCCTTCCGAATTGGATTGCTATTGACTATTTCCTTTATGTTATCAAAGGGGCAAAATCAACACCATTGTTTTTGAAGGAAATTAACCATGGTGTAACACGTGACGGAATAAAAACGCAAGAACTTCTAGGCATTCCAATTCCTCTGCCCCCCCTCGAAGAACAACACGAAATCGTCCGCCGGGTGGAGGCGCTCTTTGAGATGGCCGACCGGATTGAAGCCCGCTATCAGAAAGCCAGGGCCTATGTGGAGAAGCTGATGCAGTCCGTACTGGCCAAGGCCTTCCGGGGTGAACTCGTACCCCAGAACCCCGATGACGAACCTGCGTCGGTGCTGCTGGCGCGGATCCGGGAGGAGCGGGCCAGGCGGGAGGCGGAGCTGCGGGCTGCCGGACGCGGGCGGCGACTTCCGGCCAGGCGAAGGAAGAAGGCCGGAAAACCGTGAAACGCATCGCCGACATCCCGAAGCCGGACCGGCCACGCGAAAAGCTGATGAAGAAGGGCGCCGCGGCACTGTCGGACCTGGAATTAATGGCCGTGCTCCTGGGCAGGGGAATAAAGGGCCGCGACGTGCTTGCCGTGGCAGGCCGCATCCTGCAGATGCTGGATACCGGCAATGAGAAGCTGAACCTTGATGAACTACAGAAGATCGAGGGAGTGGGACCGGCGAAGGCGGCGTTGATCGCCGCCGCCCTCGAATTCGCCCGCCGCCGCATCAGACCCGAAGGTTTAAAGATCTCTTTCCCGGCCGACGTGCTCCCGCTGATCAGTCACTTTGCGGATCGCAAGCAGGAATACTTTCTTTGCATTTCTCTAAACGGTGCCAACGAAGTAATCGCCACCCGTGTCATCTCGGTCGGCCTGGTTAACAAGACCCAGGTTCACCCCCGCGAGGTATTCGCCGACCCTATTACCGACCGGGCAACGGCCATCATCATCGCCCACAACCATCCCGCCGGCGGCTTAACCCCGAGCAAGGAAGACCATGAGATCACCCGGCAGCTCAAGGCAGCAGGCGAAACCCTCGGAATCAGACTGCTCGATCACATCATTTTCAACCGGAAGGGCTACTACAGTTTCTTAGAGCATAACGAATTATAAAATTAACAACGTGAAACCTCAAACGAACCTCTTTTTAAAAATGTCTTCTTCAGCGACAAGAGTTAGTACTTTGTACGTTGTATAAAGCGACTCAAAATTTAGCTTTTTACCCGATACACTAAGCTGACCGGAGTAAATGTCCCCGGAAGTGGTACAGGTTTTAGATATCACGTGCTTTGGCGAAAAAGACTGTGGTTTTTGGAATCTAATCTCGAATTTATCAGAATAATGATAGTAAATTAATTCAGTAGAAGGGGCCTCTAATAGATTATTCGATTTTATAGGTTTACATATAAGTAATGCACAGGGGAAGAAACTTTTTTCAACATACCTTCTTCCTGCTGTTAGCGGCCAGTATAAAATCCGCATAAATGGTCACGAAAAGTCGTCCACCTGCAAATGGTAGTGCAGGTAAAACAAGGCCCACTCCCTAATTAGTGCTCTGGTAAACACAACTAAACCGGAGCA
>JBFMGD010000073.1:0-7591 GCA_040751775.1 Bacillota bacterium | reverse complement strand
GCTTTGCGGGGTGTAATTCCCGGCCTGGTTATTTTTCTGGCCGGCCGGATCAGGCGTGAAGTGGGTGTCTTTCCTCTCTTCATGGCGGTGTGCTCTACGCTGGTTCTAGTCGATATTTTCATGGTTCCCTATTTCATCGAAAGCCTTTTTGGGCTGAGCAGGGTTGTGACCGTACCACCGCGCATAATCCAGCAAGCTATTTCCATTCCGGCTTATACCGTATTACTCTATACCCTGGGACGCGTGATGGAAAAAGCATTTGCCGTTACTCCGGGTAAGGAAGCGCTACACTTGTCTGGCAGGATCTGGTAATCAAGATGGTGAGACAGAACACGGTGGGACAGGGAATGTTTCCTTGTCCCACCCGGTACGAAAACCCTCCCGTCAACTATGGCCGGGACGGATGAAAATTACTGATTGTCTTTTTATTATTATGTCCGGTCATGGCAGTATTGGGCGGCGGGCTGGAAGGAGATGTAGAGTCCTTCCTCGGCGGTTTTTACTGGCAGGCTTTTGCATACGCGTAGCCGCTACCCTGATTGTGGTGGTTCCACTCTGTTTCTTGATCAGCCAGTATAACGTTAGAAAGATACCCTATGCGCATAAGGTTTTATAACCAGGGACTGGCCGAATATAAATCGTGTAGACTAAATCGTGCGTGGTACTAAAAATTATGAGGTGCAAAGCATGAAAACCGTGGTTGTATACAAGTCAAAAACGGGTTTTGCGAAGAAATACGCGGCATGGATTGCCGGAGAGCTGTCAGCCGACCTTTTTGAAGCTACTACGGTTACGATCGAGATGTTGGCCGCCTATGATACCATTATTTACGGCGGCGGTTTATACGAGGTCGGGATCAATGGCGTAAAACTGATCACGCAAAACCTCGACAAGCTGGCCGGCAAGAAAGTAGTTGTTTTTGCCTCGGGCGCGACGCCCGGCAGAAAAGAGGAAATTGACGAAATCAGGAATAGCAACTTTACGCCCGAGCAGCAGCAGCAGATCCGCTTTTTTTACCTGCGCGGCGGCTTTGATTACAGCAAGCTGAAGCCATATGATAAAGTGCTGATGACACTGCTGAAATGGAAAATGAAAATGAAACGGAAAGCAAAACTGACCCCAGATGAAAAAGGCCTGCTTGCCGCTTATAACAGGCCGGCAGATTTCACTAAAAAGAAAAATATCGATGCATTGATCTCGTATGTCAAGGCAGATGTTAAATGAAACAACCATCATCACAACAAATCGAGATCAAAGAGATCACCGGGGAGCGCGATTTAAAAACAAGTGTCCGGGTGGTCCGGCAATCATTTAAAACGGTATTGCGAGCATATCAGTTGAACCGGCAAAACTGCCCCACCAGCGCCGCTTTCATTGACCTGGCAAGGCTCAATGAGCTCAAAGCAAAAGGAGCCAGATTTTTCGGGCTGTTTGCGTACCGCAAACTGGCCGGGTTTGTGACGGTCGAAAAAGCGAGCGATTCTTTATATTACCTGGAAAAGCTTGCCGTAATGCCTAAATACAGGCACCGCGGCTTCGGTCGGGCCCTGGTCCAACACGCCTTGGCCCATATCAAGGGTGAAAACGGCAAAACGGTTTCAATCGGGATCATTGAGGAAAATGCGATTTTGAAAAAGTGGTACCAAGAGCTCGGCTTCGTTGAAGAGGAGAGCAAACAATACACGCATTTGCCCTTTACCGTTTGCTTTATGCTCAAAGAATTGTAGCGAACCCTGTCACCCCTTGAAAAATAGCACGATCCGGTTGCTGTTGGTGCCGGCGGTGTTGTTTTTAATCCCCCAGATGTTCGCCGTCTTGGTGAACTCCTGCCGGTTGATCAGCACCGCGATGCATTTAAACCCGGCCTCCAGCCCCAGGGGGATCACTGCCTCCTCCAGACGGATGCGGCCGCGCCTCACCTCGCCCACTTCGAAGGCCACCCATCCTTCGCGCATGGTAACGCGGTAAAGCTCCTTGAAGACGGCCCCCATTACCGCGCACCAGTCTTCGAGCGTCTTTGACATCGTGATCTGTTTTTCGATCTTCTCAGAATCGATCTGGTTAAACCAGCAGCGCAGCCAGTTGTCCTGAGTGTACTGCACCACGTCCAGGAAAGGCGGCGAGGTGACGGTCAGCTGGACGGAGCCGCCGGCAATGTCGGCGGTATAACGGGCGTCTGCCTCGAGGAAAAGCGCCGTTGTCCCCGCACGGCGTAGGTTGTCGTAATCTTCCCGGCCGAGGCCTTTCAGCAAGCTGTGCGTCTTCTTCAAAATGATGCTTTTAGTCTCCCTGTAGTCCGGCTGCTGGTGCCGTTTCCGGTTGATCTTGACCTGGTTCTCCGGGCTGGCCGCCTGGTTGGGAGGAAGCGTGTAGACGGAGAAGAAACCGCTCGAGTGACCCGTCAGCCTGTTCGTCGCCACCATCCTGATCCAGCGGTCCGTTTCGTCTTCCAGCCCCCGCTCCCGCCGTTCCTGCAGGTAGCGCCGCAGGGACAAGATTTCAGCCAGCGTTTCGGGATGAAAAAACATGGAGAGGTCTGTTTCAGCCTCCAAGCCGTCTTGCCGGGGGATGGCCGCCAGCCGCTCACTTAGCGCGCCGCTCGCCGGCGCCGCCAGGCGGGGTTGGCAGATAATCTTGCTTAAGGGGTTGACATCGTTGGCGATTACCTTTCGCCCCAGGAGGGCGGCTTCTATAGCCGTGGTGCCCCGGCCGCTGAAGGGGTCATAGACCGGGTCTCCCGCCGCCGTGAGCAGCCGGATAAAAAAACGGGGCAACTGGGGCTTAAAGCAGGCCCGGTAGGAAATCTCATGGATCGACGCAGCCTGCCGCTGTCTGGCTGTCCAGAATTCGTTGGTAAACACCGGCACGCGGGCCCCGCCGGCAGCCAAGGAATCCGTGACCGTAAATTTGCCCGGCAGCAGCGAGAGGTTGTCATTTTCGGTGTATTCAAAGTCGGCCAGGTATGCGGTGAGCTTCGCCGGATCGTGCAAAGGGCAAACCTCCATTCGGTGTCTTGGTCCCGCCCCGGGTGCATTACTGCAAGTCCCGGAAAAATAGCGGGCAATCACATTATATCAAAAAACGCTGCGATCTATCGCCTAGTTTTACTCACGGCCGCGACACTCACCCTTCGCAAAAGGGCGAGGTCTTGTAATACTTTTTCATGAACCATGGAATCCGACCCCCAAAACAAATATACTATTCTTATCGTCAGCCATTAAGACAGGCGCCTTTATCTGCCGGAAAAGTGTTTCAGCGACGCATTTATAAGCTCAGAAAAAAATGCGCTGTCCCCGAAGAATTGACCTTCCGCACGAAAAATGAGCTGGCTTCCGAGATGCTTAACACTATCGCCTCCTTTTAAGTCTTGGCCGTAAACACAGATACTATTATTTTTCGTTGACAGAATTTCATTCGTTTGATAGAATCTTGGCGAAGATGCAATATGCGCAATATAGTTGCAAATATTGCAACTCAAGGGAGGAATCAGAATGGAAACGGTATCCCGTGCATTAAAATTGTTGAAGTTAATTGCAGAGAAGCCGATGAGGGTCCATGAAGTAGCCGAGAAATTGGGAGTACATAAGAGCTCTGCCTCTAGGTTGATTTCCGCGTTGTATAAAGAGAACTTTATCCGTCAGAATTCTAATCAACAATACGAACTGGGTTTTGCTGTGTTTGAACTGGCTCACGTAATGAACAGCAGTCTAGATCTACGGGTGGCGGCAGCCCAGTATTTGAAAAATTTAAATTCAAAGACTAATGAAACCATACATCTTGCTGTCCTGGATTGCGGGGAAGTAGTCTACCTTGATAAAAAAGATTCCACGAGACTGGTGCGGATGTTCTCACAAATTGGAAAAAGAGCTCAGCCTTACTGTACCGGCGTGGGAAAAGCATTACTGGCATTTTTAGACCAGGACGAATTGAAAAAGGTTCTGGACAGTATATCCTTCAACCGGTATACCGAACGGACTATCACCGCACGAGAAAACCTTCTAACAGAATTACATGAAATTCGAAAGACCGGAATTGCGTGGGATCGGGGTGAGCATGAACCTGATATTTATTGTATTGCAGCACCAATTTTCGGTTTCAATCAAAAAGTGATCGCCAGCATCAGTATATCTATCATGATTAAGTATTCTTCTATCGATGAATTGTGCAGATTTGATAAGGATTTATTAGAAGCTGCAGCTTCCCTTTCCAGAGATATGGGGTATGCCGCACAGTATCCACCCCTTTAACAAACAGCTGAGGAGTGATCCACGTGCCCCACGGTTATAACGGCAAAATATTAAGGGTTGACCTGTCCACAGGTAAGCTGTCTGTTGAAGAACGTCCGCCCGCATGGTATCGCAAATATCTCGGCGGTCGGGGTATCGGCGCTTACTACTTGCTCACCGAAACAATTCCGGGGATCGATCCTTTCGGTACAGAAAACCTATTGATCTTTGCTGCCAGCGTAGTAACCGGGGCACCGTTTCCCGGCAATGCCAGAGCCTCAGTTATGGCCAAATCCCCTTTAACTGGCGGGTTCGGTGAATCAGAAGCCGGCGGGTTCTGGGGCCCGGAACTCAAATTTTCAGGTTACGATGCGATAGTAATTAAAGGAAAATCCGAACGACCGGTATACCTGTCTATTTATAACGGTAAGGCTGAACTCCGTGATGCCAGGTCTCTCTGGGGCCTCAGCACCAGGACTACAGAAAATATCCTTCAGGAAGAACTTGGTGATGACAAAATTCAGGTTGCTTCCATCGGACCTGCCGGTGAAAACTGTGTGCCATATGCCGCTATTATGGCCGGGTGGCATGATGCGTTTGGGCGTTTGGGCATGGGTGCGGTCATGGGTTCAAAAATGCTAAAGGCTGTAGCTTTACGGGGGACAGGTTCATTAAACCTGAAAAATCCTTCGAAAATAAAAGAAATAAACCGCTGGTTTGCCGCAAATTTCAATAAACCGGAAACCTGTGCCCTTTTTTACACTCTTGGGACAGCCGGGGGAGTCAATATCTATAATGCCATGGGGGCTCTTCCCTCCCATAATTTCCAGGGTGGAACTTTGCCTTCCGCTGAAAATTTATCCGGTGAATATATGCAAGAAAAGGGACTGATGATCGGAAAAACGCGTTGTTTTGCCTGCCCTGTAGCCTGTCGTAAAATAGCCCGGATAAATGAACCGGCAAGGTTGAACACAAATGGAATAGTACACAGCCCAGAATATGAAACGATTGGAGCCCTGGGCAGCAACTGTGGGATTACCGACCCCAAAGTTGTAATTAAAGCTGCTCAGCTTTGTGACGAGTATGGATTGGATACGATTTCGACAGGAGTAACGATCTCCTTAGCCATGGAAGCAGTGGAAAAGGGAATCCTGCCTTCTGATGTGCTGGGCGAAAAGCCCTTGGCTTTCGGTAATAGCGAATCGCTGCTGACTTGCATTGAACTGATAGCCAGGCGGGAAGCGTTTGGCCAAAAGCTGGCGCTGGGTGCCAGGCAGTTGGCGGAGGAAATCGGGGCGCCGGAGTTGGCGGTACAAAGCAAGGGGCAGGAACTTGCGGTTCAAGATCCCCGGGGAGGCAAAATTGGCGCGGCCCTCGGTTATGCTGTTTCTTCCCATGGTGGGGATCACATTCAGATGGAACATGACTTCCAGTTTGCCAGGGAGGGGCATTTCTTAAAGACCATGGAGCCGCTGGGTATTACAGAACCTGTCCCCGCTATGGATCTGGGTGTTGAGAAAGTAAAGCTGTTTGCGGTAAATCAAAAAATCTGGGGCTTATATAACATGCTTGATATTTGTATTTTCACTGCGGCACCTGGCCATACCCTTACCCTTGCCGGGCTGCAAGACATTGTGGAAGCGGTAACTGGCTGGGAGACCAGCCTGTATGAATTGATGGAAGCAGGGGAACGGGGTCTCGTGATGGCGCGGATGTATAACCTGCGGGAGGGTTTTACCAAACAGGACGACAATATACCGCCGCGACTAACTGAGCCCTTGCTGAATGGTGCTGCGTCGGGTGAAAGAATTAACCCTCAGGTGCTTAAGCAGGCGGTACAAGATTATTATGCAGTGATGGGTTGGAGTGAAAAGACGGGGATTCCCGGGCGCGGCAAATTGCTGTCCCTGGGGCTGGATTGGTTGATCCATTCGAAAACCGTTTAGGAGGTGAGTGGCCGAGGCAATGCATTTATTCCAGCGGTATTTTTACATCTAATTACGGGAGGTCATCAATGTGCAGTTCAAAAAAGTATTTATAGTTCTGGTTCTGGTACTGGGCATGGTATTAGGAGTTGCCGGTTGTGCCGGTGACAGCGAAGATGACGGCGAATCCGTAGACCCGCGGACCGCTTATGCCGGAACAACGCTGCGTGTACTGTTGAAGACGGGCTATGAAACTGAAGCAATTACTCGTTACGTAAGTGAGTTCGAAGAGGCAACAGGAATCAAGGTAGAACATGAAGTATACGATGAGCCGACGCTTCGCAACAAGTTCATCCTGGACAGTACTGCCGGCACAGGCAGTTATGACGTTGTGGCAACCCAGTTTTGGTACATGCCGGAATATTTGCGCGCAGGTTGGCTGGAACCGTTGGATGCCTATGAGGCAGATGAAGAGTGGTATGCCCTGGATCACATTCCTGAAGGTTTGCTGAAAACTTTCCGTGATCAGGAAGGTTCTCTATTTGCGCTTCCGGTTTCTGCTTCTGGTGGAGTACTGATTTACCGGACGGATTTATTGGAAAAATATGGTCTTGAAGCGCCTGAGACTACAGAGGATGTTTTGAGGTTAGCAGCGGAGTTGAAGGGAAAAGAATCTGAAGTATACCCATTTGTCGGGCGGGGCGATTCGTCGTCAGCTTCATTCGGTACCACGGTAGGTTGGGCGTGGGCCTATGGCGCCAGAGTTATGGATGAAGAGCTGAACGTTACCGTGGACACTCCTGAGATGAAAAAGGCCATGGATGATTTTGTGGCGCTGATGAGCGAATATGCTCCCGAAGACCAGGCTTCCATCGGCTGGGATGTTATGTCAGAAATGTTTCGCCAGGGTAATGCAGCCATGAATTTCGAAATGAGCGGATTCCCCAGTGTTTATGCTAACCCGGAAATTTCTTCTGTGGCCGGTAATATCGGCGTGGTGCTGTTGAAAGGGCCTGCCGGCCATCATGCCCAGTGGATGTATGGCGAAGGTCTTGGTATCAGCAAAAACAGTAAAAATAAAGAGGCAGCCTGGTTGTTCCTGCAGTGGCGGACCAGCCTGGCGGTGGCTCTTCAGGAAGTGGCAGAAGGTATCCGCCTTGACTTCCCCGATGCTCGGGTTTATGAAAGTGAGGTGTATGCCGAGAAGAGCCAGGGTTTGGAGTTCTTTACCGAGCTGATTCCCGATATCCTGGCGTCAGTTGACACGGCATACTGGCCTCCTGTCGCTGAATTTGACCAGGTTGCAGAGGCTTTCCAGAAGGAAATCTCGCTGGCTATCGCCGGAGATCAGACCGTAGAGGCGGCCCTGGCTAAAGCACAGGCCGAAATTGAGAAGATAGTAGCCGGAATCAAGTAATATAACGGTTGGGGGGTTGGTAG
>JBFMGD010000072.1:0-8193 GCA_040751775.1 Bacillota bacterium | reverse complement strand
CCCAGGCCGCGGCAGAGCTTGGCGCGGTGGTGGTCAAGTCCCAGGTGTTAACCGGCAAACGGGGTAAGGCGGGCGGCATCGGCTTTGCCGCCACTCCGGCCGAAGCGCACCGCGAAGCCGCGCGGATCTTTGCCATGCAGTTTCAAGGCCTGACCGCCGATAAGCTGTTGGTTGAGGAGAAGTTGCAGATTGAGCAGGAGTTGTATCTCGCCCTGACTGTGGATGGAGCGGCCCGCTGCCCGGTAATTCTGGCCTCTCCGGACGGCGGGATGGATATCGAGGATGTGCCCGAGGAGCGCATGGTCCGGTGGCCGGTCGATATCAACCTGGGCCTGCAGCCGTACCTAGTGCGCGAGATTTGCCGGCGGATGGGCGCAAGCGGTTCCTTGCTCAAACAGTTTTTGGAAATCCTGCCTAAACTGTACCAACTCTTTCGTGAACATGATGCCGAGTTGGTCGAGATTAACCCCCTGGCCGTTACCCCCCGCGGGCTGGTCGCCGCCGATGCTAAGGTAACCATTGATGACGACGCGCTTTACCGGCACCCGCAGCTGCCCCGTATCCGGGAGAAGACCGACCTGGAGCTTAAAGCCGAAGAGATGGACCTGGCGTATGTCGAGCTGGCCGGCGATATCGCGGTGATGGCGAACGGCGCCGGGATCACCATGGCTACACTGGATATGGTGCAGCATTACGGAGGCACGCCCGCCAATTTCCTTGATTTCGGAGGGGGCGCAGGGGTGGAACGGACGGCGCAAGCGCTCGAGTTGCTCCTGGGGACCGATCCCAAGGCCATTTTAATCAATATTTTCGGCGGGATTACCCGCTGCGACGTGGTGGCGGAGGCGTTTGTCCAGGTCAAGGAAAGCAAGGGGATCGATTTACCGGTCTCTTTCCGGCTGATCGGCACAAATGAACTGGAAGGCCGGGCTATCCTGGATAAAGTGGGGATCCGGGCTTTCGATACCATGGAAGAAGCGGTGCGCCATGCCGTGGCGCTCGCGCGGGGCCGCTGAGGCTTCTGTTTATGACTAAACAATGTTCATTGACCAAGAAACACGGAGCATGGCATTGGAGAATGAGGAGGAATTACCCTTATGGCTGTTTATATTGATCAAAATACCCGCGTGCTGGTCCAGGGGATTACCGGCAATCAGGGTTCTTTCCATACCCGGCAGATGCTCGATTACGGCACTAAAATCGTAAGCGGTGTTTCGCCGGGTAAAGGCGGGCAATCGGTGGCCGGCGTGCCGGTCTACGATACCGTTTTCGCCGCCGTGGAGGCGTCCAAGGTCGACGCGTCAATTCTCTTTATCCCGGCGGCTTATGCCAAGGACGCCGCTTTTGAAGCCCTGGCCGCCGGCATCAAGCTGCTGGTGCTCATCCCGGAGCATATCAGCCTGCATGACGCCATGGAAATTGCGGCCTTCGCCCACCGCAAAAACGCGGTGGTGGTCGGTCCGAATACCTTTGGCTTGGTTTCTTCGGGCCGTTGTAAAATCGGTATTATGCCCAATCGTTACTTTACGCCGGGCCCCGTGGGCGTGGTGTCCCGCAGCGGCACCCTCTGCTACGAGATAGCGGGCAACCTGACCGCGCAAGGGTTGGGCACAACCACCGTGGTGGGCTTAGGAGGCGACCGGGTGGTCGGGCTGAATTTTATCGATGTGCTGCGGCAGTTTGAGCAAGACCCCGCTACGCAAGCGGTGGTGCTGGTCGGCGAGATCGGCGGCAGCGCCGAGGAAGAGGCGGCCCGCTTTGTCGCCGCTTCCATGACCAAACCGGTGGTCGCTTATATCGCCGGCAAAAGCGCCCCGCCGGGAAAAAGAATGGGCCATGCGGGAGCGATTATCGAACGGGGCCGGGGCACGTTCGCGAGCAAGGTTGAAGCTTTGACCGGGGCCGGCGTCCGGGTTGCGGAGCTGCCTTTTCAGGTGCCGGATCTGATCAGGGCGGTCTTGAGCTAGAGATATGGGTCTGCAGTGTCATGAATGAAGGAGGCGCTTGGCAATGAAAGAGCAAGAGAAACAGGAGCGGCTGGCCGACGCGAGGCGGGCTTGGGATCAGAAACTGCGGCAAACCCTCGAAAAGAACCCCGAGCGTAAAGAGTTTAAGCTGGACACGGGGACACCGGTGGAAAGGGTCTACGATCCCCTTAACCTGGCCGGTTTTGATTACCTGGAGCAGCTGGGCATGCCGGGCGAATACCCCTATACCCGCGCGATTCAACCGACGATGTACCGCGGGCGCCTCTGGACCATGCGCCAGTATGCCGGTTTCGGGGCCGCCGAGGAGACGAACAAGCGGTTCCGCTACCTCTTGGAGCAGGGACAGACCGGTTTGAGCGTCGCTTTTGACCTGCCCACCCAGATCGGCTACGATTCCGATCACCCCCTGGCCCGGGGCGAGGTCGGCAAAGTGGGCGTGGCTATCGATTCACTGAGAGATATGGAGTTGTTGATGGACCGGATTCCCCTGGAGAAGGTGAGCACCTCCATGACGATTAACGCCCCGGCGGCGGTGCTCCTGGCCATGTATATGGCCGTGGCCGAGAAGCAGGGTGTCGCCCTGGAGAAGATCAACGGCACCATTCAAAACGATATTTTAAAGGAATATGTGGCCCGGGGCACATACATTTTCCCGCCCCGTGAGTCGATGCGCCTGGTGGTGGATATCTTTGCTTTCGCCGGCGAGCAGCTGCCCAACTGGAATACGATCAGCATCAGCGGTTATCATATCCGGGAAGCCGGGTCGACGGCGGCGCAGGAGGTCGCCTTCACCTTGAGCAACGCCGTCGCCTACGTGGAGGCGGCGCTGCAGGCGGGGCTGGCAGTGGATCAGTTTGGGCCGCGGCTCTCCTTTTTCTTTAACGCGCATGTTAATTTTTTTGAAGAGATCGCCAAGTTCCGGGCGGCGCGCCGCATCTGGGCCCGCCTGATGAAAGAGCGTTTCGGCGCACAAAATCCCCGCTCGATGATGCTGCGCTTTCATACCCAGACCGCCGGCAGCAGCCTGACGGCACAGCAGCCGGATGTGAACATCATGCGGGTGGCCTACCAGGCCTTAAGCGCGGTACTGGGCGGCACGCAGTCGCTGCACACGAACTCGCGCGACGAGGCGCTGGCCCTGCCTAGTGAACATGCGGTGCTGTTGGCGCTGCGCACGCAGCAGGTGATCGGCTACGAGATCGGCGTGACCGACACGGTGGACCCCCTGGGCGGTTCCTATTATATTGAGGCGCTCACGGATCAGATCGAAAAAGAGGTGCTGGCCTATATCAAGCGGATTGACGACCAGGGCGGCGCGGTTGCCTCCATTGAAAAAGGGTTTATGCAGCGTGAGATCCAGGAGAGCGCCTATCGCTACCAGAAAGAGGTCGAGTCGGGCGAGCGGGTGGTGATCGGGGTGAACCGTTTTACCGGCGGCGGCGATCAGCAGATGGATCTGTTAAAAGTGGATCCGGCGGTGGGAGAGCGCCAGGTGGAGCGGCTGCGGGAGGTGCGCGCCGCGCGCGACCAGCGTGCCGTGTCGGAAGCGCTCCAGCAGCTGCGCAAGGCGGCCCAGTCCCGTGATAACCTAATGCCTTATATATTGGAAGCGGTGAAGGGTTACGCCACTTTGGGCGAGATCTGCGGCGTGTTGCGCGAGATCTTCGGCGAATATCAGCAGCAGATCACGCTGTAGTTCCTGATCAAACAACTTTGGTTGAGTTATAGAGTTGGTAACAAAAAACCACGGCGATAAACTGACAGCCATTAATCAAGGCGGGAGACAAGGCTGCCCGGAGCTGTAACGAGAAGGGGGCTAGAAAATAGTGGAAGAAAGGCCGGTACGGGTTTTGGTCGGCAAGGTTGGGTTGGATGGTCATGACCGCGGCGCGAAAGTAATCGCTCAAGCGTTAAGAGATGCCGGGATGGAAGTGATCTATACGGGTTTGCGGCAAACCCCGGAGCAAATTGTGGAAACAGCCCTGCAGGAGGATGTGCAGGTCGTCGGTTTAAGCATTCTTTCCGGGGCGCACATGCAGCTGCTGCCGCCGGTGGTGGAGCTGCTGCGCCGGCAGGATGCCGGTGATATCCTCGTGGTGGCCGGCGGGGTGATCCCCCGGGAAGATATCGCCTACCTGAAAGAGGCGGGTATCGCCGAGGTGTTTACCCCCGGCGCGTCGACCGGGGAGATTATCAGCTTCATTCGCGAACAGCTAGCCCAAAACCGGTAATCAGTACGGTATAATACCGTTAATAAAGGAGGAAAGTGTGATGTTGGAGAAAATAGAACATATCGGCATTGCCGTGCGCGATCTGGAGCAGTCTCTCCAATTTTACCGCGATATCCTTGGCCTGGAATGTAAAGGGACTGAAGAGGTGCCCGAGCAAAAGGTGCGGGTGGCCTTTCTGCCGGTTGGCGAAAGCAAAGTCGAGCTGTTGGAGTCGACCGACCCCGGGAGCAACGTGGCCAAGTTTATCGAAAGCAAGGGAGAAGGGATCCATCACCTTGCTTTCCGCGTCAGCAACCTCGAAGAAAAGTTGGCGCGCCTGAAAGAGCAGGGAGTCAGGTTAATCGATGAAAAACCGCGTCGCGGGGCCGGGGGCGGCGTGGTTGCGTTTTTACACCCCAAGTCTACCGGCGGCGTTTTGCTGGAGCTTTGTGAACACTAATGATCACTTATTAGAAAGCGGTGAGGGCAGATGGAAGACAAACTGAAACACCTCGAGGAGAGGCGCCGCCGCACCCTGGCCGGCGGTGGCGACCGGCGGGTTGCGGACCAGCACGCCAAGGGCAAGCTGACCGCCCGTGAGCGCATCGCGCTGCTGCTCGATGAAGGCAGTTTCATGGAGCTGGGCGCTTTGGTGCAAACAGACTTTGGAGACGCCAGCGACCTGGAGTTAAAGAACCCCGGCGAAGGCGTGGTGACCGGTTACGGCACCGTTGACGGGCGCCGGGTTTACATTTTTGCCCAGGATTTTACGGTGGCCGGCGGATCGCTGGGAGAGATGCATGCCGCCAAAATCTGCCGCGTGCTCGATTTGGCGGGACAAAACGGGGCGCCGGTGATCGGTTTGAACGATTCCGGGGGGGCGCGGATCCAGGAGGGAGTTTACGCCCTTAACGGTTACGGTTCAATTTTCTACCGCAACACCGTCTACTCGGGTGTTGTGCCGCAGATATCCGTAATCATGGGCCCGTGTGCCGGCGGAGCGGTATATTCTCCCGCCCTGACCGATTTTATTTTTATGGTCAACCAGACGGGGAATATGTTTATAACCGGTCCGCAGGTGATCAAGGCGGTCACCGGTGAAAGCGTTTCGGCGGAGGAGCTGGGCGGCGCCGCAACCCATAACCAGACCAGCGGGGTGGCTCATTTTTATAGCGAGGGGGAGGAAGACTGTTTTCAACAGATACGCACGCTGCTGAGCTTCCTGCCTGCAAATAACGTGGACGATCCGCCGTATGTCGAGTCTCGTGAGCCGGCGCTCGACCCCGCGGAGCTGTTGAGTATTATTCCCGATAACCCCAATAAGTCATATGATGTGCGGGACGTAATCCGGCGGGTCACCGACAGCAGCGCACTGTTCGAAGTACACCAGGGTTACGCCCAAAACGCGGTGGTCGGCTTTGCCCGGTTGGGCGGCCGCGCCATAGGCGTAATCGCCAACCAGCCCCAGGTCAAGGCCGGCTGCCTCGATATCAACTCTTCAGACAAAATCGCCCGTTTCGTACGCTTTTGTGACGCTTTTAACCTGCCCCTGGTTACCTTCGTGGATGTGCCCGGTTACCTGCCGGGGGTAGAACAGGAATGGGGCGGCGTGATCCGCCACGGCGCGAAAATACTCTATGCCTATTCTGAAGCCACGGTGCCGCAAATCTCGATCATCCTGCGCAAGGCGTACGGCGGCGCCTATATCGCCATGAACTCCCGCTCGCTGGGGGCGGATCTCTGCCTGGCCTGGCCCACGGCGGAGATTGCCGTCATGGGGCCCGAGGGGGCTGTGAATATTGTCAACCGCCGGGAGCTGGATGCAGCCGAAGACAAGCAGAAAATGCGCGAAGAGTTGGTCCGGCAGTACCGGGACCGCTACGCCAACCCGTATATCGCCGCCGCCCAGGGCTGGATCGACGAGGTGATCGACCCGCGGCAAACCCGGGGCCACCTGCTGGCCGGCCTGGCGGCGCTGGAATCAAAACGGGAACAGCGCCCGCTGCGCAAGCACGGCAATATTCCCTTGTAGACAATTAGTTATTGGAACGGGGTGGATTATGGATTGTGCAAAATGCAAGGCAAAACTGAAGCAGGGGGAGTTGCGCTGCCCGCAGTGCGGGCGGCAGGCGCGCCGGCTGCTGACCACGGTGGGGAAGAGCTCGATCGGCATGGATGAGAATATCGCCGCCGCGTCTGCGTACTCCTTTCTTTTCTTCAGCGGTATATTCTTCCTGTTAATCGAACGGAAAAGCGCGTTCGTGCGTTTCCACGCCCTGCAGGGAGCCGTCGCCTTATTCTTGATCTTTGTCATAAATATCGCCCTGGCGTTTATTCCCGGTTACGGCATCTTCCTGGCCATCGTTTTATGGCTGCTGAACCTGGTCTTAATCGTAAACCTTTTTTTAAAAGCCCTGGCCGGGGAATGGTATACGCTCCCCGTGGTGGGCCGGCTGGCCGCAAACCGCTTTCGCCCCTGACACCTTTTTTTTGGGTGGGGGCTTGACATTACCTCCGGGTGTGGTAAAATCAATTTTAAATTATGCACAGCAGATGCAGGGGAGAGTAGCCGCCGGGCGGAGGCCAAGCGAGCCGGAGTTGGTGGAAGTCCGGACCGAAAGCAGGCGGTGAAGCGCACCTCGAATGCGGCGGTTGAAGCCGGCCGGTGGGCCGGTGGGTAGGCCGTCCCGGTTAACTACCGTTATAGAGGGCCGTTTTACCGAAACGGCATGAGAGGGTCGGCTATTTGATTAGTTGACCAATAAAGGTGGTACCGCGAGACCTCTCGTCCTTTGAAGGGCGAGCGGTCTTTTTATTTTGTAATCGGAAGTCGGAATCTAGTACCGGAAATTGGTAAATGCGGGAGGTTTATGCTCGTGAAAGAAATCGCGGTCTTGGGGGCGACGGGCTACACCGGAATGGAGCTGGTCCGGCTGCTCTACTTTCATCCCGGTGTCCGGCTTTCATTTCTAAGTTCGGAAAGCAGTGCCGGGCTTAATCTGGGTTCGGTCCATCCCCAGTTTTACGGGATGTTTGAAGAGCCGCTGCAGCCGCTGCGGGTGGACCAGGTTCCCACTGCGGTTGAGCTGGTTTTTTGCGCGCTGCCGCACGGCCGCTCCGCCGCAGTGGTGCCCGCCCTGCTGCAGCGCGGCAAAAAGGTGATCGACTTAAGCGCCGATTTCCGCCTGCTGGATCCCGACCTCTACCGGCAGTGGTACGGCCGTAACGAACCGGTGGAGCCGCCGGCGGCGGAGGCGGTTTACGGGCTGCCCGAGCTGTATGGCGCCGCGGTCAGGGGGGCGCGTTTGGTGGCCAATCCCGGCTGTTACCCCACCAGTATTATCCTCGGCCTGGCTCCTCTGGCCCGGGAAGGGCTGGTGGAATGGAGCAGTGTAATTGTCGACGCCAAGTCAGGGGTATCCGGGGCGGGGCGCGCCCCCAGGCAGGATTTTCACTTTCCCGAGTGTACGGAAAATTTTAAGGCTTACCGTGTCGCCTGCCACCAGCATACCCCGGAGATCGAGCAGGAACTGGGGCGCCTGGCCGGGGAGAAAGTGACGCTCACCTTTACCCCGCACCTGGTGCCCATGGTGCGGGGGATCTTAAGCACAATTTACCTGACCCCGCGGCGTAAGCAGACTGCGGCGGAACTTTTGGCTCTCTACCGTGATTTTTATCGTCCCCACCGCTTTGTCCGGATCCTGGAGCCTCCCCTGTTGCCGGAAACGCGCCTGGTGCGCGGCACGAACTACTGCGACGTGGCCCTGCGGCATGACGAGAGGACCGGGCGCTTGATAATCATCTCCGTGATCGATAACCTGACCAGGGGCGCCTCCGGACAGGCGGTGCAAAACATGAACTTGATGCTGGGTTTTGCCGAAGATACCGGGCTTCGCTATTTGCCGGGTCTATGAGGGATTAAGACTGCGCCGGATAGCTTTTGCGGCACGATTCCGGATTTAGAATACCTGTATGGGAAAGAGGTGTCCGTATAT
>JBFMGD010000071.1:0-8290 GCA_040751775.1 Bacillota bacterium | reverse complement strand
GGTTCGGTCTCCACCAATTTAACCGCTTTAAATGACCCCCCGCTGTGCAGCGTCACGCGCTCCCCGCTTATCTCCAAGGGCAAACCGGCTTTTTGAAGGATAGCAATCAAAGACTGTAAGTGTTCCGGGCGAACATCGATCAAGGTTATCCGGCCGCCGGTTACAGCGGCGGCAATTAAGTAAGTCCCCGCGGCGATCCGGTCGGGATAAACCCGGTAACAGCCGCCGCTTACTGCGGTAACCCCTTTTACCGTCACTGTGCGGCTCCCCGCTCCGTCCACCCTGGCCCCCAGTATATTCAAAAAATTCTGAAGATCTATAATCTCCGGTTCCCGGGCGGCATTGTGAATAATCGTCTCTCCCCGGGCCAGCACGCCGGCCATGATCAGGTTCTCCGTGGCGCCCACGCTGGGATAGGATAGATTGATCTCAGCCCCGCGCAGGTTACCCCGGGCGTGAATATAGCCGTTTTTTTCTTCGATAATCGCCCCCAGGGCCTGCAGGCCCGACAGGTGCAAATCAATCGGCCTCTCGCCGATCGCGCACCCGCCCGGATAACAGACACTGGCTTTGCCGAAACGCCCTAACAGCGGGCCCATCAAGAAAATACTGGAACGCATCTCGCGCATCATCTGCTCCGGGATATGGTAGCAATCTGCCGGATCTGTACGCAAGATTACATCCGCCCCATCTGTTGAAACGCTTACACCGAGATTGGTCAGGATCGAAAGCATCGCCCGGACATCAAACAAATCCGGCACTTTTTCCAGCCGAATCTGCTCCTGGCTTCGATTCAACAACGCGGCGGCCAGGATCGGTAATACGGAATTCTTAGCCCCATGGACCGTGAGCTCACCCTGTAGGGCATAGCCCCCTTGAATCAGATAGCTATCCACAAATTCCACTCCCGTTATTTCTCTTCTCCGACAACCTTTACCTCGGGGTGCAGCTCGATATTGAACCGATTTTTAACCAACCGCTGAACCCGGTCGATTAAAGTCAAAATATCGGCAGCGGTCGCACCTCCCAGGTTGACTATGAAATTGGCGTGTTGCTCGGAAACCTGGGCACACCCGCTGCGCAACCCTTTTCCGCCGGCCGCTTCGATCAACCGTCCCGCGGGTTGGTCGGGCATATTACGAAATACGCTGCCGGCGCTGGGCAACTGTGGGTGGCGGCGGCGGCGTTCAGCCAGAAAAATACCGACCTTCCTTTCCAACTCCGCCGGATCGCCTTTTTCCAGCTGGAGCAAAGCTTCCACGACAATGCCGGCCCCGGCAAGGTTGCTGTGCCGGTAACCGAATACCAGCTGTTCGCGCTCAAGGCGGCAAATCTCTGCCTCACCGGTAACTACTGTTATTGCACGAACCAGATCGCCGGTATACTTGCCGAAAGCGCCCGCATTCATAATCAAAGCCCCACCCAGTGTCCCGGGAATGCCGCCGGCGAATTCAAGACCGGCCCATCCTTTACGAGACGCGGTTTGGGCCAGGTACGGCATGGGGGTGCCTGATCCGGCAACGAGCCCGCTGTCTTCCCAGCGAATGTAATGGAAAGGCGGTCCAATCTGCATCACCAAACCCCTGATCCCGCCGTCCCGGACCAGCAGGTTGGAACCGTTGCCGAAAACAAAAAGCGGCAGTTCGTGCTCTCTGCTGTAACAGACAATCTTCGCGATCTCGAAACGGTCGGCGGGAGCCAAAAAGTAATCCGCCGGACCGCCGACTTTCCATGAAGTATGTAGCGACATCGGTTCGTTTTTCCTAATTCCGGCACGCAGTTCGCGGCCCAGCTCCTGGTCTATGTCCAAAGTATATATGCTCCCCTGTCTAGGATAGTTTATATTATGCACCTGACAACGGTTCTGTTAGTTTAGCTATGAGCCACCTCGGCAAGGCAACGGAAAAGACGTGCCGCGGCGTCAACAACACCCATCTTTTTACCGGCACGGGCCATTTTAGCCAGACGCGCCGGTGCGGACCAAAGCTGTTTGATCTCCCGGTGCAGCCGCAAATGGTTAAACTCGGACTCTTCGATCAGCAGAGCGGCCCCGGCTTCCACCAGTAGGCGCGCGTTATAATACTGGTGATTATTGACCACATTCGGCGACGGAATCAGCAGAGCCGGTATCCCGAGAGCGGTAATTTCGGCCAGGGTGGTCGCTCCGCTGCGGGTAATTACCAGGTCGGCCGACGCCAGGGCAGCCGGCATCTCGTTTAAATATGGCAGCACCTGTACTGTATTGGGAACGACGGCCAGCTCGTCCGCCACCCGGCGATAATAATAATCGCCGGTTATATAAATGAGCTGCGTGCCCGGAGGCAGGCCGCACTCCCGGATATAGCGCACCATAACCTGGTTGATCCTTAAAGCGCCGCGGCTGCCGCCGTAGGCCACGATCGTTTTGAGAGCAGGATCCAGGTTCAGCAGCCTGATGCCGTCCTCCCGGTTTACGGCGGCCACCTCGCTGGCCCGGGGATTGCCGGTCACCGCTTTCTTGCTGAACGGCGGCATACGCCGTCCTGTCTCGGCAAAAGAAAGGCAGACCCGGCTGACCAGAGGGGCCAGAATGCGGTTGGCCAGGCCCGGCAGAGCATTTTGCTCATGGATCACTGTCGGGCGGCGCATCAGGACGGCGGCCGTCATTACCGGCGCCGAAACATACCCGCCTGTTCCCAGGACCACGTCAGGAGCGAATTCCCTGATAATCTTCCTCGAGCGGGCCAGCCCCGCCCTCAGGTCCGCCAAGACCGGACCGATCTGCTTTAAACGCCGCTGGTAGCCCCGCGCGGGAATGGTTTCCAGGTTGAATCCGGCTTGCGGCACGATCTTGCTTTCCAGGCCGGCCTCGGTTCCCACAAAAAGCACCGCCAGGCTGCTGTCTTGGCTTTGCGCATACCTGGCCAGGGCCAGGGCCGGGTAAATATGACCGCCTGTCCCACCGCCGCTGATTAACAAACGCACCGGAAATCACCCCTCATGTCCCCGCCCGCCTCTATTTATGGCAGTGGCGGGAGATGTTTAACAGAATACCCATCCCCAGCAATGTGAAAAGAACGGAGCTACCGCCGGCGCTGATTAGCGGCAGGTTAATACCGGTTACCGGAATTGAACCGGTGACCACCGCGATATTCACCAGCGTCTGGATCGCCACCATGCCCGTTATCCCCGCCGCCAGCAGGCTGCCGAACGTATCCGGAGCGGTCAGGGCAATCTTAAGGCCGCGCCAGATCAGGATAAAAAATAGCAGCAGGACGACTGTGGCGCCGACAAATCCCAACTCTTCTCCGATCACGGCAAAGATAAAATCGTTTTGCGGCTCCGGCAGGTAATAGAGCTTCTGCCGGCTGCGCCCCAACCCGACTCCAAAAAGATGCCCCGGTCCCAGGGCATAAAGAGACTGGATAATCTGGTAACCCGAGTCGCTCGGATCAGCCCAGGGATCAAGAAATGAGAGGAGACGCTCCATCCGGTATTCTTTTTGAATAGTTACCAGGATCAGCGGCGGCACGGACAACATGAAAAGAGCTGCCGCCTGTTTAAACGGCATCCCGGCCAGCAATATAATGACCACGGTGCCGCCGACCAGGACTAACGCCGTTCCCAAGTCCGGCTGGGCCACTATGAAAACAAAGGTAATTCCGGCCAGGACCAGCGGGATAAAGCTGCTGGACCAAAATTTTTGAATGCGCACGCTGCGGCTGCTCATAAACGCCGCTGTAAAGATGATGAAAGCCAGCTTGCTGAATTCGGAAGGCTGCAGAGTGAGGCCGCCTACTTTCAACCAGCGAAACGCTTCGGTTCCCAGGTCGGTACCGAGACCGGTATGCGTCAGCGTCAGCAGCACAAAACTGAGCAGAATCAAAATAAGAGACAGCCGGCGCAGCTTCCAATACTGCACATGGGATAAAAAAAACATGCCGGCCAACCCGAGTGCAATCCAGACAGCCTGGCGCCGCAAAAAATAGAAAGGGTCACCGCGGCTCTCTTCAGCGACGATATAGCTGGCGCTGAAGACCATCACCAAACCGATGCCCAGCAGCAACAGGATAACCAGGATTAACGCGTAATCGGGATCACGTCGCTGCTCTTTTTTCACATTGCCGCCCCTTTCAATGCTTGGTGCCACGGCTGCGCTCAGGCTCGCCTTGCGCAGGAGCACAGTTTAAGTCGCTCTTGACAGCGATTTATCTCCGCAGGGAAGCAACCAGCTCTTTGAACAGGTTACCCCGCGCTTCGTAATCCTTAAACATATCCCAACTGGCGCAGGCGGGAGAAAGCAAAACCTGGTCACCCGGCTCGGCGCGCGACCAGGCGGCCGCAACCGCTTCCGCAAAACTGCCGGCCATCTCGTAGCGGGTAAAACCGGCCTGTTCCACGGCTCGGGCCAACTGCTCTTTTGTTTCGCCGAGCAGAACGAGGTGGTGCACCTCTTCTTTGATCACCGCCGCGAGAGCCGTAAAATCGCTCCCCTTATCTTTACCGCCGGCGATTAAGATCTTTCTTTTCCCGGGAAATGACTGGAGTGCCTTAATCGCGGCGCCGGGATTGGTGCCCTTGGAATCGTTGATGAATTCCACCTGGTCTATGCAAGCCACATACTCCAGGCGGTGCTCGATGCCGCGGAA
Source organism: Bacillota bacterium (assembly GCA_040751775.1). Lineage (GTDB taxonomy): Bacteria > Bacillota > Dethiobacteria > DTU022 > DTU022 > JBFMGD01. The sequence continues at coordinate 3,662 of JBFMGD010000071.1, read as the reverse complement.
ACGGCGCAAAGTCCGTCCGGCCGCCGCCGCGTCGGCGCCCATAGCCCAGGCCGCCGCTGTGGCCGCCAGGGCGTTTTCCAGGTTGTGTTCGCCGGGCAAAGCTATCTCCACTCGCGGGCAGACCGGCTCCACCTTAGCCCCGTTAAAAAGGACCACCTGGTCGCGCTCCAGCCCCGCCCCGCGGGAAAGCGGCCCTTTTCCGAACCAGAGGACCGGTCCGGGCACTTTATCGCCCAGGGCGGCTACCGCGGCATCGCTGGCATTGAGAATGGCGTAATCTCCCGCGCCCTGGTTTTCAAATATGCGCACCTTGGCCCGGAAATAGGATTCGATAGTGCCGTGGTAATCGAGGTGATCTTCTTCAAAATTGAGGAATACAGCCGCAGCCGGACGGAAGTGCCGGATGTTTTCGAGTTGAAAGCTGCTCAACTCGGCGACAATCACCCCTGAGGAGCTGATTTTACCCACCGCGTCGCAGAGGGGTACTCCGATATTGCCGGCGGCCATTACCGGCCCGATCCGGGCTTCTTCCAAAATGGCCGCCGTCAAAGCGGTTGTCGTTGTCTTGCCGTTTGTGCCTGTAATCCCGACCAGTGGCGCTTTAATAAAAGCATATGCCAGCTCGATCTCCGATAATACCGGAATTTGCAGCGCCGCGGCCCGCCGGAACAGCTCGAGCGTGGGCGGCACTCCCGGGCTTTTAATAATTAGCGAGAGATCCGGTGTGACCAACTCCGGCCGGTTTTCGCCGATCACCGCCGTAACGCCGGCAAATTTATTCAGCTGTTCCAGTTCGTCCCGTAAAGCCGAAGCCGCCTTTTGATCTGTGGCGATTATCTTACGGGCGCCCAACTCGGCCAGAAGCCGCACCGCGGCCATGCCGCTGCGCGCCAGGCCGACCACCATTACATCCCGCCCCCGAATCAACTCGATCACCTTGGATAACCTCCCGCCCCACTGCTTACATAATCTGTTGCCAGACTTCAATTAATCCGGCCAGGGCAAATATGAAAGCCAGGCCCCAGAACCCGGTTACAACCTGCCACTCCGACCAGCCTTTTAACTCAAAATGGTGATGCAGGGGAGCCATCAGAAAAATCCGGCGGCGGGTCAGCTGGAAACTGATCACCTGCAGGATCACGGAAAGCACTTCCAGCACAAACACACCCCCGATAATCACCAACAGCAGTTCGGTTTTGGTCAGCACCGCCGCCGCGGCCAGGGCGCCCCCCAGACCGAGGGACCCTGCATCGCCCATGAATATGCGGGCCGGATGCAGGTTGTACACCAGAAATCCGAAACAGCCGCCGATCATGGCGCCGCAAAACAGCGCCATATCGGGAAGATCCCTGGTTGAAGCGATATAGAGGAAGGCCAGCAGGGCGATGACCACCGTCCCAGTCGCCAGTCCGTCGATGCCGTCAGTGAGGTTGACCCCATTGGTGGCGGCGCTGATAATTACTAGGACAAAGAGCGGGTAAAGATAAGCTAGATCAATCTCCCGGCCGCTAAAGGGCAGCACCACCACCGAAGAGTAGTCACCGAAGAGGTAAATCCCGGCGGTGAAAGCGAGCGCGACGATCAACTGCCCGAAAAGTTTGCTGCGCGCCTTGAGCCCCTGGGAACGCGAGCGGGCTATCTTGGCAGAATCGTCAAGCCAGCCGATCAGGGCGTTGCCGAGGGTGACAAACAAGGCCAACCCGATTGCCGCCGACCAAGCTCGCAGGATTAGCAACGCGGCAACCGCAGCCAGCAGGAAAACCACTCCGCCGGCGGTCGGGGTTCCCGCTTTCAGCCGGTGCCGGGTGGGGCCGTCCTCCCTGATCTGCTGTCCGAATTGCAGCCGCCGCAATATCTTGATAAATAAAGGACAGATTACTACGCTCAAGACAAACGCGATCAACATGGCGGTGAGAATCATCCAGTGCATTATTTTGTTTCTCCCTCCGGCTCTTTTAGCAGGGCTTGCACCAACTGATCCATACGCGCACCCCGGGATCCCTTGACCAGAACGGTCCAACTTTGATCCAACGGCAGTTCATTCAGTGCAGAGACCGCCTCGGCATGATCCGCACAGGCGATCGCCGCGAGGCCTGCCGCCCGGGCTGCCGCGGCTGCTTCTCCAGCCAGCGCCCCCACCGTCACCAGGCGGGCAATGCCGCAGCGAGCCGCGAAGCGTCCCACCTGCCGGTGCTCTTCCGCCGCTGTAGGCCCCAATTCAAGCATCTCTCCCAAGACGGCAACTCCTTTCGACCCGCCCAGATCCCGTAGAACCTCCAGGGCCGCCTTGACGGAACTGGGATTGGCGTTGTAACTGTCATCGATTACCCTTACTCCGCGCCCGGTTCGCCTGATTTGCAGCCGGCCGCCGGTAACCCGGCTGGCCTGCAGCCCCGTCTCCATCTCCGCGGGACCTATCTGGAACAGGTAACCGATCGTTAACGCGGCTAAGGCGTTGCTGACCAGGTGCCTGCCGGGCAGCGGCAAACTGAAGCTCCTTTCTGATCTATTGGGGAAACGCACCCGGAAAAAGCTGTTTTCTCCCTGTTGAGACAACTTTGTACACCGGACATCTCCGCGGCTAAAGCCGTAATAATATGCTTTTCCCGGAAAGCGTTTCCCCATTTGCACCAGGCGGTCATCATCGCCGTTGAGCACGGCGGTGCCGCCGGAGCCGATATAATCCAGCAGTTCTTCCTTGGCCCTGGCGATGGCTTCCCGGGAGCCCAGCCGCTCCAGGTGCGCCTCCCCAATATTGCTGATCACGCCGATCGCCGGCCGGGCCATCTTCGCCAGAATGGCAATTTCGCCGGGAGCGCTCATCCCCATTTCCAGGACGGCAGCCTGGTGATGTTCCTCGAGGGTTAGCAGCGTTAAGGGTAAGCCGATTTCGTTATTAAGGTTGCCCTCAGTTTTGAGCACCTCCAGCCGGCTGGATAAAACGCCGGCAATCAAATCCTTGGTGGTCGTCTTGCCGCTGCTGCCCGTTACTCCGATCACCGGCAAATCAAACCTGGTACGGTATGCGGCGGCAACCTGTTGCAAAGCGGTCAATACATCACCGACCCGGATGATCAGGCTGCCGGACGGCAGCGGCGGCACGGGGATACGGGAGTAAAATGAACCGGCCGCCCCTCTCTCCAGGGCCTGGCCGACATAGCGGTGACCGTCCTCCCGTTCTCCCGGCAAGGGAACAAAAAAATCGCCCGGCGTGATCCGCCGCGAATCGATTGAAAATCCGGTGATTGCGCTATCCGGATTCCCCTGCTGCACTATGCCGGCACACGCCTGGATCAATTCATTTCCCGTGATCTGCATCAGTTCTTTTTCTCCCTCGCAATGTGGCCGTGATTAACTCTCTGGCAACCTGCCGGTCGCTGAAAGGGATCACCCGGTTACAGTAAACCTGCTCCGCTTCGTGCCCTTTACCCGCAATCAGCACCAGATCGCCGCTGCGGGCCGCCTGCAGCGCCGCGGCAATCGCTTCTTTGCGATCATGGATCACCCGGTACCCTTCCGCCGGCAGGCAGCGCTGCAGCCCCGGTAAAACTTCCTGGACAATACGCGCCGGGTCTTCAGCCCGCGGGTTGTCGTCTGTGACTATGGCCAGGTCGCTGTAACGGCCGGCCGCTTCACCCATCAGGGCGCGCTTGCTGCGGTCG
>JBFMGD010000070.1:0-8622 GCA_040751775.1 Bacillota bacterium | reverse complement strand
CATTGCGCCAAACTCTTTTCGCCCGGTTTCAGCTCGTCGCGGTCCAAAAGCAGCATCCGCGCCGTGGTGCGCGCCGTGCCGAGGAAGAAGTGAACCGGGTCCATATTCTTAAGCGGGCGGGGCGCCGCCGGCAGCAGCGAAACCGCGGTGTCCAGCAGGGCGGTTTGCCGGTAAGAGCCGGGATGAGTGACCACGCTGCCGCGCTGCACCCGTTCTTTCTCCAACCCGGAGAGGTTCAAGGCTACCCGCTGGCCGGCACGCGCTTCCTTGACATCGTGGTCATGCACCTGGATATTGCGCACCCTCGCTTCCACCCCGGGCGGGAGCACGGCCACGGTATCGCCGGCGCGCACCGTTCCCTGGAACAGGGTGCCGGTAATCACAGTGCCGAAACCGGGCACGCTGAAAGCCCGATCCACCGGCAGGCGCAAAGGCGCGGTTGTATCCCGGGAGGCGACCTCCCGGGTCAGGTCATCGATCAGCTCTTTCAGCTCTTCCAGGCCTTCACCTTTCAAGGCGGAAACAGCCGTTACCGGCGCTCCCTCCAAAAAAGTGCCCTGCAGCTCTTCCTTGATCTCTTCCTGAACCAGCTCGCGCCACTCTTCCTCGACCAGGTCGATCTTGGTGATCACGATAATCCCTTTTTGGATGCCCAGTAACTGCAGGATATTGAGGTGTTCCCTGGTTTGGGGCATGACCCCTTCGTTGGCGTCCACCACCAGTAGAACCAGGTCCATCCCCGCGGCTCCGGCGAGCATGTTATGGATGAAGCGTTCATGGCCCGGCACATCGACCACACCGGCCAGCCGCCCGCCGGGCAGCCGGAAGGGAGCAAAACCCAGATCGATCGATATCCCCCGCTCTTTTTCTTCCCGCAGGCGATCGGTATCCACCCCGGTAAGCGCGCGAACGAGCACCGTTTTTCCATGATCCACGTGTCCGGCCGTGCCGATAATCAGGTGTTCCAAGGGGTTTCGCTCCTTTATTGGCAGATTCCCTCATGCTGAATTCCGAATTCCGGCTACTGCCTTTCCCGGTATGCCTTCTCAATGGCGGCCGCCAGCAGCTCTTCTTGCTCCGGGAAAATAGTGCGCGGATCCAGAATCAGCCGGTCGTGCTGCAGCCGCACCACCACCGGCGGATCGCTTAGACGAAGCCGCTCCGCCAGCTCCACCGGATCGACGCGGTTTGGATTCAGCGCCACCAGGCAGGTGGGCAGTTCCGCCGTCGGCAAAGCGCCGCCGCCGACCCGGGAGCTGCCTGACCAGACCTCTACTCCTTCCGGTCCGAAAAGCGGCTCCAGGCGCATCGCCAGATCCCGGGCCCGCTCCTGCAGCCGGGACGGTTTGGCCGTAAGCGCCCGCCAGACCGGGATCTCCCGCACGGCTAGCTCCTCGTCCTGGTAAAGGCGCAGTGTGGCCTCGAGGGTCGCTACTGTAAATTTATCCACGCGCAGCGCCCGGGCCAGCTGGTTGCGGCGGAGACGGTCGACCAGTTCACGCCGTCCGACGACAATGCCCGCCTGGGGGCCGCCTAAAAGTTTGTCCCCGCTGAAGGTAACCAGGTCCATGCCTGCGGCGATGCTGTCCTGCACCCGGGGCTCCGGCGGCAGATTATAGCGCGACAGGTCAATTAAGACCCCGCTACCCAAATCCTCGATCGCCGGAATACCTTTAGCCCGTCCCAGGCTGACCAGCTCCGGCGCGCTGACTGAAGCGGTAAAACCGACAATATGATAGTTGCTGGTATGCACTTTTAAAAGAGCGGCGGTGTTTTCGGTGACAGCCGCTTCGTAATCCCGCCGGTAGGTTTTATTGGTGGTACCGACCTCCACCAGGCGGGCGCCGCTGGCGTTCATCACCTCCGGGATCCGGAAGGAGCCGCCGATTTCAACGAGTTCGCCGCGGGAAACAATCACCTCTTTGCCCGCGGCGCATGAATTTAAAGTCAGAAAGACCGCGGCGGCGTTGTTGTTGAGCACAACCGCCGCTTCAGCCCCGCTCAGTTCACAGAGCAGCTCTTCCACGTGAACCTGTCGGGAACCGCGCTTGCCGTCCAGCAGGTTGAACTCGAGGTTGCTATAGCTTCCGCTGACCCGGCTCAGTGCTTCCACCGCCGCTTCGGCCAGAGGAGCCCGCCCCAGGTTGGTATGCAAGATGATCCCGGTGGCGTTAATCACCGGCTGCAGGCTCGGCCGGCTCTGCCTGGCAGCCAGGTTCGCCGCTTCCCGGGCCAACGCCGCCGGAGATACAGCCGTTTTATCGAAAAACTGGCCCCGGGCGGCGGCCTGTTGCAGCTTAGTGCGGTACGCATCCACCGTCTCCTGGACCGCCGCCAGGATCACCCGCCGCGGCAACCGCTCGCTCAGCTCCACAAGCAGCGGTTCCCGGAGCAGCCTGTCCACTGCCGGCAGTTCTCGCAAAACATCACGCAGATCGCTCAAAATCAGCATCCTTCCATCTAAAAGGTAATCCCGCTTCATAATTATATCAAGTCCAACCTGAATCATGCAACTAAACCAGCCGCGTGTCAACACAACCGTCCCGGCAAAGGTGCCACGCACTGACTTAAGAGATAACTGCAGATCAGCCGGTACTAATCCTGTTATCTCTTAAGTCAATGCCTGGCACCAAGTGGAGGTAAATAAAACCAGGCAATCCTCTTTTGACGAAAGACGGCCGGGCGCATATAATTGGTTTATGATCTCAACCAAACGTTCATCCGTGCAACACGCTTCAATCCTGGTCTTGATCGCTGTCGTTTTCTTAATTATCTTCGGATCGCTGCTGCAAAGCCTGCATTACGAAGCCGGCATAGCGTTAACCCAGTGGATTTTTTTCCTGGTTCCGGCCCTGGTTTACTTAAAGCTCTTCTCTCAACAGCCGGCTGTATTTGCCCGTTTCCGCCCTCTGCAAAGCAAATTCTTGCCGGCGATAGTATTACTGGCAGTCAGCGCCTGGGTTTCCCTCGTTTTTGTGGAAGGGATCATCTTGTCCGCTCTCTCAGGGCTCGGCTTTGAGCCGTTGGAAAAGATCCCTCCTCCCACCACGGTTAACCAACTGCTGATCTACATTTTAATCATTGCCGTTTCACCGGCAATATGCGAAGAGATTCTTTTCCGGGGGGCGGTGATGCCCTCCATGGAGCGATACGGCATGCTGCCGGCGCTGCTCTTCAGCGCTTTACTTTTTGCCCTGATGCACATGTCTTTTTTAAGCCTGACCAGTACATTTGTCCTCGGCCTGCTGATCGGGTTGGTGGTGCTTAAAACAGGTTCCCTCTACGCCGGTATGCTCTATCATTTCCTGAACAACCTGATCGCCGTTACCTTTATGTACTATATGCACCGCTTCGACCTGGAAGCGCTCCTGGAAGGTTCGGAAGCCGTCTTTACAATAACCTGGCTGACGGTAACCGGTCTGGCCTTTGGCGGCGTGCTGATTGGCCTGCTGCTGCTGCAGCGGCAATCCCGGGTCAACCGGATCCTGCCCTCTCGCGGCAGACTGCTGCCGCAAGGCTGGATCAATTGGGCCAGTATTCTGATTGCGGTGATCTTTCTGTTTAGCGCCACAGTGGAACTGTTAATCGGTTTCGGGTTATTCAACTTTCTCGATGCCGGCCGATAAAGAAAGCAAAGTAAAAATACAGATGCCCTCCTCCTGAAAAAATTCGGTCCAGGACAACTTTTCAGGTATCCACAGACAAGCAAGCGCCTCCCTAACCGCGCATATAGTTAAAGTATGCGGTGCAACCACCTGACAAGAGATGATTAATGTGGATCCTCAGGTTAATCTGTACGCTTTGCAGGAGCGGCTCGCCGAACAAATAGACGCCGGCATGCTTGAAGTTTACCTTTGCCTGCATGATTTGGCCTCCGGCCGGATGATCGAAATTAACGGGCAGAGGCGTTTTTACCCGGCCAGCCTGATTAAGCTGCTGCTCCTGCTGGTCGTCCTGGAGCAGCTCGAGAGAGGCCGCTTATCGCTGGATGATACCCATACCCTCTCTGAGGCTGACCTCTATGCCGGCAGCACACTCGTCACCGGTTCCGGAGTGCTGCAATTCGCCAAAACAGGCACTTGCTTCACCTTGGCAGAGCTGCTCGCCAAAATGATCTCGATCAGCGACAACGTGGCCACCAACATTCTCTATCAGGCCGTCGGCGCGCGCCGGATCAACGCCGCCGCGCGGCGCCTGGGGCTGAGAAACACGGCCTTTACCCGCCGGATGTATGAACTCGACTCCCCCCTGCCTTCAAATGTCTCCACAGCGTGCGACCTGACGCGGCTGTTGACCGCCCTCTATGCCGGGCAGGCTGCCGGGCAGAAAATGAGCGCGTTCGGGATCGAGTTGATGCGGGCGGCGGTGGATAAAGAGCGAATCGGCCGCTATATCAGGCACACGGTCGATGTCGCCAACAAAGTCGGCACTGTCTCGGGGATAGTCGGCGACGCGGCGCTGCTTTTCTTCCCCCGCCGTCCGCCGGCCGCGCTGACCATTGTGGTCAAAGATCCGCCGGAGCAGGAGAACGCCGCCCGGTTGATCGGCAAACTGGCGGCCCTGGCCGCGCAAACACTACAGGAAGCCGGCCCTTAATCCCTCAACTCTCGAAACGCAGCGTGGAGATCCGCCACGGCGGCACTGACAGCCGGACTCGTCCGCCGGCCGCGGGCAACGGCTCACCCGCCGGCTCTTCGAGCAGATTTACCGGCCGCACTGTTTTGAAAGCAAAACCCGGGGTCAGGGCCGCCTCTTGCACGGCGCCGCTGCAGTTAAAGATTCTGATAATTACGGCCCGGCCGTCTTGAGACTGCTTGACGCTGCTTAAGACGATCTGCCGCGGCTCCAGGGAAAGCATCGCCCCCGCAGCCGGCAGTTCTCCTTTTGCCTTTCCCAGCGCCGCGCCGAGCAGCGGGGCGGTCAAGATACCGGCCAGTTCTTTGATGCCCGCTGCCTGCCAATCTCCGCGGTGCGGCACCAGGCTGTAGGCGAAACTGTGCGCCCCCGGGCATTGCCCGCCGGGCGTCTCCACCGCGGGGCCGGCATGTCCGGGCCGGTTCGGCAGGTCCTCCCGTGAAAGCCACCCGACCCCGCGCAGCAGCGTTACGGCAAGCTCAGCGGCTCTGCCGCCCGCGGCGGGGATGACCTCGTATTCCGGCAACCCCTGATTGACCACCGTTACACCAAAGCGGCCGTCGTCGATGCTGATAAAAGATTTCTGGGGGGCCAGGCCGTTCGGCTTTTCAGCCCAGCCGGCGTAATCGCCGGGCGGCGGCTGCAGCGGGCGCTCCGCCACGTTGAAGTGGCCGTCAACCCAAACTGAAGCCGCCCGGAGCGGCGCCGTAAAATGCACCCGCAAACGGTGGTCGCAAGCGCGGTTTTCAAACTCGGTCCGGAAGTGAATCCCCGGCAAACCGGCCGCGAGGCTGACGGTGGTAACGGCTGCACAGGAGACCTTCTGCCGCAAGCGGCCTTGCCGGTCCGGGGTTAGGGCGGCAGGCAGGCGGTATGCCATGATCAGCCGCACCGCGGTCCGCACCGGCCCGCGCTCGATCACTTCCACTTTAACCCGCCGCCCCGTGCAGCGCGGCCGGGGCCTGCCGACCAGCCGGTCCCTTTCAGGCGCGGCATATGTGTACAGATCGCCGCGGTCTCCGCCGTCGACCAGGCGGCCGCAGTTCATGAACTCAAGACCGCTTTCCTTGTCCAGAATGTCAAGCGAGCCGTCACGGTTAAATTTGATCCGGTAAAGGCTGCTCTCCATCCCTTTGGCCGACACCCGCAGGTCCGTTGCCGGGCGCGCCGCCGGATCAAAGAGCGGCTCATAGCTCCGCCAGCCGCACCCGGGCACGGCGGCGGCGATAAACAGGCCGCGCTCGCCCCCCTGCCTGGCGACGACCCGGATTCGCTTAATCGACCGGTCCTTGAACAGGGCCAGGGCCTGCCGCTTTAACTCGTCCAAATCGAGCTCTCCCACCGGACTGCCGCCCAGAATAAAGTCCACCTTCAGCAGCCCGTCGCAGGGGCCGCTCATCTTGACCCCGTTTAAATAGAGGCCCTGGATCTCCCGGCTGCCGACCCAACCGAGCGCGGCCCTGGCCTGCAGCGGCGTTAAATTGATCGCAAAGTATTCGCTTGCACCCCCGCCGGAAGGCTGCCAGGCGGCAAAGCGGCCCTTTTCGTCAACCAGGCCGTTGATCACGTCATCCCGGCCGGTTTCCGGAAGCTCTACCTCCACCAGGCCGGTTACTGGCCGCGGATGAGGGTTGAAGGCCAACAGCCCGCTCTCCCCGGCAAACCAGCCGGTGTCGACCTTTTGCGCCAGGAAGCGCAGGCTGTCGTCCCGCACCAGGCGCGCCACCTGCTCCGCATGATCGAAACGTGTTTCGATCTCCCGGTGCACCTGGTCGTTGCCGCAGCCGCAAATACTGTCGTGCGGGTGATTGAGCAGCAGCTGCCGCCAGCTTTCCGCCAGGAAACCGGCGGGATAGGAGGCGCCCTGCAGCCAGGCCCAGACCGCCAGGGGCTCCGCGTATTTTTCCAGCAGGGTTTCAACGGCATGGTTGCGCTGCTTTTGGCGGATCCGGGACGAAGCGCAGCTGGTCAAAAGCGGCGCGCGCTCCCCGGAACGAAGCTCCCCGGTGATTGGCTGCAGCGCGGCCGCCTCTTGCCGCACCGCGGCGATATAGCGGGGCAGGGAAGAGATCTCGAGCGCCATCTTTAATCTAGCCGCCGCCTCCGGCAAGATCCCCGGCAGACCGGGCTGGGGCATGAGGTGATCGGACCCGTTCATCAACAGGATCGCGTCCGTAGAAAGACGGCCGTGTTGGGCCTTCACCAGTTGCTCGATTCTCTCCGCCAGCTCCGCCGCCGTTGCCGGCAGCCCGGCCGCGTTGCTGTATGAATCAGAGAGATAGAAAGCGTTTACCCGGCTGCCGTCCGGCGCTTCCCACCTGAACCGGTCTTTTCGGCAATCGCCGCTCACGCCTCTCCAGAGCACGGCGGCGTCGATGCGAAAGCCGGTTAAAATCTGCGGCAGCTGGGCGATATGGCCGAACTGGTCCGGCACGTATCCGACCGCCATCAGGCCGCCAAAGGCGCGGCAGAGGTCAGCGCCGCGCAGCAAATTGCGGATCAGCGCTTCGCCGCTCACCAGGAATTCATCCGGCAGGACATACCACGGGCCGATCAGAAGCCGGCCGGCGGCGATCAACTTCTCCAGGCGCCCCCTTTCAGCCGGCTTGATCTCGAGGTAATCTTCCAGGATCACCGCCTGCCCGTCGAGGGTAAAATATTTAAATGAGGGATCCGTCTCCAGCGTTTCCAGCACCCGGTCCACCAGCCGGACCAGCTTGAAGCGAAACTGCTGGAAGGTCGCGTACCATTCCCGGTCCCAATGCGTATGCGGGACAATATAACCGCGCACTACCGCGCCCCCTTCCTACTGCTCATATTCAACAGCTTGACCTCCAGGCAACCCGGTAGCGCCCGCCTTCCCGGGCCGCCATTGCCCCGGCATAGTGCACGCCGGCTTCTTGAACGGAAACAGCCGGATCCCGCTCCGGGTGCAGGTGTGTCAACAGCAGCTTCTGCACGCCCGCGCCGGCGGCAATCCGGGCCGCCTGGGCCGCGGAAAGGTGGTTGGGCGGCTGCCGCGCCATATCCTCTTCCTGAAAGTTGGCTTCACACAAGAACAGGTCGGCGCCGCGGGCAAAACCGGCCAGGCCGTCATAATACTCGGTATCGCCCGAGTAAACCAGCACGCCTTTGGGCGACGCTACGCGCACAGCGAGGCAGGGGAGCGCATGCACCGTTTCCTGAAAGGTAAAACTGAACGGGCCGATCAAGAGCGGCGCCCCGCCCGCGCCGGCCGGATTGATCCGGTAGGCCTCTTTATAGGGCAGCCGCGCGATCTCCGCGGCGGGCTCCGGCGGCGCGTAGAGCGGAAGCGGCCCGGCGCGCCTTCCCCGGGCCTGGGCCAGGTCAAGCCCGTAACGCATAATGAAGAGATCGGCGGCATGGTCGCTGTGCAGATGTGAAAGCACCACCGCATCCAGGGCCCAGAAATCAAGGTGCTGCTGCAGGCGGCTCAAGACGCCGTTGCCGCAGTCGAGCAGTACCCGGCAGCCGTCCTCCTCGATCAGGTAACCCGAGCAGGCGCCGCCCGCCGGGGGATAAGGGCCGTAGCAGCCCAGCACAACCAGCTCCATCGGATCAACCTCCTTGCAATCAGTCGAGCTCAGCACTTAGCTGTTTGACCGCTGGAAATCCCTCGCGTGTTCAATGCGCTCCATCACCGGCGGATGCGTGTAGAGGGCGTATTTAATATACGGATGGGGCCGCACCGTGGCGAGGTTGGTTCCGGCAATATTTTGCTTGAGCGAGATAAAGACCGCCGGATCATTGGTCAGGGCCAGGGCGGCCCCGTCGGCTTGCCGTTCGAAAACGCGGGAGAGCGCGTTTTGCGCGGGCGCCGCAGCCAGGGACAACAGCAGTAAAAAGAGTAACGCCAGGGGGATCACCCGAAAGTCGCCCGCCAGGCCGCTCCGGTTCACCAGGCTGTTTAACAAGAAAAGGGCGGCAAAGGAGCCGAGCGCGCCTACGAGCATACCTTTGAGAATA
>JBFMGD010000007.1:52598-88333 GCA_040751775.1 Bacillota bacterium | reverse complement strand
CTTGATCCTAAAATATGAGGATGATTTGGAAAAAATCGACCGGGCCGCTTCCTGGGGCGAAGAGGGACTCTATTTTAAACCAGAGCCGCAGCAGGGTCGGCGCTCATGGTAAGTTAAACGGCAACGCCCTCGAGAGATTTATTCGCCCGGGCCGGGATGTAGAAGGTGATACTATTATATTTTCAGAACGGCTCTTCCGTTTTGTAGAATTACTGCGCAGCGCCGGGATTTCTATAAGCCCAGACGAGCTGGCCCAGTGCGTCCGGGCGCTGCTGCTGGTAGGCTGGGAATCGGGGGATTCTTTTTATGCCGCTCTATTCTCCACCTTGGTAAAAGACAGCGCGCATATCGCTATATTTGAAAAAATTTATGCCGCTCATTTCCGCGGCCAAGAATTTCCGCGGGGACCCGGTGAAACAGCAAAACAGGTGTCTAAGCATCTGGAACAGCTATCGGCAAGGCATGATATACCGGGTCCGGATAAATCCTCTGATATAAACGCTGCTGCCGGGGTAGGGCATGGTCCGGGCGAGGGCGGCTCAGGCGAAGGGCATGGCGGAGGCGGGGATAAAAGCGGCGGTAGCCGGAGCACAAAAGAAATGTCAGGCGTGGGAGAGAGCGGAGACATTAGAGGAAGGAAAACCGCTTTGGATAAAGGTTTTAATACCCTGACCGCTGACGAGATTAAAATATTGGAAGCGATGATCCCGCAAATTGCCCGCCGGTTGGCTTCGCGAATGAAAACGAAAATAAAAAAAGAGCACCGCGGCCGCCTGGATTTCAGGCGCACATTCCGGCGCAGCCTTGCCGCGGGCGGCGTCCCACTGGAGTTGTTCAACCGCCAGGCTATAAAGGAGAAACCGGTCATTTTTGTTCTATGCGATGTTTCATCATCGGTGTGGCAATTTTGCTGTTTTTCCCTGGCTTTGCTACACTGCCTTGAGCGCTTTTTCCGCGGAGTGCGAGGTTTTGCTTTTGTAGACGAAGTGGATGAAATATCTACGCTGCTGCGGCGGTTTAGACCTCATTCTTTACGCGGCCCGGTTTACCGTCAGGCTAAAGTGGTGAAAGACGGCCGCACGGATTACGGCCACTGCCTGAAAGCATTCCTGGAGCGCTACGGGCGTGAGCTTACTCCTAACAGTCATCTGCTTATCTTCGGAGATGCCCGCAACAACTGGTTTCACAGCCAGCCGCAAGCTCTGGCCGGACTGCGGGACAGGGTGAAACGGGTTTATTGGTTCAACCCCGAACCGGAGAATACCTGGAATACCGGTGACAGCGTCATGGATCATTATACCGCTTATTGCACCCGTGCTTTCTCTTGTGCCAATTTACGGGAGCTGGAGCATGCTTTCAGTGATATTTAGCCTGGAGGGTTGTGTTCACCTCTCCGGTTAACGGAAAGGCAGGTGCGGCAATGGCGCACAATCGCATCGTGGTGGTGGCCAACGGCGAAATCAAAGACCCGCAGTTCATCCGCGGCCGGATCAGGGCGGACGATTTTATTCTCTGCGCCGACGGCGGGGCGCTTCACGCTTTAACTATGGGGTTTCAGCCCGACCTGGTGGTCGGGGATATGGATTCCCTGCCGCCAGATGTAATCGGGCGGCTGCAGGGTGCTGGTGTGGAATTTCTACGCTTTTCGGCGGAAAAAGACCAGTCCGACCTGGAACTGGCCCTTCAGCGGGCGGTGACCCTAGCCCCCGCCGAAATCCTACTGGTGGGCGCCCTGGGCGGGGTGCGGTTTGACCAGGCTTTCGGCAACCTGATGCTTTTAACAATACCCCTGCGGGCGGGGATTCCGGTGCAAATGATTGACGAGCAGCACCGCATCTACCTGTTGGAGAAGGAAATAAAGGTTCAAGGGAGCCCCGGTGAAACCCTTTCTCTCTTTCCTCTTACCGCCGCGGCAGAAGGTGTAACGACGGAGGGGCTGAAGTACCCGCTCAAAGGAGAAACCCTTTATTTCGCCTCCACCCGCGGCCTGAGCAATGAATTTACCGGCTCATCGGCCCTGATTACCGCCGATCGGGGGCTGCTTTTAGTCATTATCTATACCAACAACCCGCAAAGGCAGTGAACCCGTTTCAGTCCCAGGATGAGATACAAAAAATGAGCGCGGTCCAGGCTGGGGAGTCTGCGATACCGATATCACCGGGTAGATGGTGATGCATACGAGTCAGTAAGCCGTCTAGCCGGGTTAACCCTGATCGCCGGCGCTTTTCGGCCCGTTTAACCTTTCAACTGCAGCGATTCCATCAGCGCCTCTTTATAGCTCAGAAAGGATGCCGCGGTGACCACGCCGCGGGCGCGGGGACGGGGCAGGTCAATAAGCTGATCCATCACGATGCTTCCCGGGCGCTCCGAGAACATGTAGACCCGGTCCGCCAGATAGATCGCTTCGTCGATGCTGTGGGTGACGAACAGCACGGAACAGTTGAAACGCTCCAGAACAGAGAGCAGCCATTCCTGCAGTCTTTCCCGGGTAATGGCGTCCAAAGCGGCGAAGGGCTCGTCTAAAAGCAGCAGGCCGCTTTCGATGAGTACGGTCCTGAGCAGGGCCGTTCTCTGGCGCATTCCCCCGGAAAGCCGGCGAGGATAGTAGCCTTCAAACCCTTCCAGCCCGAATACCGGCAGCAGCTCCCGTACCCGTTCGTAAGCCTCTGGTTTGTCCACCCCTGCCGATAATAGCGGCAGGGCTGCATTTTGCTGTAGCGTCAGCCAGGGGAAGAGCAGGTCCTGCTGGGGCATGTAGCCGACCTTCTGCACCTGTCCGGTGCTTTCACGGCCGTTTAAGTACACTCGGCCCCGGTCAGGCCGGGTTAACCCGGCTGCGATTTTTAACAGGGTGCTCTTTCCCGAGCCGCTGGGTCCCAGCAGCGCCGCAAATTCACCCGCCCCCAGGCTGAGCGACACCTCCGCCAGCACCGGTAGCCGTGCTTGACCCTCCGAATACGTGGCGCTGATGCTTTCCATCAGCAAAACCGCTTTGTGTTCAGGCATCGATGAACTTCCTTTCCCTTTTACTGCCCGATAAATTCCCTATCCTCCGGCGGCGGGGTCGGCGCATACAGGCCCGCCCCCGCCTTGACTGGGTAAGAAGGGTAAACTAGACAGCTACTCGACGAAACGGTTGGTAAAGGCTTTATCGACATCGATCATTTCCTCGATCAACCGCCGCTCATAAAGCCACCGCGTATAGTCCTCCCAGCGCCGGCGCTCCTGCAGGCCCCACCGGGCCGCACCGGCCTGGTACTTGTCTTGCAGCCACTGCTGGCTGGCCATAACCAGGTTCCGATCAAGCTCCGGGGCTCCGGCCAGCAGCGCTTCCGCTGCCCCCGCCGGGTTTTCCACGGCCAGGCGGTAGCCCCTGGCCGTGGCCCGCATAAATCGTTCTACCAGGTCCGGGTTTTCCTTGATCAGGGTTTCCCCTGACACCAGGACCGGTGTGTAGTAATCCAAGGCCGGATCGATATTTTTCAGCTCAATGAAGTTTAAATCCATCCCTTTCAACTCCGCCTCCACTCCGGTCCAACCGTAGTAGATCCAAACAAAATCGGCTTCCTGCTCCAGGACCACCAGCGAATCGACCGTCCCCGTGGTGATAATCTCTACTTTACTAAAATCCGCCTTGTAATGCTCCATCAGCGCCTGAATGGTCGCTTCTTCCACCGGAAAGCCCCAGCCGCCGTATTTTTTACCTTCAAAGTCGGCGGGGGTGGCGATTCCTTTTTCGGCCAGGGAGGCGAATCCCGATGTGTTGTGCTGCAGCACGGCGGCGATGGATACAACCGGGATCCCTTCCAGGCGGGCGAAAATCACTTCTTCCTGGTAGCTGACCCCGAACTGGGCTTTGCCCTCGGCGACCAGCTGGAGCACGTAACCGGAAGACTGGATAATTTCTACCTCCAGATTCTCTTCGGCGTAGTAGCCTTTGTCCATGGCCGCGTAAATGCCGCTGTAATTTGTGTTGGGGGTCCAGTCTAAAAGAACGGTTACTTTTTCCGGGCCGGGCCCGCTGTCTTTGGCGCAACCCGGAATAAACAGCAGGGCGGTTGCGCAGGCCAGCAGCAGGATAGTCGGGATAAAGCGGTTTACTGGATTGTACATGGCGCTCACTCCTCCGGATGATTGGTTTTCTCTCTGTTCCAGGGCATGGCGGCCCAGGCCGCCAGCTCCGTCAATTTAAACAGCAACAGGCTGACAATCACGATTATCAGGATCGAGGCAAACACGCCGCCGGTTTTAAAAGAGTGCATCGACCGGAGCATAAAAACTCCCAATCCCGCCCTGGCGCCCAGCCATTCCCCGATGACCGCTCCCATCACGCTGTATGTTACGGAGATCTTCAGACCGGAAAAAAAGTAGGGCAGTACTGCCGGCAGCTGAACCGATCGGAAAATCATGGCCGGGCCGGCCCGCATCACTTTAAGCAAATTAAGCGCCTCCGGGTCCACCTGCTCCAGCCCCTCCACCAGGTTCACGGCCATGGGAAAGAAGCAGACCAGGGCTACCACCACGATTTTCGGTGTGATCCCGAAGCCGAACCAGATTAAAAAAAGCGGCGCCAGGGCAATGATCGGAATCGTCTGGGAAATGACCAGCAGCGGGTAGAGGGCCTGCTTTAACCAGGGCCGGCGGTTCATGGAAACGGCCAGTGCCAGCGCCGCCAGAACGGCCAGTGCCAGGCCGGCGGCGACGGCGGCCAGGGTGGCCCGGGTATGCGCCGACAGCAGGGAAGCATTGGCGTACAAGGACAGGGCGACGGCCGAAGGCGCGGGCAGCCGGGTTTCCGGTATATGGGTTAGCCGGCAGGCCGCTTCCCATAGGGCAATGATGAACAGCAGGACGGCCGGGCCGGGCAGGTTACACCCTGCGGTATTTACCCACTTTTTCATCAATCGTGACTCCTTTTGTGCTGTAATCGATTTTAACCACTGAAAGGATCCGCTTGGCGCCGGCTCCGATACATACCTGCTGGGCTAGTCTGACAATGTCCAGCAGCCTCTCCAGATCTCCTTCCATGGTTGTTTCCATGGGCCCCACGGTATGTTTGATCCCGGATCGTTGAATCAGCTCGATAACGCGGTCCACGGTTTGATAAACGTCTGCTTCCGCTACCAGGGGGACCACCTGCAGGCTCACGTTACACAGCGGCATTTTTTCCCCTCCTTTCAAAGCGCTGCCAACAAAAAAACCGCCGACTAGGGCGGCAGCTTGCTGGTCAAACCGGATCAAGCCTATGTTCCCTACGCTGGCATTACCCAGTGCCCTGACGGGCCGCAACAGGTTCAAAGGGTTAAAGGCTTCATTGCGCCTTACTCTCAGCCCCGCTCGGAGCTCCCCTACTTTTTTGATTAATCTATTTTATCATACTGTTGATGCAATGGTCTATGTTATTTTGCCGGCCATTTTTTTTGCTGAATAAGCCAGACCTCTGGATTTAATTGTCCTGGTTGTTATGATCCTGCAGCTTTTGAGCCAGTTCCTGCAAGTTGCAGCCCAGGGCCAGCAAAAGGATACCCACGGCATGTTCCCGCTCCATCCGGTGACGCATCGGCATTTCGGAATGGATCGTATAGCTGTTATTCCGGCCCACTTTTTGCCGCACGATATAGCCGTCGGCTTCCAGGTCATAGATTACTTTTTGAATCGCCCGTTCCGTAACCCCCACTTCCTGGGCTATTTTTCTGGTTGTGGTTTGGGGATGTTTTGCCAGGTAAACAAGCACCCGTCCGTGATTGGTAAGAAAGGTCCAGTGCGGCTTATTCATCATGATGACGATGCGCTCCTTTGAAAAAACAATTATTGACACCGTAAAGAAAGTTCGACTATACTTAAATACGAAATGTTATTCGCATTTCATATTTATGTTACCATAAAAATTATAAAAGAAACAGGGTGCCGGTGTCAATTAAACGGTTTTTATAGGGAGTGAGAATATATAAACCATGAGTATCAGGGGCTGCTTTAATTGCAACGGTTCGGGCTGGTTTCCCAGGGGGAATCAAAGGAAATTTGAGAACGCAGAGCTGCACCCCCTTGAAAGTCTGCGCCGGGTATTCCTGAACCTTGGGAGCGCTGCTGGTGTGATTATGGGGTTATCGGTTCGGGCCGGCCGGTTTTCCGGAAAGACCGAAAAGAGTTCAGTTTAACACACAGCAAAGAGCAACCTGTCAGCTGCTGTAGGGATGGTTGACAATTACGTGAAATTTGCCGCCTGCTGAATTGCATCAATGAAAGGTTCAGGAGTCCAGGGAGGGAGATCATTTTATCAACACTTATGAAATAAATAACCAAATGTAGGGGAGGATAAGCCGTCTATGGAGGAGCGTCAACTACAACTGTCGGTGTCTACGTCACCGCACTTGAGAACACCGGCGACTGTATCACATGCCATGCGCGATGTAATTATCGCGCTGCTGCCTGTGACCCTGGTTTCGTTTTTTTTCTTTAAAATCTATGCCTTCTTCCTGATCGCGGTCTGCCTGGTTACCGCAGTGCTGACCGAACTGCTGTTTCGAAAGATTGTAAGCAAGCCCGTTACGCTGCATGACGGCAGCGCCCTGGTTACCGGCCTGCTGGTCGCGATGCTGTTCGGACCCGGCACCGCCTGGTGGACGGCGGCCCTGGCCACCTTTATCGGTATCGGCCTGGCCAAGGAGCTGATGGGCGGCCTTGGCTGGAACCGCTTCAACCCGGCCCTCTTCGGCCGGCTGACTGTAATCATGATTTATCCCCTGTTCTATTATGTTACCGCGGCTTTCGCCCCGCTCCGCCCTTATTTTGGGCCGATTGATACGGTTACCCAGGGCACACCGCTGGCGCAGCTGATTCAGGGCGCGGACCTGCCCCCCTTAAGCGAGCTCTTTTTTGCCTATCCGGGCGGAGCCTTAAGTGAAACCTCCGCTCTGGCCCTCCTGATCGGCGGAGCTTACCTGATTATGAAAAAGCATATCAGCTGGCATACGCCTGTAGCAATCATCGGCACTGTCGTGGTCATGGCGCTGGTGTTGGGACAGAATCCGCTTTACCATGTTTTAGCCGGTGGGGTAATCATCGGCGCTTTCTTTATGGCCACCGACTGGGTGACCAGTCCGATCACTCCAAAAGGCAAGGTTATTTTCGGGACAGCGATCGGGGTACTGCTGATGTTGTTCAGGGTGGTCCTGGCGCCCACCGAAGGTATGGCCTTCTCTATTTTAATCATGAACGGCTTTGTGCCTTTAATCGATCGCCTGACCAAGCGGCTTAAATTCGGGGAGGCTAAAAAAACAAGGCCTTCGTTCAACTTCAGGTCCAAACCGGCAGTGCGTAGGGCGGACAAATGATGCGTTATTCAAAAAATAGAAGATTTTTAGGACGGCTACTTTTAACCGGGGGTGATTTCGTATGATCGAGGTGCCACGCCGCCAGTTTTTAAAAATTACGGGAGCAATTGCCGCAACCGCCTGTTTAAGCGGTGCCGGCCTCTCCGGGATTGCCGCCGCCGCGGTTCCGGGTGATGAAGTATCGATGCTCATTGATACATCAAAATGTACAGGATGCAGAACCTGCATAATCGCCTGTAAAAAGTGGAACCATCTCCCGCTGGAAGAAAACAAGTTCCACACGGCCCGGGAAGGGCGGCCCCGTTTCTCCGCCAATCAGTGGATTGACGTTGCCTACAATCGCAGCGGCTCCCGGGAAAATGAAAATGGGAAGGGAAAATGGCTTTACACCAGGATAAGCTGCATGCACTGCCGGGACGCTTCCTGCGTCCAGGTTTGTCCCGTAGGCGCCATCAGTCACACTTCCTGGGGCACCGTGGAGATAGACTCCAAAAGATGCATCGGCTGTAATTACTGTATCGCCAACTGCACCTTTCATGTGGTCGGATTTGATCCGGCCCGCAATATTGCCCGCAAATGCACCTTTTGCTCCGACCGCCTGAGTAAAGGCATGGCCCCGGCCTGCGTGCAAGCCTGCCCCATAGGTGCCCTGGTTTTCGGAACCAGAAACCAGATTACATCCCAGGCCGGCGCCCGGGTGGAAGAACTGAAGCGCAGCGGTTTTCCCCGGGCCGAACTGTACGGACTGAAGGAGCTGAACGGGCTGGGCATGCTTTACATTCTGGGTGAAGGCTTGGAAAACAGCGAAGCCATTTACGCGCTGCCGGAAAATCCGCAAGTTCCCGCTGCTGCCAGGGCCTGGGGCGTACTCTATAAACCGGTCCGCTCGTTCCTCGTGGCGGCCCTGGCCTTCGCCCTATGGGTTAATAAAGGAGAATCAAGAATCAAGGTCGAATAACCCGGCCTTGTTTGCTTAAATTTACCAAGCTATAAGGAGGAGAAACAAGTGAACAATCAAAACGAGCTATCCTTCAAAATACTGGAACTTAAGGGTGTCTCCAGGCGGAACTTCATTAAATATTGCGCCGCTACGGCTGCTGTATTCGGCCTGGACTACTATTTCGGCAGCCGCTTTGCCGAAGCGGCGACGGCGGTAATCGGCAAAAAACCGATTATCTGGATCCAGGGCCAGGGATGCACCGGGTGCAGCTGTTCCCTTCTTTCTTCGATGAACCCGGGCGTGGGAGAAATTCTGCTGGATTTGGTGTCCATGCGCTTTAACAGCACGGTTATGAATTCGGCCGGGCACTTAAGCGCCGAAATTCTAATGGACACGGTGAAGAAGGACGGTTACCTGCTTGTGGTTGAAGGCTCCATTCCCACTATCGACCCGCGTTATTGTTTTGTAGAAGGGATGGCCTTTGACGAGCTGCTCTACAAGACTTCCAGGAACGCCGCCGCTGTAATCGCCGCCGGTTCGTGCTCCGCCTTCGGAGGCATCCCCAGGGCCGGTTTTACCGGTGCCAAGAGCGTAGCCGAACTGGTTGCCGACAAACCGGTAATCAATATCCCCGGGTGCCCGTTCAAACCGGACTGGCTGGTGGGTACCCTGCTCTATTACCTGAATTTCAATGAGCTGCCGCCCTTAGACGATCTGAACCGTCCCCAGGCTTATTTCGGCAACCACTTTATCCACGACACCTGCCCGCGGGTGGCCTATTTTGAAAAAGGCCAGTTCTTGACAAACTGGAATAACCCCGAAACGGTAGACTGGTGCCTGTTGAAGATGGGCTGCAAGGGCCCGGTCACCCACGCCGACTGCAACCGGATCTGGTTTAACGACGGGGTTAATTCCTGCATCCGTTCCGGCTCTCCCTGCGCTGGCTGTGTGGAGCCCCAGTTTTATAAAGATCTCTCTCCCCTTTATGTTTCTCCCCTGGCCCCCGATGGGCCTCAGCTGGACCCGATATCGCAGCAGGCTCGGGGGATCCACCCCGCCTCGGTGGCCCTGGGCGCCGGTATCGCCGCCGCTCCTTTTGTGGTAAGCAAAGTAGCTGAGCTGTTCAATAAAAAGAAAGAAGGTGAGTCAAAGCATGGCGCATAAAATCGTTATCGATCCGGTAACCAGAATCGAAGGTCACCTGAAAGTAGAAGTCGATGTGGAAAACGGAGTGGCCAAAGACGCCCGGCTCATCGGCACCATGTTTCGCGGCCTTGAGCAGCTGGTTGAGGGGAAAGATCCCCGAGACGTTCCCTACGTGGTGGAAAGGGCGTGCGGTGTTTGCGCGGGCGTGCACGGATGGGCTTCCTGCGAGGCGGTGGAAGAGGCTCATGGCGCCAAAGTGCCCGAAATGGGCAGGGTGCTGCGAAATCTGATGATGGGGGCGCTGTGGCTGCACGACAGTATCCTGCACTTCTATCACCTGGCGGCCCTGGACTATATCGACCCCACCGCCGTTCTTTCCTACAGCGGCAGCGTGCCGGAGCTGGTGGCGGTAAAAGAAAAAATCAAGGCACTGGCCGAGGCGGGTGACCTGCATCCCGTCCTGCCCGCCTATAAGCCGGACGATTTTTGCATCCGCGATCCCGAGCTGGTAACCGAGTTGGTCTATCACTACCTGCAGGCGCTGGAAATCCAGGCTAAGGGCAGAAAAGCTTCCGCTATCTTCGCCGGCAAGCAGCCTCATCACTCCACGGTGGTGGTGGGAGGGGTCACTTTCTACCCCAACCTGAGCCAGGTTCAGCAGTTCAGGCGGATTATTAACGAGGTGATTGATTTCACCAAAAATACGTATATTCCCGACGCCCTTCTACTGGCTACCGGTCCGCTGAAGCCTCTGGAACTTGCCTCGATAGGCGCCACCGCCGGGCACTACTTAAGCTTCGGCGGTTACCCCCTGGACCAAAGCGGAGAAAAGCTGCTCTTCCCTAGCGGCGTTATCTTTGACAACAAGTTCAATGACGTAAAGGCTTTTAATCCCGAGGATATTCGCGAAGTGGTGGACTATTCCTGGTATAAAGACGAAGCGCGCCCCGGGTCTCCCGCCGAAAGGATCACTGCGGTAGACCTGGATAAAGCCAAGGGCTATTCTTTTGTCAAGGCGCCGCGCTACCAGGATAAACCGATGGAGGTTGGACCTCTGGCCCGCATGTTGATCATGAAACCGGCTCCGTTTGTGGAGCTGATGGAAGCGCTGGATGTAACCCGGCCCGGCGCGGTGATGCGCCATGCCGCCAAGGCGGTGGATACCCTGGTCATGGCCGATGCCATCCCCGGCTGGATTGACGAGCTGGTGGAGTTGATCGGCGCCAGCGGCGTATACGGCAGCAGCGGCAACGCGGCCATCCACGATACGGACCATTGGGACCCGCCCTTTGAAGGAGCAGGGAAAGGTCTGCAGGAAGCACCCCGGGGCGCCCTGGGGCATTATATCACCATCTCCAACAAAAAGGTGAAACGGTACCAGATGGTGGTGCCCACCACCTGGAATGCCTCCCCCCGGGATGACGAGGGGCAGAGAGGCCCGATGGAAGAGGCGATCATCGGCGCACCCGTACCCGACCCGGAAAACCCCTTGAACGTGGTGCGCATTATTCGTTCCTTTAACCCCTGCCTGGCCTGTGCCATTCATATCACCAGTCCCAAAGGCAGCCGGGTTGTATCCCTGAATCCCGGTTATTGAAATTAGAAGCAGCCGGCAGGCCGCGCCAGGGTTTCGGGGGCGGCCTGCTTAAAAAACTACTGACAATATGGAAGGAAAATAATGCCGGAACAAGACGATAACGGAAGATTGCTGGTGCTGGGTATCGGAAATTTTCTCTGCGGAGACGACGGAATCGGGCCTGTACTGGCGGAAAGGCTGGTCTCTTTGTATGATGATCACCCGCACGTGGAGGTTCTCAATGGGGGGACCATCGGGCTCGGCCTGATCTACTTGTTTGAATGCCATGATAGTTTACTATTTCTGGATGCCGTAGACGCAGACGCGGAACCGGGTACGGTTTTTAAGTTTACCCTGGAGGATCTGGAGATCGCGCGCTCCGAAAAGAAATTATCCTCTCACCAGTCGGACCCGTACGAACTGATGCTCTATGCCAGGACCATCGGGTGTTTGCCGAAAAATGTGGCTGTCTTAGGCGTGCAGATTGATACCATCCGCCCGGGAATCGGGTTGAGCGAGGCGCTCCTTCATAAACTGGAGCGGATAGAAAAAAATATCGTTGAAGAAATTAACGGATATTTAAAAACATGCATGAGCTGTCCTTAGTCGCTTCCATCATTGAATCGATAGACCGCGACGCCCGGGACCGGGCTATTAAAAAAATTACCCGCGCCCGCATCGTGGTCGGTGAACTGTCATCGGTAAACACCAGGGCTCTCTCCTTCGCCCTGGAAAACGTGGGCGGGGGGACGGTACTTGAGGGAGCTGAAATCGAGATATTCGTCCGGGAAGCCCGGGAAAAGTGCAGGGACTGCCGCCGGGAATTCAAACCGCTGCCGCCTTTCTACCAGTGCCCGGCCTGCGGCCAAACAGTAGTTCCCGGCGCTGAAAGCCGGCAGGTCTATATTGACTACTACGAGGGGGAATAGCCTATGCGGGTCTATCTGGCCAAAGATTTGCTCCAGGCCAATCAAGGCAACGCCGAAGAAAACCGCCGACTCCTGAAGAAGAACGCCGCTTTGATGGTAAACGTAATCGGATCTCCCGGCTCAGGCAAGACGACTTTACTGGAAGCCACCTTAAAAACGCTGCCGTCATACCGGACCGCTGTTATTGAAGGAGACTTATACACATCGGAAGATGCCCAAAGGCTGGCGCCCTGGTGTGATAAGGTGCTGCAGATTAATACAGAGGGCGCCTGCCATCTGGAGGCCGGGCAGATCGGCCAGCTGATGGCTCAGGAAAACCTGCTTTCGGCAGAGCTGCTGTTCATTGAAAATATCGGCAATCTGGTCTGTCCGGCCGAATTCGACCTGGGTGAAGACTTGCGAATCGTATTGGTCAGCGTAACGGAAGGGAATGACAAGCCGCGAAAGTACCCGTCGGCCTTTAAATATGCGTCAGCTGTCGTGATTACAAAAACAGACTTGCTGCCGTATTGTGATTTTTCCATGGATACTGCCCTGGAAGACCTGGGCCGAATCAACCCCGATTTATATATTTTTGAGGTATCGACCAAAAGCGGGGAGGGGCTGGAAAAATGGCGACGGTGGTTGGAAGCGCAATGGCAGGCAAAAAAAAGATCTGCTTAGAACTTAAAGTAAAAGGAATCGTACAGGGAGTCGGCTTCAGGCCTTTTGTTTATCACCTGGCCTTGAAACATCATATCAAGGGCTGGGTGCGAAATGAAAGCGACGGGGTGCTGCTGGTCATTGAAGGCACAGCGGACAATATCGACGCCTTTTATCAAGGCCTGGTCCAGGATCCTCCCCCCCTGGCCAGGATTCACTCTATCGGGCAAAGAACAGCCGCCGTACACGGTTACAATCAGTTTACCATTGATTTCAGCCGGACTAGTGCAGGTAAAGGAGCCGCCGTTCCGCCGGATATCGCCGCCTGCAGCCGGTGCCTGGGTGATATGATGAACCCCCAGGACCGGCACTATGGGTATCCCTTCACCAACTGCACCAACTGCGGCCCCCGCTTCACCATTACCGAAACGGTGCCGTACGACCGCGCCAACACCTCCATGAAACTTTTTCCCCCATGCGAGGCGTGCGCCTATGAATACCATGATCCGGCCGATCGCCGCTTTCACGCCCAGCCGGTGGCCTGCCCTCTCTGCGGACCGCAAGTACAGATCCTGGATCACGGTGGAAGGCCGGTTTCGTCCGGCGATGGCTGGCTGCGTTTTTTTTGGGATCAAATCGGCGCCGGCAAGATTTTTGCCGTAAAAAGCCTGGGAGGCTACCACCTGGCCTGCAGCACGGCCGAAGCGGTGATCGCGGAGCTTAGACAAAGAAAAAACAGGCCCGGCAAACCTTTGGCCCTGATGTGCCGGGACCTGGAAACTGTATCCAAGTACTGCGAGGTAACCGAGACCGAAGCGGACTGGCTCGCCTCTCCCGCCGCCCCGGTAATCCTGCTGCCGGCAATGGAAGGGTGTCCGCTACCCGCCAATATCAATCCCGGCCTTTCGACACTGGGATTGATGCTGCCCTGCACACCGCTGCATCACCTGATCATGCAGGGCCCTTTTGACGTCCTGATCTTGACCAGCGCGAATTTATCAGGCCTGCCGATGATTAAGGACGACGAAGAAGCGCTGGCTTCCCTAAAAGGTATTGCGGACTTTTTTTTAACCCACAACCGCGGCATCATCCAGCGCTGCGATGATTCAGTGGCCAGAGTAGTAGGCAACCGGATACAGCTGCACCGGCGCTCCCGCGGCTTTACCCCCGCCCCCGTAGAGATCGATTTCAACAGCGAAGCTGCTGTTTTGGGAGCTGGGGCGGAGATGAAAAACACCTTCTGCCTGTTAAAAGGCAGCCAGGCTTTTTTAAGCCAGCACCTGGGAGAAATGGATACTGTGGAAGCGGAAATGGCATACCTGGACAGTTTAAACCGTTTTTTACGCTCCTTCAACTTCAAAATTTCGGCCGTTGCTTATGACATGCATCCCCATTACCGCATTTCTTCCCTGGCCAGGGAGCTCCCCGCGGGAAAATATTACGGAATCTACCACCATCATGCCCATTTTCTCTCCTGTTTGGCGGAAAACGGCCATAACGGCAAAGCCATCGGCGTTATCCTGGACGGCACGGGATACGGAACAGACGGGGCGGTGTGGGGTTTCGAGGTTATTTCAGGGGATTACCTTGATTTCACCCGGGAGTTTTTCCAAAGATATACCCTATTGCCCGGGGGAGATGCGGCGGTTAAATGGCCCTGGCGGATGGCTTTAAGCTACCTCCGGCAGGCCATGGGCATGGAGGGCCTTACCCTAGGCCGGGAGCTGTTTGAGCGTCAATTTGAAGAGGAATTTCCTATAGTAAGCAGGCAGCTTGAGACCGGTCTCCAGTCAGCGCCCACTTCAAGCTGCGGCCGCATTTTTGATGCCGTCTCCGCGATCCTGGGGATTTGTTATCGAAACACCTACGAAGGGCAGGCCGCGGTGGAGCTGTCAGAAATGCTGAGCCCGCGAGATGTTTTACTTCCCCCGGACCCTTACCCTTTTGTGATCAAAGAAAAACAAATCGATTTTTGCCCCATGTTCCCTGAGCTGCTTTCCGACATGAAAAGCGGTAAAAACAAAGTTCTGGCAGCCCGGCGGTTTCATGACACCGTGGTCAAAGCCGTTGCGGCCGCCGTTCAAATGTCCGCCGAAGAGACCGGTTTACGCACCGTGGCGCTTTCCGGAGGCACCTGGCTCAACCCGTACCTGGTTCAAAAAACCCGGGATTTATTAAAGGAACAAAAATTTCAGGTGCTGCTGCACAGCAATGTGCCTCCGAATGACGGAGGGCTCTCTTTAGGGCAAGCAGCTGCCGCTTACTGGAGGTGGAAAAAAGATGTGCCTGGGAATCCCGATGAGATTGAGCAGCATTGAAAACAACCTGATGGCTACGGCCGAAACCATGGGGGTCAAACGGACCATCTCTATCCAGATGGTTCCCGGTGCGCGGGTGGGAGACCACGTGCTGGTTCATGCCGGCTTTGCCATAGAGAGGATCGACCCGGCCGAAGCGGCGGAACGAATCGAGCTGTTGAAAACCCTCTTGGAGGAGCCGGTTTAATGCACAAACAGACGGACTTTCAAAGTAGAGACGAAGTCCTGGCCCAAACGTTGATGGAACGGGTGAACCGGTTGGGGCGGCGGCTTGCTGAAGAAAAGGGCCGCAAACTTAAAATCATGGAGGTTTGCGGCACCCATACGGTAGCCTATGCCCGTTCAGGAATAACGGACCTGGTCAGCGGGTACCTGGATTTAAGAAGCGGCCCCGGATGCCCCATCTGCGTAACACACCAGCAGGACCTGGACCGGGTGTTCTCCCTGGCCGGGTTGGAGGATACCCTGATTGTGACCTTCGGCGACTTGCTCAGGGTGCCGGGATCGTTTACAACCCTGGAAAAAGAAAAGGCCGGGGGCGGCCGGGTTCAAATATGCTATTCCCCGCTGGAAGCGGTGGAAACAGCGGCTCGGAACCCCCTGGCCAAAGTAATATTCATCGCCATCGGCTTTGAAACCACGGCCCCGGCCGCCGCCGCAACAATTTTACAGGCGGAGGCGCGGCAGTTAACCAATTTTTGGGCCTACCCGGTAATTAAGCTTGTGCCGCCGGCGATAAGCGCCCTGCTGCAAAAGGGCAATCCCACGGGCTTGGATGGGTTTCTTCTGCCCGGTCACGTTTCCACCGTGTTAGGCAGCAACGCTTTTTCCTTTATATCAAAATCGGGCATACCCGCAGTGGTGGCGGGATTTGAATCGTTAGACCTGCTGATGGGGCTTTATACTTTACTAAAATTTATCGCAGAAAAAAAGGCGGCTGTGGGCAACGCGTATACCCATGTGGTCAGGGAAGAAGGAAATGAGACAGCGCGCAAGCTAATTGGACGCTGTTTCGAAGTTGAAGCGGAAACCCTCTGGCGGGGCCTCGGCGTAATCCCCGAAAGCGGTTATACGCTGAAGCCCCGTTATGCAGAATACAACGCCCGCCAGCAGTTTATAACGGATGTTGCCGCCGCAGAAACAGATCCCTTATGTATCTGCGGCGAAGTGATTACCGGCAGGGCTACACCGCATGAATGCCCGCTTTTTAGCCGGCGCTGCACGCCCTCTTCACCGGTCGGGCCGTGCATGGTATCTCCGGAAGGAGCATGCGGCGCATACTATCATTACATGTAACCAAGGAGAAGATATGAAGATCGAAAAATCAACACAAGAGATTATTATATCCAGCCACGGGGACGGCGGCCTGCTGACACACCAGCTGCTGCAGGAGATATTTTTCCCCGCATTCAGAAACGAGTGGCTTGAGCAGGCGGGAGACGCGGCGATACTCGAGTTAAACGATCTGCGGCTGGCCATGACCACCGATTCTTTTGTCGTATCCCCCCTTTTTTTTAAAGGAGGGGATATCGGAAAGCTGGCTGTTTGCGGAACCGTAAATGACCTGGTGGTAAGCGGCGCCCGGCCGCTGTGGCTCTCGGCTGCCTTTATATTGCCGGAAGGTATGGAGCAGGCGGAACTGAAGAAGGTTGTTCTATCCATGGAAGAGACGGCCCGCAGTTTAGAATTACCCATCGTCACAGGCGACACAAAAGTAGTGGACAGCGGAAATCGAGAAAACCTGTTTATCAACACCACCGGGATTGGGCTGGTGTACCCTGAGGCTCAGTTTCACCCGCGGAATATTCAGCCCTCAGACGTGGTAATCGCCAGCGGGAGCATCGGCGACCACGGCGCCGCAATCCTCGCCGAAAGACTTGGGTTTACAAGCGAAAATTCCCCCGTCAGCGACTGTGCTCCCCTGGCCGCGCTGGCGGAAAAACTAAAACCATATTTCAACGAAATAAAAGTAATGCGCGATCCCACCCGGGGCGGGTTAGCCACCACTTTAATCGAACTGGCCGCTGCGGGCGGCGTCGACCTGTTGCTGGAAGAAAAGATGATTTGTGTAAAACCCGAAGTCAGCGCGATTGCCGGCATCCTCGGCGTGGACCCGTATTTCCTGGCATCGGAAGGAAGGGCTGTTTTAATCGCCAGGGCTGCGGCATGCAGTGATATCCTGAAAACATTAAAAACAGTTCCCGGAGCAGAAGCCAGTTCCATAATCGGCGTTGCCTGGCAAGGAACAGGAAACGCCTACCTGCGCACCCGCTTGGGTGGAACAAGGCGGCTGAAAATGCTCTCCGGAACACCCCTGCCCCGAATTTGCTAAGAAACAATAATTGACACCGTAACGAAAGTACGTTTATACTTAAATACGAAATATTGTTCGCATATCGTAATATAAATATTATACCGATTAAAATGCACAGCTAAAAGAGCCACGTACAGCCGCTTAGAATATAGAGATAGGGAGAGCTGTTAAAAACCGATGAGATTTGCCACCTGCCTGAATTGTATCGATGGAAGGACCCAGCTGCCTGTATTGAACTGGATTAGAGAAAGGTATAGGTTTGAATTTGTCGACCTGATCACGGAGCCGGGAATAGCCGGCAGCCTGATCAACAACAGCAGCGCCGCTTCGTCCATCGTTCAAAAAGTTGATATTTCTCTTGAAAAACATCGTTCCAGGTATATCTTTGTAGCGGGCCATCATGATTGTGCCGCATATAACGGGGATGACCGGCGGCATAAAAAAGATCTGGACCTTGCCCTGGAAAGGATCATGCTGCTGTTTCCCGCCGTCCAGGCGATAGGCCTTTGGGTCAACGAGAACTGGGAAATTGAAGAAACAGGCGATTACTTGACTCCGACCTAATATATTTAAGAATTGAAGGTGACCCATGTATAAGAATATCGAGAAAGTGCTTGTGGCCAACCGCGGAGTTCCGGCGGTCAGGATTATGCACACCTGCCGGGACCGGAAGATTAAAACGGCAGCGGTGTACAGCACCCCGGACCGGCTTGCGCATCATGTGGTGATGGCCGATACGGCGGTCCATATCGGAAATGCGCCGCCCGGCGATTCATACTTAAATATCGACAACATCGTGGCTGCCGCCCGGCAGGCCAAGGTGGATGCGGTGCATCCGGGTTGGGGTTTCCTGGCGGAAAACGATCTGTTCGCCTGCAGGGTGATAGATGCGGGCTTGGTGTGGATTGGCCCGCCCCCGGAGGTAATCCGGGCCATGGGGGATAAGATCGAATCTAAAAAAATCGCCGCCATGTCAGGCATCCCCGTAATTCCCGGTCTCAGCAACGTGACCGCCGCGGCGGAGATTGTGCAGTGGATGGAGCAGGAGGCCATCGATTTTCCGATCATGATCAAAGCCTCAGCCAGCGGGGGCGGCAAGGGCATGCTCAAGGCGGAAAATGAAGCGCAGATACCGGAAGCCCTGGCCCGGGTGCGCTCTGAAGCGATGAAATATTTCGGAGACGATACCGTGCTGGTGGAGAAATATATTGAAAGAGGACGGCATATTGAAGTCCAGGTGGTGGCCGATAGCTACGGCCGTGTGGTTCACCTGTATGAGCGGGAATGCACCATCCAAAGGCGCAATCAGAAAATTATTGAAGAAGCGCCTTCACCTACCCTGGATGATGCGCTGCGCCGGGAACTCTGCTCGGCGGCAGTCCGCCTGATGCAAGAGATCGGGTATGTTTCCGCAGGGACGGTGGAGTTTCTGTTTGATTCCACCCGGCGGAAGTATTATTTCCTGGAAGTAAACACCCGTCTGCAGGTCGAGCACGGCATCACCGAGTTGGTGACCGGCCTGGATATCGTCGGAATCATGATCGATGTAGCCGCGGGGAAACCTTTGCCCTTTAAACAGTCCGACATCCGCCCGAACCGGTGGGCTCTGGAAGTGCGCCTCAATGCCGAAGACCCGAGGACCTTCAACCCTTCCTTCGGCACTCTATCCCGGCTCCACTCGCCCCAGGGACCGGCGGTAAGAATTTCTCCCGGCTTTTATGAGGGGGCGGATATTCCGCCCTACTACGACTCCCTGATTATGCTGATCATGGCCACCGGCGCCGACCGGGAAGATGCTGTCCGGGTCATGGACCGGGCTATCAGCAAGAATTTGCGCATTGAAGGAGTTAAAACCCTGGCCCCGCTTCTTCTAAGCATCATCCGGCACCCGAAATTTATCGCCGGAGAATTTTCCACCCGCTTTATCGATGAGCACTTAGATGAGTTGGTTTCCATGTTTGTCGAAAAAGACAGCGAAGATGAAATGTTAAAAGTAGCCCGGTATGTTGCGGAAATATCGGCGTTGGGCACTCCAAAATGGATCTGAGGGATCATCTAGTGAATGACTACGTCTTTGTCAAACCGGGCCTGCCGCCCGGTGATATTGTCGAGCGGGTCCGTTCTTTAAATGGAGTTTGCCTGACTTCTACTTCCATGAGGGACGGCGGCCAATCCGATTACAAGAACCGACTGCGCATGTACGACTTAAAAACCCTCGCCCCTCACTACAATAAGATGGGCTTGTTCAGCGCGGAATGCCACGGCGGCGCCCGGTGGCATGTGGGGGTGATGAACCGGAAGGAAAGCCCCTTTGAGGAGATCGACATCTTGAGAAGCCTAATGCCCGATGTTTTGCTGCAGACGTTAATCCGGGAAACAAATCTGTGGGGCTACCGGCCCTATCCCGGCAATGTAATTAAATATGTCGTGTCCAGGGTTGATCTGGACGTATGGCGCTGTTTCTCCTTTTTAAATGACATTAGAAATATGCGCGCCGTGGCGGAAGTGGTGATGAAAAAAGGCAAGCTCTTCGTGCCCGTGATCTGCTTTACCCAGGCTGACTGGGCCGCCAACCGCTACTACCTGGACCTGGTCAAAGAGATTGTGAAGATGTGCGGCGGTACCGGCGAAATTATCCTTTGCATCAAAGATATGGCCGGGGTGGGCAGTCCCCGGCGCATCGGCAGCCTGGTTGACGCCGTCAAGCAGAAATACCCGGATTTGCAGATCCAGTATCACCGGCACACAACGGACGGCCTGGCCATACCGGCCCTGCTGGCCGCGGCCCGGGCAGGGGCGAAAATCCTGGACGTTGAGGAAGATTCTCTGGCCCGGTTTTACGGCCAGCCGCCGATACTGGCCGTGCAGGCTTACCTGGAAGAGTCGGGAATACCGGTGCATTTAAACCGCAAGGAAGCGGAAACCGCCGTGCAAAAAGTGCGCGCCTGGATCAGGAATTATCAGTGGGCCGAATCTCCTTTCAGGGGCTATGATCACCATGTGGTTGATCACAGGATGCCGGGCGGCGCTTTTCCCAGCTCTTTTGAACAGGCGGAAAAAGGCGACTTCCTGCACCTGATGCCCGAAGTATTAACGTTGATGTCCCTCTACAACAAGATCATCCGCTACTTCGATGTGACTCCGGGTTCCCAGATTACCTGGGTCACCTGCAGCGGCATCATCAATAAGTATATGAAGGAAAGCGGGGAGGCCGGGGTGAATCATCTCCTCAACCTGCTGGCCAGATTTACGAATGAAAAAGATCAGGATATCCGTTTGATGAAAAAAGAGGAGCAAGCGGAGCTGTACCAGCTGTTCAGAGGCGCCCCGGGCGATTTTAAGAACTTGATCCTGGGGCATTACGGAAACTTGCCCATGGGCTGGCCCGCCGATTGGGTTTACCAAAGCGCCTTCGGTGATGAATGGAGAAGCAAAATCAAAGAGCGCAGCGAACAGTCTCCCCTGGATATGGTGGAAGATGAAAACCTGGAAAAGCAAAGGTGTGACCTGGCCGCCGTCCTGGGCCGGGAGCCTGTTGAAGACGAATTCATCCTTTACCTGATGCACCCCAAAGATGCCCTTCAATATATTCAATTCAGGGAGCTGTACGGGGAAGCGCCCCTGGTCTTACCCACGGATGTCTGGCTGGAAGGCCTGCGTAAACCCGGCGGCAAGGTGGATTTTGAGTTCTGGGGAAAACCCTGCTCCATTGAACTGGTGTCCGTCGGGGGGGAACATGAGGGCTTTGTCCACGTGGTAATGCGGGTCAATAATAAGACCCGGGTTTATACGGTCAGCACGCCCAGGGCCAAAAAAGAGGAAATCAGGATGGCCAAAGGCCCGTACGAGGTCGGCGCGCCGATCAACGGAAACCTGTGGCGGATCGGCAACCCCAAAAGAGGCGTGCTGAAAGCGGGGGATATTGTGCACCAGGGAGAGGAAATTGCCAATATCGAGGCGATGAAAATGGAGAACGCCGTCGTGGCTCCTTTCGGCGGGCAGGTTGAAGAAATTTGTGTAAAGTTAAATAATATTGTTCAGGAAGGACAGACCATTTTTGTGCTCAAACACTATGACCCCACCGTGAATTAGAGTACGAATGCTTCCGCGTTTTCTACCTGTACCGCTGCACCCCGGCCCTGTTCATTGATTAAGGCCGGGTTCTTTTTTTCTTTCAATAGTAACACCTGGCGGCGGATAAAGTGTTATAATGCAAATGACAGGTGCTGGCTTAAGCTTATAATTACCTTCATCGCCCATCAATAAAAAAGCCGGTTACATATTTAAAGTGCTTCCATAAAACAAAAGCCGAAGTTTAAGAGTTCAAAAAGGGGCTGTCTCCAATAAAACTTTTCAGACAGCCCCCAAACCTTGTTCCTTATCTATTTTCCGGAAACATATTAAACAAAACATAGCTAAAAATTGCCGCCAAGGGCTAGTAAAGTCGTTCAAAAAAGTCGATTTTGCCGGTCATGCCGGTCATGGTACCGATAGTGCCGGGGGGAACCATGTTGATCCCGGGGGTAAAGCGAAGCCGGTCGTGGATTAAGTCGTGGACTTCCTTTTGTAACGCTCCCACCTGTTCCGGCTTCACCGCTTCCCCGTACTCGATCTTGAGCGGCAGGGGGCGGGAGAACTGCACCCCCGGTTGCTCCAGCACCACTTTGAAGTTGCCCGTCAGGCGGGGGTGAAAGGTCATCAGCACCTCCCGGACGGCCGCCGGGAAGACGTTTACGCCCCGCACCAGCAGCATATCGTCGCTCCGACCTTTGAATTTGAAGCGGAAACCGGTCCGGCCGCACTTACAGGTACGACCCAAAATCTCTACGGTATCCCTGGTGCGGTACCTGATTACGGGGCAAGCCTCCCGGTCCAGGTTGGTGAAGACCAACTCGCCCCAGGCCCCTGTCTCTATCTCTACGGGCAACAGGGTGTCGGGGTCGATCAACTCGGCCAGAATATGGCCCTGGCCCAGGAAGTGAATCCCTTCCTTGTAGTCGCAGTCTCCGCCGAAACCGCAGGCCACCTCGGATAGGCCGTAATAGTCACGGGCGTCCATCTTCCATTCTACCGCGATCCGCTCCAGATTGCCGGGTTCACCGCCGAAAACGCCTTTGCGCAGTCCCAATTCGGCGGGCTCTATCTGCAGGTCTCGCCGCACCACTTCGGCCAGATGATCCATGTACGAGGGGATGGTACCGATGGTGGTGGCCCTACTTTTCTGCTGGATCTCCAACAGCAGCTTGGTGTTGCCGAAGCCGATGGGGATGACGGCGACCCCGGCGGTCTCGGCGCACATGTGGTCGGAAACGCCCCCCACGAAGAGGGTATAGCTGGCACACTCCAGGCAGATATCCCCTGGGCGGCCGCCCATAGCCCAGATGGAGCGGGCTCCGACTTCGTTCTGCATGGCGATATCATTCCTGGTCAGGGGAACGAAGAGGGGCTGCCCGCTGGTGCCGCTGGTGGCGTGGATCCGGTTCAGTTTTTCCACCGGCGCGCAAAGGTAATCCCCGTAGGGCGGAACCTCGTTCTGGCTTATCCTCAGTTCATCTTTTCCCGTCAAAGGTACATTAGTGATATCGGATAGCCGCTGCAGCATTCCGGTCCGGAAGCCGGCAGCGTCAAACTTTTGCCGGTAAAAGGGCCCCTGCTCGTAAACATAGCGCAGCTGTTTCTTAAACTTCTCCAACTCGATCTCCTCCAGCCTGGAGGAGGCGATAGTTTCGTAGTCCCGGTTGAAATAGGCGGGCCAACGGTCGTCACCCAAAAAGATAACCTCCCTTTCCTATGCTAGCGTTTCATACCGCTTAGAGCAGACCGAGCTGCCGGGCTTGCGCAGACAACTCCTCCCGCCACTGCGGGGCGGCCACATTGATTAACTCCCGCGCCCGCTCCCGTGTGGTGCGCCCGATCAAGTTGGCCACCCCGTACTCCGTCACCACGTAGTGGATGTCGTTCCTGGTAGAGGTGACCGGGGTGCCCGGCTCCAGGGCGGCGACAATGTTAGACTTCCCTTTGGAGGTCGTGGAGGTGATGGCGATGATCGCCTTACCACCAGGGGACATCGCCGCGCCGCGGTTGAAGTCAGTCTGCCCTCCCACCCCCGTCATCTGGACGCCGTGGCGGTATTCCGCGTTGACCTGCCCGAACAGGTCCACCTGGTAACCCGTATTGATGGCTGTCATCTTGTGGTTCTTAGCTATCACATCGGGCTGTAAGACTACGCCGGCGGGATGCAGTTCTACGTCTAGGTTGTTGTTGATAAACCGGTAAAGTTCCGCCGAACCAAAGGCCATATTGGCCACGGCCTTGTGGCGGAAGATAGTCTTGCAGCCGCCGTCGGCCGCCCCTGCTTCCATCAAGATACGTAAAGCATCGGTAAACATTTCACTGTGGATGCCTAGGTCCCGTTTCCCGGTCAGGCAGGAGACGACGCACTGGACCACGTTGCCCGCCCCCGCTTCGATGGTGGAGCCGTTTTCCACCAGTTCGGAGAGGTATCCGGCCATGGTGTGGTGAATATCCGCCACCTGGGGCGGCGGCTCGCTGAACATCTCCTGGTCGCGCTCAACGATGGCGTTAAATCTGCTCACATGCAGGAGGGTGTCACCGCAGGTGCGCGGCAGGTGGCGGTTTACTTCCGCGATGATCAAGGGTACGTAGTCGCAGGCATCCTTGATGTAGTCGACGGAGTTGCCCAGCGAGCAGTAGCCGAAATCATCGGGCGGGGACACCTGGACGAAGGCGGCATGGCAGTGGATGATCCGCTCCAGGAAAAGCTTGCTCCCGGTGGAGAAATAGCAGGGCATGAATTCGAATTTACCGGCTTGGTAGTCCTGCTGGGTGAAAGGGTTTAGAAAGGCGGCGATAACCCGGAAAGAGGCGGCATAAGGCGAGTTCACCAGGTCCAGGATGCCGCCGAAGGATTCGCCCACAAAGTAGGTTACATTTACGAGGTCGGCCCTATTAGCCAGGGCGCTTGTTAAAGAGCGGCACTCCATCAGGCCCGAGGTAACCCAGTGGCCCGGCTTGATTGCCTGTACCGCCTCTTCCGGCGTGACCATTCTTTCCCGGTATATTTCCTGCCACTTTTTCATCTGTATTCCTCCTTTCCGCAAACCCTGTTACTCCGCCGGCTCCAGCCCCAACAGGCGCGCCGCGTTCAGGTAGAGCCACTTGTGAACTACTTTTTCTTTCAGGGGCAGCTCCCTGACCTCCCGGATGGTCCTCTCGATGGGCAGCAGCGGCCAAGAAGAGGCGAAGAGGATTTTATCCTGGATGACGGTGTTTCCGTAATGCAGCAGTTCACCCCACCCCGTATTGGGCATGCCGAGGTAGCGGGGGCGAACCGCCGCTACCTCGATATAAACGTTGGGGTGCCGCCAAGCCACCCCCACAAGCTCGCTGACCCACGGCCAGCCGGCGGTCATGGCGATGATTTTCAGTTCGGGGAAGTCCACGGCGACGTCATCCAGGTGAATCGGCCTGCCGTATTCCATACGGGACATGGTGGAATAATTAATTGAACAGTGCAGGTTCACCGGGATCCCCAGTTCGACACACTTACTGTATAGAGGGTAGAAGCGCCGGTCGTTGGCGGGGAGGTTACACTCGAAAGGCTCTACGGCCAAGCCCTTGAGGCCGAGTTTCCGCACGGCATGCTCCAGCTCACGCACCGCCTCCATACCCTTATGGGGATCTACCCCGGCGAAACCGATAAATCGATCGGGATACCGCCGGACGAAAGCTGCCACTGTTTCGTTGGGCAGTTTACGCCCGTAGGTCGTTTCGATATCTTTCGCTTTTACCACGCATTTAACGATGCCCGCGTTGTCCAGCAGCGCCAGGAAGTCGTCTAAAGGGCTGTTCATATAGCACATCAAGTCTGCCAGCTGGTTCATGTACAGCGCCTTGTACCCCTCCAGGTACTTGGGCGGGTTTTGATAGATTTCTATAAAATCAGGATGCGGCGGCGTCAGCCCGAAGTCGATGATCATCGTCTATCTCCTCTTTTTCGTCCTCTCATTTAGGCGCTCGTGTCGGCCCGTTTTTCAACCGATCCCAATACGGGAGGCGTAAGGTTCTGCTTCCGGTAAGTGGCTAGGCTGATTACGGTCATCAGGATAAAACTGGTGATAATGGCCGGGATAATCGCCTCCAGGTTGGTGGGGATCACCAGGAAGATCACCAGCACCACCGTACTGGCAATAATGCTAACGGTGGCGGCGATTTTAGTTGCTTTCTTCCAGAAGAGGGCGAAGACAACCGGGAAGAAAAGGGCCGCTACGAATATCCCGTAGGCGATCAACATAATCCAGAATATGCCGCTAAAGGTCAGGGCGAAGACAACCCCGAGCAACCCGATGGCCAGCGTGGCGATGCGGGAAATGCGCAACTCTTCCCGCTCACTAAGCTTCTTTTTGGAGAAGGCGGGAACCAGATCTTTGGAGACGATCACCGCCGCCACCAGCAGGCAGGTGCTGGCGGTGGACATGGCCACGGCGAAGAGGGCGGTCAGCCCTAACCCGGTAATCCCCCGGGGTAGATAGTGAGCGATGAGCAGCGGCAGTACGCCGTCGGCGTTGCCTTGCTCCGCCACAATATTGGGGTAAAGGAAAATCCCGGCCATCCCCAGTAAGACGACGACGATGCTGAAATAAAAATAGATCCCGCCGCTGATGACGGGGCTCCAACGCGCCACCGTCTCGTTCTTGGCCGACATCGCCCTCTGCCAGATGGACTGGTCGATGATTACGCCGGGGATGTAGGTAAAGAGCAGGCCGAGGATCAGGGTAAAGGGAACCCCGGTCCAGATATTGAACATACGCGGTTCCAGCTCGGCGGCCATCCCGGCAAAGGTGATCTCGCCGCCGCCGAAGACTAAAAGCGGCATGACGATGGCGATGACCGGGATCATAATGGCGAATTGCAGCAGGTCGGTGAAGGCTACGGCATACATCCCACCCAAGACGGTGTAGAGGACCAGGATCAACCCGGCCAGCAGGATTGCCGCCTGATAGCTGATGCCCATGGGTTCACCCGCCAGTTTGAATACGATACCCATGGCGATAAGCTGGGCGCCGAAAATGGAGATAACGGCCAAGATCAGCACGATGGCCGACAGCCTCCTTACTCCGGCGCCAAACCGTTTTTCCAGCACATCGGGAATGGTCCAGACGTCGCTCTGGCGCAGCTTGTGGGCGATAAAAATGCTGAAGAGGATATAACCGATGAAAATAGCTATCGGGGACCACATGATCCCGATACCGTATAGGTAAGCGGTACCCGCTTTGCCCATAGCCGCGGAAGAGCCGATCATCGTTGCGACCAGGGTCCCGATGGTTACCGGCCAACCCAGCGATTGGCCGGCCAGGGCGAAATCGGAACCGCCCCTGACGCGGCGGTAGGTGAAAAGCCCGATGGCGATTACGGCCACAAAATAGATGCCAAAGACTACCATATCAAGCGTGCCGATCATCAAATAAACCCCTTTCACAATAGATTTTTTTCTATATAGTGCAAATCTGGTGCCAAGAGCTTAAAGATATAAAAAACCGGTTTTCACCGCGTAACCACTGAAAACCGGATCAATCGACGTATAAAAGATGAACATTTTTGTTAAATAATTAAACAGGGTCGCCGGATAATCTATCTCCCTCTTTTAGCTTTTTCCAGAGCGTGGTCCTGCTGATGCCAAGTTTCCTGGCCAGCTGTTCGTTGTTGTGGTTGTTGATCTTTTTCAGCTTGCTGAGAATCTGCTTTTCCATCTCCCCTAAGGTATCGATTTTAATCAGCAGATGCTCTTCAGGAGACGACGGGGAGCTTAAAATTGCTCCATATTGCATACCGGTCAGCTCCGTTAAGAGAATTTTGAGCGTAGAAAGGTATTCCTGCGGCGAGCCGTCCGCAGCCAGAGTGATCAATCTCTCCACAAAACTTTCCAACTCCCTGATATTACCCGGCCAGCTGTATTCTTTTAGCCGCCGGGCGGCCCAACCGGGTAGGCCGGGGAGCTCCTTGCCCTTACCAAGGTGCTTTTCGGTAAAAAATTGTACCAGCGGCATGATATCTTCGACCCGCTCCCGCAGAGGGGGAACAGTTAAATTCAATAAATTTAGTCGGAAATAAAGATCCTGTCTGAATTTACCCCGGGCAACCAGATCAGGCAGATTCTGGTTGGTAGCGGCGATAATCCTGGTATCGATAAAATTCAACCTATCCCCTCCGACCCGGCGCACGGCTTTTTCCTGCAGCACGCGCAGCAACCTGGCCTGCAGCGGCAGCGGCATCTCCGAAACTTCGTCGAGGAAGATGGTGCCCCCGTGGGCGATTTCAAAAAGTCCCGGTTTGCCCCCTTTGATTGCCCCGGTGAAAGCCCCTTCACTGTAACCAAACAGCTCACTCTCCAACAGGCTTTCAGGTATGGCGGCACAGTTCACGGTAACAAAGGGGCCTTTCTCCCTGTAGCTATCCTGGTGGATACTGTGAGCGAAGAGTTCTTTACCGGTACCGCTTTCACCGGTAATCAGGACCATTGAGTCGCTCAGGGCGTATTTTTTTGCGGCCTTCAACACACTCTTTAGCTGCGTTGAATTACCGATAATATCTTCGAAATTGTAACGGGCGATCAATCCCTTGGCGTAGAGCTCTTCGCGGATATTGGCCTCCATCTGCTGTATTTTACTGGCCTGGTGCAGGGTAATTACCTTACCCGCCAATCCTCCGTTGTGAAACAACGACATACAATTCACTACAACCTTGTGGTTGTTGATCAGGATCACCTT
This sequence comes from Bacillota bacterium, assembly GCA_040751775.1. Lineage (GTDB taxonomy): Bacteria > Bacillota > Dethiobacteria > DTU022 > DTU022 > JBFMGD01. Next base: position 60,347 of record JBFMGD010000007.1, on the reverse strand, counting down.
GTTAACCAACCTGGCGTTGTCTTGAACCAACCGGATCAGCTCCCGGCTGATTTCCTCCAGCAACGACACCGCGGTACGATTCACACCGAGCAGCTTTTCCGCAGGCCTGTTGAGATAGATGATCCGGTATTGGTCATCCAAGGAGATAAGGGCGTTTTCCGTGTGATTGATAATCGTTTGCATGAACAGGCTGGACTCCCGGTCTTTATGCAGCAACTTGATAATTTCCTTGGCCCGGGATACAGCATCGGCCACCGCCTCATGGCTTGAACACACCTCGATACCCCGGATCCCCCGGCGCTCCGCCTGTCTAAGGACCGTATCATCCGGTGCCACCACCGTGGCTACTTTGTCCTGTCTGGCAAAATTCAGCTGCTCCTGAAGCATTTCCATATTGCAATAGAAATACAGCTTTAAGTCGGGTATACCGATCAATTCTTGCATAGCTTCGAAGTCGTATGCGTTCATACGGTGGACGTGATCGATGTAAGCTGTACAATCTCCATACCGGTAAGCCTTGTTCAACGCCTGCAGAATATCAAAAGCGGTAACCTGAACCTGAATGATCGGAATTGAGAGGTGGTTTTTCAGGTATACGCCGGTAGGACCCCGGCTGATGATACACTCCACTCCTTCGTCCAGGTAATGCCTGGCTGTCTCGAGAGCTTCTTCCATGGCTTGGTCAAAAGTCCGCAGTTCCACATTCAGCTCCAGCGCTACTTGCCGTGCCAGCTTTTCCAAATCCTTACCCGGTGCAATGAAAATCATTTTTGATCCAGGTTCCACGCGGCGCACCTCCTTATATTTAAATATAACACGGCCGAGCAAATTGCGGAAGCTTTGCGCAAGCACCTTTCCACGGATATGCCCCGGGAAATATACATCCTCATGGATCTTTATCCCCAGCCTGCACAACACCGGCCTTCGGTTCAATACATCCCCCCGCCCGATGTAGATCATCCATTCTTGGGAGATAGGTACCCTGATAATGTACTGGGCAAGCCATTTAAAATGTCAACTTTAAGCTTGTCAACTTAGGTAAGTTGTAGTAAAATAGAATAAATTTATGCAATTACCGTAAGGGCAAAGCTGTTGAAAAACAGTGACGCAAAACTAACGGGGCTAAAGTGCTTCGCACCATGCCAGCCAGTTGCCGGGAGAGACTTAAAATAAGTCACTTGCCATTCTGGCGGGTGACTTTTTATATATTTACTAATGAATAATCAAAATACTTGGGAGGGATTTTAATGAAGGTTGTTCTACGTAAATTATTATTAACCGGCTTAATCCTGGTATTTATCCTTACGGTTACTCCTGTAGCAGCCTCAGTTGACGAACCCGGCACAGATCCGGGGATTACCCCTGATTCGCCATTCTATTTCTTAGACCTACTCATGGAAAAAATCCAGTACGCGCTTACTTTTTCCGCTGATGCAAAAATCGAATTGAAGGCCCGGTTCGCCGATGAACGGCTGGCGGAGCTAGAAGTGTTGATTTTGAACGGCCAGGTTGAATACATGGAAGGAACGATGGAACAATTCCTGGACAATCTTGAGGTAATCGACTACCATCTCGAAGTAAAATATTTGGACAGCGAGGCCAAAGAGAAGTACGGCCTTAATGAGGAAGGTTATGAAGAGGCGCTGGAACTGCTCGCGGAAATCAACGAAGAAAAAGTAGAAATGATGGAGGAGATTGCCGAACTTCAGGAAGAACTGGCGGCGCTTATTCAATCCGGGATACTTTCCACGGAGGAAGCTGAAGCCGTAAACAGCGCCCTTGTTGCTTTAAACGAAATCCTGCAATCGCTGACTGAGGTTGCTTCGCATCACGCCAACCGGATCGAGGCCATCATCCAGGGCTTACAGCAGAACACCCTGGACCAGACAGAGGAAGCCTTAGAAGAAACTGAAGAACAGTTTGAAGATGCCCTTGAACTGCTCAAGGAACGCAACGAACAGGTCATGGATGACTTGGAAAAGTTCCTGGATGACAAGGACGACGATGACGACGACGATGACCGGGACAAGGACGACGATGACGACGACGATGACCGGGACAAGGACGACGATGACGACGACGATGACCGGGACAAGGACGACGATGACGACGACGATGACCGGGACAAAGCCGATGACGATGACGACGATGAGGACGACGATGACGATGACGATGACCGGGACAAAGCCGATGATGATGACGACGATGAGGACGACGATTAATTAACAGGACAGCCAGACTGGGCCGCTACACCATAATGAGCCGGAAAAACACGGTCCCCCCTTGCGTTGAAAAGGGGACCGTTTTTTTATGGGTATATTCCCGGTAACAACGCAACACATTGCCGCCGCCGGTCTATAGGTTTCTCTTCTCCCATGGTAACCATTTTCGGATTGCTTCACTGGATTATGCCCGCCTGGCGATAGAAGATTCGGCCGGGGAAATTGAACGCGCCCAAATTACATTGCTGCTTTTGCGGTTTATCCCGCTGCTGGGGTATGAAAGGCTCTTAGGTTTTCAAGAACGTACGTTACCGTAATTATGTTTTAGAGCACTAAGTGTATGACGGCTAGACGCATGTCTTTGACCATCCCGCGACCACTCACAACAAGCTTTCCCTACCTGTCCAGGGAGTAGAGCGAGTTTGCCGCCCGACTTGAAATCATCCTGGCGGCGGAACGGAGTTTGTTCCGACTCACCGGCAGGGTGCTATGCTACATCGAAGTTCATTTAATGCAGCGACATTTTTTTAAGTTGCGCCAACAAGCTTTTGCCTTCTTCAATATGCTGCTGCAAGCGTTCTACCTCTTGATGGTCATCGTTCTTTTGCAGTTCCCGCAGTTCCAGCCCGTGCGCGTCGAGAGAGCCTTGCAGATCGTTATATAAATTAACCGCCTTATCGAAGGTAAGGTTTCCCTGCTGTTTAAGCTGATCAAACTGGTGCTTTATACTGGAACAACTCACGGCAAGATACCTCCTGATTTTGGTATGGTATGCTCTATATCTTTAGTATGCGAGAGGCGAAAACTGTTATACATTGAAATGGAATACTCCACTTAACGGGAACTGAAAAAAGAGTAGGTACACCCGCCGGGGCCGGCTCCAGGAGCCCGTTCAGGTAATCTAGATTAGTGGCAGCGCCGCGGCGCCGGACGGCAATGGACTGACGGAGCGCCTCGTCCCAGGCTTCGAGCCAGTAATGCGGTTCTTTTAGTTTTGACGTCGATGGATACTCATTCTCTCTCTTGACTGCCAGTTTACTCGCCTCACTTTACGGAGTACATTTTTTTTTAATGATCCCCCCTCGCAAGCGCGGGTTCACTACTTCTTCCAGGGCGTACCCGATCAAGGCAAAAGCCAGCACCGTGAAGGTTATAAGCAACCCCGGCGGCAAGATCCACCAAAGCCAGGCCCCGGTGAGGAAAGCGCCGCGCGCCTGGGCATAGTATAATACCATGCCCCAGCTTTTAGCCGTCGGATCGCCCAGGCCAAGAAACGCCAGCGACGACTCGATTAAAACGGCTGAAGACACGGCACGGATGAACTGGGCCAGCGCCATGGGTAAAACTCCGGGCAGGATATGCCGGAACATGATCCGGCTATCGGTGCCGCCCAGGGAGCGGGCCGCCTGGACATAGCCGTACTCACGCAGGCTGAGGACCTGGGAGCGGATCACCCGAGCCGGGCCGGCCCAGGTAAGAAGGCCGATCACCATGACAATGTTGGACATGCGCGGCCCCAGGTATGCGGCCAACAAGATCATTAAAGGCAAGAATGGGATCACCAGCACTACATCCGCCAGGCGCATGAACAGGGGATCCAGCCATCGCCTGTAGTAGCCGCTCACAATCCCGATTAAGGTGCCCAGGAACAGGGCGATGGCCGCGGCAAAAAAGCCGATGGTCAGTGAAACACGCGTTCCCCAAATGATTTCGCTTAAAATATCCTGACCGATATCGTTGGTACCCAACGGGTGTTGTGGAGATGGATTCTGAAAAGGCAGCCCGACCCGTTCGTAAGGATCGTGAGACGCCAGCCAGGGGGCAAAGAAAGCAGTACATACAATCAACAACAGCAGAGCCGTTCCGATTTGCCCGGCCCGGTTTTTTTTCAACGACCGGATGATTCGTGCCGCGCTCACTTAAAAGCGCCTCCCTTCCACCCGTACCCGCGGGTCCGCCAGGGGGTAAAGCAGGTCCGCCGCCAGATTGGCGGCGATGACGCAAACAGTCACCATCATAAAAGTGGCCTGCAGCACCGGGTAATCGCGCTGCAGCACCGCCTCAAACATAAGCCTTCCTAAGCCCGGCCAAGCAAACACTGTTTCAACAACCGTCGCTCCGCCAACTACAAATCCCAGGCTCAACATGAACACCGTAATTACCGGCAAGAAGGCGTTGCGCAGGACGTGGCGGAAAACTATATGTCCTTCCGGCATGCCCTTGGCCCGGGCCACGGTGATATATTGCTCGCCCAAGGCATCCAGGGTGGAATAGCGCATGGTCAGAAACAGACCGGCAATGGTAACCAGCGTCAGGGTGGTCAGGGGTAAAGCTAAGTGGTACAGCACGTCCACCATGGCCGTCCAGCCCGTGTAGCCGGCAAAGGGGCTTTGTGCCCCGAACACGGGAAACCAGCGCAGGCGTGCCCCGAAGAGGGCAACCAGAATCATCCCCAACCAGAAAGAGGGCATCGAATCGAGAAATATGAACAGAGATAGCGTCCCCAAATCGCTGAAGCGCCCGCGGCGCCAGGCGGCCAAGGTGCCGCAGATCACCCCGATAAAAGCGGAGAGTGCCAGTGCGGATCCGGTCAGCAGTAATGTCCATGGCAGACGCTCACCAATAATCACGCCGACGGGCCGCCGCTGGCGGTACGAGTAACCCAGATCGCCTTTGGCTAATTGACCCAGGTAGATGGTAAACTGCCGCCAGATGGGCTGGTCGAGGCCGTGCCTGGCCATAATTTCTTCCCGCTCCTGTTGAGACAAAAGGCCCACGTCCTCACCGGCCAGAAGCTGCATCGGAGACCCCGGCATCATCCGCGGCAGAGAAAAATTGAGGGCCAGGGTGAAAACAAGAACCAGGATATATTGCAATAGTTTACTTCCCCAAAATTGCAGCATCATTTTCACCGTCCTCTTACAACCGGCCGCCGCCAACCGGTACGTCAACCCTTGCCGGTTGGCGGCGGCTATAAGGCTGATCCTTAGGGAATCGGCACGAAAGAGAGCTTATTCAAAATTCCCTGTCCGTTTTGGAACAGCCAGCCGTCATAAGTTTCCGGCCTGTAGGCATAGATGCCGTCGGGATAAAATAAGGTGACAAACGGCACCGTCTCTGCTACCATTTCCTGAAGGTCGGACAATAGTGCGGCTTGCCTGTCCGGATCCACGGTAACAGCCAGCTCTTCCACGACGGCGTCGACACTCTCGCCGGCATATGCGCCGATGTTGAGAGTGCCCCAGGTTGTCAAATCCGAGTGGAGCAACGCACCCAGCCGGGCCGGATCCAGCATCACCGGCGCCGACCAACCCCAAATGGCCAGGTCATAGTCCCGCCCTTGCGTCACATCAAAATCAGGCCAGACCAGGCTGTCCACGGTGCTGGAATCCAAAGCTTTAACTTTTACATTCATGCCGATGGCCGCCAAACTTTCTGCGATTATTTCAGCGGTGCGGACCCGCAACGGGTCGTTGGAGCGAATCAGCAGCTCAAATTCTTTGTTGCCGTAAGAGCCGGCAAACCCGGCCTCTTCCAGAAGAGTGCGGGCCTGGGCCAAGTCTGTGATATGTTGAAGGCCGGTTTTGTAGCCGGGCAGCGCCGGGTGAATATAGCCGGGATTACCGGCGGTTCCGTAGCCGAGTAATACGGTCTCCACCAGGTCGTCCAAGTCTATGGCCCTGGCAATGGCCAGGCGAACCCGCGGGTCGTCAAAAGGTTCGCGCTCGTTGTTTATCTGCAGCAGGGTGCTGACAAAACCGGGCCCTGCCAACACTTTAACATCGGGGGAGCCGGAAAATTCTTCAACCAGCTCCGGGAGCAGGCTCCGGGCGGCTATATCGATATCCCCTACCCGCAGTGCGGTAAAAGTAGCTGTCTGGTCTTCAATGATCACGATGCCGATTTCATCCACTGCCGGTTTGCCCAGGAAGTACTCCGTATTGGCTTCCAGCTTATAGGTGCGGTCCGGTTCGTGGCTGACCACCCGGTATGGTCCACTGCCGGTATTGTCCGTAAAATTATCGGGGTCAGTAACGTCCTGCCAGATATGACCGGGGATGATGGGCACGTCGGCCAGAGGGTTCATCAGAAAGGCAGGCACAGGCGCGCTCAGCTTCACGGTAAAGTTGAGTTCATCTTGAACTTCAATGGACTCTACCGCGGCCACCGCCTTGGTCCACCGGCCATGGTTGTGTTCCCGGTAGAATTCGTAACTGAATTTCACGTCCTCCGCGGTCAAGGGCGCCCCGTCATGCCAGGTTACCCCTTCGTGCAGGGTAAAGGACCAGACCAGCCCGTCTGCATCGGACTGATAGCTTTTTACCAACCAGGGTTGCGGGACGTTTTGCTCATCCAATTGGAACAAAGTGTCGTAAATCAGCAGCAGCAGGTTGTGACCGGGATAGCCGCTCACATAGGTATACGGGTTCAGCGAACCCTCGTCCCGGGCTATGGCCAGGCGGACATTGATCGGGCCTTGATCGTCTGCCGGCGCGGTTGCCGGCGAGCAAGACACCGCTGTCAACAGGACAACCGCAAACAGGACCGGCAACAGTATTCCGGTCCACCTGCTTTTGCCTGCGGGGCAGTTGGCGGCTTTCCCTTTCATCGTTTTCTTACCAGTCATTTTCCTTACCTCCTCTTATCAATGTCTGAACCTTAGAATGACAGCCGGCAATTATAATAGGTAAGCCAGTTCAAACCGGCCGGCGCGGCGGAACGGTTCAGCCAGCGCAAAGCTGGTGTGGCTGATCATGCCGTGGTAAAGATGAAAAGCGCGGTCCATCTCCCGATGCAAGGCTTGCCCCAGTTCTACCGGCACGTCTTTAACTTGTTCGTAGTCCCTCAACAAAGCGCGCATGGCGCTCTCAGGCACCATTTTCCCCAGGACTGCCGCGCTAAACGCCAGCTGACTGGATAGTTCGGCCATCGCTTGCTCCTTGAGTGGAAAAATATCGGTAATATCGACAACACAGTTCGGCTGCTTTGGGGTCATAAAGTAAAGGCTTTTCACCAGGTGAGGGTTAAACCCACCGCATTCTTCAATTCTCCAGTCTCTGGCGGCCAAACTGATCGCCTCGAGATAAAGGATCATTGCCTCCCGCCGGTCGGGATCCAGGTCGAGAAAAGAATGTTCCGGGTCTTGGGTGATTACGATCTCCGGGCGAGCCTCTCTGATCAGGCGCACAACCTTACTTTTGGAGGCCGTATCGGCTTGAACCTCCCCGCTGGCAAAGTCCAGAAAATTAACTTTAACCCCTAATAACGCAGCGGCCTTTTGCACCTGCTCTCTGTTTTCCACCCTCACCAGTGAGACGGACGCTTCTACCTTTCCGCCGGCCTGAGCATGCTTGGCCAGGGTTCCGCCACACTCCACGATTTCCATGCCGTAGGTTGCCAGAAGCAAGATATCTTTTTTTCCGTGCAAAGACTACACCCCTTTCATCTTTCCTTTACAGTAAATGGCACGCGGCAAAGTGTTTTTCTCCCACCTCCTTTAAAACAGGTTCTGTGTACCGGCATATTC
>JBFMGD010000007.1:0-52588 GCA_040751775.1 Bacillota bacterium | reverse complement strand
GTTGCATTGGGACAGCGCGGATGAAAACGGCAGCCCCGGGGAGGCTTGGAGGGATCAGGCGGCTCCCCCTGTATCACCGTTTTCAATACTGCTCTTCGCCGCGGGTTTGGTTCCGGCACCGCTTCTACCAGCGCCCGCGTATAGAGGTGGCTGCCTTGTATATGCAAATTTTTTACCGGTATAATCTCCACGATTTGGCCCAGGTACATCACCGCCACCCGGGCAGCGAGACAGTTTACCGCCGCAAGGTCGTGAGATATGAAAAGATAGGAAAGATTGAGCCTTTCTTTTAATGCCCGCAACAGATTCAGCACCTGTGCGCGGATGGAAACATCAAGGCTGGAAACCGGTTCGTCACAGACCAGCAAAGCCGGCTCCAGGGCCAGGGCCCGGGCGATATTGATACGCTGGCGCTGCCCCCCGCTGAATTCATGCGGGTATTTGTCAGCGTCTCCCGGTTCCATTCCAACCAGGTTCATCAGCTCCAACACCCGCGCGCGGCGTTTCTCCCGGGACACACCGTAGTTAACCAGGGGTTCCTCTATAATCGCGCCCGCTTTCCAGCGCGGGTTAAGGGATGAGGCCGAATCCTGAAAGATAATCTGGAAGTGCCGGCGCAGCCGGCGCAGCTTCCTTCCCGTGCAGCCGCTAATTTCTTGCCCGTCAAAGTAAATTTCTCCCGCAGTTTTCTCTTCCAACCGTGTCACCAGCCGGGCAAAAGTGCTCTTGCCGCAGCCGCTTTCCCCCACCAAACCCAGCACTTCGCCCCGTTCCAACGTTAAAGAGATGCCGTCTACGGCTCGCACCTTTGCCCGCCTGCATTCAACAAAGGAACCTCTTCCTTCATAATGTTTGACCAGTTCCTTTACTTCCAAGAGACTCATCGTTTTTTTGACACCTCCCCCAAGGCAGACTTGAGGGCCTGGTGGCAAGCAGCCGTATACCCGGCACCAACTGCAGTTAATACAGGCCTTATACTCCGACATGCCGTGACAGCCTCCGGGCAGCGGGGCAGAAAAGCACATTCATCGGGGAGATTGAGAAGGGACGGCGGCTGGCCTTCGATGGGCACCAGCGCCTCCTGGCCAAAACGGGGGATGGAACGAAGTAAAGCCCGGGTGTACGGATGGGCCGGGCGGTCAAAGAGTTCCGCTACCGGCGCGCACTCTACGATGGAGCCGGCGTACATTACCGCCACTGAATCGGCCATCGCCGCGATTACCCCCATGTCGTGGGTAATGAGGATAACGGCCATTTTCAGCTCTTCCTGCAACCGTTTCAACTCCGACAGGATTTGGGCCTGTACAGTAGTATCCAGAGCGGTCGTCGGTTCATCTAAAATTAATACTTTGGGGTGCAGCAAGAGCGCCATGGCCAGCAGCACCCGCTGGCACATCCCTCCGGAAAGTTCCAAGGGGTAGCAGCGCATGAGCCTATCCGGATCGGGGAGTCCCATACGGCGCAGCTGCGACGCGGCCCTTTTCTTAGCTTCCCCGGGGGTCACCTTTTCATGGGAGAGAACGGTTTCCACCAACTGCAGGCCGACGCTCAACACCGGGTTCAGAGAAGTCAGCGGATCCTGGAAAACCAGCGCAATTTCCCGCCCCCTTAGCCGCCGCAACTCCCGCGGCGCGGTTTTCAGCAAGTCGCGTCCGTTTAACCAAACTTCTCCGGAATTTATTCTCCCGGGCGGTTTGACCAGGCCGAGGATCGAGAAGGCCGTAACGCTTTTGCCGCAGCCGCTTTCTCCGACCAAACCCAGGGTGTGACCCGCCTCCACCGTCAAACTGACACCGTCTACAGCCTTGACGACACCTTGACGGGTGTAAAAGTGAGTGGAAAGATTATGGACTTTTAAGGCAGGCGTTGAAAACACGGATAACCTTCCTTGCGAGACCCTTACTCCAGGGGTCTATTTTGTAGATTGCTGTATCTTTAACTCAATCGACTTTGGCCGCACAAACCCGGCAGTAGAGGCCTTCCTTACCTGGAAGGCTTTTTTCCAAAGATACTATTTCGCCGCATCGAGAACACGCGGTATAACTAAACCGCCCGGAAGAGCGCGGCGGCTGCAATGTCACCTTTTTTTTTATAAAAAGTTGCTCCTCTGGAAGCTCCAAAATTGCCGAGACAGCCGTATCTACAGCCTGACGATATTGCTCCAGTTCAGTTTCAGTTCCCTGGCCGGCGAAAATCTTGTTGTCCAGCTCCCCGGTCAACCCCAGGTCAACCGCGCGGCTCACCAGGGCCAACCGCAACACTTCTTCCGGCTCATGGTTGGCGTTTGTCCGCCCAAAATAATAAACATGTTTTCCCAGGTCATAGGCAAAAAAGTTTTGATTGCCGATGGTGCAGCCGGTCAGAAGCTGAAGCGCTTCAATGGCTGAACTCATATTCTCCGCCAGAACATAGAATTCCGATGCGTTTTCCCGGGAAAGGCCCACTTCTCTTTCGGCAACCAAAGCGGCCCGGTAGCCCACGGCCAGCTCGGGACAAAGGTGCCCGTGGTAGTAAACCACGTTGGCCAGCTTTACCGGGACTATAGCCATTTTACTCGTCCCCCGGGGAAATGCTGCTTTATTTCGGGCGCTGTTATCCTCTGTACATTTATCATTAGAATCTGCACCTTGGGAATCCTCGCCATCAACCCTGTACTTCAAAATCCACCTGCACCTGCTCACGGCTTTGGTCTGATTCTCGCGCTCCAAAGAAAGACAAAACACGCCCCGGTTGGTCAGGAGAAGGTGCTGCATATGCCCCTGGGCGCTTTTAAACAGATGCAGTGGTTTTAATACTTCATGGTGATTGCCCCGCCACTGAAAGCCGAGCGGGGTCTGCTGGGTGTTGTCATATTGAACCGGCACCTCTTCTTGAATAAAGTAAACATCCTCTTGATCTATTTTGGAGATTATTTCACGAAAATCCATGTTGTTTCACTCCTTGAAAGTTGAAAGATTAACCAGGCAACAGTTTGACGCACAGATTAATTGTGCTACTAATTTAATAATTCGTGTTACTAATTGACCCAAAAAAAGTGCTACCCATATAGCTTTTTGTGTTACCATACTACATAGTTCTGCATGATCAGAAAAAGTCCTGCCTTAACAGAAAAAAATCGCCATAAATACCACGATATATTCAGCGATGTACTCCGGAAAGAGCTACCCAACATACCACTATTAAACTCTTACTTTCTAGTAGAGTTAGGCCTTTCTCGTTTAAGTAGGGCCGGGCGACGGTTATCCCCCCTTATACAGCCGGTCCGCTAACCATTCGACGAAGAGACGAACCGGACTCTCTTCCGACGCTATCGGCTCATGGCTAATTGGGATACAAGGCTCTTTAAACTAAACTCATACATATATCCGCAAATACAGATACTAAAGGGAATCGGAATAAGGCGGTGCAGTCATTTGTATAAGGAAGATCTGTTGCTTAAAGCAGCTATCTCCGGAACAGCGGCAGCTATACTGGCCAACCTGACTCTTTACCTGATAAACTTGTTTATAAGCGGTCAAACCATAAATATGCCTCAGTTATCTGTTGAGTTTTTTTTAACCATCGACAACTACACGCTGCTGCATAAAATCATGGGCTTTACTTGGAGCCTTGTGGTCGGGGGAACTTACGCTTTTATCTACTTGATCATACTGGAGAAAACAGGCTGGAACAACCTTTGGGTAAAGGCTATTATTGTTATTAGCGGATTGTGGTTGTTGGCCGGGGGGTTTGTGATGAGAGTGATGGAGGTCGGCCAGTATGTTCGGGGAGAACCGCTATCCGTTCTGGCCTTTTATATCGCCCATCTCTTCTTCGCCACATACCTCTCCTATTTCGTAAGCAAACTGTCTACATACGTAAAGCCATGATAATTGTTGGACATCACGCCGCAGCCAGGGGCACCCGCCCCAGGTTGGTATGCAAGAAGATCCCGGTGGCGTTAATCACCGGGCGCAAGCTGGGGCTGAACCGCCTTTGGGCTGACAGCGCCGCTTCCCGGGCCAAGGTTTCCGGAGATAAGTCTATTTTCTTAGGCTGGCGGCCCTGAGCGGTGGCCTGCTGGATGGTACGGCGGTAGCGGTCAACTGTTTCCTGAGACGCCGCCAGGATCACCCGCCGCGGCACCGTACTCAGCAACTCCTGCAGGGGCGGCTCCCGCAACAGGCGGTCCACCGCGGGAAGTTCACGTATCTACTTCTGAAAATCCATCAAGGATATATCTATATCCTTATGCAAAAAGTAGGTAATCGGAAAGGTGAGTTAATCATAAACGGCCATGGCTGCTCCTTATCATTTGAAAAGGGGCTGAGATCTCGATGCTGAGGCCCCAGCCCGGCGTGATATGGCGATCTTCAGTTAATTCTCTCCAATTTCAGCCGAAATCCTACCCCGTCTTCTTCCACGGCGGATGTCCAACCCATCTGCCTGGCGGCGCGGGTGACGTTGTCCCGGGCCACGCTGCTGCTGACCAGGACCATAACGCTGCCGCCGCCCGCCTCCTGCAAAGCCTGCCGGGCCAACAAGACCGGTTCGGGGCAGGCGAGCCCCCTGCAATCCACTACGCGAGACAAATGAAAGGCCTCCTTGTTCTGTATTATTTTAGCCGATCAACGGCAATAGTCAACCGGTGAAGACCGGTGTCTGACGCCTTTTTTACGCAACCGGTCAGGCCTGGAGGCCGGCACCCGGTTGGGAAGGCTTTGTTTTCCGGGCAGTGATCACACCGGTGCCGATGATTATCAGCAGGGCCAGGGCGATCACAGTAGTCCACTGGCCGGTGGGAGCGACACCGGCAGGGCTGGCGGCCAGGCCGAAATTATGCATGAAAGCGGCCCCGGCGATCATCCCAAAGACAGTCAGCAGAGCGTCGCCCTGGCCTTCACCGCTTAAGATCAACTGGCGCAGCGGGCACCCGCCCGCCAGGACAGCAGCCAGGCCGACCACGGTCATCCCGAGAAAGTTCCACAGGCCGTCGGTGTGGGCTACCGGCATTCCTGCAAAGCCAGGGTTGAACATCCCGGTAATTAGATTTCCGATCAGGGCTACCACGAAAATAGCGGCAAATCCGAGGAAAAGGTGGTAGTCTTTAAACAAGATCAAGTCCCGAATAGCACCCATAGTGCAGAGGCGGGTCCGCTGGGCCAAGATGCCTACCAGCAGGCCGGCCCCCAGAGCGACGATCAGGGGAGCGTACATTGAACCGGGGCCCTCGGCGCTGAAGAAAATGAAAGCGGGGACGGTGACCAATAATGCCAGCAGGAACAGGGCCAGAAATGGAGCGGCGTAACCATTCAGAGCCGGTTGGGCCTGGCTCCGCCCCAGGGTGAATCCTTTCTTTAAAAACAGGGTGCCTGCCCAAACTCCCAGCACATAGCCGGGCAGAGCCGCCAGGGCGTTCCAGTCACCCCCGGCCAGCCGTAGGAGCATACGCAACGGGCATCCCAGGAAAATCAGGGCCCCGGACATCATCAGCATCCCCAGGATGAAGCGCAGCACCGGGCTGGATCCGGCGGTGGCTTTAAAATCCCCGGTAATCAGGGATACCACGAAGGCGCCCAGGACCAGTCCCATTATTTCCGGCCGTAAATACTGCACCACTCCGGCCCGGTGCAGCCCTAGCCCGCCGGCGATATCCCGCACAAAACAGGCGATACAAAAACCCATGTTGGCGGGGTTACCGTTAGCCACCAGCACTACGGCCAACAACCCGACCACGGCTCCTGCCACTACAATCCATAGTTTGTCTCGCATACATGCCCTCCTCGGTTAAGTTTTAGAGTATTTTGTGTGATTATATACCGTGATTATATATAAAAAAATTTTTGACTTGAAATATCGATTAGTAATAAAGCCCGGCCGGGTTATCAGGATTGCCTATAACCTCAGGCCGGCAATGATCAGGGTTCTTAAGGAATGAAGTGTCAAAGTAAGGAAAATGTGATGTATATGCATGCCTGCTTCCCGATCGGGGTAACGAAGTAGTGGATTCGGTAATCGACGGTCAACGCTTCATAGTCTATGATTAAAACAGGTTGAATTTATCGCTGAATACAGTGTTGACAAAAGTGTCTATAGTGTGCATAATGTATATGCACAATATTATTATCAGGAGAAGTTGAGGTGTTTATGTGGATATAATTATTGCCAATACTTCCGATGACCCGATTTACAGGCAAATAGTAAAACAGTTTAAGAACATGATTATACGGGGCGATGTCGCTGAAGGTGAGCTGTTGCCTTCCATCAGGACGCTGGCCAGGGAGTTGCAGATCAGCGTAATTACCACCAAGAGGGCTTACGAAGAGCTTGAAAGAGAGAGTTACATTGTCACGGTTCCCGGGAAAGGAACTTTTATCGCGGCGCAGGATAAAGAACTGTTCCGGGAGATGCGTTTAAAAATAGTGGAAGAAAAACTAAGCGAAGCTGTTGATGCGGCCAAGTCAATTGAACTGGGCTATGATGACATGCGCAGCATGCTGAAGATATTGTACGAGGAGGTTTAATCATGTCTCTCATCCTGGAAGTGCGCAACCTGAAAAAAGTATTTAAAGATTTCACCCTGGAAGATGTAAGTTTTTCCCTGGAACGGGGCTACATCATGGGTTTTATCGGTCCGAACGGCTCGGGGAAAAGTACTACTATTAAAATGATCATGAATTTATTAAAAAAAGACAGCGGATCAATTTCGGTTTTCGGGCTGGATCATATCAGGCATGAAAAAGAGATCAAGAACAGGATCGGATTTGTTTACGATGAGAATTATTATTGTGAAGAACTTACCATTAGCGAAATGAAAAGAATCATTACGCCTTTTTACGATAACTGGGATGACAGTGCTTTCGAAAAATACCTGCATGACTTCGCCCTGCCCGCGCGCAAGAAAATCAAAGAGCTATCCAAGGGCATGAAAATGAAATTTTCTCTGGCAATAGCCCTGTCGCACCATGCCGAACTTCTGATCATGGATGAGCCGACTTCCGGCCTGGACCCGGTTATCCGCAGCGAGTTGCTGGAGATTCTCTCCGATACCATGCAGGATGAGGAGAAGGGCGTTTTTTTCTCAACTCATATCACTTCGGACCTGGATAGAACAGCCGATTATATAACATTTATCAATAACGGCAGGATTGAGTTTACAGCCGCCAAAGACGATATTCTTGATAATTTCGGCCTGGTAAAAGGGGCCAGGGAACTGCTTAACACTGATTTCAAGGACCACCTGGTCGGGGTGAGGGAAAACAGGTTCGGGTTTGAAGGGTTGATCAAGAACAAGGAAGCGGTGAAGCGACTGTTCAGGGACAGCGTTGTTATAGAAAAACCTTCCCTGGAAGAGATTATGCTCTACTTCACAAGGAGGCCGCAAAATGTTTAGCATAGTTTTGCAAGATCTGCTTGTCATGAGGAAAAGCATCCTGCTGAGCGGTATCTATATTGCCGTGATGCTGCTAATCTTTCAAAATATCGCCACCCCGGGCCTCTTGGCCGGTACGGCCATATTTACCGCGGCCATGATTGCGGTGACCTATATGCTCATTGGAAACGCCTGCGCTTATGCAGACAAGAGTAAGGTGGATGTTGTTTTTAACAGTATGCCGGTTAACAGGATCGAGATAGTCGCGGCCAGGTACCTCTCGGTGTATATGTTTTTTATCATCGGCATTGTCTATTACCTGATCGTCACCGGGTTGATCAATTTGGCGCAATTACCGGTACAGGTATATCCCCTCAGTTGGGAGGGCATGATTGGGGCGTTCTTTGCCGTCACCTTGATGAATAGTGTCTATCTGCCGGTATTCTTTAAGTGGGGCTATGTCAATTCAAGAATGATCAACTTCATTTTATTTTTTGTATTCTTTTTCGGCGGCAATATACTGGCGGAGGCTATCTATAAAAACCGGGAATATGCCCCGGTTAAACAGCTGCAAGGTTTCATTGCCAACCAATCCGAGACACTGTTGAGAGCGGGATTTATACTGCTGATTTTGGTTATACTGTTTGTTTCTATATTGATATCAGCACGAATTTATATAAACAAGGAATTCTAATTGAATCGAGGTGAACGGCCAAGGAGAGTAACCACAGCTCTGCGCTAATCGACGAGAAGGAGTGTAAATGATGTCGCAAAAGGCGCGGCATTAATGATGATGAGAATAACTTTCAGAACAAGGATGAGATGTACATCAAAACCGCCAGCGAAAAAATTAAGTTGATTTTCGAGTACAGCAACGCCAACGAGGCAAAGAAGCTTCTGCGGAAGTTGCTGGGGAAAACGGTTCGCTGACTATCGCCCGGGAAGAATAAAAACCTCATTTTATTGTATTGTGCGGCTCTGTTTCGGAAACCGGTGAAGCGGTACGAACGGAAACCCGGGCTTATCAGCCGCTGCAGTACTACTTCACGTTTGGGAACGGTGTCTACATGGGCGGCGGCCGTACGGTTATGGAAGCGGTCAAGGATGGCCGTTTCAGCTGCGCGCCGGCAAACTTTGATGCCTAGATCGGTGAAAAAGCGGCTGTAACCAGAGATGGGGAGGGCGGCTACCGCGTTTTATCCTTCGGGGACGGTGTTCTTTGCTTCACTTTCAACGATCAAGATAAATGCGGCACTCTCTTGCTTGCCGGCGGCACAGTGTTAAGCGGCACGTTTGCTAACGGTGAGCTGATCGAGTGAGACGGCGCCAAGCTGATTTGCCGGCGTAGCAGTAGAGGCAGCCGTGCCGACAGGTGCCGTACCTGCCGATATCTTTACTGGGCGCACAACCGCACAGGGGGCGCTGTCCCTTATCCTTCCTCGCGGGGAGGTTGATATTGAACAATCTCCCCAGCCAAGCGGGGTCAATACAGCGCCCGGGGTTAATCCCGAATGGCTTAAGGTTCGGTTTCTCGGCACAGCTGTAGATTTCAAGGTTGTTTTTCCGGGCGCTGCAGGCCAGGTGCTCTGCCAAACCGGCCAGTTCCTGCCCCGCCGGGTTTGGCAGCGCCCGGATGCCGCCGCGCGTCAGCGAGGCCAGCGCCCCGCGGTAATCATCGAAAAAGCTGATCGTAACCCGGCCGGTGCAGCCGCGCAGCAGTTCGGCCAAACGTGAAAATTGTGCCTGATGGTAGCATAAGCCTGTGTGATCGCTGAAGAGGATCGGATCGTAACGCCACGCCATCCGGTCCGGTCCCAGCAGCTCCGCCATGTTTTGGAAAGTGCGTACCGCTGTTTCCAGTGTAGGGCCGTATTTCTCCAGCCGCGGCCCGTAACCGGTTAAGGTGAACTGAAAGCAGAAGTGGTACCCTGCCGCCTCCAGCTCTTTAAGATAGGGCAGCAGCGGCCGGGGATCTTTACTCCAGAAGACGATCACAGCAACGTCTTCCGGCAAGAGGGATACCCTGCCGCGCTGCAGCGGGTTAAACGGGTTTACCGTTTCACAGTAACCGTCCCTGACTCGCTCCATGAACCAGCGAGCGTAAAAAGCCGGTATATCCGTCCGGCGGCTGGCGCTGATAATCAGAATAATTCCTCCTAAAAAACCGGCGTTACAGGATCATGACATCTATTTCAACAGTAATATTAGTGTTCCTTCCTTCTTGGCGTTTTGTATATTTCCAGCGGCGCTTAGGGTATGCTTAATTTTGATCGAGCGGTGCTCTGTTCGGATCCCCAGGCCACTGGAATAAAAGCGGTTATAATAAACGGTTGGTTTCATCTCCTCCGGTTGGGTTGACATCGGGTGCCTAATTGTTTATATTAATTAGAGCAAATCAATACGGGGACGTGGCTCAGGGGGAGAGCGCTTGACTCACATTCAAGAGGTCGGAGGTTCAAATCCTCTCGTCCCCACCATAGAAAATAAAGGCTCAAATAGCCTTTATTTTTTATGTACCGGAAGGAAAATGTAGCAAACCGTAAAGAATCTCTAAAAAAGGGACTATTATTGAATATGTAGAATAGTGGTTTTATGTAGACGTCCTGGTACTGGAACATATACTATACAGAGCCCATAGACTTCGCTCGAACAGGGCGGTATCATTGTAGATCTGCGGAAACGGTTGTGATAAGACGGTGGCTTCTCGGAAAAGACGGTTGCCGGTTAAGGTTACCGGCGTTTTATTACTGCTCGTTATTCTGACCATGCTGACCCTGTTTGCCGGCCAAACAGGCTTGAGTGATTGGTGGGCCGGCCGCGCTGTTACTCCCGCGGCCGGTGAGTTGGCTGTGCACTTCATTGATGTGGGCCAGGGCGACGCTATCCTGATACAGGCCCCGGCGCAGAATGTGCTCATTGACGGGGGGCCGCGCGGCGCTGGGGTCGATTTGGCGAGTTATTTGCATCAATGCGGTGTGAACCGGCTGGACCTGGTTGTCTCCACTCACCCGCACGACGATCATATCGGGGGGCTGCTGGAGGTCCTGGATAAGATGCCGGTGGACGAGGTTATGGACCCGGCAGTCGCGCATACCACCCAGACCTTTGAAAAATACCTGGCGTTGATTGACGAAAAAAATATCCGTTTCACAACGGCGCGGGCCGGCCTGAGCAGGGATCTGGGAGGCGGCGCCGTGCTGTCGCTGCTTCATCCCGTTGCGCCGCAGCCGGATGACGGCTTAAACAACTGCTCTGTTGTGCTTCGCCTCACCTTCGGCCGGGTCAGTTTTCTGATGACGGGCGACGTTGAGCAAGCCGCCGAACGGGCCATACTTGAGCGGGAAGGCCGCATCCGCAGCACTGTCTTAAAAGTAGCGCATCATGGCAGCAGGTCCAGCAGCGATTCTCTGTTTTTGGACGCGGTTAAGCCCGCCGTGGCGGTGATCTGCTACGGTGACAATCAATACGGGGTGCCGCATCAGGAAACAGTGCAATATTTAGCCGAAACCGGTGCGCTGATCTACAGTACTTTTGAGCACGGCACCGTCATGATGATTACGGATGGGAATACCTATACCGTCCACACGGGGCGGCCGTAAAGGAGACGCCGATTAATGATGCGGGTTGTGATCGATCGTTTTGAAGGGCCGGTTGCGGTCTTACTTTTTGGCGAAAGCGGGATCAGTGTACCCGTTCCGCAAGAGCTGCTGCCTCCGGAGGCCGTGGAAGGGGACATCCTGGAGCTCAGTTTCCGGGTGGACCGGCAGTTGACGGGGAGGCAACGAGAGAAAATTACAGGCCTGCTGCATAAACTGCAAGAGCAGGCCGATTAGAAGGAAGAGCTGTTGCAGAAATATTCACCGCGGGGCTGTTCAGCACCGCGGTTTTTGTTTAAAATAAAAGAGAAGTGGACCGTGCTGTGATTTGAAAGGAGAAGCAATAATTATGCTAAAAGTTGACGAGCTTGCCGTTAATACGATCCGTTTTCTGGCGGTGGACGCGATCGAAAAAGCGAATTCGGGCCATCCCGGCCTGCCGATGGGCGGGGCGGCCGCGGCATATACGCTTTGGACCCGTTTTTTAAAACACTGTCCCACTGAGCCGGGCTGGCCGGACCGGGACCGGTTTATCCTCTCCGCCGGCCACGGTTCAATGCTGCTTTACGCGCTGCTTCACCTGACCGGTTACGACCTTTCCCTGGAGGAGATACAAAATTTCCGGCAGTGGGGTAGCAAGACTCCGGGGCACCCGGAATACGGCCATACTGCCGGAGTGGAGACCACCACCGGTCCGCTGGGCCAGGGATTTGCCAACGCGGTCGGGATGGCGATTGCGGAAAGACGCCTGGCGGCCGAATTTAACCGGCCCGGTTTTCCCGTAGTGGACCATTATACATATGTTTATGCCGGAGACGGCTGCATGATGGAAGGAGTGACCGCCGAGGCCGCCTCCCTGGCCGGACACCTCAAGCTGGGCAAGTTGATCTGTCTCTACGATGACAACCAGATCACGATTGACGGCAGTACGGCGATTACATTCACGGAAGATGTGGGGCAGCGGTTTGCCGCATACGGCTGGCAGGTGCTGCCGGTGGCCGACGGCAATGACCTGGAAGCGGTGGCCCGGGCTATATCCGCGGCGCGGTTGGAAGAGAACCGGCCCAGCCTGATTATGGTCCGCACGATCATCGGTTACGGTTCACCCAACAAGCAGGGCCAGGCGGACACTCACGGCGCTCCCCTGGGTGCGGCAGAGATCCGGACGGCCAAGGAACACCTCGGTTGGCCCCTGGAGCCCGACTTTCATGTGCCCGCCGAGGTAAGGGCACATTTCAAAGAGCTGCTGGCCGGCTTAAACCGGCAAAAAGCCGGGTGGGATACCCTCTTTGCCGCATACCGGAAAGAGCACCCGGACCAGGTGTCTCGCTGGGAAGCCTGGCATTCGGACAAGCCGCCGCGGGAGCTGGCGGAAGACGCCGCGCTCTGGCAGTTTGCGGATAAACCGGCAGCCACCCGCGCCGCGTCAGGCCAGGTACTGCAAGTCCTGGCCCGGCATATGCCGAACCTAATCGGCGGCTCCGCGGATCTGAACGCTTCCACTAAAACATACCTGAAAGGCTTAGGTGAATTCCAGGCTGAAAACCGCGCCGGCAACAATATCAATTTCGGGGTGCGCGAGCACGCCATGGCGGCGCTGCTGGCGGGGATTACCCTGCACGGCGGCTTCCGTTGTTTCGGCTCCACCTTCCTGGTTTTTTTCGACTATATGAAACCGGCCGTGCGGCTCGCCGCTTTAATGGGCCTGCCGGTGATCTATGTGTTTACCCATGACAGTATCGCCGTAGGTGAGGACGGCCCCACCCACCAGCCGGTCGAGCATCTGGCCAACTTGCGTTCAATCCCGAACCTGCATGTTTTGCGTCCCGCCGACGGCCGGGAAACGGCGGCAGCCTGGCTGCACGCCTTGCGCCGCACCGGCGGCCCGACGGCGTTGATCCTGTCGCGCCAGAACCTGCCGCAGCTTGCCGGGACAGGCAGGGAGGCGTTGAAAGGCGGTTACGTGCTCAAACGGGAAAAAGCAGCGCGGTTGGATTTAATCCTTATCGCCAGCGGATCGGAAGTCTCCCCGGCCCTGGAGGCGCAGCAAAGGCTGGAAGCAAAGGGGCTCAGTGTCCGCCTGGTCAGCCTGCCGAGTTGGGAACTGTTCCTGGAGCAGGATCAGGCTTACCGCGAAGTGGTGCTGCCGGCGCCGGTGGAAAACCGGCTGGCTATTGAAGCGGCGCTGCCCATGGGCTGGGAACGCTTTACCGGTCCGCGCGGTAGAGTGATCGGAATGGCCGGTTTCGGCCAATCGGCGCCGGGAGAGCTGCTGATGGAGAAGATGGGCTTCAGTGCGGACAATATCGTCAGGGTGGCGGAAGAGATGCTGAAAGGATAGCCCAGGGCCGACTGGTTTTGGATAGCTCTTTTTGTAAACATAATATCATTTTGAGAAAGAAGGTGTCAGGTTGATTCAGGTTGAGGTCGCCGAGCGCGCCAGAGATTATCTGGCCAAACAAGCGGGCAGTTATACCATTTACCGCCTTTATCACAGCGGCTGAGCAGGCTGCTCAGTGACAACTGCCGTGAAAGCAGGAGAACCGAAGCAAAAGGAAGGCTACTCGAAGGTTGAACTGGACGGGCTTGTCTTTTACGTCAAAGATGAACTGGCGGGGAAAAAGCTAGTGGTAGACTACCGGGGCTGGTGGCTGTTTAAGGGGTTGTCGGTATTGGAAAAATAGCTAGCGGTGCCCGGCACCGCTAGCTATTTGGCTACCTTTTTTTACATTTTTTCCGCTACCAACTTCGCCTGGGAGAAGAGAAGCAGGTAGTCCCTGCCGCCGGCTTTAGCACAGGTGCCGGACATATTGTACCCGCCGAAGGGCTGGGCTCCCACCATGGCGCCGGTGCATTTCCGGTTGAAATAAAGGTTGCCGACGAAGAACTCCCGGCGCGCTTGCTCCAGCTTAGCCCGGTTGCCCGAGTAGACAGCCCCGGTTAGGCCGTACTCAGTATCGTTGGCGATTAACAGGGCTTCATCAAAATGTTCTGCTTTAATCAGCGCCAGCACCGGACCGAAGATTTCTTCGCGGGCGATGCGCGCTTTGGGGCTGACTGCGCCGAATACGGTCGGTTCCACAAAGTAACCGTCTTCCCGGGCCCTATTACCGCCGCAGAGCAGCTTTCCTTCCTGTTTGCCGATCTTAATATAGCCGAGGATTTTATCCATGGCCGCCTGATCGATCACCGGTCCCAGGTAATTGCCGAAATCCTTCACCGGGCCGACGACGATCTGTTTTGTCCTGGCCACCACGCCTTCGGCTACCTGGTCGTAGACTGCTTTGTCAATAATCGCCCGCGAACAGGCGGAGCACTTCTGCCCTTGAAAACCGAATGCCGAAGTGATGATACCGTCCACCGCCGCTTCAAGATCTGCTTCCCGATCCACGATAATGGCGTCTTTACCGCCCATCTCTGCACTGACCCGCTTGATCCAGATCTGGCCGGCGCTGATTTTACCGCCCTGCTCGGCGATTTTTAAACCCACTTCCCGTGAGCCGGTGAAGTTGATAAAACGGGTTTTGGGGTGCCGGACCAGGTAATCGCCCACTGCCGCGCCGCTGCCGGGCAGCAGATTCATCACGCCCGGCGGCAAACCGGCTTCCTGCATAATTTCCATGAACTTGGAGGCGATCACCGGGGCGTTGCTGGCCGGCTTCATGATCACGGTATTACCCATGACCAGCGGGCCTGCAGCCATGCCGGCTAGGATAGCCAGGGGGAAGTTCCAGGGAGAGATGATCACTCCCACCCCGAGCGGGATATAGTAAAGCTCGTTGTCTTCTCCAACCAACCGGGTCAGAGGCTGGCGTTCGGCCAGGCGCAGTGCTTCCCGGCCGTAAAACTCCAGGAAATCGATCGCCTCGGCCACATCCGCATCAGCTTCAGCCCAGTTTTTCCCTACCTCAAGGATCATAGCCGCCGCCAGTGCAAACTTGCGCCGCCGTATGATCGCGGCTGCTTTAAACAGGTAGCGGGCCCTTTCCTCCGGGGCCAGCCGGCTCCAGCTGTCAAAGGCGTCCAGGGCAGCCTGCATCGCTTTTTCCGCCAACTCTTGATCTCCCGCAGCGATACGGCCGACGACCTGTTCAATCCGCGATGGGTTTAAGGATGAAATTTTATTTTCGGTGAAGATGCTCTCGCCGTTGATCACCAGCGGGTAATCGAAGGCGACGGCTTGCTCGGCCGCGGTAATCGCTTTCTCCATAGCTTCACGGTTGGCCTGCACGGAAAAATTCACAAACGGTTCGTTAGTAAAATCATTTAACAAAGCCTAATCCCTCCTTGACGCACGGTTTCTTACCGCGGCATATCTTTTGAACCAAAGCTTAAACCGGCTTGATAGGCGTTTTCCAGGTTGACCGGGTCATCTTTAATGCTGCCTTTTTGATCGTAGCCCCGCCGGCACAGTGTTCCTGAGTGTTGATAGTTGATATTGCGGTAAAATACTTTAATAATCGCCACGGCGCTTTCACAGAACTCCGCTTTTTGTAAAGCTCCGGTGCAGATTATATAGCCGGGCCGGTTTTCCTCCGGGCGCACGAACGGTTTCTCCAAGCGGTACTTGGCGTGCCACCAGCATTGAAACCGGTCAATTAACATTTTTAACTGGGCGGACAAGCTGCCAAAGTAGACCGGCGTGGCCAGTACGATACCGCCGGCTGATTCAACCAGCGGATAAAGGCGCTGCATATCGTCCTTGAGCACGCATCTGCCGGTGGTGGCGCAGCGGTCACAGGCCTGGCAGGGACGATAATTTAATTCGTTGAGACGGACTGTTTCCACCCTTTGCCCCGCTTTTTGCGCCCCCTCTGTGAAAGACTTTAAAAGCAACTCACTGTTGCCTTCGCGCCGCGGGCTTGATGAAACAGCAAGCAAGTAACCCATTTAATCACCTCTTTAAACTAAGCATTCCACAAATTATCTCCTGGCCCTGCCGGTAAATTAAACCGATGCTCCGGTATTTTCCCCCTCAGTTGTCGATTATAAAAAAGGGATTAGTGTTTCTCCGGGATGTATTCCCGTAGAACAGCCTAACCCCGTCAGATG
Source organism: Bacillota bacterium (assembly GCA_040751775.1). Lineage (GTDB taxonomy): Bacteria > Bacillota > Dethiobacteria > DTU022 > DTU022 > JBFMGD01. Next base: position 36,589 of record JBFMGD010000007.1, on the reverse strand, counting down.
GTCAATTGGTCTACCCGTAAACAACCGCGCCTGTATGTAATTCTCTTGCAAAAGCTCCGTTTAATAGGTTGAAAATCCATCCAGAAAAAACGGCAGGGTTCCCATAAACAAGGAAAATATACCGAAGATGACTATCCAGGCGATACCAACGAATAAGGCAACCCAACACCATGTCTTTGCTTTTTTCGAACTTTGTTCGGCGCCTTGAATATCCCCTGCAGCCAGCTTCGAGTTAACCTGGGCGGCAAAGACAATCGCAATAATCCCGAAGGGAAGACAACAAAATATGGTAACCAGGATCGCAAAAACAAGATAATTCGGCACACTGGTGGCCGTTGTATCCGGCGGTGGCGGCGGTACGTACTCTGACAAAGAATCACCTCCTTACACAGGTTTAACCGCGTTATGCTATCAAATTATTCGAGTATGGGGTTGCAAATACCTTCTGCTTCATTAAAAAAACATAAAAGATCGCTAGACGGGGTTGGCTCGTAAAGGCCCGTATTAAATAAGAACCTCTATATTTTGCTTGAATTACCATAATCAATTTAGTATAATACAGACAGATTAACCTTTAGAAAGGAGATACTATAATGGAAACTAGCGTTGTGTATACACCGGAAGATATCCAGGAAAACAAGGTAATGGCGTTTTTGGCGTATTTGGGTTTGTTAGTGTTGGTTCCGTTGCTGGCAAAGAAAGATAGTCCTTTTGCTCAGTTTCATGCCAAGCAGGGAATCGTTCTCCTGCTCGCCTGGGTCGCGTTATCCGTTATCTTCATAATCCCGATTCTCGGCTGGATTGTCGGCACTATCGGTTACATCGTTCTGCTTGTATTCACAATTATGGGTATTATTAATGCTTTATCCGGTAATGCAAAAGAGTTGCCGCTTATCGGTCAGTTCAGCAGTAAATTTAATTTCTAAGGCTTTACATAATATTCTGGATTCTATGTATAATCGGAATAAGCGGTTGAAAATTTGCTTATTCCTTTTTCTTCATTTTGCGTGTTATGATCGCTCTCTCCAGCTTAAACAGTTCCGAGCTCGCATAAATGCTCGTTTCTGGTATCATGCTAAGTATTAGCCCGGAGCTTCAATAAATGGAGGGATGCAGATGAAACGCATTATCTTAATTGAGCCGCAGTCTAGGGAGGATCACGTTTATAAAAGTGTGCGCATGCCCAGGTTGGGCTTGCCGTTATTGGGTGCCCAGTTGAAAGCCGCCGGTTACTCGGTCAGTATTTACATGGGCACAGGCAGTTCCATACCTTGGTCCGGAATTTTCGATGCTGATTTGATCGGCATATCTACGACCACCTCGACCAGCCGGGAGGCATACCGGATGGCCGGCTACCTCCGCTCTCACAACATCCCCGTGGTGCTTGGCGGTATCCACGCCACGTACATGACTGACGAAGCTCTGCAATACGCCGACTATGTTGTCCGCGGCGAAGCTGATCTCACCTTTTTACCGCTGGTGCGGGCGCTGGAGGCGGGAGAGTTGCCCTCTGACGTCCCCGGTATCTCCTATTTGCATGAAGGTGCAGCGGTCCATAATCCCTGTGCCGCTTGCCGGGTGGAGATGGACCAACTGCCCTTTCCTGACCTGACCCTTTTTGACGGGCAGAAACCGCTGCGCAGTATTCCGGTGATGACTTCACGCGGTTGCCCTTTCAACTGTAACTTCTGCAGTGTAACACCGATGTTCGGACGGCGCTACCGTTTCCGCAGCACCGACAGTGTTTTAAAAGAGCTGTCCGCGTACCGCGGCCGGCATGTCTTTTTTTGTGATGATAACTTTACCGCCAATCCCGCGCGCAGCAGGGAACTGCTGCACGGTATGATTGATCGGCAGATCGGGATCAAAGGGTGGGGCGCCCAGGTCCGGGTGGAAGTGGCCCGGGATGAAGAACTGGTCCGGTTGATGCGCCGGGCCGGGGCCAGGATCGTCTACATCGGGCTTGAGTCGATTAATCCTGAAACACTGGAAAGGTATAATAAACAGCAAACCGTGGAAGACATTCGGTTATGTGTACGCCGTTTCCACCAGTACGGAATCCGGGTGCACGGGATGTTTGTTTTCGGCAGCGACAGTGATACGGTGCAGACTATCCGCGACACCGTTGATTTTGCCCTGGAGACCAGGGTGGACAGCGTCCAGTTCCTGACCCTTACCCCTCTGCCGGGGACACCTCTGTTTGACCATCTTGAAGCGGCCGGCAGGCTGCTGACCAGGGAGTGGGCACTATACGACGGCCACCATGCCGTTTTCCAGCCGGCCTTGATGACCCCGGAGCAGCTCCAGAATGAAACGGTCAAGGCGTTAAAGCGGTTCTATGCATTACGCCATGTCTTTCGGAATATTGCGGTTACCGGTTGGGGCTCTTCAATATACAGGGGGATCGGTTGGTGGTTGGTGCGCCATTTTGAAAGAAAGAACCGGTGGTATGACCAGCTTCTTCGGAAAATGCAAAATCTCGAGCCGAAGCCCGTACCCCTGCTCTACCGGTTGCTGAAGCCCGGTCATAACAGGCAAGTACCGGCGGTTGAAATGCCGCTGAAAATATCACTCACCGATAAACAAGGGGTATTATACCTGCGCCTGCGAGGTGCTGTCAGCCGGTTGACACTCCTGGAGTTGAACAAGTCTTTGAAAGGACTTCTCCCCCGCCACAGTTTTCACCTGGTAGTGAATACCGAGGGTCTGCGCTTCGCTTCCGACCAGGCTGTTAGCGGCTTCTCCCGCTTCCTCGAACGGCTGTCGGATCGAACACGCCGCCTCCAGGTGGTTACGGCCGGTGACAGTTCGCTCAATCAAATCCAGCGGCGGCGCCGTTTTAAGCTGCCCCGCTTTGAGCTCCTTTTTAATAAACGTACGACTTAAGTTACAGCGGCTGCACCTTTTGCTTGTGTTCCTTTTTAGGAAGCGGCTCCGGCGCATACAGCTTTCGGAATACATAACCGGTGTGCAGCAGGCGGTGAGCTGTTTCACTGCCGGGGTGATCCAGGAAGTCTGCGTAAAGTTTAATTATTGCCGGGTTGGCATGGGATTTGCGGCACTCTTTCTGTCGATCCTGTTCAAAGAGGCCTCCGGCCCGGCGGGAGCGGTGCGCCACCTGCTCGTTCCAGTCATTGGTTTCGATGTAAATCGGCTGGCCGCCGCCGCCGACGCACCCGGAGGGGCAGGCCATAATCTCGACAAAGTGATATTCTTTCTCGCCCTTTAATAACGCTTCGATCAGCCGGCGCGCCTCCCCGGTACCCCGGGCGACCGCTACTTTAATTCGCTGATCCCCCATTTGAATTTCCGCATCCTTATATTCCTGGGAGCGTACTTCCGGGAATTCCACCTGCTGCAGCTCCTCACCGGTTAGCCACTCGTAGACGGTGCGCAGGGCGGCCTCCAAAACTCCCCCGGTGGAACCGAAGATTACGCCGGCGCCGCTGGCGCTGCCCAATGGTGAATCGAAGTCTTCTTCCGGCATTTTTCGCAAATCAATGCCGGCCTGGAAAAGCATTTGAGCGAATTCGCGCGTGCTCAGCTCCGCGTCCACGTCCCGGTAACCGCTGTCGTTCATTTCCGGGCGCAGCAATTCGTATTTTTTAGAGACGCAGGGCATGATCGAGACACAGAATATCTTGGCCGGGTCGATGCCGGCTTCCCGGGCGTAGTAAGTTTTGGCCAGGGCGCCGAAAATCTGCTGGGGTGATTTAACCTCGGAAAGGTTATCGATTAAGTCCGGGTAAAAACTTTCACAGAAGCGGATCCAGCTGGGGCAGCAGGATGTAAACTGGGGAAAGGGTCCGCCGCTAGCGAGCCGCTCCATCAACTCCGCGGCTTCTTCCATTACCGTCACATCGGCGCCAAAACAGTCATCGAACACCCGGTCAAAGCCAAGGCGGCGCAGCGATGCGACCATTTGCCCGGTGACGAGGGCGCCCACGGGGTAACCGAACTCTTCACCGATCGTGGAGCGGATCGAAGGGGCGGTTTGCACAATCACGTGCAGATCGGGATCCTGCAGCGCCTCCCAGACCCGGCTTGTTGAATCCTGCTCGCGCAGCGCCCCTGTCGGGCAGACGGTGATGCACTGCCCGCAATAAATGCAGGGCGTCTCCATCAGGGAACCGTTGTAGGCAGGCCCGGCCACGGCGTTAAAAGAGCGTTCGACCATGCGATAAATGCCGACCGCCTGATAGTACTCACAGATGGAGATACAGCGGCGGCAGCGGATGCATTTGTCCGGTTCGCGCACTACAGACGGCGAGAGGTCGTCGATTGGAAAATGGTTCCGGCTGCCCTCCAACCGGAGATCTCTGACCCCGTATCGCTTGGCCATCCGTTGCAGCTCACAATTCAGGTTGCGTTCGCAGGTCAGGCATTCGAAAGGATGATCCGAGAGGAGCAGTTCGATGATCTGCTTTCGGGCGGCCAGGATTTCCGGAGTATGGGTTTGGACAATCATTCCCTCCTGAACCGCCAGGACGCAGGCCGGATCCATTGTCGGCCTGCCCTCCACTTGAACCAGGCATACCCGGCATGCGGCGGGGGCGTTTAAATCTTTCAGGTAGCAGAGGGTCGGTATATCGATGCCGAATTTGCGGGCGGCCTCGAGAACGGTTACCCCCTCCTCCACCTTCAGTTCTTGCTGATCAATGATCAACTTCGGCATAGAGAGGTCCTCCTCGGGTTACGGCGTCAAAAGGACATTCTTCATAACACTTGGTGCAGTCGATGCATTTTTCCGGGTCGATGCGGTAGGGGACGCCTTTTTCGCCGGTTACGGCCGCGGCCGGGCAAATGCGGGAACAGATCCCGCAAGAGCGGCATTTATCTTCCATGATATATGGCCGGGCCAGCGCCCGGCAGGCCCCGGCCGGGCAGCGGTGCTCCTTGATGTGCGCAAGATATTCATCACGAAAGCGATACAAGGTACTGAGGACCGGGTTTGGCGCGGAGCGTCCCAGCCCGCACAGCGAGCCGTTTTTCATCAGCAGGGCCAGCTGTTCCAGCTGTTCGAGGTCGCGCTCCTCCCCCTTGCCGGCGGTTATCTTCTCCAGTATTTCGAGCGCTCTTTTGGTCCCGATGCGGCAGGGGGTGCATTTGCCGCACGACTCGTCCTGGGTGAAATCGAGGTAAAAGCGGGCGATATCGACCATGCAGGTATTTTCGTCCATCACAATCAAGCCGCCGGATCCGATCATAGAGCCGGCTTCCTGCAGGCTCCGGTAATCCATCGTTATATCCAGCAGTTCCGGCCCGATGCAGCCGCCCGAAGGGCCGCCTGTCTGGGCCGCTTTAAACTTCCTGTCACCGGGAATGCCGCCCCCGATGTCGTAAATGATCGTGCGCAGGGAGGTGCCCAGCGGCACTTCAACCAGCCCGGTGCGGCGCACTTTACCGGCCAGGGCGAATACTTTTGTGCCGCGGCTGTTTTCCGTGCCGAGCTCCGCAAACCGGCCGCCGCCGTGCAAGATGATCAGCGGGATGTTGGCCAGGGTTTCCACGTTGTTGATCAAAGTCGGTTTTCCCCACAAACCCTTTTCCGCCGGGAAAGGAGGCCGCGGGTTGGGATCGCCCCGGGTGCCGTGGATCGATGAGATCAGCGCGGTCTCTTCCCCGCAGACGAAAGCGCCTGCTCCGATACGTATTTCGATATCGAAGGAGTACCCTTTTTCAAGGATGTTCTCGCCGAGCAGCTTCTTCTCCCGCGCTTGCTCGATCGCAGCCTTGGAATGGTGCACGGCGGTGGGATACTCCGCACGTACGTAGATATATCCCCGCTGTGCTCCCACGGCGTAGCCGGCGATCAACAATCCTTCCAGGACGCTGTGCGGGTCTCCCTCGAGGATGTTCCGGTCCATAAAGGCGCCCGGGTCGCCTTCATCGGCATTGCAGATTACGTATTTTTCATCACCGGCCGCGGCGCGCACCAGTTCCCACTTGCGCCCTGTTGGAAAGCCGCCGCCCCCCCTACCGCGCAAACCGGCTGATTTAACTTCATCGATCACCTGCTCCGGGCTCATTTCCGTTAAAGCGCGGGTCAGGGCGGCATAACCCCGGTACTTCAAATAATCTTCGATGTGCGCGGAAATCACCCCGCAGTTGCGCAGCACCAGCCTGGTTTGCTGCCTGTAAAACGGCATCTCTTCACGCTGCCGCAAAATTTTTTCCGATTGAGGATCGCGGTGTAGAAGCTGCTCCACGACCCGGCCGGCGATGATATGCTCCCGGACAATCATGCGGGCGTGATCGGGGTTCAGCTTTTGATAGACGATTCCTTCCGGGTAGACGATCGCGGCGGGGCCAAGACTGCAGTCTCCGATACAGCCGACAATTTTCAGCGGTACCGACCCGGTTAACCCCCTCTCTGACAACTCAGATTCAAAAGCTTCTTTTACTTTACGGCAGCCCAGCGAGGTGCATGGGATACCGCCGCAGATTAAGATGCGGTGTGTAGTTTCCGGGTGAATCCTTTCTTCAGTCAACTCTTCCAGAAGCGTACTCACGATTTTTTCATCTCCTCAAGCAGCGATTCCAAATGATCGGCAGTGACCCCGCCGTGCAGCTCTTCACCTGCCTTGATCACCGGAGCAGCGCCGCAAGCCCCGACACAGCGGGTAGTGGCCACGCTGAACAGGCCGTCTTCAGTAACTTTTCCGGGGCCGACGCCCAGTTTTTTCTGCAAATCTTGCAGCAGCTTTTCCGCTCCCCTGACGTAACAAGCCGTACCCATACATACCTCCAGCCGGTGCTTCCCTGTGGGCACCGTAGAGAAGAGAGAATAGAAGCTGACCACGCTGTAGACTTCGGCCAGGGGGATGGTTAATTCATTGGCCACATGGATCATCACCTTGCGGGGCAGGTAGCCGAATAGCTGCTGTGCTTCCTGCAGGGCGGCGATTAATACTCCCGGTTTCCCTTTATATTTTTCCAAAGCCAGGGTTAACTGGTCATAGAGCGCTTTATCCTCGACCGGTTTAACTGCCAACAATTTTCCTCCTATCGCCAAGGCTTATGATAAATCTAGCGTTCTCAGGGCCGGTGGAAGCATACCAGGAAAAATAAGGTGAAGGCACGGCCTGTCCCTTCAGGAGAGAAAGTCAGGGTGAGAAGGTTTTTCCCGCTCTGGCGCCGCTGCCAGTGGAAAAGATGAAAAAATGGGCTTTGAATTCTGAATACCCGGATACTCGCATAGTATTCAACATGAGGCAGATCACGCGAGGGGGGTTTCCATGATAGCAGATCCGATTCTGTCTATCCGCCTGATTACGAGGACCGGCTTGCTTTTGGCGATGACGCTGGCTATACAAAGCCTGCGCCTGCCCCCGCCGGTAACGGGGCCGCTGGTCAACTTGATCTTGATTCTATCAACAGCTCTGGTCGGCGCGGCCGGCGGAGTCGGTCTCGGGCTGATCACACCGTGGGCTGCATTACTGCTGGGGATTCTCTCTCCCCTGCTGGCGCCGGCTGTGCCGTTTATCATGGCCGGCAACGCTCTCTACTGCAGCTGCTACGGTTTACTGAAGGACCGAGGCGTCTTCTGGCCTCTTCTCGGGTTGGCGGCAGGATCTTTAGGTAAATTTCTTGTCATCGCCGGCGCGGTCCACTACCTTTTAAACCTGCCGGCCGCGGCCGCGCAAGCGCTGCTGCTTCCGCAACTGTTTAATGCGCTGCTAGGCGGCGCGGCAGCCCTGCCGGTCGCTGTGCGGCTAAAACATACCTTCAAACTCTGACAGTTTTACGGTAAGCCTCGTGAGTAAGGGTACGCCATGGGCGTACCCCAAAATTAATCAACAGCAAATGTTGCGGTCGGCACTCAATGAGTTGAGTGCCGGATTACATTTTAAAGATCATTAGCCTGGACAATCTGCTGCACGTTGACTCCGTAGCGTTGGGCGATACTGTAAAGGGTGTCGCCGCTTTTTACGGTGTGCGTAAGCGTGCTTGCAGTGGGAGCAGGCAGCATCTGGTCCACAGTGGTAAATGTGTAACCCATGTTCCGCAGGCCTTCAATTATGCGGGGCAGCGCATTTACCGTGCTCGGTCCGCCGATATGCATCAAGATAATACCCTGGTTAGAGGCGTTGCTTAAAACGCGGTTTACGATGAAATCGGTATCGATTAAAACTTGCTGCCCGTCGACAACCATGGTCGTCCCGGCCGCCCAGTCTAATGTGTCCACGGTCCACATAATCGTAAAGGGATAACCTTCTTCAGCTAAAACATCCAACACCCGCTGATCATATTCACCGTACGGTGGGCGGAACAGATACGGCCTCACCCCGGTAACACTCTGAATGATGCGGGTAGACTCTTTCATTTCATGCCGGATTTGATCCAGCGTCATCTCTTTCATATGGGGATGGGTCAGGGAATGGCTGCCCATGGTATGGCCCCGCTTGACAATTTCTTGACCCAAATCTGGGTGATCCTGAAGCCAAAGCGCCCTGGGGAAAAAGGTTGCGCTAACGTTGTAGTGATCCAGCATATCTAAGAGGGGTCTAGTCTGCTCAAAAAGCCATCCGGAATCAAATGTGAGGGCGATTTTTTTTGTGCCGGCAGGCAGGGTGCCGTTGCGGATAACCTGTGAAGCGGCAATTGAACCTCCCTCGGATCCGGGGATGACCAGTACCTGGCCGACATAGATAATCGGCGCCGCCGGTTCTGCATCGCTTGCCGGCTGATCGGGTTTACCCGGGGCTTGCGGTTCTTCACCCGGAGTAACCGGCTTATCCGCGGGTTTCCCCGGATTGGCCGGATCATCCGGTTTAAGCGGGTCAGTATCGCTCTCGGGCGGCTCCACGGCCTCTTCTTCTCCAAACCACAGCCGGAAAGTATGGGTAGTTTTGTCCCACGCTCCGCTGGCGACGAATCCGTAACCGGTTATTAAAGAAACAATCGCCAGTGCCAGGAGCAGTATGATCAGTGATCGTCTTTTTTTTGCCTTTACCTTTCTACCCTGATGAGAAACTGTTTCCCGATTAGCGGACATCCGATCTACCCCCTTATAGGAGACATATTACCATAGAATTATTATAGAACTGTTGTTTCTGTTTGGATTGTTTTTAAATCTTCTTAAATTGATCCGGAATTGGTCTATTTGGCCGGTAACAGTAATATAATTTAGGTTAGACATTTTCAAAGTTCCTAAAACTGCCGTATTCATTATATCATCACTGGAACCGGATGCCGTCAACTGGTATAATCTTGAGGTAACAACTCAGTGAATTCCAGAGGCAATGAAAGAAGGTTGACCTGCTGCGCAAGAGTGACGGTAAGTGGTTTTTAACGAAGGTCAAACAGACAATTTACCACTTCCGGATGATCGAAGCGGGAGATACCGTGGCCGTGGGACTCTCCGGCGGTAAGGACAGCCTGGCCTTACTCTATGTTTTGAAACTCTTTCAGAAACATGCTCCTTTTCCCTTTGAGCTTAAAGCGGTCCATGTTGATCTGGGTTGGGCTGATGACCAAATCATGCCGTTGAACCGCCTGGCCGAATTACTGGCGATTCCGCTGCATATTGAAAAGACTGCCATTGCCCGCGTCGTTTTTGAACGCCGCCGGGAGAAGAACCCCTGTGCCCTCTGCGCCAACTTGAGGCGCGGCGCTTTACATCAAGCCGCCCTTCAAGCGGGCGCCCGCAAAGTAGCCCTGGGGCATCACCTGGATGATGCGATCCAAACTTACCTGCTGAACCTGATCTATACGGGGCAAATGAGTACATTCAAGCCGGTTACCCTTCTTGATCGGACCGGTCTGACTCAGATCCGCCCGCTGATCCAGATACCGGAGCAGATTATTACCAACCTGGCCCGCCGTGAGGGCTGGCCTGTGGTGGTCAACCCCTGTCCGGCTAGCGGTAAAACCAAGCGCCGGGAGATGGCGAATCTGGTGGAGGAGCTCGTTGACCGCTACCCTGATTTGCGGGACAAATGGCGGGCCGCGCTCATGAACAGCCTTTTCCGGGAACCGGGCCCCGAGTAACCTCCCGGCTATTCTAATATTTATAAACTTATTTTAATATTTAAAAAGGAGTTTTTGCCTCGTTGTCGAATACCGATGATCGAGGTTTTAATTTTTATAGCCGTTATCTGCAGGAGGTGACCGTTTAATGCGCTATCGCTATTTCCCCGGCTGTACTGTAAAAGACCAGGCCAAAAATATGGAGGAGACAACGCTGGCCGCCGCCGCCGTTTTAGGGATTGAGCTTGAGGAGATCCCGGAGTGGCAGTGCTGCGGCGCTGTCTTCCCCCTCTACGAGGATGAAGTGATCACTTTGCTCTCCCCTGTGCGGACCCTGGCCAAAGCCGCCGGTGATCCCGTAGTTTCCCTCTGCGCCGCCTGCCATCACATACTCAAGCGGGCTCAGGAAGTGATGCAGCGCAACGCAGAGGCTCGCCGTAAAGCGACCGATTTTTTGGAGGTGGAATACGACGGGCAGGGCCGGGTACTGCATTTTTTGGAAGTGCTGCGGGATGATTATGGTTTTGCCCGCCTCGGCCAAACAGTGAAGAAACCTTTGGCCGGTCGTAAAGTAGCTGCTTACTACGGCTGCCTGCTGTTGCGCCCGTCCAAGGTGATGCAGTTCGATGACCCGGAAAACCCTTCAATTATGGAAGAATTTTTAAAAGCGCTCGGCGCCGAAGTGGTGACCACGCCGTACCGCACCGAGTGCTGCGGCGCGTACCTCTCTGTAACCCAGAAGCAGGTGGCTGAAGATACGGTCGCCAAAATTCTCAATTCAGCCGAGCGGGCGGGTGCCGAGGTCATAATCACGGCTTGCCCTTTGTGCCGCTACAATTTGGAAAACTGCGGCCGGACGGCTGGAAAAAGAATGCCGGTTTACTATTTCAGCGAACTGCTGGCAGAGGCGTTGGCTGTTGCCGGCACGGCGGCAGTTGAGGCCGGGGAGGTACGGCCAGGATGAAACAGACCGAAAACCATAGCCGGTTTATTGAAGAGATGAAAGAACGGAGCGGCCAGGATCCGGCCTGTTGCTTACAGTGTGCCAAATGCAGCGCCGCCTGTCCGGTGTCGGCGGTGATGGATCTGCTGCCGCACCAGGTAATTCGCTACCTGCAGCTGGGCTTCACCGATGAGGCTTGCAAGAGCAAGACCCCCTGGGTCTGCGCCTCCTGTTTTACTTGCGCCGCCCGCTGCCCCCGCGATCTGGATTTAGCCCGGATGATGGAAGGCATCCGCCTGGTGGCTCTGCGCCGCCGCGAGGGCAACCGCCTTAACCCGGGAGAGCTTACCCCGGAGCAGCTAAAACAGCTGCCCCAGCAAGCTTTGGTCAGCGGGTTTCGTAAATACACTAAGTAAGGGGCACGGCGTACCGTGCCCCTAGGATACAGTCCAAAGCATTTTTTCAATGCTGAAATAATCAATATAAAGGCATAGGGAGGGATAACCTTGCCCAGAGTCGGAGTCTTTATTTGCTGGTGCGGCACTAACATCGCCGGCACTGTGGATATAGAGACGGTGGTGGAGACGGCCCGGAACTTCCCCGGGGTTGTTCATACCGCCGATTACCGTTATCTTTGCTCCGAGATCGGCCAGGATTTGATCAAAGAGGCCATCAAGAATGAAAAACTGGAACAAGTGGTAGTCGGCACCTGTTCGCCGCGCATGCACGAATCTACATTTCGCAAGGCGGTGGCGGAAGCGGGCTTAAACCCGTTTCTGCTCGAAGTGGCTAATTTGCGCGAGCACTGTTCCTGGGTGCATCAAGATAAAACCGAGGCTACGGCCAAGGCGATTGCTCTACTGCGGGCCGCGGCGGCCAAGGCTGTTTTGAACGCGCCGCTGATCGCCCCGCGGCTGGATGTGGAAAAACGCGCCCTGGTGATCGGCGGCGGTATCGCCGGGATTCAGGCAGCCCTGGATATTGCCGAGGCAGGCTACCCGGTGGACGTGGTGGAGCGGGAACCCAGTATCGGCGGCCGGATGGCTCAGCTCGAGAAAACGTTTCCCACCCTCGACTGCGCTGCCTGTATCCTGACCCCGAAAATGGTGGAGGCGGCCCAACATCCGCAGATCAACCTGCTTACTTATTCCGAAGTGGAAGAGGTAAAAGGATTTGTCGGCCAGTTCGATGTTAAAATCAGGCAAAAAGCGCGCGCTATTGATGCAACTAAATGTACCGGCTGCGGTGTTTGTTACGAGAAATGTCCGACTAAAACCGAGTCCGAATTTGAAATGGGCCTGGCCAAACGGAAAGCGATTTATGTGCCTTTCCCCCAGGCTGTACCCAATGTGCCGGTGATCGACCGGGATAATTGCCTCTATTTCCGCAAAGGTCGTTGCCGGATCTGTGAAAAAGAATGCCCCCCGCAGGCGGTCTATTTCGAACAGCAGGATCAGATACTGGAGCGTCGCTACGGCGCAATCGTGGTGGCGACCGGCTTCGACCAGCTGAACCCCGTTGAATACGGCGAATATGCTTACGGGCAGCATCCGGACGTACTGACCTCCCTGGAATTCGAGCGCTTTTTTAACGCCGCCGGCCCGACCGGCGGCAAGGTGGTACGTCTCTCCGACGGCAAACCACCCCGGAACGTGGTCTTTATCCAGTGTGTCGGTTCACGAGATAAAGCGCGCGGTATGAACTACTGCTCCAAAATCTGCTGCATGTTTACAGCGAAACAGGCGATTTTGCTCAAGGAGAAGGTGCCCGAAGCGCGCAGTTACGTTTTTTATATCGATGTGCGCACGGCGGGTAAAGGTTATGAGGAATTTCAGCGTCGCGCCGCCGAACAATACGGGGTGGCTTACCTGCGCGGCCAGGTGGGCAAGGTTTTCCCCGACGGCGACCGGTTGACGGTAAAAGGGGTCGATTCTCTGAGCGGCAAAACTATTGAAATTCAGGCTGATATGGTTGTCCTGGCGGCGGCCTCCGTGGCCCGCGGCGACGCCGCCCAGGTCGGCCGCGTGATCGGCATCAACAGCGACCAGTATCATTTCTTTAACGAGGCCCATCCCAAGCTCAAACCGGTGGAGACACATACCGCCGGCATCTTTATCGCCGGCGCCTGCCAGGCGCCCAAGGATATCCCCGACAGTGTCGCCCAGGCCAGCGCCGCCGCGGTGAAGGCGGTCGGCTTGCTGGCCAAAGAAAAACTGCAGGGTGAAGCCTGCACGGCTCGGGTGGATCAGTCCGGCTGTTCGGGATGCCTTTATTGCGAGGCGGTCTGTCCTTACGGCGCGATCAGCGCCGTGCAGATCGAGGAGCACTTCCGGGGGGAAAAGCTAACCCGCATAGTGGCCGAGGTAAACGCGGCCCTTTGCCAGGGTTGCGGCTCTTGTACCGTGGCCTGCCGCTCCGGGTCGATCAACCTGCAGGGTTATACCAACGCACAAATCCTGGCGGAGGTGGATGCGATATGTCTCTAGCACAAAACCGGCCAAAAACGGAAGCGGCCACAGCCGGTATGGAGGCTGCCGCTCAGGACCGGGCGTGGGAGCCATTAATTGTGGCTTTCTGCTGCAATTGGTGCAGCTACGCCGGCGGTGACCTGGCCGGTACCAGCCGGATGCAGTATCCCAGCAATATCAAGGTAATCCGGGTTCCCTGTTCCAGCCGGATGAACCCCTTATTTATCCTGCGCGCCTTCCAGCGCGGCGCCGACGGTGTCCTGGTGGCCGGCTGTCACCCGGGAGACTGCCACTACTCTACCGGTAATTACCTCGTGCGGCGGCGCCTCTCAGCCTTTAAACGGCTGATTGAGTTCGCCGGCCTGGAGCCGGAGCGTTTCGAGGTACGCTGGATCTCCAGCTCCGAGGGAGACAAATTTTCCGAGGTGATGCGGGAGATGACCGCGGCGATTAAGGCCCTGGGGCCGAACGGAAAGTTGAGGGATGGCCGGTGGCGGAAAATAACGTAGACTACAGCGCTAAAATCAGGGGCGTCGTCGCCCAGGATCTCTTGAGCGGGCGGATCGACCTGCTTCTCGGATGGGAGAAGGGGCACTATTGGTGGCAGTCGCGACCTCTCTTCGCCCGCGACCAGGCTGATCTGGAGCGCCTGGCCTGGGATTCTTTCTGTGCGGTGAATTTAAGCCGTTACCTGGTGGATGAGCTTAAAGAAAACAAGAAGGTCGGCGTTCTGCTGAAGGGCTGTGACGCCCGGGCTTTAAACCGCCTTGTTCAGGACAACATGGTCCCGCGGGAGCGGGTAATCGCTTACGGGTTGCCATGCCCGGGTATGCTGAACTATGCTGCTTTACTGGAAGCGGCAGCCGGCCGCAAGCCAGACGGGATTGCTGAAGAAAACGGTCAGGTCACGGTGCGGGGCGGCGGCGTAGAACTGACCGTGCCGCGTGATCGGGTGCTGCTTGATAAATGCCGGCACTGCCTCTATCCCAACCCGGTGCACTGCGACCAACTGCTTTTAACTCCTGTGGGTGAGCGGCAGGCGCCGGAGCGTTTTAGTGCCGTGCAAGAGCGGGAGAGCCTTTCGAGCGACGCGCGCTTTGCCTACTGGGAAAAGCAGCTTGAGCGTTGCCTGCGCTGTTACGCCTGCCGCCAGGCCTGCCCCTACTGCAGCTGCCGGGAGTGCTTTGTTGAGCAGGAGCAGCCGCGCTGGCTGAGTAAGGCTTCTCAGCCGAGTGAGAACTTTATGTTTCACCTGATTCGCGCCTATCACGGCGCCGGGCGCTGTATCGATTGCGGTGAATGCCAGCGGGCCTGTCCAGTGGGTATCCCGCTGCAGGAGCTCAACCGCAAGCTGATCAAAGATATTAACGAGCTCTACGGTCACTACGAAGCCGGTCTTGATCCCGGGCAGGAACCGCCGCTGCTCACCTACCGGCCCGATGATCCGGCGGCCTTTTCGGAGAAATGAGGTGGAGGGTATGATCAAATCAATCAAAAAGGAACATCTGGCACACCTTTGGGAGCGGCTCGCGTCAAACGGCCCCCTCTACCTGCCGGTTAAAGAGGGGCCGGCGCTGCTCTTTAAGCCCTGGCGGGAAGGGGCGGCGGTGGATCTGGAGACCGTAAGCTCTACAGTTTCCCCGAAGGAGGTTTTCTTGCCGCGGGACGAGGTTTATATGCAGTTTAGCCGCGCCGGGCAGAAGTTGGAACTTCACCCGGCGGTTCAAGAGCCGGCCGGGCGGCTAATCGCCTTCGGCCTGCGTTCCTGTGATCTGCGCGCGGTCGAACTGCTGGATATGGTTTTCTGCCGGAAGGAGCCGGTGGATGAACCTTACGCCGCGCGGCGGGAGAACACGACCCTGGTGGCCCTGGCTTGCGGCGAACCAGATCCGTTCTGTTTCTGCACCGCTTTTGGGGTCGACCCGGTGAATGCGCCCGGTGCGGATGTGCAGGCCTGGTGGAACAGGGATGATCTGGTCCTGGAGGCGGAAACCGCGCGCGGGGAAGCGCTTTTTACCCTGGCCGGGGAGCTTCTGGCGGAGCGTAACGCGGTTGACAGACCGGAGCGTCCGGCTACAACCGATTTTTCCCTGCCGCTGGAAGGCCTGCCAAAACGGCTGAAAGAGCGCTTCGACGATCCCGCCTGGGGCCGGCTTTATCGCAGCTGTATAGGGTGCGGGGCCTGTACCTATGTTTGCCCAACCTGCCATTGTTTCGATGTGCAGGACTTCGGCCATCATGCCCGGGGGCAGCGTTTTCGCTGTTGGGACAGCTGCATGTACAAGGAGTTTACCGTGATGGCGGGGGGGCACAATCCTCGCTTAACCCGCAAAGAGCGGGTTCGCCAGCGTTTTCTGCACAAACTGCAATATTTCCCGGAAAATTACGGTGTTTATGCCTGTGTTGGTTGCGGGCGCTGCTTGCGCAGCTGCCCGGTCAACCTGGATGTTGTGCAGGCTATCCGCGCCCTGGGAGGTGAAACCGTTGAGCAGCGTTAATCCACTGCTGCCGTATCAGGTCAGGCTGCTTGATCTTATTACGGAAACGCCCGATATCAAGACACTGCGCGTGGCGGGCGGTAACGGCGTGCCGTTTGACTTCCGTCCCGGCCAGTGCGCCATGCTCTCCTTGCCGCCGGTTGGGGAGGCCCTCTTTTCGATCACCTCCTCCCCTACCTGCACCGATTGCCTTGAGTTCAGCATCAAGCAGGTGGGCAGTGTCTCGAGCGCTTTGCACGCCCTCTCGCCGGGCAGTGAGTTGGGCTTGCGCGGTCCGTACGGCAACGGTTTTCCGGTGGAAGATTTAAAAGGCAAAGATCTGCTCTTTATCGGCGGCGGGATCGGCCTGGCCCCGCTGCGCTCGCTGATCAACTATTGTCTTGCGCACCGGGCTGATTACGGCAAGGTCGATATCGTTTACGGGGCACGCAGCCCGGCCGACCTGATCCAGAGAGTCGAGATTAATGAGCGCTGGCCGGCCGAGCCGGACGCGGCGGTCCATTTGACCGTGGACGCCGAATCTCCCGGTTGGCACGGCCACGTGGGATTTGTTCCTGCTTATGTTTCCGAACTGGCCATTGCGCCGGAAAACCGGGTCGCCGTTACCTGCGGCCCGCCGGTCATGATCAAATTTGTCCTGAAAGCGCTGGAAGAGCTGGGCTTTACCCCGGAGCAGGTGATCACCACCCTGGAGATGCGCATGAAATGCGGCGTCGGCAAATGCGGCCGCTGCAATATCGGCTCCGTCTATGTCTGCAAAGACGGACCTGTCTTCACCCTGGCCCAGCTAAAAAACCTTCCCCCTGAGTACTGATTACTGGCGTCGCCCGTGACCGTCAGTGATGTACACTATTTTTAATTTTAGGGGACACCGTCATCGGTGCCCCCTAAAATTATGAGTCAATAGCTGCCCGAGCAATTCAGTATCCTGTCCCCCGAATTACTCCAGGCTGCAGCCGCAGGCGTCTCCGCAGCACTTGCCCTGCCGTTTCAGCTTGCTCATCAGGACGGCGTAGGCGCAGCCCACCCCCGGGCGAACGCTGACGGCGGCTTGCGCGCAGTTTTTGGCGCACGCGCCGCACTCCAGGCAGGCGTCACGATCGCTGATTATTACCCGCTTGTCCGCAAGGGTGAATACCTGTTGCGGGCATACGGTCAGGCAGATCCCGCAGCCGTTGCACTTTTCCGGATCTAACTGCAAGGTCACCACGTTTTTCAGGTAACGAAACTTCATCGTTAATTCTCCTTCTATAAAGGCGATATCTGTTTGAGAACGTATCTGCTTTGCTGAAACGACGCGCTCTTCTTAGATGAAGAAGGCGGCAATGAAAGCGATACTCCCCAGCGATGCTGATAAGATAATCGTGGGCAGCGCCACGCCCATCTCTTTGATTACACCGGATAAAGAGGTGTAGGTGGTCGAGCCGGTAAAATTCATGGCCAGGAAAGCGGCCAGGGCCGGCAAGATCAGGAAATAGGCTGCCGTTTGCAGCCAACCTGCCTGCGGCATGATCAGTAAAGTGTAGGCCAGCGTCCAAAGCGCTCCCAGAAACCATCCTTTCCAGGAGAGGGCGCGGCCCGGGATATACGGCAGCAGGGCGGGCGCCAGGACGGCTCCGGCCAGAACGGCGCCCAGGAAGGGGAGGAGGCCGGAAAAGGTTATGCCGGTCAGGGAGGCGAGAGAGAACGGTTCCTTCTTCAGGAGCAGCGCCGCGAGATTTAATAATAAAAGCGCCACTGTCAAACCGAGCAAAGGACGGCAGAGGTTGGCCAGCTCAACCGGTGTCAGGACCAACCGGTCCATCAGGCCGAACCGGGTTGAGCGCATTGCCGGCTCCACCTTGCCTGCGGCGTGCAGGTAAGCGGGAATATCCTTCGCCCGCACCGACCCGTAGTTTACCTTGAAACCGGACAAGCGGCGCACTTCATGGGCCGCTACCCCCGGGGCGGCCAGCTGGGGCAGGATCAGGTTACGGTGGGCCACTACTTCCTGAAGCCTGCTTTTTTCAATTCGCCGCACGACCTCCGCGGTGCCGAAGGTTCCCTTGCCGGCAGCGCACCAGACATTAATCCCCTTGGTGTCGATCACCAGCACCCACAGGTTCAGGCCGCTTAATTCGCGGCGCAGGTAATCAAAACTGAGCTTGTAATTCGCCGAAACCAGGACCGGTGATTGCTCGCCGGGATCTCCGACGGCGTAGAGGGCGGGCGGGATCCGGTAACTCATCCTGCCGATGCCCCAGCGCGCCTTCCATGCCCCGGCGATATCTTGCCGGTCAAGTTTGGTTTTAATCCGGTATACCGGGCCGGCCGGTGTCTGCAACTCTCCATCCGACCAGTTGGCGGCTCCTGCATATTCAATTGGTTCCTCCCGGTCATCCGGTGTCAAGCTGCACTGTGCCGTATCCCCGCAATCGAGTACTGTAAAGAATTCTTTTTCCCCACTCATTGATTTAATTCCTCCTGGCAGCACTGCCGGTTGCTCGATTTGCTGATCGCTTCCTCCAGCAACATAAAACTCTCCAGAACCTGCCTGTGTTTCTCCTCCGGAATTAAAGCAAACACAGCAGTGTAATAGTCATTGAATGTGCGGGCAATGTCTCCAAAAACTTTCTTGCCCCGGTCGGCCAGGGAGATCGAAACATAGCGCCGGTCATCCGGTTTAGCCCGCCGTTCGACCAGGCCGGCCTGGACCATGCCGTCGATAGTCCGGCTGAGGGTGCTGGTGTCCAAACCGAGGCTGTCAGCCAACTCGACCAGCGAAATCTCATATTTTTTCCCCACTTCCATCAGGGCGTGGCATTGGGCCGTGGTTATGCCGCAGCACTCGGCATCGCTGCTCTAATGTATATTACAACTCGTGGCATTGTCAACAATTTCTCTGGGCGAAACGAAGGGACGGTTCTTTTGCTTCCTAGCGGTGAAACCTTCTTCCGGAACGGGCTCGCTTGCGCTTGCGGCGTATCCGCCGGCAGGTAATCAGCAAGAAATAAGCTGTTAAGATTATGATACCATATTTCCAGGGAAACATGGCTCTGACAGACTGCCCCGCCAACAGTTCCGTCTCAAAGAAAGTAATGCCGTTCAGGGTGAAGGCGACTGTTCCCAAAACCTGCCCCGCTTTGAGCGGCGCTTTTATAACCGCATCCTCCGCTTCACCGCTGGCTAGCCGGCTGTCCCAGGTAAAAGTCCGTTCAATTGAAGACAGATCTGCTAAGTCGAATACAGAGGTATAACCGCTTGCGGCGAGAACCGGTAGCACCCGCGCTTCTCCGGAGGCCTGCCCGGTTAACTCGGTTTGACAGACAGTTTGCCCTGCCGAGACAACCTGGTAGTAGAGATAGTTGTTTAGACCGTAGTCAAGCAGAGAGGCGGCATCGTTCCAGCGGGCTTCAGCTGAACTGTTCAGGCAAACCGCGATCAGGGAAAGTGTTTCATTTTCAGCGGCGGCGATCAGGTTGCCTCCGGCTTGAGTGGTATAGCCGGTTTTAAGGCCTGTGGCCTGAGGGTAATACTCTGGCGCTTGCTCGTGCAGCAGCAGGTTTGTATTAACCCACGTTCGGGTTACCGGCTCCCCGTTGTGCCAGACAATTGCATCATGGAAGGGAGCCCGCACCACCTGGCGTAGGAACTGATTTTGCATGAAGGCCTCTACGATTAGAGTGAGATCTCGGGCGGTGGTATAATGATCCGGATGGTGGTATCCGTCCGGGTTGATAAAACGGGTACCTGTTGCGCCGAGGTGCTGCGCCCGCCGGTTCATCATCTCAATAAACCTCTCCAGCGCCGCGTCAACCGGTAAATCTGGATTGCCTTCAATCATCTTGGCGGTATAAACGGCAGCCGTATAAGCAGCCTCATTTCCGGATGGCAGCAGCGCCGTCATTATCTTGGTGGTGCTGGCCGGATAAAACCGCCGTCCGGCATTTTGTTCAAATAACACCGTGCCGCTGTTGAGTTCAAAAAGAATTGCCCCTTCGGCCTGCAGCGAATCAGGCGCTGTCCCGGCGGACAGCGTTCCGCTCTGCAGCAGTAAGATAACAACTGTAAACCATGAAAGTATTAACAGCCGACATCGATAAACCAACCCAATACCTCCGGATATAGTGTCAGAGCAACAACTATAAACATAGTGAAATACCTTTGATTATTTCTCTTCTGTCTATTTCTCGCAACAAAGCAATCTTTTTTTTAACCAAGATTCTGTATTCCACTATACCCGTTCCTTTGTAAGGCGCATGCTAGTCCATTTTAACATATCAGGTTAGAATCGTCTTACAATAACTAAACGTGCCTGGCACGTTTAGTTATTGTATACGACCGGTATAGGTAGGTCAGCCGGTAATTTGCCCGATGCCCTGTTCCAGGTAGCTTTGGGCCAATTCCTTGTAATAAGCGGCGCTTGACGCCACCCACATCAGGGAGGTGCCCTCGATTTCCTTTTTTACCGCGGCGGGAACTCCCGCAGCCAGGTGGCGGGCGGGTATTTTCATGTTGGCGGTAACCACGCTGCCGGCGGCGAGCATGGCTTGTTCGCCAACTTCGCTGAAGTCCTGCAAAACCGACCGCATGCCGATAATCGCGCCGCGGTGAATGGTACAGCCGTGCAGAACAGAGCCGTGGGCCACGGTAACATCTTCACCGATTACAGTTTCGCAGTCGGGCATGGTATGGATTACTACATTGTCCTGGACGCTGCTGCCTTTGCCGACGATGATTTTTCCAAAGTCACCGCGCAGGACCGCTCCGAACCAGATGCTGGCGCCGTGCTCCACCAGTACATCGCCGATCAGGGTGGCATTGGGAGCGATAAATGCGCCCGAATCGACTTGCGGCTTTTTGCCGTTGTATTCAATAATCACTGGCATTTTCATCTCCTTCCTATAAGGCCTCAGCAATATTATTCTGCAGGATTAGGACTGTTACCTGCGTTCTGCTTTCCCTTGTCATCCGTAATCGTATGGCTCATAGTAATGCTGCAGCGGTCATTGGTTTGGCGCTTATGCGGTTATGGCGCTTATGATATAATATATATCGGCTTTTATCCCACACTGGGGTTTTGGAAGGGAGCGTTGGGGGCGATTAACGAGCATAAACTGGCCGAGCTGTTAGTCCATGTCCGTCAGGGTAAACTCAGTGTGGAGCAAGCGTTGGAGCGGCTGCGCGCACTGCCTTATGAAGACCTCGGTTTTGCCAAGGTGGACCATCACCGCAGCCTCCGAAACGGTTTTCCGGAGGTTATCTACTGCCCCGGCAAGACTGTGGAGCAAATTGTAGCGATCACCCGCCGCCTGGCCGATTCCGGTGGGACCGTCCTGGCTACCCGCGCTGAACCGGCGGTCTTTGAGGCCGTGCGGCAAGTTTTTCCGCAGGCTGAGTACCACGCTGCCGCCCGGGCGGTGGCGATTCGCGGCGAATACTCACCGGAACCGGTTGGCAGTATCGGCCTGGTTTCCGCCGGAACGGCGGATCAGCCGGTGGCGGAAGAGGCAGCGCTAACCGCTGAACTGATGGGCGGTCGGGTCGAGCGAATATACGATGTCGGTGTAGCCGGCATACACCGGCTGCTGGATAACCGGGAGAAGCTGTTCCGGGCGCGGGTTCTGGTGGTGGTAGCGGGTATGGAAGGCGCCTTGGCCAGCGTCGTCGGAGGCCTGGTATCCTGCCCGGTCATTGCTGTACCGACCAGTATCGGTTATGGAGCCCACTTCAACGGCCTGGCACCGCTGCTGACCATGCTGAACAGTTGTGCTACCGGGGTGGCTGTGGTGAACATTGACAACGGCTTCGGAGCCGGCTATATGGCCGCCTTGATCAACCGCGTCGGTGAAGGAGGCGGCAAGTAATGAACACGGATACGCTTGGAGTTTCAGGCGGGAAAATAGCCTATCTCGACTGTTACAGCGGCATCAGCGGCGATATGACTCTGGGCGCCTTGCTGGATTGCGGGGTTGATCTGGACGAACTAAAGGAAGTATTATCAGGAATGAAACTGCCCGGTTACCGCCTGAAAGCGACGAAAGTCTCCCGCCACGGCTTGTCCGGCACAGACCTGGCGGTCGAGGTTGAACAACAATTGAGCGACAAACATCGCCACTTGCCGGATATCGTCAACCTGATTGAACAGAGTTCTCTGCCGCGTACGGTTCAAGAGAAAAGTATCGCCGTTTTTAGGAATCTGGCGGAAGCGGAAGCGGCGGTGCACGGCGTTCCCGTGGAACGGGTTCACTTCCATGAGGTTGGCGCTGTGGATGCACTGGTGGATATTGTCGGCTCTGTGGCCGCCCTGGACCTGCTGGCTATTGACCAGGTTTTCTGCTCCCCGCTACCGCTGGGACGCGGTATGGTACGGACTGCACATGGATTACTTCCGTTGCCTGCGCCCGCTGCCTTGGAGCTGTTGAAAAGAAGGTGGGTGCCTGTCTACGGTGTAGAAACTGAACTGGAGCTGGTTACCCCGACGGGCGCGGCTCTTGCCACCACCCTGGCTGTAAGTTTTGGCTCTCCGCCGCCCATGGGCGCCGTGGTTGCGGTCGGTTACGGCGCCGGGAAGGCGGATCCCGGTTATCCCAATTACCTGCGAGTGTTTCTGGGCCGCAACCAAACAGCAGACGCGGCCTACGAAGAGCCGGTTCAGGTGATCGAAGTGAACATTGACGACCTTAATCCGGAAATCTACGGCTATCTGATGGAAAAGCTGTTGCATGAAGGTGCCCTTGATGTCTATTTTTCACCGGTTCAGATGAAAAAAAATAGGCCTGCGGTTAAAGTATCGGTTTTGGCGCCGGTTCATAAATTTGATCTGCTGCTGCAGACCGTCTTTCAGGAGACTTCCACATTAGGCGTGCGCGTCTTCCAGGGTCGTAAAATTATGCGTCCCCGCACCGTGGAATCGGTAGAGACCCCTTGGGGTCCTGTGCGGGTGAAGGTAGTGCCCTCTCCGGATGGTTCTTTGCCCCGGCAATTTGCTCTTGAATATGAAGACTGCCTTGCTATAGCCCGCCGGACAGGTCTGCCCCTTAAAGAAATATACCGCCGGGTCGAGCATCTCTTTCAGTTACGCTTCTAAACGGCTTGATGGAGTAACCCTTAGATCAGGGATTTTTAAAATTTATTAAAATTTTTCCTTGACACAGGCCGGGTAAAAGATATATATAATTACCAGTATAGTTAGGGTTACCTAACTATACTCTTGTTGTTGTGATCATGCCTCAGAGAATTACCTGCTTACAGACCTGTCAACACTGATCCGCACAAGGAGAGAGGATAGAGATGGACCTAGATTTTGTGATACTAGTTACAATGATCGGGTTAATGGCCGGCGTGGTCGGCACGGGAAGCGGCGGTCTGGTCTCTTACTTGCTGCGGAAACCGACAACCAGCTTTCTAAGCGCAATTCTCGGCTTTTCAGCCGGGGTAATGCTGGTGGTTGTATTCATGGAGCTGCTTCCGGAGGCTATAGAGATCGGCGGTTCTTTATACGGGGTGATCGGCTTACTCTTAGGTATTATCATCCTGTTGCTCCTGGATGTTTACTTTCCTCACCAGCACCATTTTTCCGGTGAATGTCACCAGAGCCGTTTTCGTAAAGTGGGCGTGCTTCTGGGTGTCGGAATCGCCCTGCACAATATCCCTGAGGGGTTAGCAATTGGAGCGGGTTATGTATCCAGTTCAACTCTTGGCTTGGGTTTGGCGGTAATTATGACTATCCAAAACATTCCGGAAGGGGTGGCCATGGCCGCAGCCATGTGCATCGGCGGTATCCGTAATGGAAGAGTAGTTCTGGCAACGGCTTTAGCCGGCTTACCGATGGGGTTGGGTGCCCTGGGCGGAGCGCTGATTGGCAGTATCTCACCTTTTTTCTTAAGCATAGCTCTCGGTTTTGCTGCAGGCGCGATGCTCTATATCATTTGCGATGAATTGATCCCCGACGCCCAGACTCTCTCCAGCGGGCATTCAGCCACACTCGGGATCGTGGTAGGAGTAGTGATTGGCATTTTTCTGATAATGCTTTGATGTTCTCGTCAAAACTTGCCGAAAACGATCATAATATTTTGAATATTGTTGACATGTTTGTTTGTATACTATATAACCGAAGCCAGGAGGTGAGTCGAGGAGTGCAGGCGAGTTCTCTATTGGATCGGATTAGGGAGATAAAACAACTTATCCTTGAATCAGAAAATGATTCCTTAAGTATTGAGACCGGGGTCAGCGCCTTGGCCAAGGTGCTTGAGGCTGCTGTCTTTCTCGTAAATCCCGGCGCCACGGTGCTGGCAGAAGCGTACTATGCAAACTGGGATTTTGTTACACTACAGCAGTACACCGCCGCAAAAAGCGAACTGCCTGCTTTTTTTAATGCGGCTTCATTTGAAACAAACCATGAGTCCCGGATCAACCTGGTTTTGGAACAGGAGTTGGTTGCTTCGGCTGTGGAATCAGCTCCGGCCACCTTAACCCGGGCCAAGCAATATTTGGCCGCATTTCCGGTTTTGGAGGCGAGTCAGCGTTTGGGAACCCTGTTGCTGCTGCGAAGCGGCAGCCAGTTTGAACATAGTGACGTTATCCTGGCTGAAATTGGAGCGGCGCTGCTCGGTTTGATGCTGAAACACCGTGAAGCCGAACGCATCCATAATCAGGCCAGGGATAAGGCGATGGCCGATGTCGCTTTCGATAGCCTGTCGTATTCGGAAGTGGAAGCGGTCGGTGAAATTTTAGGTAATCTGGTTGAAGAAGAAAGTATTGTCGTAGCCAGTAAAATTGCCGATGAACTGGGGATCACTCGTTCGGTTATTGTGAATGCATTGCGAAAATTTGAGAGCGCCGGTATTATTGAAACCAGGTCCCTGGGGATGAAAGGGACTTATATCAAGGTTAAAAATACATACGCCCTTGACATCGCCACAAAGCGTTCGGCTAAAATGAAACATTCCTCTTACTAAATCTGGGTGTCAGCTGCAGGCAAATGGATTAATCCTCACCTGCCACCGGAAAACGGAAATGTCCGATGATTGTCCATCGCAGTAAGCAATCCTCCTCCCGCGCCACTCCGGCATTGTGAATCACCAGGGGAATACCGGCTGTGTTGGTCCGGTCCGATATGATCCCGGTATGCTGCTGCCCATCCGGGAGAAGCCAGTAGACCAGATCTCCATGGCGCCAGGCGGATTTATTGTCATCGGAAACTGCTGTGGGCAACTCTTGGCCAAATCGTTTCAGGAAGATGATCTGGTTTTGGGTCCGCCTGTGATCGATATTCGGATCAGGTTTCTCCAAACCCCAAAGCTGCGGGTAGAGATGAAAATTATCGCTCATGTCTTCGTAAATCAGTACCTGCAAATCGTATCCCACGCCGCGCAAGGCTCGTACGATTACGTCTGTACAGGCGCCGCGTCCGGGATCAACATCGCCGCCCGGATAACTCAGAGTTTGGTAGGAGGCGTCGTAGCGGACCCCTTTCCTTACTTCTTCCCGGGCCTCCAATAAAATCAAATCATACGTGTTACGCTGTTCAAGCGGGATCAGTTCCACCGGCGACGGTTCACGCCGCGGGTTCAACAGGTTTTCCGGCCGGCAGGAAGCTACCTGCAGCTGTCCTAGGAGCAATAGGATGATCAGGCAGGATAACATGTTCCACCGGCGTTTGAGCCGGCGGTAATCAACGCCGTTCTTTATTTTTTTCATTGCTGATTAATTTCGCAGTGATTACACCGATTCCCTGCCGGGCACCAGCTGCTGTGGCTGGTAATGTAAACCAGAACAATTTAAACGGCTTCGAGCATCCGGAGAAAACAGTTTGACACGAACTGTACCGCTTGTTACAATAGGTGCGGAAATCAGCCAGATAAGAGGTGCTTGGCTATTATGGCTCTCCCTTATATTGTAACCTGTATTTTTATTTTTTTTTCCAGAATATTTGATGTCAGCCTGGGGACGCTGCGCATCATCTACCTCACTCGCGGCCAGAGCAAGCTGGCCGCGGCAATCGGGTTCGTAGAGGTAATGATTTACGTTGTGGCCCTGAGCATGGTCCTCGGAAACCTGGATCGTCCCCTGAATGTAATTATCTATGGTCTTGGGTTTGCCGCGGGCACTTACGTAGGCAGCCTGATTGAAGAAAAAGTGGCGGTCGGTTATGTCAGTGTCCAGGTGATCTCGATGAACAATGGCGGAGATCTTGAGGGGACGCTGCGTAGTTTGGGTTTTGGAGTAACCTCTGTGGAATGCTATGGGAAAGACGGGCCGCACCGTATTCTACACATCTTGATGAAGCGGAAAGCTTTGCCCAACTTTTTAAAGGACCTGAGAGTTCTTGACAGGCAGGCTTTTATATCCATAGCCGATACCAGAAAAATCATGGGCGGCTATTTTTCCCGCATGAAAGCCAAGTAAACGGCTATATTGCCAAAGGAGATTTGATGTGTCCGCACACGCTCATAACGCGATCGGTGTTCTTGATTCAGGGGTAGGCGGCTTAACCGTAGTGCGGGAAATTTACCGGCTGCTGCCCTCTGAAAGGGTGGTTTACTTCGGCGATACCGCCCGGATGCCCTACGGCCCTCGCTCCTATGAAGAGGTGCGCCGCTTTGCTTTGGAAATAATTGAATTTTTGCGGTCTCAGGAAGTTAAAATGGTAGTCGTCGCCTGCAACTCGGCCACGGCAGCCGGGATTTCATATTACCAGGAGTGCTGCGATATCCCCGTGCTGGGCGTGATCGAACCGGGAGTCAGGGCGGCCCTCTCATATACCCAAAACGGCAGGATCGGCGTAATCGGCACTACCGGAACCATCGGCAGCTCGGCATACGAAAAAGCGCTGGCCCGTGAAAATCCCGATCTGCAAATCGCGAGTAAAGCCTGCCCCCTGTTTGTCCTGTTGGTGGAAAACGACCTGGTCGACACTCCGGAAGCGAAAGAAACAGCCCGGGTATATCTTAATCCACTTAAGGAAGCGGCTGTCGACACCCTGATCCTGGGGTGCACCCATTACCCGCTCATGAAAGGGTTAATCCAGAATGTTATGGGTCCTGCCGTGAAGCTGGTCAGCTCTGCTGAGGAAACCGCGGCCGAAGTTAAATCAATTCTTACCGGGCACGGTATGCTGAACACGCTTAACAATACCGCCAGCCACCGTTTCTTTGTCAGCGGCAAACCCGCCGTGTTTGAACAAATCGGCTCTAAACTCCTGCAACGCCCCGTTAAAGCGTACCAGGTTGTCCTGAACAACCAATAAGCAGTGGCGGTAATACACTCCTCTTTTTTTCTTTCAATGGCATATTTAGCTTCCCTGGTAGATAAATATTAGTAGACTTGTACCATCTATCTTTGGGGAGGGATGTTCATGCCCGGGTCGATCGGCTTTGACCGGTTTCCGGTTGGTTACATGATCAGCCGTTTTAATCATCGTCTGATCCGGGGAGGCAAAAGGCAGCCCTCCCCGGGCGCCCTCGGCTTGATTATTTTTGGCATCTTGCTCATGCTCCTGGCAGCAGGGTGTGATGCCCTGCCTGCAACTCCCCAATCGGGTGATGAAGACGGGCGTCCGGAAGGAGAATTCATTTTACCGGATCCGCCCCGCCTTCCCGCAGAAGCAGGTTCTGTCCGGATAGGCACTCTTTTCTATCCGGATACACTGGGCCGTTTTCTGGTACCAATCACCATGGAGATACCTTGGACTGAAGGAATCGCCCGCATCACCCTGCAGAAACTGGTTCCTTCTTCCGGGTTAAGCGGGCGTTTAAACGAGTTGGGGCTGGCTGCCGTGTTGCCGGCAGGGGTAGAAATTCTTGGTATTGCCATCAACGAGGGTTTGGCCCGGATTGACTTAAGCGATGCGTTCTTGGAATACCCTCCTGAACAGGAGCGGCTTGTTTTGGGCAGTATTCTGTGCACGCTGCGCCAGTTTTCAACGATAGAGCAGGTTGAGATCGTGGTCGACGGAGAAAGCGTGGACCGGTTTCCCGGCGGGACCCCCGGCAAACTGCCCCTGGGTCCGGAGTGCTGGATCAATCTTGAGATCGAAAGTGATGTCGATGATTACCGCGAATATTCAGCGGTTAAACTATTCTTCTGTTATCCGGCGCCCTGCGGTTTGATTTTCTACGTGCCCGTGACCAGGGTGCTGCTTCCGGTTGACGATTTGCCGACCGCGGTAGTTGAAGAGCTGCTGGAGGGGCCGCGGCGGGGAAGCGGCCTGTTCAGCGAAATCCCGCCTGAAACCGTGCTTCTGAGTATAAAACAGGAAGACGGTTTGATTACCCTCAATCTTTCCGGTCATCTTTTAGACTGCCAGGGAGGTAAAACCGGCGCGGAAAATATAGTCAATCAAATTCTTTTAACTTTAAGTGCGCTGGAAAATGTGCGGCAGGTTCAGATCCTGGTCGAAGGAGACGCCGTTTCGTTTGGCCACTGGTTTGATTTAACAAATCCGCTGGAGCCGCCGCAAGTATTCAACTTCGTTACATTTCCCGGAGGCGTTTAACCCGCTCCGCTGTGGATGGGTGTGTGGAAAAAAGGGTAGTCACCCGTTCAGCGCCGCGGGCACCCAGTGCCGGGTTTACGATATACAGGCCCTGCAGCGCCTTGTTATCAATCGGGCTGTTGGGCAGTTGACTTTGGGTAATCTTTTCCAGGGCGGTGGCCAGTCCTTCAGGGTAACCGGTAAACTCGGCGGCGGTGGCATCTGCCAGGAACTCCCGCTGGCGCGAGATGGCGAATTTAAGCAGTTGCGCAAACAACGGCGCCAGGATGGCGAGGATAATTAAGATGATCAGCGCGATCAGCTGGGCCTGGCCGCCGCCGTCACGCCGGCTGCCGCGTCTGCCGCCGCCAAACCAGAGTATGCGCCGCACGGCGTCGCTTAAAAAGACAACTGTCCCCGCCATTACGATGGCCACCGTGGCCAGCAGCACGTCGTAGTTATTGATATGGGCCATCTCGTGGGCAATTACTCCTTCCAGCTCCAGGCGGTTAAGGCGATTCAGCAAACCGCGGGTTACGCCGATTACCGCGTGCTTCGGGTTACGGCCCGCGGCAAAAGCATTGGGCACCCCGGTTTCAATGATATAGATCCGCGGTACCGGCCGGCCGGCGGCTATGCTCAGGGCCTCCACGATATTATAGAGGTATGGTTCCCGGTTTCGATCGGCGGGATGAGCACCGGCCATTGCCGTTACCACACCCTGGCCGGCGTAGTAACTGATCAATATCAGAATAAGAAAAATCAGGCCGGCCAAAACCAGCCCCACCACGGCCTCACCGATGTAGAGGCCGAAAAAGTACCCGACCGCGCCGAATAGTAAAGCGAATAAAAAGAATAAGAAAAAAGTACGCCGCTTATTGGCGGCGATATGGCCTAAAACAGGGATCATCAACGGCGCTCACCGCCCTGCAAGTCAATCCCGGGCACCTGCCGTGCCTGATCCGATTCAACTGCAAAATATTGGTAGTGGACAAATCGAAACAACCTGGCAATTAAGTTTGTGGGAACGCGCTGAATAACCATATTAAAGACCATTACGGTGCGGTTGTAGCGCTGGCGAGAGTAAGCCAGCTTGTTCTCCAAACCGGTCAACTCTTCCTGAAGCAGCAGAAAATTTTCATTTGCCTTCAACTGCGGGTAGTTTTCAGCCACAGCGAAGAGGGTTTTTAAAGCGCCGGCAGCCGCCTGGTCCGCCCCGGCGCTCTCTTGAATGGTTTGCGCGTTCAACCAGGCGGTGCGCGCCCTGGTTATGTTCTCCATCACTTCCCGCTCGTGTTCCATGTATCCTTTAACCGTGTTGACCAAATTGGGAACCAGGTCGAAGCGTTTTTGCAGCAGGGTGTCGATATTAGCCCAGGCCGTATCGGCCATATTGCGTAAGCCTACCAGCCGGTTATACGTATAGACAATAAATGCGGCGATAAAGATTAAAATGCCCGGCAAGATAAATTTTTCCATCTGTTTCTACCTCCTCTTTCTATAATTATTCTTTCTGTATCACCGGTTTTCCTCTCTGCACAAATTTACCCTCAGCAGATATAAAACGACAGCACGCCCTCCACATTTTCATCGGCTGATAGCTGAGCCGGCAGGTTAAAAGTAGTTCTCCATCAGTATCCGGGGGCTTTGGCTTGCCTCGATCAAAAAAACCTCCCGGAAAATATACTGCATGCATAATTCTCTCACGATTACCGCTATTCCTTTAGTTGCATAATAAAATTGATAATTTATAAATATTTATCATATTAAAATAGTTCTTGCGTCTTGTTTCCTGCTTCATGAAGGGTATATCTTAACCGTTTATGGTGGATAAATAAAAAAGTGATTATCACCTGGGATGGGGAGTGGGATATGGTAGAGAAGATTGGGAGGCGGGGTTTTAACTTACGTTTTTGGCGCAGGGATTTGGCGGTCGACCTGGGGACGGCCAACACGTTGATCTATATGCCTGGCCGGGGAATAGTGCTCCAGGAACCTTCAGTGGTAGCCATGCGCAACGGATCGGTTTTAGCGGCCGGGAAGAAAGCGGAACGTATGCTTGGACGGACGCCGGCCGGGATCAGGGCGGTTAAACCGCTGCACAGAGGGGTGATCGCCGATTTTGATTTAACCAGGAAGATGCTCGAACATTTTATTGACCGGGTCTTAAAACGCTTTCCTTTCCTCAGGTTACGTTTAATTGTCACCGTACCGTACGGCACTACCCAGGTTGAGCGACGGGCTGTTCTTTCCGCCGGGAAGCGCTCCGGCGTCAAAGAAACTTATTTAATTGAAGAACCGATCGCCGCGGCGATCGGCACCGGGCTTTCGGTGGCCGAACCGCGGGGCATCTTTGTGATTAATTGCGGTGGAGGCGTTACTGAAATAGCGGTGATCTCCCTGGGCGGGATCGTCCTGGCCCAATCACTGCGGCAAGGCGGTGAAACAATCAATGAGGCGATCCAACGTTATCTTTTCAGGCGCTACCGTATGGAAATCGGTTTTTCCATAGCCGAAGAGGCCAAACGGATGGCAGCTTATGCTGTTGATCCGCCCGATGATTTAACTTATCTCTTTCGAGGGATCAACTTACACCGCAGAGCGCCTGATTCCCTGGAGATTAAAGCAGAAGAGCTGACGGGTGCAGTTCAGCCTGTCGTCGCGGCTATATCAAGCGCGGCCAGGAGCATCTTCGAGCAAATCCCCCCCCAGTTGGCGGCGGATATAATGCAGGACGGTATTATCCTGGTCGGCGGCGCCGCTAATTTAAATAACCTCGATCAATACTTAAGCCGGGAACTCAACCTGCCTGTGCACCGTGTCGAAGAACCTTTCACCTGTGTGGTCCGGGGAGCCAGCACAGCCCTGAATTATCTCGATCGACTGGAGCTTCAGCATAGTTAAACAATGCTAGATGTGAGGCGCCTGTTGTTCGGGCCGATTAAAATCACCGGCATACTTGTGCTATAATAGAATTAGTTTGCAATGCTTATATTTTACATTTGATGCGGCCGGGCAGCCATCTTGCGGTTACATCGAAAATAATATTGCTGGAGGATCACTGAACCATGCGTCCAGACGGCAGGAAAAGAGACGAATTACGGCCGGTACAGATTACCCGTTCATACCTGAAGCATCCGGAAGGATCTGTCTTGATGGAAATGGGGGATACCGTAGTAATTTGCACCGCCACCGTGGAGGAGCGGGTACCGCCTTTTTTAAAGGGTAATGGTATGGGTTGGGTTACGGCTGAGTATGCCATGCTGCCGCGATCCACCGGAGTGCGGGTCATGCGTGAATCACGCGGCAGAGTAAA
This sequence comes from Bacillota bacterium, assembly GCA_040751775.1. Taxonomy (GTDB): domain Bacteria; phylum Bacillota; class Dethiobacteria; order DTU022; family DTU022; genus JBFMGD01. Next base: position 4,935 of record JBFMGD010000007.1, on the reverse strand, counting down.
TGCCCGTAACCTTGAAATCCAGCGGCTGATCGGGCGCGCTCTGCGTTCGGTTGTTGATACGGCGGCTTTGGGTGAACGCACCATTCTGCTTGATTGTGATGTGATTCAGGCGGATGGAGGGACAAGGACCGCGGCGATAACCGGCTCATTTGTGGCCCTTTTTGAAGCGCTTCTTTTATTAAAGGAACAGGGAGTGTGCAAATATATACCGCTGCGCGATTACCTGGCTGCAGTAAGTGTCGGACTAATTGATGATCAGCCGTTACTGGATCTTTCTTTTACCGAGGATTCAGCAGCGGCCGTGGATATGAACGTGGTCATTACCGGTTCGGGTGAACTGGTGGAAATCCAGGGTACCGCGGAACACGGGACTTTTACGCGGGATCAGTTAGATCACCTCTTGGATCTGGCCAATCTGGGTGTGGAAATACTGGTCAAAAAACAGCAAGAAGCGCTGGGGGAAGCGGCCCGCCACCTCGCTAGCGGCGTCCCTCCATTTGAACCAATTATTGGCAAAGCTATCGAATGATCAGTCAACTGGTTTTAGCCACCCGTAACCGGGGTAAAATACGAGAGATCGAAGCGCTGCTGCGGGAACTGCCCCTAAGGATCATTTCATTAGATCAACTAAGCGCTATGACGCCGGTAATTGAAGACCAGTCCACTTTTTCGGGAAACGCACTGAAAAAAGCGACGCTGGTCGCCGCCGCCAGCGGCCTGCCGTCATTGGCGGACGACTCCGGCCTGGCGGTAACAGCTTTGGGCGGCCGTCCCGGAGTGCACTCGGCTCGTTTTGCCGGCCCCGACGCCGATGACGCAGCTAACAATCTCTTGCTTTTGCAAGAGTTAAACGGAGTTCCGCCGGAAAAGCGGGGTGCCGCTTTTATCTGTGCGCTGGCCCTGGTTATCCCGGGCGGTGCAACTTATCTGATCGAAGAGAGCTGTACCGGGCGAATTGCCGCCGCGCCCAGGGGCGGCGGTGGTTTCGGTTATGACCCTCTTTTCATTTATAATGCCGGTAACCTTACCTTCGCCCAGATGAGCGCGGCAGAAAAAAGCTTGATCAGCCACCGTGGAAAAGCGCTGCAGCGTTTAAAAACGCTACTGGTTGCCGGTGCCCCTTGACTTAGTGCTTTATTTCCTTTAATATAACTGTATCATCTTTTTAACAGGCGGGGCGTAGCGCAGCTTGGTAGCGCACTTGGTTTGGGACCAAGGGGCCGTGGGTTCGAATCCCGCCGCCCCGACCATCAAAAGGCCTCTAAAATCAGCACTTAATCATTGTTCAGTAATTGCTAACCTGGCAGCTAGCCGGGTTTTTTTTATGTTTCATCTACAGGGGACAACGAGGATACTATGAATTAAGATAAACCGAGAATTGGCGTGTACCATTGGAACTCCCCGCAATTAAAAGACATACCTCCGATGGACGAAAAGTTGAAATTGCCACGGATGTGAATATCATCCAGCGCGTCCATAAAGCGCCCGGCGGGCTGATCAGGACCTTCTGGTATCGAATAATAATGAGCTCCGGTTAACGGAATTTTCATCCCAGGGGTATCAGGTAGTCATTGAAAGAATATAGAGGATATGCTATACTTACTTTGTGACCAATGGGCCGTGGGTTAACTACGCGGGTGTAGCTCAATGGTAGAGCCCTAGCCTTCCAAGCTAGTCGCGTGGGTTCGATTCCCATCACCCGCTCCACTGAAAACCAGCCTTCAAGGCTGGTTTTTATGTTATTTAATTCCCGATGAGAGATCTGGTGAGAAGGAACAGGCCTGGTCAACTTGCCGGGGAGGGAAGCCAGGGGCGTGGAGGTAACGGCTACAATAGATAGCCTCAGTATTACCGGTGAGGGGTTCTGCGTATTGTTATGCCGAAAATAGACGAGGTCAAGAGCCGGATCATTCAGAGCAAAGAAGGTTAACTGTCTTGTGTACATGAACTGGGACAGGGGGACAGGTCCCTTGTCCCAGTTCATGTTTATAGTATAATTGTTGTTGAATAAATGGACAAGGGACCTGTCCCCCTGTCCCCATCTTCCTGTCCTTACGGGGCAAATAAGCAGCCTTAACCGGTAACCGTTACTTAATCGGGACGGTCCAATTATGTCCGTTGTTATTGTCCCAATGATTGGCGCTGTCCTTGAAACAGAAATTCATCTCCTTGTTGCCCCGCACCTCGGCTGTGCATGAAAAACTGCCGCCGTAGGTCCGGCTCATAGGGATATCTTGCAGCTGGCTCCATCCGTCAAACCCGCAGTGCAGCCAAACGCTGTCAGCGCCGCTTTGGGCCAGGAGACCGCGGTATTCCAGCTTTACAGTCTGTCCCTTGCTTGGGCTGCCCGGTTCCAATGAAATCCGGTCATCATAATGCATCAAATCACCTCCTTTATGCGTGAACGCTTTCTTTATTTTTTCCGGTTTCCCGAATTTATTACCGCTACTTTTACCTAGAGGAGTTTATAAATCCGATGCCGAAAACAAAACACGGTACTGTTGTATAGCCGGGAATTAGGGTTTGTTGTGAAAGGGGTTGACACTATGGCTGAAAATATTGTCTGGATCGATTTTGCCACTATGGAGCAATTTATGACCGATGTTTTTATCGGGTTGGGTGTGCCCGCCGATGAAGCCGGGACCTGCGCTGAAGTACTGATTACATCAGACAAGCGGGGGATAGATTCACACGGGATCGGCCGTTTAAAAACGATTTACTACGATCGGATTAAAGAAGGAGTTCAATTTCCCGTGACCAATTTTGAAATTGTCCGGGAAGGGCCCACTACCGCGGTTGTGGACGGCCACGATGGTATGGGCAAGGTGATCGCCAAGAAAGCGATGGACCTGGCACTGGACAAAGCCCGCCGTTACGGGATGGGCATGGTGGCTGTACGCAATTCCACGCATTACGGCATCTGCGGCTACTACCTGCTGATGGCGGCCGAAGCCGGCATGATCGGGATCACCGGTACCAACGCCCGTCCATCAATCGCTCCCACTTTTGGGGTGGAGAATATGTTGGGCACGAACCCGCTTACCTTCGGCATGCCTACCGATGAAGATTTTCCGTTTATTCTGGACTGTGCTACCTCCGTGGCCCAGCGGGGTAAAATCGAGGTGTATGCGAGGGCCGGAAAAGAAATTCCACCCGGTTGGGTGATCGGCCAGGATGGAGAGCCGAAAACCGATGCCAGGCAGATCCTTACCGATTTGATCGAGGGAACAGCCGCCCTGGCTCCCCTGGGCGGAATCGGTGAAGAAACTGCCGGTTACAAGGGTTACGGTTACGCCGCGGTGGTGGAAATACTGTCCGCCGCTCTGCAGGGCGGCGCCTTTCTCAAAGGATTGTTGGGGATCGAGAACGGCCAAAAAGTGCCTTATCGCCTGGGGCACTTCTTCATGGCGATCGATATTGCCGCTTTCACCGAATTGGAGTCATTCAAGAAAACAACCGGTAATATCTTGCGCGCTTTGCGCGCCTCCCAAAAAGCGCCTGGCGCGGATCGCATTTATACCGCGGGCGAAAAGGAACACCTGGCCTGGCTGGAGCGTCAGCATAAGGGCGTTCCAGTCGGCGCGGTGCTGCAGCGTGAAATGATCACGATGCGGGACGAGCTGGGATTGAGCGGCTACCGTTTTTCTTTTGAGTAGATAACTCCGCGCCCTCATTTGGGCCGGGCTGTGCTTGTAAAAGGGAGCGACAACGGATGGAGTTGACGATACGGCATTTCATCGGTGCAGCGGCGGCGCTGGTTTTGGTTTTCGGCATCGGTATTGTTTCCGGGCGGCGCATTTGCACTGCCGCCGATTTTTCAGTTTGCGGCCACCGGGCCGGCGCTATGCTGGTGATGGGCGCCATTCTTGGCACCCTGGTCGGCGGCGCATCAACTATCGGCACGGCCCAGCTTGCCTATCTTTACGGATTTTCCGCCTGGTGGTTTACCCTGGGAGGCGGCATCGCCTGTTTGCTGATCGCTTTATTTCTGGTCAGGCCCATGCGGGAAACCAGGTTAGAAACGATCTCCCAGCTCCTGGCGATAAACTTCGGCAGCTCGGCGGGAGTTACAGCCACGGTTTTTGTATCCCTGGGCATGTTTATCAACATTATCCCCCAGATGCTTTCCGCCATTGCCCTGCTTTCCTCTATCTTGGCCATGGGCACCGTGACGGCGGCGCTGCTTGCGGCCGTTCTGATCATATCCTACGTTGTCTTTGGCGGTCTCTGGGGCAGCGGCTGTATGGGGTTAGTCAAGATCGGGCTAACCTGTATCTGTCTACTGGTTGGCGGTACGGCGGCTTATTTCCTGGTTGGCGGTGCGGGTGGGCTGGCGCTTAATTTCACCCCTTATCCCTGGTTCAGTCTTTTCGGCCGCGGGGTTAACACCGATTTGGCCTCGGGTTTCTCCCTCCTGGTGGGCGTTATCTCCAGCCAGATTTATTTTCAGGCAGTTTTCGCCGGACGGAACCTCTCCGCCGCCCGCGGGGGCGCCCTGTTAAGCGCACTGCTGGCGCCGGCGATCGGTTTGGGCGGTATTCTGATCGGCTTGTTCATGCGGGCGCATTATCCAGATATCAACCCCGCCCAGGCGCTTCCCTTGTTTGTGCTCAACCACCTGCCGGCCTGGTTCGGCGGAGTAGTTTTGGCCACCTTGCTGCTGGCTTCAATCGGCACCGGGGCGGGGCTGACCCTGGGAATCAGCACCACCCTTAGCCGGGATATTTACCTTCGCTTTAAGCCGCGGACCGGTGACCGGCAGCTTCTGATGCTGCTGCGTTTGTGCATCGTCATGATTGTGCTGCTTGCTTTGGCTTTTGTCTTGACGACCGGCGGTGAAGTGCTCTTGCTGCAGTTTAGCTATCTCTCACTGGGCTTGCGGGGCGCCACTGTTTGTTTTCCCCTGCTGGCGGCTATTTTCCTGAAAGATAGGAT
>JBFMGD010000069.1:0-8776 GCA_040751775.1 Bacillota bacterium | reverse complement strand
AGGGCGTCTTCCAGGGTGCCGGTAGCGAGCCAATCGACGCCCGCTTCTACCAGTGTTGCTGCGTAAGGGGCTGTTCCCAGGCCCCAGGCATTTCCTTTGACAACTCCAAGAAATAACGTATTTTCTGAAATTAATTTTTTAATATTGGAAAAATTATTTTTAATACGTGTTTTATTTATCTCAAGCCATGTTCTGTGCAGTGCCATAAAAAGCCACCTCGAAAAATTTCTTTTCAGCATTTAGCCAATTTACTAAGCAATTAGCGTGCCAAATACAAAACCTTATAGCAAAGGCCTATAAATAATCGTCTTTATCATTTTTGACAAAATCTCATGGACAAAAGCGTAAAGAAGACCCTTATTAACTGAGTGTGAGTAATATTTCAACTTTGACAAAATATATTTGTCAAAGTTGACAAAGAGGTAAAACCAGTGCGCAAAAACACAGCGGATTGCAAAAACAATTATTGAAGGAACTGAAAAACTTATGGTGGCGCCTCGGTTACGTGATCGCGCCCCTTTCCCTGGTCCGCGTGATGCAAAAGGTGTAGCAGAACCTCTTTATCTGCGCCTGCTCGTTTATCCAGGCCGCCGGAATCGCCACCCTGCAGGAAGACAAGGCCGTTCCGGCGGAAAGATTCCGCGCTTACGACTAGCGGCGCCGCTACCTTTACCAGGCGCTGCGCCGGATGGGCATCGCCCCGGTGGAGATGCCGGCCGGCGCCTTCTATATGCCGGCGAATGTAAATAAATATTCCGGCGACTCCCTCGCCTTCGCCTTCCGGATCCTCGAAGAAGCGAAAGTGGCGGTGGCCCCGGGCATCGATTTCGGCCCCGGCGCCGAAGGCTATATCCGCCTCTCCTACGCCTGCTCCATGGAGGAGCTGCAGGAAGGCCTGCGGCGGCTGGAAAAATTTTTAAACACCATCAGCTAACGGCCCTGGCAGCTCGACAGGCTGGTTTAAAATGATCTTTCCCGGCCGCTCCGAAACCATGTAGATCCGGTCGGAGAGGTAGATCGCTTCATCGATGCTGTGCGTGACGAAGAGCACGGAGCGCTTGAAGCGTTCCCAAATACCGAGCAGCCACTCCTGCAGTCTTTCCCGGGTAAGGGCGTCCAGCGTGCCGAACGGTTCATCCAACAATAGCAGGTCGCTCTCAACCAGGATGGTCCGGAGCAGGGCAGCCCGCTGCTGCATGCCGCCGGACAACTGCCTGGGGTAATAGTGGGCGAACCCTGCCCCGGCAGCCGGTACGCGGGGATTCCCGCGGTTTTGCTCACCAGTTCCTATAATCCGATCAGCGCCAGCAGCAGGAAAGCCGCCGGCAGGCTACGCCCGGTATTGGCCCACTTTTTCATCAATGGTCACATCCCTGGTGCCGTAATCGACCTTTACCACCGACAAAACCCGTGCCGCCCCGGCTGCCGTGCAGGCCAGCTGGGCTTCCTTGACGATCGCCAGCAACCGGTCGAGCTCGTCTTCCATGGTGGTTTCCAACGGCCAGACGGTATACTTAATTCCCGAGTCTTTAATCAGCGCAATTACCCGATCCACTGTCGGGTAGACCTTCACTTCCGGCGTGCTTGCTATTTGGCCTGCTTGTCCCGGTTCGGCGCGGCGCGCGGCAGGCTGATAATCCTGCTCGTGGCCGTTATTTCCCTGGCCGTCCATCAAGTGGCAGTGATCTTCTAGGAATACACACCCCTGCTGCTGCTGATCCGGGGGGCAGTTCCCCTTTTTCGCCTTACTGGGTATGACTGCTACCGGTTTCTGCGCCGGTATTTTGCTGAATTATCCACGGCGGAACCTTTACCTCGTTTTAACCGGAGCCTTATTCATTACCGGCGCCCTCTTGTTGCATCGCACCTGCTTTCCGATTGAACGGTTTGACGCTTCCCCCTCGTTTATTTTGCTAGGGATAGGATTCACCCTTGTTGGTATGCCGTCCAGCTCTTCACCGGCTCCCGGCCGGTTAACCGCGAACGCCCCGGCTTTATCCGCAAAAGTACTACACACACCAGGTCATCCAAAATCTGAAATTTGGACAATTTATGTAATAGCGGGTGATATCGCCTGCGTGATTGCCGAACCGGTGATGACGAACGTGGGCATCATTCACCCGGAACCGGGTTTCCACGAGACCTAAGAGGGGTATTGACACTTTGGAAGAAGTTGAATATAATGCCGTATTACCGGGAGAGGGATAGGGTGAGAGGGGTAATGTCATGGATCCGATTCTTATTTTTACCACCGCATTTCTTGTCGGTTTCTCCGGGGCGGTCATGCCGGGCCCGGTTACGGCGGTAATGGCCGAACAAACGATCAAAAGAGGGTTCACCGCCGCTCCCCTGGTCACTGCAGGCCACGCCATCATGGAAGCGCTGGTCGTTGTTTTGCTTGCCGCGGGGCTGGGGAGCCTGATGGCGGGAGAAAACGTGGCCGGGGTCATCGGTATCGCCGGCGGGGCGGTACTGGCCTGGATGGGGTGGGGCATGGTGCGCGGCGCCCGGAGTGCTTCACTGGTGCTGCAGGACCCGGCGGTGGGACCAGGCCGGAAAACAGGCCCGGTTTCAGCGGGGCTGGTCGCGACCGTGGTAAACCCGTACTGGTTTTTGTGGTGGGCTACCGTGGGAGCGGGCTACGTGGCCCTCTCCCAGGAGCACGGGCTCAAGGGAATTGTTCTTTTCTTCAGCGGCCATATCCTGGCCGATTTCGCCTGGCTGTCGCTGCTCGCTGTTGTGCTGGCTTCCGGCAAGAGATGGATCAGTGACCGGGTTTACCGGGGCATCATCACGGTGCTCGGCCTATTTCTAATCTGCCTCGCCGCTTACTTCTTTTGGACAGGCATTCGATTTGTAATTGGTGAAATCTAATGCGCAATCTGCTTTACGGTCAAGAGCTGCTAGAAATATTACCGGCAAACCCCGCGGACGCTCTGATCTACCTTGTGCCCCACGCTTCACTGGCCGTTTCTTTCTTGAAGAAGCGCTCCTAAGAAATTAATGCTACCAGCAACCCGCGGCTACCGCCGCCTTCCCAGCGCTTAAAATAAACCCCTAAATCACATATTAATGCGTAACCGCACTAAGGTAAATTCGCCCGAGATAAATACTGGTTGTTAAGGCAGTGGTTTGGAGATATTAAACTTAACCAGGTTCAGGAATAGAAGGAGCAGGTCATTTTGAAAACATTATGGACGAGACTCTGGCGAAAGTTCCGCAAAAAATCGACGTCAAACCAACTCCCGGAGAGAGAACATGCTTTCGTATTTACCGGGGATCTTGAAATAGACGAAGCGCTGGTCCGCAAAACTTTTTTTAATTGCGGGGATGTCGTATACCGCAGTTTTCGCATACCGGCTTTAGGCAACCGCAGCGCCCTGGCCGTCCTGGTCATGAATCTGGTAAACAATGAAATTGTTAACCGGGATATTTTGGCCAAGCTAATTGAGCCTGCGGTGGAAGATAAATATGTGGGAAGAAACGTATCTGATCTAATCGCGACCGGCGAGATCAGTCTGCACCATAGTATGGATGATGTAAAAACCCTGGTACTGCAGGGTAAAGTAATGGTTCTTTGCGACGGCAAGCCCGAAGCGGTGCTGGTAGAGACCCGCCAATTTCCGGCGCGCGCTGTGGAAGAGCCGGCCCAGGAGAAGATCATTCACGGGCCCCGGGAAGGCTTTACCGAAGTTCTAACGATAAATATCGCTTTAATCCGCCGCCGACTCCCTACTCCTTCGTTAAAGATGGAATTCTTATCGATTGGCCGCAGAACAGCAAGCAAGGTTGCCCTGATCTACATGGGCGACGTAGCCGACCCTGTTGTGGTAGAAGAAGTGCGCGGCAAGCTTCAGGCGATCGATATTGATGGAATCCTCGAGCCTGGTGCGATCGGTGAGTTGATTTCGGACCAAAAATGGTCTCCCTTTCCCTTGCTGCAAAATACGGAGCGGCCGGATAAAGTAGCAGGAGAACTGTTGCAGGGAAAAGTGGTTGTATTTGCTGATGGCAGCCCCTTTGCGAAAATCATGCCGACAGTATTCGGTGACTTAAACCACTCTCCCGAAGATTTCTATATCCATCCGATCTATGCCACTCTGTTCAGGTTGCTTCGTTTGGCTGGTTTTTTTGTGGCGGCGACGATTACCGCAGCTTATACTGCAATCGTTTCATTTCACTATGAAATGATTCCCCAGGAATTTGTCGTATTTATCGCCGAAAAAAGGGAGGGCGTCCCATTTATCCCCTTTACCGAGGCACTGTTTTTAGAGATTTCAGTAGATCTGATTCGAGAGGCCAGCCTGCGCCTCCCCGGGCCCATCGGCGGCACCATCGGCATTATCGGTGCGCTGATATTGGGACAGGCCGTAATCTCGGCGGGCCTGGTCAGCCCGATTCTCCTGGTTATTGTTGCGATCAGTTTCATGGCCAGCTTTACCATCCCCAATTACGAGGCTTCCCTGGCGGTGCGCTTATTGCGCTATCCGATCCTGATTGCGGCGGGTTTCCTCTGAGGTTTTGGCATCGTAATCACCTGGATGGTGATTCTGGCCCATCTGTGCAGCCTGGAATCCTTCGGGGTACCCTACCTTTCGCCCCTGGTTCCCTTACGGCTCCGGGATATGGGGGACAACTTTTACCGGCGCTCATGGAAGCAGATGTTCCTCCGGCCCGAGTTGATTGCAGGAAGGGATATTGTCCGGCAGGAAAGGGTGAAAAAGAAGAAGCATGATCAGCCGCGGGAATAACAGTCTATCTGATTTTTCGTTGATTGCGATCATCGTCGTAGGGACAACCGGGGCAAACATTTTTTATTTACCCAGGATCGCCGCCGAGCAGGCGGGGCGAGACGCCTGGATCAGTATCGCTTTGGCCGTTTTACCGGCTTGTTTTATCGCCGGCTTAATTTATCTGTTATGCCGCCGTTTTCCTAACCGCATTTTGCCCGGTTTCAGTGTTTTAATCCTCGGGAAACCCCTGGGGGTTCTGGTGTCACTTGTTTATATCGTTTACACCCTATCCCTGTGCGCGATAACCTTGCGGCTCTTTATTGAACTGGCCAAAACCTGGACCATGTTTTGGACGCCGCAGTGGTTCTTTATTGTATTTTTGCTTATCCCTGTAGCCTACACCACCTTGCAGGGCGTTGCTCCGCTTGGGCGCTTGATGGAGATTACATTGCTGATCCTGCTGCTGACAGTGCCGCTAGTGATTTTACCCGCGTTCCATCAATTTGAGCCGGTTCAAATAAGGCCGGTCGGGCAGGAAGGCTTGCTGGTGATAGGACGGGCTATAGGGGCTATCGCCTTTCCTTACCTGGGGTTTGAGGTTCTGCTGGTTTTTTTCCCCATGTTTGCCGGCGGCAAAAATATTTTGCGCCTTTATTTAATCGGGTTGATTGCGGTAGCCGTACTATTTACAGGCTCTGCCCTGCTTACCTATACAGTGATGGGGATTGAATACGTGCGGGTTCAGATTTGGCCGCTTATGGAATTCCTCAGCTTGGGCAGACTGCCCGTTTTGGAGAGAATCGATAACCTTTTTTTATTTTTGTGGGCGTTTAAAATCATCGGTTTAATAACGGTACAATACTATGCGGCAACCGCTACCGCAGCCGGTCTCACCGGGCAAAAATACTACAGCCTCTGGGCGCTGCTTCTCCTACCGGTGTTGTATACCATTACAACTTTTATCGGATCACAGGTGACGGTATTTGATCTGGCATTTCAGTTCGGACTCTGGGGCGCGGTGTTTATCACCGTCCTGGTGCTTTTGCTTCTGCTTGTGGCGGTGATCCGGGGCCTTGATGAAAGAAAGGGGATGCGCAAACCATGAAAAAGGTCACCGCACTGTTTTTGATCCTGGTGATCCTACTATTTGCCGGCGGTTGCTGGGACTGGCGCATCATTGACGATCTGGCCATTATTTTCGGGATGGGGATCGACCCGGTGGAAAACGAGCCGGAGATGCTGCAAATTACTTTCGTCAATCCGGTCTTCAATCCAAAAGCTCAGGAAAAAAGTATTACCAGGACTTTAAGAGGGCGCTCACTGCAGCAAACGCTGTTTAACCTGCAACACCAGAAAGGCGAGCAGCCTGTATTGGGCACGGTGGCTGTGATCATTTTTTCCGAAGATGCCGCCCGCGGTAACGGTATGCAGCGAACCCTTATGCAATTTGACCAGATCAGGGATAACAGCCCGCTGGCCTGGTTATGTATCGTCAGGGAAGCCGCTGCCCAAAAAGTTCTCAATCTAAACCTTCCCGACGAGCCGCGGCCGGCCATATTTCTGGCGGATCTATTAAAGCAAAACTATGCAGAGGGAAGGATCCCGCAGATCACCGCGTCAACTTATTGGATTAAGACCTATACCCCGGGCATTACCCCGGTGATCCCGGTAATTGCCCTGGCCGGTCCAGAGGGGGAAGAGCCCAATGGTATCCTTCTGGCCGGTTTGGCGGTAATTGACGAAGCGGGCCGGATGAGGGGTTCCCTCTCGGATACGGAAACTTTAATTTATATGATGCTCGCCGGCGATATGCTGCGGGGGCGGTTTTATACTCAGATAGATTTTCCGGATCAGACGAACCTGGTTATAACCGCGTTTATTGAAAAAAGTTCAAGTAGCGTCAAAACAAAAATAGTGGATGGTAACGCGGTCATCGAAATTAAGGCGGATCTAGTTTTAAACGGCATGAATGCAGACCTGGCGCAGGAGAACATTTTGAGAGAAGATGTTTTCCGGGAACTGGAAGAGTCTTTAGCTCGGGATATCGAGGGCAATATGCGCCGGGTGATCAAAAAAACCCAGGAGTGGGAATCTGACATTTTTGGCTTCGGGCAGCTGGTGCGGGCCCAAAACCCCCAATGGTTTAAAGAAATAAGCTGGGCTCGGGAGTACAGCGAAAGTGATATTCGCGTGGAAGCAGCTGTAAAAATCAAGCGGCTTGGGACACTGGCGAACCCAACACGATGAGCCTCTTCAAGGGTGACCATGGTTAACTCAGGTAGTCGTAGTCGAGGGCGCCCTGGACGGTCTCCACCCGGCGCAGCGCGGGGCGGACCCGGTTGATCTCCAATAGTATTAGAACCAGCGGCTTAACCAGTATTTTTCAAACGCCACCTTCGCCCAGTAAGCCGCCTTGGTCGGGCGGAGCAGCGTGATGAACGGCCTCGGTTGTGTGTAATAGCGCACCGTGGAGTAGCGGGCTCGACCGAACCCGGTGATCATGATTCAGAGGCCCTTGGCGGTATAGCGGTAGCCGGGCCGCTCCCCGGCGATGAGGGAGGCGATATTCCTGGCCACCACCTCCGCCTGGTAGTGGGCGAATATGCCGGCCTTGGGCGCCCACACTTTCATTACCGGCAGTTTCAGCGCAGCGGCGTCGCCGACGGCGAAAACACGGTCAGCCCTGGTCGCCAATGTTTCCGGGTCAACTTCGATCCAGCCGCCCTCCTCGACCAGGCCCGAGTGCCGCAGCGCCGACGGCCCCCAGTGGGAGGGCACCCCGATAAAGAGATCCCCCGGGACGGTGATGCCGTGATCCAGCACCAGCTGCTTGGCATCAGGGTCCAGGGAGAGGACCCTGGCTTGTGTAATCAGGTTGATGCCGCGCTGCTCCATCATCTTGCGCACGCTGTCGCCGACCTTCGGCCCGGCCAGTGGTTCCGGGGTCGGTTCGGGGGTGACCAGGGTCAAATCGACCTGCTCGCGCAGGCCTCGCTTGCGGAAGTAGGCGTCCAGCAAAAACATGATCTCGTACGGCGCCGGGGGGCAGGAAAAGGGAAGGCTGGCGATAAACATGACGATCTTGCCCCGCTTGAACGAAGCCAGCTGCCTGCGCAGGCGGTTGGCTCCCTCCAGGATCCAGGGATTGTATGATCCCTCGGCCATCCCCGGCACGGTTTCGGGATGTTGCTCCGCGCCGAGGGAGATCACCAGGTAGTCGTAGTCCAGCGCTCCCCTGCTGGTCTCCACCAGCCGCGCCTCCGGCCTGACCTGTTCGATTTCCGCCTGGATGAATTCAATCCCTTTCCGGCTTAAATCTTCCAGTTTCCGACTGATCTGGGCGGGCCGGCGCCTGTTCACCAGGAGCAGGGGGTAGGAACTCCTGAAACTATGGCTGTCATTACGGTCCACCAGGATCACACGGTAATTTTTGGGGAGGTATTTACTCAAAACATTGGCCGCCACGACACCGCCGGGGCCGCCGCCCAGCACCAACACGGTCTCAAGCAAAACGTTTCACCCGCCAATCACGTTAAAGTACTACCCGCAATAACCGGCAGCGTATGATGCTTCTATTTAGATAGTTTAACCATTTGGGATTGTTATAACCTTCATCTGCCAGGCAGAAAGCCAGGTGGGCGTGGTGGTGCTGCACGCCGATATGGGTTCCCGGCATCGCCCGGGCTGCTTTGGATACCAGGTAGTGCGGGTGCAGGTCGTAGCCGAGACCTGCTTTTCTTTTCCTCTACAATTCAATATCCAGCCCGATCCAGCGGTAGAACCCCTGCAGCAGGGGGCGGAGGATCTCCGTGGGGTTGGCGATGGGCACCCCGGCGCTGAGCAGGGCGATGTAAACGGTGGCAAATACCCAGATCGCCCCGAACCCGGCCAGTTCCGGCCACTGCTTGTTTTTGAGCAGGGGGGGGATCTGCAGGATCGCGATCAGGATCATGATGCCCATGTTCAGGAATAACAGTTGGACCACGCTCCTATTTGATCGTGAGCGGTTCTTTCACCAGGCCGGTGCGCATGATATTGATCTC
>JBFMGD010000068.1:0-8909 GCA_040751775.1 Bacillota bacterium | reverse complement strand
CCCGGCTGGACGTCAATGATCAGGTAACCGGCAAGATGGAATACGGGGTCGATATGAAGTTACCGCACCTGATCTGCGGCAAGATCTTGAGAAGCCCTTACGCGCATGCCAAGATCATCAGTATCGATACCGCCGCAGCGGAGCAGATGCCCGGCGTTAGGGCCGTCTGCACCGCCGCTGATTTTCCCTACAACGCTTTCGGATTCTCCCACATGGACCAGCCTGTCCTGGCGGAAAAGAAAGTGCGCTATGCCGGCGAGCCGGTGGTCGCGGTCGCGGCCGATACGGAAGCGACCGCTGAAGAAGCGCTGCGCCTGATCAAGGTAGACTATGAACAGCTGCCCGTAGTGATGGATCCGTTGGCAGCGCTGAAACCCGATTCTTGCCCGATTCATGACGGTGCAAACCTGGTCACCCATATTAAGATCATTAAAGGGGATATCGAGCGGGGTTTCGCCGAATCGGATGAAATTATTGAGGAACACTTCTCCACCCCCAGCGTTGAGCATGTCCACCTGGAGCCCCACGTTGCCATTGCCGAATACACTTCTCTGGGTGAATTTGTGATCTGGACTTCCACGCAGCGACCTTTTACGCTCGCGGAAGGAATCGCCAAAATCTTAAAAATATCGCAAAACAAGATCCGGATCATCGTGCCCAAAATCGGCGGTGGTTTCGGCGGAAAAAATGAAATTACCATGGAACCGGTGGCAATGGTCCTGGCTCAAAAATCTCGCCGGCCCGTTAAAATTGAATTTTCGCGTGACGAAGAATTTCTGGGCACCACCAACCGGCACGCTTACCTGACCACGTATAAAACCGGGGTTAAGAAGGACGGCACCCTGCTGGCCCGCCACATTGATATTCTCAGTGATTCGGGCGCTTATGTCGGCTGGGGGCAGTGGACCCTGCAAAAGGCGGGCGTCTTCGCCTCAGGACCCTATAACATTCCCAACATCAGGATAGACGGCCGGTTGGTTTATACCAACAAAACGATGGGCGGTGCAATGCGCGGCTTCGGCACCCCGCAGGTCGGTTTTGCCTACGAGGTGCATATGGATACAATCGCCAAAAAAATCGGCATGGATCCGGCGGATATCCGCTTCAAGAATATTTTTCACGACGGCAGCGTGACCAGCTGCGGCCAGGTTCTGCAAAATGTCAATTTGGAAAAGACACTGCGGAAAGTCGTCGAGCGATCAGGCTGGTACGAGAGGAGAAATCAATCATGAAAAAAAGGGGCATCGGTATCGCGTGCATGCAATATTCCAACGGCGGGACAGCTTACCCGAACCCGTCCGCGATGTTTGTCAAGATCAATGAAGACGGCAGCGCCGTAATCCTGGCCGGGGCTACCGATGTGGGGCAAGGATCCACGACCGTTTTAACCCAGATGGCGGCTGAAGCGCTCGGCCTGCCGCTCGATAAAGTGAGCGTGATCTGTGCCGATACAAAAATGACACCTTTTGATTTCGGCACCGTGGCCAGCCGTTTAACCTATATCGCCGGCAAGGCCCTGTTAAACGCCTGCCGCGACGTTTTGGATACGCTTTTGGATGTGGCCGGCAAAGAGTTAAAGGTAAACAAGGACTCCCTGGTAGCAAAAAACGGGCTGATCTTTATGGACGGTTACCCTGCCCTGAATATGACCATTCAGGAAGCGGCGTTGAAAAGCTACAAGATCTACGGTATCCCGCCGATGGGTAAGGGCAGTTTCAACCCCTTGACCACTTTCGTGGACTCCGAACAGGGACAGGGGAAACCCTTTGACGTCTTTGTCTACGCCGCCCAGGTGGCGGAGGTGGAGGTGGATACGGAAACGGGTGTCGTGGAAGTGCTGAAGCTGTATGCCGCGCACGACTGCGGCCGGCCGATTAACCCCGGCATGGCCGAAGGGCAGGTTTACGGCGGTATCCACATGGGTTTCGGTTACGCGGTGATGGAAGAGATCCTCTGGCGCGAAGACGGCCGGATGATCAATCCCCAGCTGACCGATTACATGATCCCGACCGCGCTCGATATGCCGGAGCTGGTATGCGACCTGATCACCGACCCTGAACCGACCGGGCCTTTCGGAGCCAAAGGGATCGGCGAACCGTCGCTTCTGCCGACCGCGCCCGCCATCCTCAACGCGATTTACGACGCGGTCGGCATCAGGTTATACAGCCTGCCGGTCACAGCGGAGAAAGTTTTTTGGGCGCTCAAGGAGAAGGAGAGGCAGGAAGGCTTGTAAACCGCCTGTAAAGCACCAACTATAAATATGAATAAGGAGGTTTTGGATAATGCGTTTGATTGAGCCTCATGTCCGCCTGGAAACGCTTACCGCCGACAACTTAATGCACATGTGGATGGCCGGCATTACCGATATCATCGGCCATGTCTGGTATCCGCCCCTCGGTGTTAAGATCACCAACCAGACCTTGATCGACTTTTTTGAAAGGCTGACCGGGTTCGAGCCGATCCGGGCGAACCAGTATCTGCTCAACGCTTACGTGACGCTGGGCATAAACCCGTTCAGTTATTATTGAACACGTCACGCCGGATACGATTGAAACGGTTTTGGAAAGCGGCGTCTGGGCCGGAATCGCCATTCAACCGTGGCGCGGCATTTATCCGGATTATGCCGCCAAGATGGTCCTGGAATACGGTGTGGATCGGCTTTCTTCAACATTAAGTAGCCCGTAGGATCAAGTTTCGAGGAGGATACAGTCTTGCGATTGATCGAATATCAAAAAAACGAAGCCAGCGTCGCGCCGCTGCATCACCGCTGTTTTGGCCGTGAGATTGCCGGTAAGACCTGGCCCTTTGCCGGCATGGCCGTCAACTATGTGGAGATGCCGAAGGATGGCTATGCCGAACCGCACTACCATCCGCATTCGGAACACATCTATATCGTCCTTGAAGGCGAGCTGGTGATCAACAACGGCCAGGCCGTATTGACCACGCCTGCCGGTTCGGCCGCCCACATCGATAAAGCCGAACCCCATAAAGTAACCGGCAACGGCAGAGATGATGTCAAGTATATCATCATCACCGTGCCGCCCGGAGAATTTCTCCCCGCTGCAGGCGACTTCTAGGAAGCATGCTTCCCCGTCCCCATGCTTCCTGTATGGCTGATTGTCTGAAGACCTGAATTTCAGGTTGTTATTAAAAAACTGTTATGATATATTGATAGCAAGTATAACGAATCAGCCTGCTGGTAGCGTCTTTCCACTGCCGTGCCGGGAACCTATCCGGATCTGCTGCTTCTGGCACGGAACTGTTACCCAACCCATCGGTTTTTATTAATTAGACTACAGAGTTTTTGAACAGGAGGATGATTTAAGATGAAAGCAGCGGTGTTAAAATCTCCTTACGAGTTGCATGTGCAGGATATACCCAAACCGGAACCCGGCTTTGGCGAAGTGCTGGTCCGGATCCGGGCCACGGCGATCTGCGGTACTGACCTGGGTATCTACCAGGGCAAGCATAAGGTAAACTATCCCCTGGTGCTGGGCCATGAAACAACAGGTGAAGTGGAAAAGCTCGGTGAAGGGGTGACCGGGTTTAAAGTCGGCGATCGGGTTGCCAACAACCCCTTAACCTACTGCGGCATGTGCTACAAGTGCTACCGGGGCGACGTGCAGCTGTGTGAAAAAGGCGGTTTGATTGGCCGTGAATCCGACGGATCCTTTGCCGAGTACATTGCGCTGCCCAAGGAAAGGCTGTTTAAGTTGCCCGATTCAATCTCTTTCGTCGACGGCACAAACATAAATCTCCTGGCCACCTGCCTCTGGGGCCTGGCGAAGATCTCGATTACACCCATCGATTCGGTTGTTGTGTTGGGGCAGGGTGTATCCGGGTTGATCTGGAACCAGTTGGCCAGGGTATCCGGCGCTCACCCCGTAATGGGCATCTCGCGCAGCCAGTGGAAGCTGGACCTGTGCGAAAAAACGGGCGCCACGGCGATCAACGCCAAAGAAGCGGACCCGGTTGAAACGGTGAAGCAGGCTACCGGCGGCAAGGGCGCCAGCGTTGTTATAGAAGCCGCCGGCACCGCCGAGACCATTACACAAGCGATCGAGATGGCGGCCACCGGCGGGACCATCCTGCAATTCGGCATCGGACCGGTCGAAGTGACGCGGTATAATTTCAGCCAACTGTATTTTAAGGAAGTAAAGATAGTCGGCACCCGGGCGATGCGCCCGCTTGATTTTCTAGACGGGATCAAACTGATTGACCGCGGCACGATTGATATCTCCTTCCTGGTTACACACAAGTTCCCCCTGGCCGAAATCAACGACGGCTTTGCGCTTGTCAGCAAGGGCGGCAAAACATTGAGAACCGTTATCGAAATCTAGGCATCTTCAGGCAAGCGGCCCGGCGGTTATGCCGCGGCCGCGGGCGTTGTTTGGCAGATTAACGGCAAATCTGAAAGGAGTGCACCGGTATGCTGGAAAAAGTGGAACGGGTCCTGAAAGCGTTAAAGCGGAATAATTTTGAGGCTTGTTACGTGGAAACCGAAAAAGAGGCGCTCGCGGAGGTGCTGCGGCGTATACCGCCGGAAACGCCGGTCGGTGTGGGCGGTTCTTTGACCATCAATCAACTGGGTATCGTGGAGGCGCTGTCCGAGCGCGGCAATCCTGTTTATAACCATTCAGGCGCCGCCAACCCGGCGGAGATGGAAGAGATACGCCGGCAAGCCAATAACTGCGACCTTTATCTTACCGGGATCAATGCCCTGACCGAGGATGGGCAGCTCGTCAACGTGGACGGAAGAGGCAACCGGGTTGCCGCTTTGGCGTACGGCCCCGCAAAAGTGATCGCCGTCTGCGGGACCAATAAAATCGTCAAGGACTATAACGAAGCCATCGACCGGATTAAAAATGTGGCCGCACCGGCGAACGCCAAACGGCTGAACTACGATACGCCGTGCGTCAAAACCGGCCGGTGTGAAGACTGCAGCTCAAAACAGCGCATCTGCAATATTATCTTGGTTCTTCAGAAACAGCCATTTAAAAAAGAGATCGCCGTGATCCTGGTCGGCCGGGAATTGGGATTTTAACCGGGAGTCAGAATCGTTCGGGAGTTTTTTCTTCCCTATCAGTTGGATGTTATAAGCAGATTACTCTAAGGAGGCGGAAAAGAGGTGGAGGTAATCAAAACCGTCTGCGGCAGTTGCGCTCAAAATGACTGCGGGATGGATGTATACGTGGCAAACGGTGAAATAGTCAAGGTAAAAGGGATGCAGGAACATCCATACAACAAGGGTGTCCTTTGCCCGAAGGGCCTGGCCGCGCCAAGGCTGACCAAAGACCCGCAGAGGTTGAAATACCCGCTTAAACGGGTCGGCAAGCGCGGTGCAGGCAAATGGGCCCGCATCTCGTGGGAAGAGGCCCTCGACTCCATCGCCGCGGAGCTGAACAAAATCAAAGATGAAAGCGGCCCGGAAGCGCTCGGCATTTTTCGCGGCGCCGGCCCGGGGTGGGGAGGCAGTTGGGTCTATACCCAGCGGTTTATGCACGCTTTCGGTTCCCCCAACTACGCCACGCAGGTTCACCTTTGTTTCGGCCCCAGGGCGGTGACGATGGCCACGACCTACGGCGGCGTGCCTGAAGCTGATTTTGACAATGCCAGGCTAATTATCCTCTGGGCCTCGAACCCTGCCGAAACCTCGCTGCCGAATTATTGGCGAAGAGTAAGCCGGGCCAAGAGCAACGGCGCGCAGCTGGTGGTCATTGATCCGCGCTTTACCAGGACAGCTTCAAAAGCGGACCTCTATCTACCGGTTAAACCGGGCACGGATGGGGCGTTGGCCCTCGGTTTGGCTCATGTGATGATCAAGGAAAAGCGGTATGACCAGGACTTTGTCGATCAACACGTGCACGGGTTTAAGGAATTTTCCGAATTGGCTGCATCGTTTTCCCCTGAAAAGGTCGAACAGATTACCGCTGTGCCCAAAGAGCTAATCGTCAGGCTGGCTCGCATATACGCGGACACCAAACCGTCGGCGCTCATGGTTGGCAACGGTGTGGAACAGCTCTCCATAACCATGCAGACCATGCGCGCGATTCAATCGCTGCCGGCGTTAACCGGTAACCTCGCTGTAAAGGGAGGCTATATCTTCACCCCGAACGTAGCCTGGTCGGATCTGCCCCTTAAAGAGAAATATTTTACCGAGTTGATGAACCGCTCTGTTTCCAAGCATGACATGTTTTCCGGTTTTTCGCTCGTTTACCCTGACCTCCTGGAAGCTCTACAATACCACTTTTGAAAAAAACGGCTATGATCCGCTGCCCAATTATACCGCTTCAACGGAAAACACCGTCAGTCCGGCATACCCGCTCACCTGCGTAAACGGGATCAAGTCGATTCTTTATTCCCACACCCAGTTCCGCACCATCGCCATGCTCAGAACGCTGCTGCCCGAGCCCTGGGTGGAAATACACCCGGCCAAGGCCAAAGAGCTTTCGATCGAGGACGGGGATTTGGTACTGGTGGATTCGCCGCGCGCGCAGGTTCGCCTGAAAGCCGTAATCACGGAAGCTGTGTCCGATCCGAATGCTATTTTTATGCCTTACGGATGGGGCCAGGCTTACGTGGGAGGCCCTGTAACCAATTACCTTTCGCCGGATCAACCGAGGGACCCCATTTCAGGATCTACATCAAGCCACTCGTTTGCGTGCCGCATCGAAAAAATTTAGGCGGGGAAGGGTTGAAAAACATGTCTAAAAAATATGTGATGCTCGCGGATCTGGATAAATGCATCGGTTGTTACGCCTGTGAAGTCGGCTGCCGGCAATGGCATAATGATCAAGAGGAGCAGAAAAGAATACGCGTCCGCTCAATCGGACCCCAGAAGGTGAACGGCCGGGTGGTACTTGAATTTGTGCCGGAGTTTACCGCTTTCTGCGACCTGTGCGCTGCCAACCGGGAGGAGCCGCTGCCTTTTTGCGTGGCCAATTGTCCCGTCAACGCGCTGCTTTACTGCGATGAAGCGGCCGCCCTGAGTCATTTGCACAGCGGCCAAAGGTGCCAAATCCGAAAATTAGGATAAGGGTGACAGGGGGTTGGTTGTGCGGCCTCTTCCCTGTCACCGATCGGTCGCGACATGGGGCAAACAAGCCCCGTTTTCTTTTCGGCCGAAGGGGCTTATTTCCGGCCGTTTACTCTGTAAAATCGAGGATATTGAGGCCGAACTCCGCCATGTAGCGCCGCACCGCGGCCGTGCCCGTAACCTCCAAGATCACCACCTCCGTGACCAGGTAGGTAAACGCCTCTTCCCTGACGCAGCCGGTTAAAGTATGCTCATCTTTCCCCGCGGAGCCGTGCAGGTGCACGAGCGGTTCATCATCTTTGGAGATGATCGTGCCCAGGCCGAGCAGCTCCCGCCCGTCGCTGAAGCGGCTCCAGTTGGGTTCCGGCGGCAGCGTGCACTCCTTCGGCCCGGTAACCAGCGAAGCCTTTTCCAGCGCGCCGACCAAAAAAACTACAGCGGTGCGGATCCCTTCCTTGACGGCGAGATTCTTGATCTCCGCCAGCACGTTAGCACCGTGATCCGCCCGTGCCATAAACACCCTGCCGACCGAGCCGACACTGTATTGCACGCATACACCCCCACTTATGTTTAGCTAACAATTCAAATCATAGCACAAGCGGGTACTGTTCACAAACACTAACCCGCCACTGCGCGCTTGCGCAAATTCCAAGAAAAACGAGACCCGCTGGCGGTAGATCCGAAAACGCCTGGAAGTTTAACGCAGTATCTGAGAATTCTCGCTCCTGAATCCTGAATTCTGAATGCTCGGCTAGTAACTTTTTTAGATAACTTATGGTAAAGTATAGGTAATTATGCAGCGGTAATCATCGGCCCGAAAGGGGTATAGCAGCGTTGTCCGATCCGTTTGGCCTGGTTAACGATTATACTGTCATTGAAAGGCTGCGCGGGCGCGGCGGAGAGCTGCAGCTGCAGCGGCGCGGCGGGCACTATGAAATCGTCTACAACGGTGTTTTCCTGATGGCCGATTACAACGGGGCATCCGAGCGGGCTGCCGTACGCCGTTCCCTGGAACGCCTCGGCGCCGTTCACCGTGCCGGGCCGGCCGCCTGCCGTATTCTCATGGGCGGCCTGGGGATGGGCTTCAGCCTGCAGGAAGCGCTGCGCAGCCCCCTTACAGCCGCTGTCACCGTGGTGGAGATCGAACCGGCGGTGATCGCGTGGAACCGCGCTTACTTCAGGGAGCTGAATGGAGATGCTCTCGCCGATCCCCGGGTAACGGTGATCAACGCGCCGTTTGAGGATCTGCTGCGCGCTGAGGCCGCAGCCGCAGCCGCGGCGCACCCCTGGTGCCTGGTTGTCGTCGATACGGACAACGGCAGCACCTGGCTCAGCCGGGAGGAGAACGCCGCCATCTACAGCGCTGCCGGGCTTGCCCAGATCCGCAACTGCCTCGTTGCGGGCGGCCTGGCCTGCTTTTGGTGCGCCGCGCCCGAGCCGGCGCTGGCCCGGGCCCTGAACCGGCAATTTCGCGCTCCCGTCTCGTTTGAAGCCGTTTTAGAGCAAACCGGCCGGCACGCCGGTTTTTACCTGGCGGAAAAACCTTGACGGAATCGCGCGCGAGGAGGTATAATTTAAGTGTATTAATGATTTAGTACAGCAATAGACCAGCGTCCCCGAAAGGTGAAGCCTGATGCAGAACTGGTTTCATATCAACACCCGCAGCGGTGTGCCCATTTACGTTCAGCTTAAGGAGCAGATCAAAACAGCCGTGGCCGGAGGTATCCTCAGCGCGGGCGATCAACTGCCCTCGGTGCGGGAGCTGGCGGTGGCCCTGGTGATCAATCCGAACACGGTCGTGCGGGCTTACAACGAGCTGGAACACGAAGGCCTCTTAAGCATCGAACAGGGGAGGGGAACTTTTGTGCTGTCC
>JBFMGD010000067.1:0-9199 GCA_040751775.1 Bacillota bacterium | reverse complement strand
TTAAAAGACCTTATTTATAAAGGCTTTCAGAAGGAACTAATCAACCATTAGTCACCAACAACAACGCCGAAATTCGAAAGATTTGGACGAGAACAGAAGATGTACCGTCCTTTCAGCAGTAGAATCAAAAGATAAAATTTCCACATCTTCTGGTTATAGCGAAAAAGGTCAATTGAATTGGAGGAAGCACTTTGCTTACTTATCTTGTAACCGGCGGTGCCGGTTTCATCGGGTCAAATATCGTTGAGGAACTTGTCCGCCGGGGTGAAAAGGTTCGCGTGCTCGACAACCTCTCCACCGGGAAAAAGGAAAACCTGGCGCATCTCACAGGCGTAATCGAACTCATAGAAGGTGACATAACTAATCCCGGGGACGTCACCCGGGCGGTGAAGGGCATTGATTTTGTCCTGCACCAGGCGGCGCTGCCTTCGGTGCCCCGGTCGATTGAGGATCCCCTGACAACAAACGAGGTGAATATAACCGGAACCTTGAATCTGCTCCGGGCCGCCCGGGAACATAAGGTCAAACGCCTCGTTTACGCTTCTTCGTCGTCCGCCTACGGCAACATTCCGACCCTTCCCAAGAGTGAGGATTTGCCCGCCCAGCCCTTGTCCCCGTATGCCGTATCCAAGTACGCCGGTGAACTTTACTGCGGGATTTTCTACCCGGTATACGGTCTGGAGACTGTAGCGCTGAGGTATTTTAACGTCTTCGGGCCCCGGCAGGACCCTGACTCCATGTACGCCGCCGTCGTGCCGCGCTTTATTACGGCGCTTATCGAGGGTAAACCTCCCGTGGTTTACGGCGACGGAGAGCAGTCCCGCGATTTCACCTACGTCGGTAATGTGGTTGAGGCGAACATTCAGGCCTGCTTTGCGCCTGAAGCCGCGGGGAAAGTCTTTAATATAGGCTGCGGCCGGCGGATTACCCTCAACGAGCTCCTTGACGTTTTGAAGCAGATAATAAAAAGCGACGTGATCCCGGTGCACCGGGAACCGCGCCCCGGCGACGTCCGCCACTCCCTGGCCGACATCACGCGCGCCCGCGAAAGCTTGGGTTACGAGCCCGCCGTTTCGCTGCAGGAAGGCCTGGAAAAAACCGTGGCCTGGTTCTCAAATAACATGTAAGTTTTAAAGCCTGGGTAGTTTGCCGCAAAGCGCAGGGGAGCATATATATTTGGACGAACAAAAATTTGAACGCCTCGGGATAGCAGCCTTAATCATCTTGCTGGTGGCTATAACATTCAGACAAGATATAGCCGGCCTGTGGACAGGCCACCCTTTCCCATTCTATTTACCCTTGGCCTTCATCTATTTCTTCATCCCCTGGTTGGTTTACACGTGGTTTTCCATGCTGTGGCCCAAACACCGGATCGCCGCCGCTCTTTTGAGTCTCGCCGCGCTGATATTGGCCAGAACTGCCTGCCCCCAGTTGACGCAATGGCTGATACCCTTGCCCCACGCAAAGCAGGTAGTCTATTATTATGTGCAGCAATTCTTCAACAAGACGATCCCTTTACCGGAAGCAAGGGTCGGCATACCGGTAATGTTGGTTTTATACGTTTTTGTCATGTTGACGATGTACTTCCACGCCCGCCGAGGCGGAAAGAAGGATGCGGCGCGTCCGCTTTTTTTAAACGCAGCCGTAACGGGAATTATTCTCGGGGGTTTAATCGTTCGATGGGAAGCGCTTGCCATCGCAATCCACCTGCCGCTTGATCCGGATGCAATAACCTACCGGCTGATTGCGGATAAGATGCAACATCTTTACAGTACCGATTTCCGGGAACCCCTCTGGATATGGGTAATTAAACTGTGGTTTTTGGTTTTTGGTTCGTCGTCGGACAATAACCTTCGTATTCTCAGCGTCTTTCTGTCCGTGATTTTGTTAATAGCCGCCTGGTGGTTCTTTTCCCGGCTAACGCGCCACACCGGGATAAGCCTCCTGACACTTGCAATCCTTTCGGTTCATTCATACCTCATCTTGATGAGTGTGCGCGGCCTCCGGCTGGAGCTTCTGACCATCGCGCTGTTGATCCTGGCCTTTTATACCTTCGTGGATGACCCCGGGATTACGCCGCGCGCACGCCTCCTTGGGTTGACGCTCGGCGGCGTTTTATGTGTGCTCCAGCAAATGAACACGCTGACCTTTGTGCCGCTTTTCTGGCTGTACGCCTTCCGGCGTTACCGTCTGACATGGTGGAAACTAATTGCACCTTTTGGCGCTACGGCATTGTTCCTCACCCCTTACCTCGTTTACTGCGCGCGCGCTTTCGGCGATCCCATGTGGAGTATAAACGTCCACGCCATCTGGTACCGGAATTACGAGTTGATGGTGATAAAGAAAACGGGCTGCCCCTGGTACCGCTCATTGGCCGAATTCAAGAGAAACTCTTACTTAGGACCAAATATCACCTCTTTTAAATACATCTTCGGCATGCACAGCCTGCCGGAGGTCATTTCCCGTACCGCCAACGGATACTTCAGCGTTTTCCTTCAACCCGATGGCTACTTCTGGCGGCAAATCGGCGTAAAATCCATATTCGCATACCTTACTTACCTGACCGGCCTGATTACAGTTATTACTTCTCCGCTGCGGCGCGTTTTGCTTTATCCGCTGCTTTCGGTCAACCTGACGGCTTTTATGGTACCGATCGGTATTGATGCAAGGCTTGTCGAGCATACCGCACCCATCAGCGTATGGATTCTCGCCTCCGGAATCTGGCTGCTGGTAATGAAAGTTTCCAATTGGATTAAAAAAAGAATCATAGGCAGGAAAGAGGGTATGCATCAGAGGTTGTCGAATTACGAAGGTCGTTGATAATAGACGGTAAAGTTCCGAAAAAAAGCCGCAGTACAACGGGGGTGAATCTTTATGAATATAGCCATTATCGGCGCCGGCTGGGTCGGGGTCACAACAGGCGCGGTGTTAGCCTTCTTAGGCAACAAGGTTAAAGGTTATGATGTCAATAGCAAATTGATCAGCCGGCTAATCGAAGGGAATCTGTCCTTTTACGAACCTCATCTGCCAGAACTGGTTAGGGAGCAACTCCAGGCAGACAGGCTTCAGTTTACCTCCGAGCTTCGCACCGCGCTGTCAAACGCGGATGTTGTGTTTATCGCCGTCGGTACACCGGTGGCCGCCGACGGTCAGACCGTCGACATGCGGTTTGTGGGTGACGCCGCATACAACGTAGGCTTGAACTTGCAGCCCGGCAGGTTTCAGGTGATTGTCACGAAAAGCACGGTGCCGGTCGGCACCAACGGCTGGATCGAGTCCTACATCGAACAGGGGTTGGAAGAACAGGGCTTGTCGGGGCGGGTGGATTATGCGGTCGCCAGCAACCCCGAGTTTTTACGTGAGGGCATGGCCATTGCCGACACCCTTTACCCCGACCGAATCATTGCGGGGTCCGGGGATGAACGCGCGCTCAAGGCGCTTGCCGAGCTTTACCGGCCGATAGTTGACCAGACGTTTGAACCCCCTTCGTTTTCTCCCCGCCCGCCCGGCTTCAAACGCGCACCTTTGGTAAGGGTTGACCCGGCTACGGCCGAGCTTATCAAATACGCCGCCAATTCCTTCCTGGCAACCAAAATCGCCTTTATTAACGAAATGGCTAACATTTGTGATCTTGTCGGCGCGAACGTAAAGGATGTGGCTTTGGGGATCGGACTGGACCACCGGATCGGAGGTGCTTTTCTGAACGCGGGCGTCGGCTGGGGCGGCAGTTGTTTCTCCAAAGACCTCGTAGCCCTGGTCAGGGAGGCGGAGGTTTACGCGTACACCCCCCAACTGCTTAAAGCCGTGCTTGAACAGAACCGCTGGCAGAGGCTGGTCGCGGTGCGGAAGCTGCAGGACGTTCTCAAGACGCTGCGCGGCAGAAGGATAGGCATCCTCGGCCTCGCCTTCAAACCCGAGACGGATGACTTGCGGAGCGCCCCGGCGCTGGATATCATCCGCAGGCTCAACGAACTCGGATGTGTTGTGCGCGCTTACGATCCTGTCGCCGTCCCCAGGTGCCGCGAGACCCACCCGGACATGCCCGTAACATACGGCGAAAGCGTTATGGAAATCGCCGACGGCGCGGATGCCTTGATTTTAGTCACGGAATGGCAGGATTTCGTTAACGCGGACTGGCAAGCGATTAAAAGTCTAATGCGGACCCCGGTGGTGATAGACGGAAGGAACGCGCTCGACAAACAACGTTTGGAGGGAATGGGATTTGTCTACCGCGGCGTGGGTATTTGATACAAAACATTTTATCGACAAACGGGTACTGGTTACCGGTGCGGCCGGATTTTTAGCCAGCCATATGATAGACCGGTTGCTGTCGTACGGCAGCGTGGTTACAGGAACTGATAATTTGAGCACCGGCAACCTTGAGAACCTGGCTGAAGCCCGGAAAAGCCCAAATTTCAGTTTCATCCGGCACGACGTGGTTGGAAAGCTTCCGGTGAAAGGTTCTTTTGATTTCGTCGTCCACCTTGCAAGCCCGGCAAGCCCCGTAGATTACCACCGGTTGAGCATCGAGACCATGATGGTGAACGGACTGGGAACAAAAAACCTTTTAGACTTGGCGCTCGAATCGGGCGCGGTCTTTTTGCTGGCCAGCACTTCCGAGGTTTACGGCGATCCCCTGGTTCACCCGCAAAAAGAAAGTTACTGGGGCAATGTCAACCCTAACGGGCCACGGGCGTGTTATGACGAAAGCAAACGCTTTGCGGAAGCCCTGACGATGGAATACTACCGCCGCTACGGACTTGATGTCCGGATCGCCCGAATTTTTAACACTTACGGGCCGCGGATGGGTCTGCATGACGGCAGAGTGGTGCCCAATTTCATCAGCCAGGCATTGCAGGGTAAACCGTTAACCGTTTATGGGGACGGGCGGCAGACGCGCAGTTTCGTTTACGTCATGGACGAGGTTGATGGCCTCCTACGTCTGTTATCCGCGCCGGACATGGCGGGCGAGGTGGTCAACCTGGGCAATCCGGAAGAAAGAACAATCCTCGAATTCGCCCGGATAGTCGCTGAACTTTGCGGCTGTGAATGCCGAATTGAATATAAAGAGCTGCCGCAGGACGATCCCATGCAGCGCTGTCCGGACATCACCAAGGCAAAGGCTCTGTTGGGCTGGGAACCAAAAACCGCTTTACCGGAAGGCCTGCGGCATACTATAGTCTACTTTGAAACAATGCTGAAAGCCTTTGAAAAGGAGAATCCTCGTGAAAGATAGAATCTTGTCGGTAATTATCCCGGTTTATAACGAAGTTAACACCGTTACCTCCGTTATTGAAACCGTAGAACAGGTAGATGTCGCGCCCTTCCGTAAACAGATAATTGTGGTTGACGACGGCTCCAGCGACGGAACGCGGGAAATCCTGAGTCAATTCGGCGCCGCGCACCCCGGTGTTATCGTCATTTTTCATGACCGGAACAAGGGCAAAGGGGCGGCGTTACGCACCGGATTTGCCTCCGCGCAGGGAGAAGCCGTAATCATTCAGGACGCGGACATGGAGTATGACCCTAACGACTGGCGGAAGATGCTGCCCTTTCTTTTAAGAGGGGAAGCGGATGTAGTTTACGGCTCGCGCTTCCGTGGCGGGGGAACAAACTGGGTCTGGTCGCACTGGCTGGGAAACCGGATGCTGAGCCTGATCACAAGCCTTCTGTACGGCCGGTGGGTGACCGACATGGAGACCTGTTACAAGCTGATTAAGAAAGATATCCTTAATAAGGTAAGCCTCCGCGCAAACCGGTTTGATTTTGAGCCGGAAATCACGGCAAAGATTTTAAAACAGGGCGTCAGGTTTAAAGAGGTCGCCATCTCCTACCGGGGCCGTTCTTTTACAGAAGGGAAAAAAATCTGCTGGCGGGATGCCTTTGCGGCCTGTTGGACGCTGTTGAAATACAGATTTATTGACTGATAACGGGGGTGAAAAGTGCTTCAGTCGAAGTTTTTGCGTATTGTTGTCGGTACTATTATCAGCCTGGCTTTTTTGATAGGCGCCTTTTATAAAATTCAACTGCCGCAGTTCTGGGCGGCGCTGAAGAACACGAACGCAGTCTATGTGCTGCTCTGTGTTTTGTTCTTCGGGCTAAGCTGCATCTTCCGGGCTCTGATGTGGCGTTTCACGACGCGGCCCTTAGGAGAGGTAAGGTTTCTTACTTTGTTCGGCGGCGTGGTCGTAGGGTACATGGCGAACAATATCCTGCCTCTGCGGGCGGGCGAGCTGGTGCGGGCTTTCTATCTTTCCGCGCGCTCCGATATATCCAAAACAGCCGCCTTTTCTACAATCTGCATCGAAAGGGTCTTGGATGTAGTCACGCTCGGGCTGTTATTGTTACTTGGAGTTACATGGGGCATCCGCGGGCTCGCGGTGCACACCGCGGAGGTGGCGCTGACAGCGCTGGCCGCGGCGGTTCTGGCTGCAATGCTTTTGCTGGCGGGGCTTTCCCGGGCAAGCGGGAAAAAGCAAGGATCCTCAAACTTCTTCACCCGCCTTTTTGATACTATCGGCAAATTCGTTCAGCCGGTCCGCCAACTGCAGAAGCCGCAAATCGTTTTGGCCCTGTTGTCGCTGAGTCTTGCCGCCTGGGCCAGCAACTATTTTTCGGTTCTGGCTCTTATCAACGGAGTGGCGGGGTTTCAACTGCAAGCAGCGCTTTTGCTTCTCCTTTTTGTAAACCTCGGCCTGCTCATTCCTTCCTCCCCGGGAGCGCTCGGGGTTATGCAGGCGGCCTTCTGGACAGCGCTGGTGCCCTTCGGGGTAGCCAAAGAACAAAGCCTGGCATACTCTTTCATTTACCAGGGTGGTCTTTACCTTTTTACCCTGGGGGTAGGCTTGCCGTATTTCTTGCGGGCGCATGTGAATCTAAAAATCGAACCTAACACCTGGGACTAAATGCCGATCAAGAGGTTAAATTAAAGGACATGTTAAGAAAATCATACTTAACACCTGTTTTCTTTTTTTTATTTACCTTTGTTATTTTTAACATTAATCTAAGAGCAATACCTTCCGGCGACACTATTCCTACATCATTACTACCCTTTTCTATTATTATAGATCATTCCATAACACTTGATCGCTTCCAGGGTTGGTATGATAAGAATTACCCTTTTAAACAATACTTTTTTATTACTCATAAAGACCATGTATATTCTAATTACCCAACGGTCTTGCCTATTATTGTTACTCCATTATACGTTCCCGTAATTTTTTCACTTAACATAATGGACTGGCCCGTTAATGAAATAATAAGTTTTTCTAGTATAATGGAGAAGTCCGTAGCATCCTTAATCGCATCCCTTTCCGCCGTTGCTTTTTTCCTTTTACTTATAAAAATAACCAGCCGCGGGAAGGCCTTTCTGCTAACACTGATCTATGCCTTTGGAACCGAAACCTGGTCTATTTCCAGCCAGGCTTTGTGGCAGCATGGAGGCAGCGAGTTAATGATTATTGTCAGCCTGTTTTACCTTAGGCTTGCGCTTGAAGATCAAAAACGATTAAATATAATATTAGCGGGTTTATTTGCCGGGTTAAGTGTGGCAATAAGACCTGCTGATATTTTTTTCTTGATAGCTTCGTATGGCTATATCTTGGTTTCCAAGCGAGGAAAACTCCATTATTTTTATTACATTATATTTCCCTTAATCATCGGCATAATAGTAATTAGTTACAATTACCTTATATTTAACAATATATTTGGCGGCTATTCGGAGCATGTTGGCATCTCACCATTAATATTTAATATCCCAAAATATCCTTGTCAGTTTCTTTTATTTTGCTTCTCATTCTTTTTAATTTTAGTATATATTTTAATTTGGCCCCGAAAAAGTCGTACATCAATCAATATTATTCGCAAGAAAAGCAAAGTCTATTACTCTCTTTTCGCTATTGTTGTTATTTTAGGCGTTACTGCTTTTAAATTTAATGCCAATGGAGTCAATATACTTAGTATTTGGGATAGTTTCTTAGCCGGTCTAATCGGTGTATTAATAAGCCCCAGCCGGGGTCTCTTTATCTATAGTCCGGTCTTCATATTCGTGCTGCTTGGTATTTATATGCGATTCCGCCAAGGTCAGATATTTTCCGAACCCATTTTTGACGTATCACTTGGATTTGTTGTATTGCATATACTTTTAATCAGCAGGTGGTTTTCCTGGTATGGAGGGTATTGTTACGGCCCAAGAATGCTTACGGATATCGTCCCGTGTTTGGTTATTCTGCTTATCCCCGGTCTTAGTTTTATTTTTCGGCTACCCTGGCTAAAAACGCTTTTTGCCGTCACATTCGCCTTATCCATCGCCGTCCAAACGGTTGGCGTCTTTTGCTATGAAATTTCACAGGAAAGCTGGGACGGTTCACCGATATCCGTTGAAGCAGATAAGTCCAGGTTATGGGATTGGAAGGATAATCAGATCATGCGGACCATTTCGGAAGGGCCTAAAACTGAACCATACCGGAAATTATTAAGCGATTTCTACCATAATTAAATAAAAATAATAAATAACAAAGAGAGCTTTAATGATTTCATACTTGACCCTCTCGGATAGCACTTAGAATAAGTTCTATAGTTAGCATTGAAAAAGTTAATTAGTCAACTTTCTCACTAAAAAAATACCCTCAAACCCTTGCTATATCTGAGTTTAATTAACAAAAACACCCCTCGTTTTGGTAAAATAGAAGTGTACAAAACCCCATCATACCAAAACAAAGAGTGTTCTTGTGACTTCTATATTACCAGAAAATATGACCGCTGAAAATAAGTCAGCCAATGCTGAATCAGTGACTGGTAGTTCGTTTTTGCCGTTATCCTGACTGGTGGAGGCGGAGAACGATTCTGGCCCCTCAGCTCCAGGGAACACCCGAAGCAGCTTATAAAGCTGATCGGGGAAAGGACCATCTCTCCCGCCCGTTAACGCCAAAGGATGTGGAAGCTAATATGGTACTAATAAAGTGTACCGATAAGTACGTCCTTAAAGTTGTACGGAAAATGAAGGTGTGAACAATGAGGAATACAAGGGTGAAGAAAACGCCAAGAAAACGGGGGCTTACCAAAGCAACCAGCGTGTTAGCGGCCAGTATAAAATCCGCATAAATGGTCACGAAAAGTCGTCCACCTGCAAATGGTAGTGCAGGTAAAACAAGGCCCACTCCCTAATTAGTGCTCTGGTAAACACAACTAAACCGGAGCA
>JBFMGD010000066.1:0-9560 GCA_040751775.1 Bacillota bacterium | reverse complement strand
CCGGGAGGGATCTCTATGATTTTGACCCGGGAAGAGATTCGCTGGGTCCGCCTGGCGGCTGATGCCCTAACCTTTTCGCGGTTGATGCTCGGGTTGGCCATGCTGGTGTGTCCTCTTCTATTGGAGCAATCCCGGGCCCTGGCTGCGGTATTATGGCTAAACCTGGCCGGGTTAGCCACTGACGCCCTGGACGGTGAACTTGGCCGCTACTCCGGCACAGCCCTGACCTGGATCGGGAAAAACGATTACCTGTTCGACCTTGGCCTCGCTTTTTGCACCACAGTTGCCCTGGCCCGCTTAGGTTTCCTCTGGTGGTGGTTTCCGGTGGCCTGGGCGCCTTGCTTCCTCTATTTTAGTCTCCGCTTCCCAACAGACACAGTGCGCATGGGGTTTCTCTTTATCCTGTTGGTCCCGCCGCCGTTCTTAGCACTGGTTTACCAAAGGACAATCGGGCTGGCCTATATTTTGTTTATTATTCTTGCGGCAGCATTCAAATACCAGAGACTGATCCAAAATATTAACTTGTTTATTGAA
Organism: Bacillota bacterium; assembly: GCA_040751775.1. GTDB lineage: Bacteria > Bacillota > Dethiobacteria > DTU022 > DTU022 > JBFMGD01. Next base: position 9,026 of record JBFMGD010000066.1, on the reverse strand, counting down.
GGCCTTCCCGGCGCCGGACGGCAGCGGCTTCAGGCGGTTTTACGACATTTGCTGAAAGACCGGTAAACCGGCTGCGATGGCCGTTAGTATCCTTGACAGTGCCGCGTCTAGGCCGTATAATCTTACTTGATAAATCATGTCGGGGTGGCGGAACAGGCAGACGCGCACGTTTGAGGGGCGTGTGGTTAACACCGTGGGGGTTCAAGTCCCCCTCCCGACACCAGTTGAAATGTAACGTGGAGAGTAATCTAATTCCCATGTGTTTGGTCCGGCTAATGTACTTAGCACATCGTCAAGCTTGTAGCGGTATTGCCGGCCGGCCAATTCAATGCAGGGTATTTTTTTCTCCCTCGTATATCTCCAGATTGTTTCCACGGAGAGATCCAGTGCTTCAGCCAAAGCATGGGCTGTAATCAACTCCTTATCTCCGGCCATAATACCACCTCCAATCCGATTATACAGAGCGGAACAATAAAAATCAACTAAAATCAACTCTTATCAGCTGGAATATCTCGGTCAGGTAGCATCTTTCCCGATTACTATAATAGATCCGGGTTTAAATACAGCTATACCTCTCCAGGAACATCATGGTATAATTACAAAAAAGATGAATGTGTGTTGATAAACGGTCAGGAGAAAAAATGGAAGATTTCTCTTTGCTGATGCAGGTAAGCAATATCCTCAAAGCCGGTATTATTGTGGTTAACAACCAGGGAACGGTTTGTGCCATTAATAAAACCGCCGAGGATGTTTTTTGGAGAGGACCGGATAGCCCTCTGGGGGTATTCGCTAGGGATTTAGAAGGAGACCCGCTCCTTATGGAGGCTTTATGTTCGGGGATGGCTAACCCGGGTCATTTTCTGGCGGTTAACAAAAGTATCTACAAGGTTGCTTCTTTTAATGTTCGCAAGCATAAAGATAAAAGCCATTTTATATTCCTCTTTCAGGATACTACCAAACTAGGTATTGATTTTGAGTCTCGGTTTGCGCAATACTATTCCATTCTGCAATCCATCCGTAAAATAATTGATTGCTGCGATGAAGGTATTCTTATCGTGGGCCCGGATCTCGTGCCGATTGCCGTAAACAGATCCTGGGTTAAGATAACGGGCTTGCCACCGTCCAATGTTTTGGGTATTCTTATTGATCAGTCCATGGGACACATGCTCAATTCTCACTCCGCTTCGAGAGTAGCTTTCGAGAGTAAAAAAAGCTATTACATGATTCAAACCACTGAGACCGGAAAAAAGCTGGAAGTTATGGCTACACCAATTATGGATGAGGAACAGGTTAATATGGTGGTTTGCACCTTAAAACCGCTAACCCATTTTGAATCCATTGAAAAAAAGCTATTTTCTCCGTACCTCTTATCGAAGGATCCCGAAGCGGACACGTTGCGGTTGATTAAAGATTATTTTAAACAAGAAGGGATTATCACCGAGAGCGGTAAAATGATGGATATTATTAACACGGTGGTCCGCATTGCACCCTACCCTTCCTTTGTCCTGTTGTCCGGAGAATCGGGTACAGGAAAAGAGATGTTTGCCAGGCTGATTCACCGCTGCAGCCCCCGCTCCGACTACCCCTTTGTACCCATAAACTGCGCCGCCATCCCTGATTCCCTAATTGAATCAGAATTTTTTGGGTATGAGACAGGGGCTTTTACCGGAGCGGCCCTTAAGGGTAAACCCGGTCTATTTGAACTGGCCGATCAGGGAACCCTCTTTTTGGACGAAGTGGGAGACTTTCCGCTCACCCTGCAGGGCAAGCTGTTGCGGGTCCTTGAGAACGGAGAGATCATTCGGGTGGGCGGAACCAAACTTCTGAAAACCGATGTGCGAATTGTTTCCGCCACCAATCAAAATCTTCAAGAGATGGTCAGGATTGGCAAGTTCCGCGAAGACTTATATTACCGGTTAAAAGTAATTGAAATAAAGGTTCCCCCTTTGCGCGAGCGCCCCGAAGATATCATTCCGCTAGCCATCTTTTTCTTGGATCGCTTTAACTCTTTGTACGGACAGATTAAACGCTTCTCCATGGAGGTGTTGGACCTACTGGTGCAATACCCGTGGCCGGGTAATGTGCGGGAGATCCGCAATGTTATTGAACAGTTGGTGCTCACTACCCCTGAGCAAGAGATTCTGCCCCATCATTTGCCGGCGGAAATTCAACAAAATGACTTAAATACCCTGGTAGAGGAATTTTCGGGCAGTTCCACGGACTTTAAACATAAGGTCAAGCTGTTCGAACAACTAATCCTGAAAAAAGCGCTGCAAACTCATAAGACGGCGGAGGAAGCGGCCAACGCTTTGGGAATCGACCGATCCACCCTTTTCCGGAAATTAAAACCGTGATAGAGCGCGGCTAGTTGTAAATCTGCACCTCTACCCAGTGGCGATTTTGCGATGCGCCGCTTATATTATCTCCATTTTCCCCACAAGCACCTTTTAAGAGAGAGACAGACTCCAGCTCATTCATAGGAAAATTTATTTGGCCATGCCTTCCCTAAAGCGATTTGCAGAAAGAAGGTGAACCGCCAACCAGGGCAGGTTGGCCGGCAGCGGCTAAATGGCACGATTATTGCGATAATAACAAACAAAGGAGGAGAGCGCGTCGTAGTTTGCATCCGGGTACCCGGTTAAAGCGATACCGCTCATCTTCGTGAAACATAATCTTATAAGGGGGACAAAGGTTGAAATGAGTAAAAAAAGTATTATGCTTGTTGTTTTATTGATTTTGTTAATGATTCTAGCCGGTGGTTGTGCTCAGGACACAGCAGTGGGCGAAGAAGACGACATTCTAATTGTTGCTCATACTGCCGAAGTGACTACGTGGGATCCCAGCTCTTCTTTTTCCACAGAGGTAACCTACATGGCAAACCTCTACGAAACCTTATTGATCGCCAATCCGGAGGGAAGTGAAAAACCCTTTACACCGGTATTGGCCGAAGATTGGGAGATCTCTGATGACGGACTTGAGTGGACTTTTCATCTCCGGGACGGCGTCCTTTTCCATGACGGCGAAAAGATGGATGCAGCAGCGGTGAAAAAGTCTCTTGAAAGAACTATTAGTATGGGCGAAGGAGCTTCATTTATTTGGTCGCCAGTTGAATCAATTGAAGTAGCCGGTGAACTGGAGCTAAAATTCGTGCTTACTGAACCGGCGCCCCTGGATCGTATTGTCAGTTCGAGCAATGGTGCCTGGATTATGAGCCCCAGTGCCGCGGATCAGGAAACAGACTGGTTTGAAGCAGGAAATGCCGCGGGAACAGGCCCCTATATGCTGCAATCATACAAACCGGGCGAGGAGCTAACTCTGGTTAAATTTGATGATTACTGGCGCGGTTGGGAAGGCAAGCACTGCAGCACGGTAGTAGTGAAAATCGTATCAGAGGCGATTGTGCAAAGGCAGCTTTTGGAAGCAGGAGACGTGCATATCGCCAGCGTTGTGCCGGTTGAAGCGATTTCTACCTTGGAAAGTAATCCGGAGATGGTAGTATACCGGGGACCCAGTTTCTACAACTACCTTGGTTTTTTGAACACGGCAAAGCCGCCCCTGGATAATAAGTTGGTACGGCAGGCGATCTCTTACGCCATCAATTACCAGGGCATTATGGACATTGCGACCGGAGGCTACGCCAATCAATCTCAGGGCCCGGTACCCCAGGGCTTGTGGCCGTGGGATCAAGATTTGCCTCAGTACAGTTTTGATCTGGATAAAGCCAAGGCTCTTTTGGTTGAAGCCGGTTATGAAGACGGCACCCTGGGTGGAATAAAGATGGTTTTAACCTATGCGTCGGAAAACCCTGCTCATACGCGTTATGCGCCGCTGATCAAAGAAACTCTGGCTGAAATCGGCATTAATCTTGAGGTGCAGCCAATCCTGTGGACCCAGCAGTGGGCCATGGCTAAAGAAAGCGCACCCGAGGAAGCACAGGATATTTTCTTGCTGTTATGGTGGCCAACGTATGCGGACGGGTACGACAACCTGAGCAGTCTGTTTACCAGTGCGATGTCCGGCTATTGGAACCTCTCTTACTGGGAAAATGCAACATACGATCATCTGATCACGGAAGCGTACAGCCTTTGTGCCGTGGATGTGGATGCTTCGAGAAACAAGTATTTTGAGGCACAGAAGCTGCTCATTGATGATGCTGTAGCCCTGTTTTTCTACGACCCCCAGGAAATTGTACCTATGAGCGTAAAAGTAAAAGGGGAAGCTTTAAATCCGTGCTACCCCAGGGTTATATTCTTCTACAACCTTTACTTGGAGTAGGAGTAGCAGTAGTAATGACTTTCCCAGGATAAAAATGAGCAGGAGGAGATAATCTCTCCTCCTGCCGGCTTCAAAACGGGGTGTTGCCTGTTGAATATGCTGAAATACGCTGCTAGAAGAATTGCCTTAATGGTGCTTGTCCTGGTTGGGATTAGCGTAATTGTTTTTTTCCTGTCCCGGGTGGTACCCAGCGAACCGGCGTCTCTTTATGTCGGGCCTCTGGCCCGCCCTGAACAGTTGGAGGCAGCAAAAATAAAGCTGGGCCTGGACCAGCCTTTGCCGGTCCAATATGTTCGTTACATGGGTGATCTGGTGCGGGGTGATTGGGGGGTTTCGCTGCGCACACGACGCCCCGTAAACGAGGACATTCTGCGCTTTCTTCCCAACTCGCTAGAGCTAATCGTGATGTCGCTGTCTTTGTCTATTCTGGTCGGTGTTCCCCTGGGCGCGCTGGTGGCAAAAAAGAAGGACCGTTTCTTAGACCATTTTGCCCGTCTCGGTTCCATAGCAGGGGTGTCGGTTCCTTCGTTCTGGTTGGCGCTTTTGTTCCAGATATTGTTTGTCAGAACCCTTGGTCTGCTGCCGGTTGGGGGGCGTATTTCCATGAGTGTCGGCATCCTCTCTCCCATTCACGAAATTACCGGGTTTATGCTTGTGGATGCAGTTATTACGGGAAACCTCTCCGCGCTGCAAGATCTGTTGCGCCATTCGGTAATGCCGGTCCTTACCCTTGCCGCTTATCCAATCGGTATGTTCACGAGAATGACTCGCTCCACTATGCTGGAAGTGCTTGGTAATGATTACATTCGCACGGCTCGTTCGTTTGGTGTTAAGGAAAACCGCATTACATTTGTTTATGCGTTGAAAAACGCTATCGGGCCGACTCTGACAGTAATCGGCCTTACGTTTGCTTACGCGTTACTGGGCGCTTTTTTTGTAGAGGTCATTTTTTCATGGCCCGGTATCGGGGTCTATGCGGTCAATGGGATTTTAAGTATGGATTATCCGGCAATCCTGGGGGTATGCCTGGTCGTGGCTTTCTTCTATATCCTGGTCAACCTGGTGATTGATCTTCTTCAATCTGCCCTTGATCCGCGGATCAATGTCAAATAAACCCTTCAGAGAGGAGAAAGCGATGGGCGGAAAAACAATCATCCGCGGTCCGATCAGCAGGTTGTTTCTTCGGTGGAGCCAGCGTTGCGGTCCGCTTATGGATGATCTGAGCATGAACATTCATATATTGAAAAAAGATAAATTGGCTCTGGCCGGCCTGGTGATGATTATATTTTTTGTATTTGCGGCTTTCCTGGCTCCGGTTCTTGCGCCGTATCCGGCGCAGGGGTTGGGGGAATCGGACTTGGAATCCCGCCTGGAGGCGCCCGGCAGAGACCACTGGTTCGGCACGGATCGCCAGGGTCGTGATCTATTTAGCCGGATCCTGTACGGGTTGCGCATTTCCCTGATAGCTGCTTTTGGAGTTACCTTTACCGCTATCTTAATCGGTGTTCCCCTGGGCGCTATTGCAGGCTATTATGGTGGGCTGGTAGATGAAATCATCATGAGAATTACAGATCTCTTTCTATCTTTTCCCGCCCTGTTGCTGGCCATCATTATTGTCAGTGTGATCGGTTTCGGCCTGCAGAATGCTATCCTGGCCTTAGTAATTTCCTGGTGGCCATGGTATACCCGCCTGGTGCGAGGTATTACGATCTCTTTAAAAGAGAGGGCTTTTGTTGAGGGGGCACGCTCGTTGGGTATTTCCAATACCAGGATTTTATTGAAGCATATTGTGCCCAACTGTTTCGGCCCGGTGATTATTCAGGCTACTGTGGATATCGGCACTGTTATTCTGGCTACGGCTTCCCTCGGTTTTATCGGCCTCGGCGCACAACCTCCTCAACCCGAACTGGGCTTGATGATCAGTGAAGGACGCGATTATGTGCTCGAACAGTGGTGGTACGCTACATTTCCCGGCCTGATCATATTCTTACTGGTTCTGTCGTTTAACCTGGTAGGCGACGGTTTGCGGGATACCTTTGATCCGCGCATGAAGAGGTGAAGCGATGAACCTGTTAGAAGTTGCCGACCTTCGAGTAACGTTTACTACATACAAGGGCCTGGTGCGCGCTGTCAATGGCGTCAATTTTAATGTTAAAGAGGGAGAGATCATCGGTTTAGTCGGTGAATCAGGCAGTGGGAAAACGGTCACAGCTCTTTCGTTGCTGCGCCTGATCAGTGAGCCTCCCGGGAAAATCGAAGGGGCGATCTATTACCGGGGTGAGGACTTGCTTAAGAAAAAGATGCGGGAATTAAACAAAATCCGGGGTAAAGATGTATCGATGATTTTCCAAAACCCCGGCACAGCCCTCAATCCGGTATTTACTATCGGCGAACAGATAACCCGGGTAATCTCGATGCATCGAAACCTAACCCCGCGTCAAGCCAGGCAGGAAGCTCTCTCTATTCTGGAACTGGTGGGCTTGCCGCATCCCGGGCGAATCTTGCATACATATCCCCACCAGCTTAGCGGGGGAATGAAACAAAGGATTATCATCGGAATAGCCCTTTCATGCCAGGCTTCATTACTGATTGCCGATGAACCGACAACCGCGCTGGATGTTACCATCCAGGCCCAAATTTTAAAACTGTTGCTGGAGCTGCGGGAACGGTTAAAGGTGGCGATAATCCTGATTACTCACGACGTGGGTGTGGCTGCACAGACTTGTGATCGAATGCTGGTCATGTACGGAGGCACTATTGTCGAGACCGGCCCCACGGCCGCGGTGTTAAGTAATCCCAGGCATCCATATACAGAGGGATTACTCGGTTGTTTGCCGTATCAAGTCGATAACGTATTTCAACTGGCAACTATTCCGGGAGCGGTGCCTGATATGCTCGATTTGCCCGATGGTTGCTCTTTTCACCCTCGTTGCACTTACCGGGAAGAGCGCTGCTGTGAGATGAAGCCTTCATTATTTAATATTGCTGAAGAACGGCAGAGCGCTTGTTTTATGGTGGAAAGGGGCGGGAGCGATGTCAAGCACAGCACTATTAAGAGCAGCTAGTGTCTCAAAACACTTTATCTTGGATGCGCGCTCTTTTGCCGGGCAGCGCAAAAAAGCGGTGGTGAAAGCGGTTGATCAGGTTTCTTTCGACATACGGGCAGGGGAAACGATTGCTGTAGTCGGAGAATCCGGTTGCGGTAAGACTACCTTGATGAGGTTGCTGATTAGGCTGGTCGATGTAACAGCGGGCTCGATCTGGTTTATGGATCAGGAAGTAACCAGTCTTACCGGAAAAGAGCTAAACCGGCTTCGCCGTAACATCCAGATTGTATTTCAGGATCCCCTTTCGTCGCTCAACCCAATGATGAATATCCGCAATATCTTATCTGAACCGCTGTTGGCGCATACTGACCTGCGCGGCGATGCGCTGCATAAACGATTAGAAGAGCTTATTGAAATGGTCGGGCTTTCCAAAGCCCACTTATGGAGGCGGCCGCATGAATTCAGTGGGGGCCAGTGCCAAAGAATAGCTATCGCCAGGGCTATTGCGCTAAACCCCTGTTTGATTATTCTCGATGAGCCCACAGCCTCCCTGGATGTGTCGGTTCAAGCTTTAATATTAAAGCTTTTGGGAGAGTTGCAACAGCAGTTGAACCTGACCTATTTATTCGTTACTCACAATCTCAGTGTAGCCAGGTGCATGGCTGACCGGCTAATGGTTATGTACCTGGGGAAGGTTGTGGAGGAAGGCCCCGTCAATGATTTGTTCAAGAGTCCGCTTCACCCTTACACAAAGTTGCTGTTAAGCTCTGTTCCCTCTCCGGTGCCGGGGGAAAGCCTTTCTTTTTCAGGGTTGCTGGAAGGCGGCATCCCCAGCCCGGTCAACCTTCCTGCAGGTTGTCGTTTTCACCCTCGTTGTCCCGAACGTGTTTCAAAATGCGCTGTTCAAGAACCAGAAATGTATTCTATTAACGGGAGTCGGAGAGTTTATTGCTGGCTGCATAACTCCGGCATACGGCCATAAGAAAGGTGTTTAAAATATGGAACAGAATTTGCACAATGTTCGAATTGCAGCGGCGCAGTTCAATGTTCTTGAAGGGGATAAGGATACCAACCTGAATAGAGCGTTGCAGTTTATTCGAACCGCAGCTGCTCAGGCTGCCAAATTGGTTTTGTTGCCCGAAATGTTTCTTACCGGATACCCATTGCATATACCGATGTCGGAGCTGGCTGAGCCGATGGAAGGTGATACCTTGCGCTGCATTCAATCTATGGCGCAGGAGCATAAGATAGCTGTTGTCGGCAGTTATCCTGAATGGGATTTACACGATGCGTGCAGCTACAATACAGCTTTTTTTATTGGTGAGGACGGCCGAGTTATTGGCAAATATCGCAAAATACATCTTTTTGACCAGGAGAAGTCCTTTGTAGAACCGGGGCGTGACATCTGTGTGATTGATTACAATGGGCTCCGTTACGGCCTAATCATTTGCTTTGACCTGGAATTCCCCGAACCTTCCCGGGCGCTTGCATTGGCCGGTACTCAGATTCTACTGGTTGTTAGTGCAAATATGGATCCGTACTGTTTATTACACCGCGTTTTCGTCAGAGCGCGTGCCATCGAGAACCATATGTATGTAGCATACTGCAATAGAACGGGCGATAATAAAGTATACAGTTTTTGTGGCGAGAGCTGCCTGGTTAACCCTGTGGGTGAGTTAATTTGCGAGTTGGGACAGGAGGAAG
>JBFMGD010000065.1:0-9578 GCA_040751775.1 Bacillota bacterium | reverse complement strand
ATATACTTTTCCCTTTGTCGCCGCCTTTTTGATCGCTTTCCTGATTCAGCCTGTTACAAAATTTTTCGGGGAAAAGCTGAAACTGTCCCGGAGCGCTCCTTCACTACTGGCTTCCTTGCTCGTGTACCTGGTATTTTTTTCTTTGCTGGCCTTCCTTTTTTATCAAATTATCCACGAAGCCAAGCTGTTGTTGGTAAATCTGCCTGCTGTAGACCTGGAGCTGGTGATGGAACCGCTAACCGGTATAATCGAACAGGTGGGGCAGTACTTTAAAGATATCGATCCCGCTTTTATTGAAAAGAACAGCAACCGGATTACAGATCTGATTACCGGCGGTTTTGATGTCCTGGGAGCAAGCCTCAGCGCATTCCTCGAAGTGGCCATGTCCATCCCGGTATGGATTATGGTCCTCTTCGTAATCATGATTTCCACCTACTTTTTTTCAAGAGACATGAGTGAGATTAAAAAGAGAGCTATCTCCATCTTTTCCGATCGGGGAAGGGAAAGTTTTTTCACGATTTGGGTTGAAGGTATCAAGATGCTGACTAAGTATATCAAGGCTTACGCTACAATTTATTTGCTCACTTTTGTGCAGACCCTGATCGGTTTTGCGCTTTTAGGGGTCAAGTATGCCGTAATGCTCAGCATCGTCTGCGCAGTGGCCGACATATTTCCGATCCTGGGCATCGGCCTGGTCTACCTTCCCCTGGCCGCGATATACTTTATAGCCGGCGATTATTTTACGGGGGCCGCGTTGATTGTATTGTATATAATTATCAGTGTGGTCAGGCAAATCGTCGAGCCGAAAATAGTCTCCAGCTCGCTGGGCATTCACCCCGTGCTAATACTGGCCGTCATCTTTATCGGCTTGCAGGCATACGGTTTTATCGGTATGATCTATCTGACCCTTTTGATCGTGTTTTATAAAATTTTTAAGGCAGCCCGAGTTCTTTAGCTATTACCCAGGTGCCTGGCATCATTTTGAAGATAGTGGGGTGAGGTGTTGCCCGGGTAAATTACTAGGCCATGCTGTTACTTTCAGTATCAGCTCCACCCTGCTTTTTGCCCCCATCTTACGATAAAGATGGCTAATATGAGTCTTCAGGGTGTTCCTGGTGATTTTCAACCTTCTCCCGATTGCCCTGTTGTCCAAACCTTCCATAATCAATTTAAGAATCTCCAGTTCGCGTGCTGTTAAATCACGAATCTGCGTTTCCATCCTGATTAATGGGGTAAACCCAGCGGTTTCTTGTTTTTCACTAACCCGTGTGCCGGACCAGGACAGCTGCAGGCGGTGCAGCATTAGGGCAGGGATGATGCCGAGGAAAAGCAGTGCCGCGGCGATCAGCGCCAGGTAAAAGTAACTGTAACTGCCGGGCAACTGCTGCCAGTAATAGTTGATCCCTTCCCCGCTTAAAAATACTAGAAGGTTAAAAAATAAACCGATGCTGAAATAGCGCAGTACTTGACCCCGGAAAAAGATTGCCGCAATGGCGATACAGCACCAGATGAACAGGTCGATCAGGGCATAACTGGCCTCCAGTAGTATTTGCATGGGCGGGAGAATTCCGAACTGCGCGGCCACCGGTAGGAACAGGAACGTTACTCCCAGCAAAGCAAGGCCGGCAAACGCCAGGTATTCGATCGTTCTCATGCGATCCAGCAGGGAGCCTGCCGTCAAGGCTGCCAGCCCGTAGACCAACGTTCCAAAAATGGGAGCAATGATTGAAACATCCCTGATCGCAGTAAATACAGTGTTCAGTATGACCAGGGAAAGAAGGTTATAACTGCAGAGCAGCAGGAGAAAAGGAAACCAAAAAAACTACCTTGTGCTTTTCCCTGGAAAGGGAGTATTTGAAACAGGCAAGTTTTTCGTTGCATTCACGGCGGCAACAGTTTTTGCCGCATTGTCCGGGACCAGCGCGAGGAAATTTCTGGCATAAAAAGCGGCTAAAACGAGCAGGCAAAAGGCGGCAAGCAGCGCGGTAATTGCCGATAAGCGGCTAATGATAAAGATGACGGCGGAAAAAAAGGAAGCTGCAAACATCATCAAGGCCATGTAACGGCCCAGGCAATCACGTTTAATTGAGGTAAGGGTCGATCCCCAGCAGGCGAAGAAGGGCGAGATTGAGGCCCCCATCAGGGCTGGCAGAAACGAGTAGACAATGAGGGCGGATCCGGAAAAGGCTGCCCCTTCTGTCACAGGTATCGCCCAAGATAAGAGGATTAATAAAGTTGCCAGCAATAGGTTTGCCGGCGGGCCGTAGGGTGCAAGGGTTTTAAGTTTGTACTGTGTTAGTAAAAGGCACCCGAGATAGCCCAGTGAATTGCCGAGCAGGAATGAGAGGTTCAACACCAGCAGCCAGTTATCACGCGCCGGCAGCAGATCCTGCAGCTCGCCAAAGAGGGGAAAGGCCCAGAGCCAGGCAACAAAGGCAGACATCGGCAAGATGCTCTGCCGGTAGAGCCGCCACACGGCGAAGAGCTTCATTTTAGATCCTGCTCTCATTAAGTCTTGGTTTATTTTGGTATAGTATAAAACACTTCAATGGATTTTCTAACGGCCGATGTGAGAGCAATAATGCAAACGGTATAAAATCACCCTGCGGGGTGATTGACGTGTATCTCAATAGGATTATACTCGATATACTAATATATTGTGAGCCCTAGTTGATCTCTGATACCATCAATTCTCGCGTGATATGGATTTACACAGAGCAGGGGTGGGTGAAGCTGAACCCGGCGTGCAGACTGAGGTAAGCTTGTGGTTAAGCAGCCTTTCCGACCAGGAGGAACATGCGGTTGTTACCGTGAACAGCCTGATCAGGGGTACGACAAGCAAGCGTCATATCCTGACCCAGCAAGACACGGAAATAGTTAATGATCTTAGTAAAGTTGTAAATGTTATGTCTTCGGTCAGGGCCCGGCACCGTTTTGTCCTGCCAACCTCTGTTATCAACTGAATCCATTAGAGCATTATAAAGCGTGTTGACATGGATTTGGCGGAAAGGCTTAGTCTGCTCTTTACAAGTTGCTTCTCCCATGGTATAGTTGATTAGACCAGTAACCAACTAAGCAACATCTTGTAGGGGGAAACTTGTTGAAGGCATCGTTAGACGAATCTCAACCGATTTTCCAGCAGATCGCCCAATTGATTATGGATGAAATTGTCGACGGTCATTTGGCAGAAGAGGAAAAAGTTCCTTCTGAGAATGAATTGGCTCGTTTTTATAATATCAATCGGGCTACAGTTCGTAATGGACTTCAATCCTTAGTTGAAACAGGGATTATTTATAAACAACGTGGCATCGGCATGTTTGTAAAGAAAGGAGCAAAAACAAAATTATTAGGGGAAAGACAAAAACAGTATTGTAACGATTATATCCTGCCGCTTTTAGAAGAAGCCAAAAGACTCGGAATCAGTGTCGAAATGGTCGTTGAGATGATAAAGGAGGAGGTAAAAAAATGATCCGTGTGCAAAATATGTCTTATAGCTACGAGAAGAATACCCCGGTTTTGCGGGATATTACACTGGAAGAAAATGAACCGATCATCACCGGGCTGTGGGGCCGCAACGGAGCCGGTAAAACGACGCTGATGAAGCTCCTCGCCGGGCATCTGCGGCCTGATCAAGGAAGTGTCGAGATTATGGGCCTGGCGCCTTACAATAATGAGCAGGCAGTGCAGCATGTATAGTTGATGATAGACTTGGTTAACTTTAAGGTGTGTTTATGATTATTCGGCTATTCTTTTGGGGATGCTGAAAACCCATTGACGGTGCGGCACCTGTTTTAATACTTCACCGTATAACCAAACACTCAAATTCAACTACCCGTTTTTGATGGCAGGAAGGACAAAAATGAACAGTTCAACCGTGGGCAGCCAGAACAGCGACGGAATAAAGGGCAGTATCAGGATGTGCATACCCCGCCGGGAAGGTTGTGGCCCTCTAGATCTCCACATCATAGCCGTTCATCCGGCCGATAAACCGGCCACCCCACCCCTGATAATGGCAATCTTTTTATTAGTCTCCGGCCGGGAGAATTGTTAATTTTGAACTCACCGGCCGGCCTGAGAGAAAGGAACGGTTAGAGATGGTTCTTGTTCTAGGATAAGATTATTGCTTGTCCATCAACAGCAACAAGGGGTAGCGAATCAGGAAAATCGGTACTATCAATAGTGCCGCGTTCATGTTCAAACCGCCCCCCTGTCTAATGACTGCAACAGCAGGGGCCGCAGGACGTTCCTTCCCGCAGCCCCATAATTTTTCCTGTGCCGGTGCGTCACCGGCCGGCCTAACCCTTAACGCAGGGCAAGAGCCTCAATCTCGTATTTAAAGTCATAGGTGCCGCCTTCCCCGCCGGTAACCTCCCAGCTGAGCATGGTTTGAAAGTCACCCAGGTCGGCAACCCGGGCCACATAAGTAACCTCCGTGGGAACCAAGGGGGGCTCCACGACGACCTGCAACGTGTGTACCATCCCGCTCAAATCGCCGATCTTTTCGTTCTTGCTGCTCAGCACGGTTACTTTGTAGCCGGGTTCCGTTACCCGGACCCAATCCTGGATTTTAACCCCTTCGGCCATTACTAAAGGCACGAGCACCATATTGGCCACCCCCATGCCGGCAGACTGGGCTATCTCCGCAGGGATGACTTGCCCGCCCTGCTCCATCTGCTTGATGGAGCCGTCGGCGCCGACCCAGAAGGTGAAGGTTTGTTCATCCATGCTTAAGGAGATCTTGTCCGTCGCCGCTCCCCCGACATTCTCACTGCCCAGGTAGCGATAGTGAACCACCGTTTCGACCCCGCCGACAGTAAAGCGGTAATTAACTTCGCTGAAGAGGGCGATCATTTCGTTCAGTTTGGTAGGAACTTCCCAATTGTCAAGGTTCAGCAGAGCTTCGTCAGTACCGCTATCTTCCTCCTCGCCGCTGCCATCGCCGGGAGCTGCGTCCTCGCCGCCTTTGTCTCCCCCTCCGCAGCCACAAGCCACAATTCCTAGTAATAACAACAGTAAAACCAGCAGGGCGCTTAACATTTTCTTCACCGGGTTTACCCTCCCTATTCTTGGATTAGGTATGCTGTATGCACCTGATATTACTTTTCGATAACGGATCGTAAAATCCTTTAACCTGATTGTAAAATTTTGGCCATTTCATAAAAAATATGCCGGTTAGCCATGTAATCTTATGCCCTCAGCCGGCGGCCTTCCGCTACAGCCTGATCGCCCCCATCATCTGCCGCCAGACGCCGCTAATGCCCGGGGAACTAAAAGCTTACTTACTAAAGTTTTGTACTTTTTATACCATATTTACACATATTATCCAGCTATTCGCTACTCATTAAACTCACCTCACATATTTGATCCAAGGGTCAAGGCCCAATCTTTCGAGCCAATTGTACTCACAAAACTCAAATTGGATTTATACCATTTTAGCCTCTTTAACCTCGGTATAGGCTGCAAATATCTGTTCTTTGGAACACCAACCTAAGCCGGGAACCAGGTTTAAGCCAGGGGTTTTTGCATATTGATTGTCCCTTGGCCGGTATGAGAGCAAGGCTATTGCGCATGATATTTATAATAAAGGCGGTGTTCCTATCCGGATTGTTAAAACGAAATGAACCGGTAAAGATTCTCGAAATAGAAGGCTATATTGCATTGATCCTTTCCAGAGATATCAAGACAGTTTTACGGGATCTGTAGTCACTGCAGGATTGTTATTACCTGATTACAGAGACAGACGGTGGTTTACGTTAAAATGGATCAACGAAATATACCCGAAACTCGGCGTGAAGTATATCATGGGAAGCGAAGCGTGCCTGATTTACCCCGGCGACAACTATAAAGCCCTGGAGCAAACCTGGGAAGGGTGCGGAAATGCGTTCCATATCCCTTCCCACTTGGATAAACGCAAGCTAAGGGGGTTAGAAACCCGGGTAAATAAAGAAAAAGAAAAGCTTAAGAAAGATGTTGATGAACTAAGCAAACTCACCTTTACCTGTGAACCCGATGCCAGGGATGCCCTTGCCCGCTTCATCAAGAAAAAGGGTAGCGCTTTTTACCCCCTGGACGGCACGGTAGAACATTCCCGGGAGCGGGTGAAACGCAACCCTTACCGAGCAATGAATGAAAGCATCATTTGCCAGGATGTTTACTGCAAAACGCTAGTGAACGCTCTTGTTTAATATTGAGAGTGATGATAAAATGAATGTGACAATATAAGGAAGATCCTTAGAGAGGGTGCCTTCTAATAAGCGTAAAAACAATTTAGATTTTGTGGGCGACTTTGACGCAGACAGTCATTGCTGATGTCTATGCCAGGCGGTACAAAGGAGAAAGGGGCTGAACCTGAAGGGTAACTTCAGCAAAGTGTTTACTTATTTTTTAGATAGGGGGTGTTCAATTTGGCAATGCATGAAAATCTGGTAGAAGAACTTGTTAGCCTTTCTCCGGAAGAATTAAAGAGAGTTTTTGACGCTCTAGAAAAACGGCTGGAAAGTAAAAAGCAATTAAAAATAGCCGGTGAAATTATTAAGCAATACAGGCCAGCTTTAGAGGAACTGGCAAAATGAAGTGGATAACAATTGAGACGGTTTTGGAGATTCATGATCAGGTCATTAAATCTACCGGTGGAAGTTATGGTTTAAGAGATAAAAATGCTTTGGAAAGCGCTCTTAACTCACCCTTGGCTACTTTTGAAGGAAAGGAGTTATATCCCGGATTCCTAAAAAAGGTAGCTGTTTTATTGTATAAGACCGTAAATAACCACTCGTTTGTGGATGGGAACAAAAGAACTCTTTTGTTATTGCATTAACGATTCTTGCTTCGCATGGGTATAAGTTTAATTTTGGACAGGAAGAAGTTGTTAATTTCATTCTTAGTGTTGCACAAGGTAAATCTAACTATGAGCAGGTTTGTGAGTGGCTCAATACTCATATAGTAACAACTGGGAGGAGCGAACATGAGCGTTGAGCAAATTAAAGCGGAGGCTTTTCAACTGAGCAAGGAATCTCGTGTTTATTTGGTTCGGAAATTGTTGGCCAGCCTGGATGAGATGAGCGAGGACGAAATCGAAAAGCTATGGATAGACGAAGCTATTCGTCGCGATGAGGAGCTTGATAGCGGGACGGCGCAAGCGTATCCGGCAGATGAAGTGCTCGCCCGCGCTCGTGCTCGTAGAAAATGAGCCGCTTGCTATCGATCCATGAGCTGCGGAGGCCGAGATAAATGAAGCCGCAGACTTCTATCTACTCCCTGTTATAGGTTCAAGTCAAGCTTAGTTGTTAAGACGAGACTTGGTGGAAAAACCATTAGGTCTTCTTTATTTGTTTGATCAAAACAAATCTCCGGAAAATCTCATCTAAGCTCTTCCAATAATGATATTGGCATTGGCACACACAATACTGCTGTAGTATATGCTGTTGTATATTACGAAGTATTAGGGTATAATTTTAACAGCACAATTGTGGAGGTTTGAAACATGCCAAATATAAAGCCGGTTTCAGATTTGAGATAACCGCTAAATGATCTATTGTGCTTTTTCAAGGTCTACCCCCCGGTTCGTCAGATAATCAACCAAATCCTTCTCCGCGGGGAAGTGTTTTTTAGCCAGTGCAAGGTGTTCATTGATCAGCGCGAGGCTATGTCCCGTAACCTGGCGCATCAAGTGGGGCGGCATCCCGAAATAGCGCAGGACCAGCACCCGGTCAAAGAGCCTTAAGTAATTGTCTACCGCTTCGGGGGTGTGGAAAATGCGCTTAGAGATTTGCTGGGTGCTTAACCCCTCCAAGGACATCTCCACCACGATGGTCTTATGAGTCAGCGTGCGGCCCATATCTAGGACGGTGCCGGCGGTAGGCAATATCACCCCGAAGCGCTCCTGGTAGGCGGTAAGCAGCTGCCTTAGAGACGCTCCGTTTAAGTTCAGCAGCCACTCCAAATCCAGCATGGTGAGGACCCCGTCTTGCTGCCAGGCCTCGGCGGTGATCCGTTCCATCTGCCGAATCTTGAGGTGCTTTAGTTCGCCCCGGTTATTAAGCTTAAGTGCCTGCTCATCACCGTTAAGTAAAGTTAACACTACCGGTGCCAGCAGGCGGCTCTGGCCCCGTTTTGACCGGCGGGTGCTGTAGGCCAGCCATACTATCTGGCCGGGCTTAAGCTCCTGGATGCGGGGGCAGCACCACTGCCTCATCTGGGCCGCCCGCTCGGCCATAGCCCGGGCCTGGGCGGGTTTGCACCCGTAATCTTCGGCCAAGTAAACGGTGATGGGCTCAAGCAGGGCGTCCGGTAGGGCAATCTCGTTCACCGGTCTTGGGCTAACCCTTAAGGTTTCAATATCCAAGGGCTTGTCCGGCAGGAATTCCTTACCGCCACGCTTGCCCACCAACTCTTTTTGGTCGGTCCATAACCACAGCTGCTCCAGGGTAAGGTTTTCACTAATTCCCAGGCAGGCTGTTAGCTGTTCGTACTCCAGGTGCCTGCGCACCGCCGCTGGTTTGAACCCGTCGGCCAGGCTTTGGCTCCACCTTGGCGAGAGCAGCGGTATGGGCAGGCGCCGGCCTTCGATCTCCACGAGCAGCTCGCCGGGTTTAAGGCGCCTGGCGCCTGCAGCCTCTTCATGCTCATCCAAGGCTTCGTTGACCTTTGCTACCACCGCTTCGGCCAAATGGGAGCGGGGGGCCAACTCAAAGCGCTGCTGTAAATGGGACACTTGCACTGGTTTGACATCTCGGGCTGGAAGGGCAGCGTAGCGGTTTTGGCTACCCTTCACAGGTTGCATGTTTACTACCTCCCGTTTTTTTTTGGGTTCCCGGCCTCCACCATCCGCCTGACCTTTGCCATGCGGAAGGCGAAATCGGGATGGTTGAAACGCTCATACAGGTTTAAATATTTCGTCACCACCCGTCTAGACATGCCCAAGGCCTGGCGGATCGCCGGCAGAGGCATGCCTCTTTCGGTTAAACAAATTACCCGGGAGAAATCCCACAGGTAACGCTCAATGCTGTCGTAGCTATGGCCGGTCCTGCGTTTAATCTCGGTTTCGGTGTAGCTTGTCGGCATGGCTTAATGTAGAGCCCATGTCGGCCACCCGGCCCCGGGTAGGCAGGATCACCTTGTCGTGCTTCTTCATGGTGTCCTGAACGGAATCGGTGGATATCCCTAACAGGTGCGCCAGGTCCGGCAGGCTTAAGGCCACCCCCTGCTCATATGACTGGGTGCACAGCCGCTCTAAGCGCTGCCACTTGAGCTCCTGGGGGCTGGTCCTTTTAATCGCGCCCCAGTCTTCCGGGTAATGTAGTCTAAGGCCACCAGGCAGAGCCTGGCCTCGTTTAAGCTGCGGCCCGGGGGCTCGTCCGCCGCCACGCCAAAGGTAATGATCTGGCCCGGGCGGCGGCCTATGTTTTTTAAGCGTACGGCCAGATCGCGCAGCTCCTGCATAAAAGAGCACGCCGCCGCCGGGGTGTAGCGGTGCTCTGTAAGTAACCGCTGCCGGAGTCGGTCTTCTTCGTCGACTAAAGCAGCCGGCTGTTTTACCACTACCGGTTTACCTAGGCGTTCTTGGCTCGCCGGGTGCTCCC
>JBFMGD010000064.1:0-9640 GCA_040751775.1 Bacillota bacterium | reverse complement strand
ATCGATGTTCGCCCGGAACACTTACAGTCTTTGATTGCTATCCTTCAAAAAGCCGGTTTGCCCTTGGAGATAAGCGGGGAGCGCGTGACGCTGCACAGCGGGGGGTCATTTAAAGCGGTTAAATTGTTGGAGACCGAACCTTATCCCGGTTTTCCGACGGACTTACAACCGCCGGTTGTATCACTGCTTACTCTAGCGCGGGGGGTTAGCACGATCGTGGAACATGTTTTTCCGGAACGCTTTCATCATGTGGCTGAGCTGAATAAAATGGGCGCCCGGATCAGCCTGCAGGGTAACAGGATTATTATTCGAGGTGTCGCTCGTTTGTCCGGCGGGATAGTGAATGCAACGGATTTAAGAGCCGGCGCAGCCCTGGTCCTGGCCGGCTTGGCCGCCCGGGGAGAAACTCTGGTTACGGGAATTAGGCATATTGAGCGCGGTTACGAAAAGATTCATAAAGTTATGAATCAGTTGGGCGCCCGGATTGAACGGGTGTCCCTGTCCGTACAGGAGGCGCCGTGATGCGGAGCAGCCGGAGCAGGTTGCAACTGGTTCCCCCGCTGCCGGGCGGAACGGTACGGGAAAAGAAGGTGTTCAGAGTGTTAAGGCGTCTGCTCCTGCCGGTGGTGTTCTTCTCGCTGCTCTTTGTGGGACAGGCCTTCTGCCGGGTCGGAGAAATACGGCTCAGCGGTGTGCAGCGGTTGGAAAGCAATGCAGTAATTGCCGCCTGCGGGGTTAGGGAAGGCGCCAGTCTGTTCCTGTTGAATCCGGAAAAAGTGGAGCAGGCGTTGCGGCAGCTTCCCGGTGTGGAGACGGTGGCGGTGAAAAAAATATACCCCGCTGCTGTGGCGGTGGCGATAACTGAAAGAAAGCCAACGGCCTGTATTTTGGACGGCGGCGTTTACTGGGTGGTGGATCGCGAAGGGGTCTCATTTGAACAGTGGATTTATTTAGAGGAGAGCCTCCCGCTGGTAACAGGGGTTAACAGCGGCGGTCTAGCGATCGGGCAAAAGCTGGCTGAACCGTCCAAGGCTGCCAATTTAGAAACGTTCCTGGCGGCGTTGCAGCTTGTGCCGCGTTTGGAGTGGGCTGAGTTGAACATTACGGATGAGTCTAACCAGGTGCTCTACACCGTTGATGGAATGCGTGTTTTGTTGGGAGACCGGGAGAACATGGATCAGAAGCTGCGCCTGCTCTGGCAAAGCATGCCGTACACCTCCGGAGATAAAGGTGGCGGCACATACGATCTCAGGACAGGGGATCGCTTGATCTTGTTGAACGAGCGGGAAGATTCCGCTGCCGGGGAGGTGGTTCCTTAAAAAAAAAGAGGAACAAGAGGGGATTTTTGAGGAATGTTGAATTAGTTAGTAACGCGCCGCTTGGGAAGGGTTAGGGGGTATTGAAATGGCTCGCAAATATCTAATTGTCGGCATCGATGTAGGCACGACTCAGGTTCGGGTTATTGTCGGTGAACCTCGTCCTGACGGCACGGTTAGTATCGTCGGTTTGGGTTTAAGCCCTTCTGACGGCCTGAAAAAAGGCGTCATCGTCGACCTGGACAAAACTGTGGAATCAATAGAGACAGCAGTGGCGGAAGCCGAACGGATGGCCGGCCAGGGTATCGATGCCGCGTTCGTCGGTTTAAAGGGTTTAAACGTGGAGTTGGTTAATAACCGCGGCGTGGTGGCGGTTTCATCGGATGATCGCGAGATCAGGGAAGAGGACGCCGAGCGAGCCCTGCAGGCTGCCCGGGTGATGGCGCTTCCTCCGGACCGCGAGATTGTCGATATTATTCCCCGGGAATATATCGTGGACGGGTATGACGGCATTCGCGACCCGGTGGGCATGTTGGGCGTGCGCCTGGAAGTAGACGCCATGATTGTCACCAGTCCGATCACTTCGCTGCGCAATCTGATCCGCTGCATCAATCGAGCGGGGATTAATGTAAACGGCATGATCCTGCATGCCCTGGCCTCGTCGGAGATTACCCTATCTGCGGACGAAAAAGATCTGGGCGTTTTTCTGGTGAACCTCGGGGGAGGCACTACGGAGATATCTTTATATCAACATGGCAAACTGCGCCAGCTGTCGGTAATCCCGATCGGCGGCGAGCATATCACCAGTGACCTGGCCCTCGGATTAAGGACAAGCCACCTTGCCGCGGAAAACCTGAAGCTGGAACACGGCTACGCCCTGCTGACCCTTGCCAGGAGTGAACCCCATCTTGAAATCAGCAGCGTGGGCAGTAAGGAAAGACGGTTGGTCTCGGAAAAGGATTTATGCCGGTTTATTGAGCCCCGCGTCCAGGAGATATTTCAAATCACTCGCGAAGAAATGCTGAAGATGGGATGGTCGAAACTGCCTCCGGCAGGAGTGGTGTTATGCGGCGGCGTCTCCGCCATGCCGGGCGTCCTCGATCTGGCCCGACTTTATTTCGAGAGCGATGCGGTGCGCCTGGCCGCGTACGAATATATAGGCATTCAGAATCCGATCTATACCACCGCGGTGGGGCTGCTCTATTATGCGCACAGGTATCAGCCCAGGTTCTATTTAAGTGAACGGGGAAAGCGGCCGCAGAAAAGAAAAACAGGCCTGTGGCAAAAAATGAAGGATTGGATGAACGAAGTGATCGAGTAGCCACCCTGGTGATAAGGAGGTGTAAGCGTGATGATCGAATTTGATATCGAGATGGAACAGTTTGCCTCGATCAAGGTCGTCGGTATCGGCGGCGGCGGCAACAATGCCGTCAACCGTATGATTGCCGCCGGTTTGAAAGGGGTGGATTTTATCGCCGTAAACACGGATGCCCAGGCGCTTTATCTGGCCAATGCCGGAACCAAGCTGCAGATCGGAGCGAAGCTAACCAAAGGTCTGGGGGCGGGAGCCAATCCTGAAGTCGGCCGACAGGCCGCGGAGGAAAGCCGGGCTGATATTGAAAACGCTCTGCGAGGCGCCGACATGGTCTTCTTGACGGCGGGAATGGGCGGGGGCACGGGAACCGGCGCCGCCCCGGTAATCGCCGAGATTGCCCGGAATTTGGGTACTTTGACGGTCGGCGTGGTGACCAGGCCGTTTAAATTTGAAGGGCGCAAGCGCCAGCACCAGGCATCGGAGGGAATCTCCCGGTTGAAAGACAAGGTAGACACCCTGATTATTATTCCCAATGACCGCCTGCTGCAGGTAGTGGAAAAGCGCACGCCGATCCTGGAAGCTTTCCGGATCGCCGACGACGTACTTTTACAAGGGGTGCAAGGTATTTCCGATTTGATCGCCGTCCCCGGACTGATCAACCTCGATTTTGCCGATGTGCGCACGATCATGTCGGAAACGGGTCCGGCTCTGATGGGTGTCGGCCTGGGCAGCGGTGACAACCGGACGGTTGATGCCGCCAGGACGGCAACCAGCAGCCCCTTACTGGAAACATCCATTGAAGGAGCCAGGGGTGTTTTAATCAATGTTACCGGCGGGTCGGATCTGGGGCTTTTTGAAGTGCATGAAGCCTCGGAGATAGTGGCCAGCTATGCCGATCCCGATGCCAATATTATCTTTGGTGCGGTGATCGACGATTCTCTCCAGGATCAAGTCAGGGTCACGGTAATCGCCACCGGTTTCAAACCCCGGCAGGAAGGTTATCAGCAAGCGCTGCAAGAGATCGGTCGCAGCGCTTACGCCCGGGGAGAGAACATCGATGCTCCGGCATGGTCGCGCTGGACGAAAGAAGGAGCAGTCAAAGAGTAAGCGCTCCCGTCGCCGCGGGTTTTATTAATATTGTTTCGCGTAAGGGCACGTATTGTGTGCCCTTATTTTTTTGTCGTTATATTTTATTTTTTCGGAGTCAAATACTGACATATTTCCGCCGCACCGCGATCTA
Source organism: Bacillota bacterium (assembly GCA_040751775.1). Taxonomy (GTDB): domain Bacteria; phylum Bacillota; class Dethiobacteria; order DTU022; family DTU022; genus JBFMGD01. The sequence continues at coordinate 5,769 of JBFMGD010000064.1, read as the reverse complement.
TAATTAGACATATCCGCCAGGGAGCGCTCATATATATAAGAACGAGCCCCCGTCGAATGGGGTGAGAAGGTGTATACTGCCCTGCTATTCGCCCTCAATCTGTTCGTTGATTATTTCTTATTGTTATTTACAGCCAAACTATTTCATCGCCGGCCCGGATTCTGGCGGCTGGCAACAGGCGCGTTTTTAGGCAGCCTGGCGGTGATCCTGTTCTTGCCCCCGGCCAGTCCGCTTCCGTTAGCGGTCCTCTTCATTGCCGCCTTGATGATTCTGGTTGTTTTTTGGCCGCTCGGCTGGCTGGATTTGGTTTTCTTGTGGGGAGGCCTGTTCCTCGTTTCATTTATGATCGGCGGGGCAATCTTGGCTTTGTTTTCAATTGGTATTGGAACAAGCCTGGCTCCTTACCCGGGAGCGGCCTTGCTGCTCCTCGTATGCGTAATCTTTTATCTGCTGGTGGGTTTAATCCGTCCTTATTTGGAAGAGCGTAAGTGGCAAAAAATCTGGCAGGTTGAACTGCGCGTGAGCTGGCAAGGCAAGGAAAAGATTATTGCCGCTTATACGGACACCGGAAACCGGCTCCGGGATCCATACTCGCAGCGTCCGGTGATCATTACCTATTACCGCAGTCTTGAAGGTCTGCTGCCCGCGGGGGTCTTCAACCGGCTGGCCGACCCGACCGAAGACTCCTGGGCGGCTCTGCCCGAGCTCGAAGATGCCACCTTGGCCCGGTGCTTTACCCTGGTGCCGTTTAGCGGTTTGGGAAACAGCAGCGGGATGCTGCTCGGTTTCAAGCCCGACTCAGTCACCGCTTTCAAGGGAAGGCAAAGTTGGCCCCTCGGGACACAGGTCGTCCTGGGCTTGACACGGCGCGGCTTTGGCCCGGTCGCCGAATACCAGGCTCTGCTGCCGCCGGACCTGGTTTCGGCTGGCTGAGCTTCTTTTCAAGAATAACGGGGGTGTTTGCTTGAAAAAATACTGGATCTTAATGCAGATCAAGCTGACTCTACTCCTGATCCGGATGCGCCGCCTGTTGGGTCTGGATTATTTGCAATACATCTACTATGTCAGCAGCAGTGAAGCTCTGCCCCCGCCCCTTTCCCTGGAAGAAGAAGGCTGTCTTCTGGATAAGCTAAAAAAGGGCGATGCTACAGTCAGGGCGGTTCTGATCGAGCGCAACCTGCGTCTGGTTGTCTACATAGCCCGTAAGTTTGAAAATACAGGGATCAATATTGACGACCTGGTCTCCATCGGTACGATCGGCTTGATTAAGGCGGTTAATACGTTTGATCCCCATAAGAACATCAAGTTGGCCACTTATGCTTCCAAGTGTATTGAGAATGAGATCCTGATGTTCTTGCGGCGCAACAACCGGATTCGCACGGAGATATCCTTTGATGAACCGCTCAATGTGGATTGGGACGGCAATGAGCTGCTTCTTTCCGACGTTTTGGGGACTGAAGGCGACCTGGTCCTGAAAAATATTGAAGAAGAGGTGGAGCGAAAACTGCTCTACCTGGCCATGGATAAACTGAGTATTCGGGAACGCCGCATTATGGAGCTGCGCTTCGGCCTCTTCAACGGGACCGAGAAAACCCAGAAGGAAGTGGCCGATCTGCTGGGCATATCCCAGTCCTATATATCCCGCCTGGAAAAGAGAATTATCAAGAGATTGCAAAAAGAGATCCGCAGAATGGAGTAACACCGGACGGAATAAAAATAGGTGGTGAGGAGATACTCTAAGTATCCCGAAGCTGCAAGGAGAGAGACCATGAACAAGGTGGAAATTTGCGGCGTGAACACGTCCAAGCTTCCCGTGTTGAAGAACAAGGAAATGAGGCAGCTTTTTGAAAGTATGCAGAGCGGCGACCATCAGGCCAGGGAGAAGTTAATAAGCGGCAATTTGCGGTTGGTGCTGAGTGTAATTCAGCGCTTCAACAACCGGGGTGAATATGTTGACGACCTGTTTCAGGTCGGCTGCATCGGGCTGATTAAAGCCATTGACAATTTCGATTTGAAGCAGAACGTTAAGTTTTCTACATACGCGGTGCCGATGATTATCGGTGAAATCCGGCGCTACCTGCGGGACAATAACCCGATCAGGGTAAGCCGTTCTTTAAGGGATATCGCTTACAAAGTGCTGCAGGTAAGAGATGTCCTGGCCAACAAGTTCTCCCGGGAACCGTCTGTGGGGGAGATCGCCACAGAGCTGAACCTGAAACGTGAGGAGATTATCTTCGCCCTTGACGCGATCCAGGAACCGGTATCACTGTTCGAACCGATTTACCATGACGGGGGCGATCCGATATTTGTGATGGATCAAATCAGTGATGAAAAAAACGTTGATGAACGATGGCTCGAGATCCTGGCGATTAAAGAAGCGTTGCTGCGCTTAAGCGAACGGGAAAAGATGATTTTAACAATGCGCTTTTACCGGGGTAAGACGCAGATGGAAGTTGCGGATGAAATCGGGATTTCACAGGCTCAGGTTTCCCGCCTGGAAAAAGCCGCCCTGGGTCATTTGCGCAAATATGTCCAGTAGCTTAAAGGAGGCAACACGGGTGTATTCCCAATCGGGGATGATGCAAGGCTTGATCATTTTGTTAATCACGGTAACAATCATCATTAACTGTAGGCTGTGGCTGTATAATCGAGCTGAGACGGCTTATAATCCCGACAACTTATTTCCCAGTTACAGCGCTTATTACCAGTATCCGGCGGAAAATTTTGCTGATTAAACCGCTGACCCGGCGGAGAAAAGAGTAGTAATATATTAGAAAAGAAGCCGGGAGGAGAAACTGTTGATCAGAATCAGTGAACTGCGTGAGCGGGACGTAGTCAATGTAAACGATGGCCGCCGGCTTGGCCTGATCAAAGACCTGGATCTGGATTTGGACAAAGGCCTGGTTAAGGCAATTATAATCCCTGCCGTCGGCGGTGTCTGGGGTAAAATATCGCGTACCCGCGATTATGTAATTTCCTGGGATAAAATTGTTAAAATTGGGGTGGACACGATCCTGGTAGATTACCCCCAGGAAGAATACCACCGCGAGTAGGTTCTTTTGCTTCCTTAGTTATGGAAGCATGGGGACGGTTCTTTTGCTTCCTTGTATATAACAGTATTCTCAGTAGAAAGGGCGGTTTACTTCCGCCCTCTTTTTTACTGTGGGATAAATTAAGCAAGCTACCTGGTTTTTTGGGCGAGAATTAGGAAGCAAAAGAACCGTCCCCATGCTTCCTATTTTTTTATTTACAATACAATATCTTGTGGTTATAATTAATTTTATAACAATATCTTGATGGAGAGAGCAGCTAATGAAATGTCCTTATTGCGGTGAACAAGACAGCCGTGTCCTGGATTCACGGGCCGCCCAGGACGGCGCGGCTATCCGCAGGCGGCGTGAATGCGGCCGCTGCGCCAACCGTTTTACCACGATGGAAAAGATTGAAGAGGAGCCGATCGTGGTGATTAAACGGGACGGCAGGCGCGAACTTTTTGACAGCGCGAAGATCCTGAAAGGGCTGCTTTTAGCCGGGCAGAAGCGCAATATACCATTTTCCGTCTGGCATGATCTGGTGGAAAGCCTTGAGCAGCAGCTGCGCAGCAACTATACCCGGGAGGTCACCGCAGACTACATCGGGGATATTCTTTTAAGTAAACTACGCCGGATCGACGAGGTGGCGTACGTGCGGTTTGCTTCCGTATTTCGGCAGTTTCCCGATGTCGAAACCTTTAAGATCGAGCTCGACAAAATGATCAGCGATAAAGATAAAGCCAGCGGAGAAAACCCGGAGCCACAGAAGGAGGAAGAATGAAGTTGAAAGATACTAATGCTATAAACATAGTTACCGGGGGTGATCCGTGGGAACTGAATTTCAAGGAGATCCGGAAAAGGGACGGCCGGGTGGTGTTGTTTGAACCCGCTAAAATTACCGAGGCGATTTTTAAAGCTGTGCGGGCGGTCGGGGGGGATAACAGGGATATCGCTGTAAACCTGACGCGGCAGGTAATCGACTATCTGAACGCGGCCGGTTATAACGGGGTCACCCCGACAGTGGAAGAGGTTCAAGATGCCGTGGAAAAAACCTTGATTGAAAATGGACATGCCCGCACGGCCAAGGCCTATATTCTTTACCGGGACCGCCGTACCCGCATCCGGGAGGCCAAGTCCGATCTGATGGACGTGGTCAAGGAGATCCTGGTAGAAACGAGCCGCGAAAATGCCAATATCAGCAATTCACCTTCGGCCAAGATGCTCCAGATTGCCATGGCCGCCAGTAAAAAATATTACCTGAGCAATCTTTTACCGGAGGAATTTGCCCAGGCACACAATGACGGCGCCATTCATATTCACGACCTCGATTATTACAGCAAAACTTTAAATTGCCTGCAAATAGATCTGGAACGCTTGCTCAGGAACGGCTTCAATACCGGCTACGGTTATATCCGGCCGCCCAAGCGGATCGCTACCGCGGCGGCACAGGCGGCGATTATCCTGCAGAGCAACCAGAACGACATGTTTGGCGGGCAGAGTTTCCCTCATTTTGACCGGGCGATGGGGGCTATAATCCGCGGTTTTGGAGAGCAGCCGGACTATGCAGAGATCTACCAGGCGATGGAAGGGTTAATATACAACCTAAATACTATGCACTCCCGGGCGGGAGCGCAGACCCCTTTCTCGTCCCTCAACCTGGGTACCGATACCACCGCGGAAGGCCGCGCGGTATCGAAGGCGGTCCTGGAGGCGTTTCAGAAGGGGTTGGGACGGGGAGAGAGCCCGATCTTTCCCAACCTGGTTTTTCGGGTGAAGCAGGGCCTTAATTTTAATCCTGGCGATCCTAATTACGACCTCTACCAACTGGCGCTGCAGGTGGCCGCCCGGCGGATGAACCCCACTTTCAGTTTCATGGACAGCTCGTTCAACGCAGCCTACGGTGAAGAAGTCTCTTACATGGGCTGCCGCACCCGGGTGATCGCCAACCGCCACGGGGATGCGGTCTCCGCGGGACGCGGCAATATCGCTCCGGTCACGCTGAACTTGCCGCGCCTGGCCCTGGAATGCCGCGGCCAGCAAGATTTTTTCTTCGTGCAGCTCGATCGCCTGATCCGGCTCGGCTCGCGGCAGCTGCTGCACCGTTACGAAGTGCTCTCCCGTCTCCGGGTAAAAGACCTGCCGTTTTTAATGGGCGAAAAACTGTACATGGGCTCTGAAACCCTGGCACCGGACGATTCGATCCGTGATGTGATCAAGCACGGCACGCTGGCGGTTGGGTTTATCGGCTTGGCGGAGGCTTTGCTGATGCTGATCGGCAAACATCACGGCGAGGATAAGGAAGCGCAGAAGGCGGGCCTCAGTATCATTGAACACATGCGCCGCCGGATGGACCAGTTTGCCGATGAATACGACCTCAATTTCGTGCTGGTGGCCACTCCGGCGGAGGGGCTCGCCGGCCGCTTCGTGGCCATCGATCGCGAGCGCTTCGGCCTATTGCCCGGCGTGACCGATAAAGAGTATTATGCCAACTCGTTCCACCTGCCGGTGAATTACGCGATCTCCATGTTTGACAAGATCGCCATAGAGGGTGAATACCACCGCCTCTGTAATGCCGGGCATATCAGTTACGTGGAGTTGGAAGCGCCGCCTTGGCATAACGTGGCAGCGGTGGACCGGATAGTGAGGCAGATGGCGGCCGCGGACGTCGGCTACGGCGGAATCAACTACCCGGTGGACGAGTGCCGCGCCTGTGCTTTCAGCGGCGTGTTTGCCCGGG
>JBFMGD010000063.1:0-9695 GCA_040751775.1 Bacillota bacterium | reverse complement strand
GTCCCCGACAAAATCATTGAAGAGCTAAAATTAAATAAACTTCCCCTCGGACCAAAATAAAAAGCGGCCGGCAGGATAATGCTGCTTGATGAAGAAGATAAGGAAAATCATAATCGTTGGATTTGTAAAAAATCCAGTCAAAGGGAGGCAGTAATAAATATGGCGAACCTGGAAGCCCTGAAAAACGGGGTCATTGAAGGTAACGTCCAGCAGGTTGTAGAAGGGACCAAGGCTTGCCTTGACAGCGGTATGGACGCTCTCGACATAATCAACAAAGGCCTGGTGGCCGGCATGCATGTCGTGGGGCCACGTTTTAAAGCCGGTGAGATGTTCGTTCCGGAAGTGCTGATGTCCGCCCGGGCGATGTCGGCGGGTGTGGAGTTGGTCAAGTCCGTCCTGGTCGATACCGAGATCCCCAGCGAAGGCAAAATCCTGATCGGCACCGTCAAGGGCGACCTGCATGACATCGGCAAAAACCTGGTGGCGATCATGCTTGAAAGCAGCGGATTCGAAGTGGTCAACCTCGGCGTCGATATATCCCCGGAACAATTCGCTGCGGCGATCAAAGAGCACAAACCCCAGGTGATCGGCCTTTCCGCCCTGCTGACCACTACCATGCTGGCGATGAAAGAAACCATCGACTACCTGCAGGAAGCCGGCCTGAGGAATACCGTAAAAGTTATGATCGGCGGGGCGCCTGTTTCGTCGGACTTTGCGACCGAAATCGGCGCCGACGGCTATGCCCCAGACGGCGGTTCCGCTGTCGACCTGGCCAAGTCACTGCTCGCTTAAACAACTTTTTTGGGACAGGGGGATGGGACAGGGGGACAGGTTCCTTGTCCCAGTTTTTCAATTCGGTTAAATAAGGGCGCTCCCTTGCGGGGGTGCCCTTAAATTGTGGGACAAGGGACCTGTCCCCCTGTCCCAGATATTTTAATGCAAGCTGTCGTTCAACCGTTCCACGAAATCTTCCATGATGCTTAGCAGCTGCCTGCCTTGCCGGGTTAGCTCATCGCCTATCTCCGTATCGCGGGCCTCGACCAGGCCCTGGATCTCCTCCATTCATTTGCGGGTTTCCCTGGCGATTTTTTCATAATTCATCTTTCTCACCTCCGGTAAAAGCTTTCCCCGGAGAATTGCTATTTATCAACGGGCTGATACGACCATCCTGCCGTGAAAGCCCGGCGGTTGATTTCGAGCAGCTTGGGCGGGAGCAGCTCTGTTAGCGTCTGTTCCCAACGGGTTTGCTCAAAGGGGAGCAGCCGCGCCGCTATCCCCAGCAGTAAAGTGTTCAAGGCGCGCGGGTTGGTTCTTACCGGCTCCAGGTTAAGGGCGTCCACGGCGATAACCCGGTTCGCTTTTACGGCGAGCTCATCTAAAATATCCGGCGGGTAGACATACTGGCCGGTCAGGACGGGCAGCGGTTCCAGGATTTGGGTGTTGACGATCACGGTGCCGGTGGGTGAAAGAAAGGGAAGCCAGCGCAGCGCTTCCAGCCGTTCGAAAGCGAGGATTAAATCTGCGTCGCCGTATGGGATCAGGGGCGCATAAACCTTTTCAGCGAGTCGGGCATGCGTCACTACGCTGCCGCCCCGCTGCGCCATGCCGTGTGTCTCCGCCATTTTTACATCGAGTCCTTCCGCCATCGCCACCGCGGCGATAATCCGGCCTGCCAGGATCGTTCCTTGCCCGCCTACGCCGGCGATGAGTATGTCCGTTTTAGCCATTGCATTCACCTTCTTTCTTCGCCGCGGGGATAGTGATCGCATCAAAACGGCAGAGCTGCGCGCAGAGGCCGCAGCCGTTGCAGACCGTGCTGTTGATCAGAGCTTTCGCCTCACCGGTTTTACTGATCGCCGGGCAGCCGAGGTTGAGGCAGGCGCCGCAGCCGTTGCATTTTTCCTGATCCACCTGCAGTGGTTCCAGGAAGGATTTGCTTAAAAGAACACAGGGACGCCGCGCGATAATCACGGAGGGTTCCTGAACGGCCAGTTCTTCCTTAATTACCTGCCGCAACCCTTTCAGATCGAACGGATCAACCACTGCAACCCGCCGCACGCCCAGCGAGCGGCACAGCTGTTCCAGATCCGTCCGCACCGTTTTCTCTCCCTGCAGGGTTACACCGGTGCCGGGGTGATGCTGGTGGCCGGTCATGGCGGTGGTGCTGTTGTCCAGGATTAGCACGGTAGTGGAGGCGTTGTTATAGACAGCATCCAGCAGAGGTGTGATCCCGGAATGAAAAAAGGTGGAATCGCCGATTACGGCTACGGTCCGGCCGGCCAGGTTGGGGTCGGCTTTTTCCATGCCGAGCGCGGTGCCGATGCTCGCGCCCATACAGATACATGTATCCATCGCTTCGAGGGGCGGCAGCGCGCCCAATGTATAGCAGCCGATATCGCCCATCACGTTTACTTTGAGCCGGTTCAAGACGTAGAAGACGCCGCGGTGCGAGCATCCCGGGCAGAGCAGCGGCGGGCGAGGCGGGATTTCCGTGCGCACTGCAATCAGGGGGCGCTTCTCACCGCGCAACTTTTCCCGCACGATATCCGCGCTCAACTCACCCAACAGGGGAAAGAGCGACTTGCCCTCGAGGGGAATCCCCAGGGCCGACAGCTGTTCTTCCAAGATAGGGTCCAACTCTTCCACAACGATTATCTTCTTGACCATGGTGGCGAAACGGCGCACCAGTTTGATTGGCAGGGGATAGCTGAATCCGAGTTTCAGCAGAGGCGCCTCCGGTATAACTTCCCGCACATACTGGTAGGCGACACCTGAGCAGATCAGGCCCACGTCGCCGCTACCCGCCTCGATCCGGTTCATGGGGCTTCGTTCAGCCTCTTCCCGCAACGCCTCGAGGCGCTGTTCGACCAGGGGATGACGCCGGCGGGCGAATCCGGGCAGCATCACGTACTTGGCGATCTGCTTCCGGTATTGCCGCTCCGGAGCGGTTTGCCTCTCCCCGATCGCGACCACGCTGCGGGAATGGGAGATGCGCGTGGTGGTGCGCAGCATCACCGGAGTATCGAAACTTTCACTCAAAGCCAGGCCGGCCAGGACGTAGTCCCTCGCTTCCTGGCTGTCGGCCGGTTCCAGCAGGGGGATTTTGGCCATGCGGGCGTAATGCCGGTTGTCCTGTTCATTTTGGGAGCTGTGCATGCCCGGATCATCCGCCGAGACCAGCACCAATCCGCCGCCCACCCCGGTATAGGAGAGTGTCAAAAGCGGGTCGGCGGCCACATTGACCCCGACATGCTTCATTGCGACCAGCACTCGCGCGCCCGCGATAGAGGCACCGCTGCCGACCTCCAGGGCCACTTTTTCGTTGGGCGACCAGTTGCACCTGATCTCTGCGTAGTGGGCGAGGTTTTCCAAGATTTCCGTACTCGGGGTGCCCGGATAAGCGGCGCCGACAGTGACGCCTCCTTCGTAAGCGCCGCGGGCGACCGCTTCATTACCGGTCAGAATGATTTTGCTGCTCATGGTTTCACTCCTTTTTTCCCACGACCCGGAGGCGGGCGTTAAAGGGAATAGAGCCGTTCACCGCTGATGACGGGTACATTTTTTTCCAGCAAAATCCGCAGCGCCTCGGCCGCATTTTCCACCCGGATTAAGATCAGCGCATCCTGGGCCGGTTTTTCCACAAAAGCGTAGAGATATTCAATATTGATCGCCGCTTCTTCCAGGTAGGCGAGGACCCTGGCCAGGCCTCCGGGAATGTCCGGGATTTCCACGGCGATAACTTCATTCACTGTCGCCATGATCCCTTTTTCCCGCAAGACGCTGCAAGCCTGATCCGGTTGGTCCACGATCAGGCGCAGGATTCCAAAGTCAGAGGTGTCGGCGATGGAAAGGGCCCTGATATTGATTCCCGCTTCACCGAGGACCTGGGTTACCCGGACCAGTCTGCCGCACTTGTTTTCCAGAAACACGGATATCTGTTTAACCATTTTCAAGGAAACCTCCTTATGGTCTTTGGCAGCAATTTGATTTCACCCGGCATAACCTGTACAATTCCATATGAAAAGGCTCTTTCCTGCCTGCGGCGCAAGAACTGCCGCGCCGCGCGTTTTGCCGGGTAGTCCGGTCAGGATGCAGCCCAGGAGCCGCGGTTAGGAGATGTTTACAGATGAACCCAGAAAACAAGGCTCCGGCGTACCTGCTTATGTCCGCTGACGAGCGGCGGGACCGGGTTGAGCGTTTTAAGAATATCCTAAAGCGGTGCATCTTCTGTCCGCGCCGCTGCCTGGCCGATCGAGCGGCCGGAAAGACGGGGCGATGCGGTGCGCCCCGTGATGTGGTCGTTGACGGGGCCGGCCCTCACTTCGGTGAAGAAAGCGTATTGGTCGGCCGGGAGGGTTCCGGAACTATCTTTTTTGTTTACTGCAACCTGGCCTGTGTTTTCTGTCAAAACTGGACAATCAGCCGGGGTGTTCAGCGAGGCGAACTGTGGTCGATGGAAGATCTCGCCCGGGCCATGCTCAAGCTGCAGGAACAGGGTTGCCATAACATCAATTTGGTTTCGCCGACTCCATATCTCTACCAGATCACTGCTGCCCTGGATTTGGCGGCAGAGAGAGGGTTAAGATTACCCGTAGTATACAACAGCAGCGGTTACGAATCTGTCGATATCCTGCGGCTCCTGTGCGGTTTCGTGGATATTTATCTGCCTGATGCCAAGTACACTTCAAACCGGGCCGGTGAAAAGTACTCCGGGGTTAAGGGTTACTTTTCCCGCCTGAAAGAGTCGCTGATCGAGATGCAGCGCCAGGTGGGGGACCTGGTTGTTGATGACAGCGGGGTCGCCAGGCGCGGTCTGCTGGTCAGGCACCTGGTTATGCCCGGCGGTATCGCCGGAACGGAGGAACTGGCCCGTTTCCTCAAGGAAGAGGTTTCCGCACGGTGTGCGGTAAACGTGATGGCCCAGTATTACCCGGCTTACCGTGCCGCTGTGTTCAGCGAGCTGAATCGCCGTGTTACCGCGGCGGAATACCGGTCAGCGAGGGAAGCGGTACGGCGAGCCGGGTTACGGCTGATCGATTGAATTGGTGTTGCAGCGAATGGTAGAAATTATGAAAAGCCATGCTCATGGAACCGGTCGCGTGGCGCAGCTTGCTGTAGTAACGGCCGCGTGTATGAAAAATGTTGCGCGGTTAACAATAAAGATTGGGAAAGGAGGTTCTTTTTACAGGTGATATTCTCCGAACTGACCGCTCTTCCTGAGCTGCAAGAAGTAGATCAGGTAATTTGCGAGTCGGTGCGCACACCCGCGGCCGCCCTGCAGGAGATGATGGATCACCTGTTCAGCAAAGGCGGCAAAAAGCTTCGCCCCCTGCTGGTCTTCTTAGCCGCTGGTCTGCTTACTCAAAAACGGAGCCCGCACAAACATGAGTCGCTGTTGAAGAGCGCGGCGGCTGTGGAGTTGATTCATACCGCTTCACTGGTACATGATGATATTATTGACGGCGCGGCTCAACGCCGGGGCAATCAAACTCTGCACTGCCGGTGGGATGATCATACGGCTACCCTGGCCGGAGACTTCCTGCTTTCCCGCGCTTTTAACCTGATATGCAGCCTGGAGCAGAGAGATAAGCTGCTGCCACTCCTGGCCCGTTCGGTAGCGTTAATGTGTCAGGGAGAAACCCGCCAGATGAGCAAAAGTTTTGACTGGAACATCAGCGAGCAGGAGTACTTGCGCTGTAACTACTTGAAAACCTCGCAATTCCTGGCAGTCTGCTGTGAGGTCGGCGGTCAGATCATGCCTGCGCTGCCTTACCAATTAAGAGCGTTACGCGAGTACGGCTTCAATTTGGGGCAGGCGTTTCAGATAGTTGATGATATCCTCGATTATACCGAGCAGCCGCAAAAATTGGGTAAACCGATCGGCAGTGACTTAAACCACGGCCTGATTACGCTACCTCTGATCTATCTGCTGCGCCGTAAGAAACGCTACCGCGGGATGCTCCGGCCGGTGCTGTCGCGCCGCAGCAGTCTGTTCCCGGTAATCGAGGAACAACTGCACCGGGCGGTTAAAGCAAGTGACGTTCTGCAGGAGGCGTCCCGCAAAGCCGGCCGCTGTATGGAAAAAGCCCAGGCTGCATTGCAGGCTTTTCCACCCGGCCCGGCCCGCGGCATGCTTGACCGGCTTGCTGAAACGATTATCAGCCCGATCAGCGCCATTGCCGGTTAGAAGGATAGTAATTTCTTTTTTAAGATCGTTGCTGGTATGGTAATAGACGCAGTCTTTGTTGATTCGTGAGAGATGCTGGTGTAAAATGTTTTCAGCAGGCTTAACTTGGAAAATAAGTATTGGAGTGATCGTAATGGCAGATGTAAAAGAGATCAGCGAGGGCCAGTTTAAGCAAGAGGTATTTCAGGCTTCTCTTCCGGTATTAGTAGATTTTTGGGCTCCCTGGTGCGGTCCCTGCAAGATGCTGGCCCCGGTTTTGCAGGAGGTGGCCGCTGAGAACCAGGACCGGTTGAAGGTAGTCAAAGTGAACGTGGATGAAAACCCGGACCTGGCTTCCCGTTATGATGTGATGGGGATACCGACCATGGTTTTGTTTAAAAACGGCCAGGTCGTGGACAGCTTCACCGGAGCCATGTCGAAGCAGGAACTGAGCGGCAAGCTGGCAGCATTTGTCTAGGGATGTTTACAAAACACTAAACCGGCGCAGCAGCCGGCAGAGCCGGTAGAGCAGATTAGTTTGCGGTCCCGCGGCCTCAATCAGGGACCGGGCGGTCGCCTGAAAACCCTGCTTGCTCACCTTAGGGTCTGAGAGGTATACCGCTAACAGCCCGCGGATAATGGTGCGGTGAAATTCTGGATGGGGCATGCGGGATATTCCCTCCAGCGATTTTTGCAGAAAAAAGTGCAGACGCCGTGCGGCCAGCTCGGGGGAACGGTAGCAAGCAGTGAAATTATAATCTCCCCCGAGGCGGTCTTCTTCCTGATCAATCCAATAGTCGAGCAGGATATGCAGGCCGCAAATCCAGGGGAAATAACCCTTAACGATCTGCCGTGCCTCCTCCGGCCCGGTGCCGGGAGAAGCCGCGGCTCCGAAAAGGGCAAAAACGGCCAGGGTAGAACCGCAGGCCGCGGCATATTCCCAGAAATAAACAGGCGGTAACACGGTTGCCGCCCTTTCCCTCAACCAACGCTTCAGGCGGCTGTGGCGCAGCTGTGGAGCGAGGTGCTTGTATACCTGCAAATCACAATACAGCGACAATAATTTGATCACTTCCGGTTGAACCGCGGCGTACGCGGGCAATACGGCTGTTTTGGCGCGACACTCTTCAACCAGCGCTTTTAAATAGCCGCCGTCGTTGCGGCAGGTATAAAAACGATAATAATCTCTTTCCTTAAGCGTTGCCGGGTGCAAAGCGTCCAACAGCGCATGATGCAGGCAGCGAAAAGCGGCTTCATCATAAATGCCGCCGCGGTCGCAGAGATTGTCCAGGTAATCGCTGATCGTCTGTAAGGCTACGATCAGAGAGACGATATTTTTTTGTTGCAGGGGCTGATAGAGGGCGAAAAAGCTGCCGCCCTGGACATGAAAACGCTTACGGCGCAGGCTTAAAATGGCCTGCCTTAACAGAGCCCAATCTTCACAGCTGTCCAACTGCTTTTGCCAGCGGCGCAATTCTTTGGATACCAGGGGTAGCACGCCGGTGAGAAACCGCCGGATCGAGATCTCAGGTAAAGTGCCGCTGCTGTCGGCGGTAAGCGAGGCTGTTTTATCAAAAGAAGTGTAATTGCTCATCAGTAAGCTCCTTTACCGACGCCGGTCTGGATGGAAATAGCCGCACCGGTTGATGCGGCTAGGTGTAAAGTGTATACGGTTAAAGCGAAACCGGACTTACTGCTGTTGTTCCGGATTTTCGCCGGCGTTATCGTTTCCACCCTGATTCTCCTGATTTTCTCCCGCACCCTGAGCCTCGCCTCCACCGGTCGGTTCGGTGCCTGTCTCGCCGGGATTATCTTCTCCGAGAAATTCGGCAAAAGAGGTGATGTCGCCACCGGCCGTGGCGGGGCTAACCTCGCTGCGGGCATAACGGTAGAAAAACCATTCGGCTACGCCGATCACTACGGCGGCAGTTAAGATCGATCCGGTTGTAATCGGTTCCCGAACAAATCCATTGGCCACAGCCAGGACGATTGCGGCCAGCACAAAATTGGCGATAGCCGTGGCCACAGTTCCAAATCGAGGTAGTAAAAACCGATCTCCGGCGTAGTAGAGCACCAGGGTAATAAACAGGGCAATGATTAGTGAACTACCCAGGGCTACCGAGGGAACCAGGAGATAGGTTAATATGAGTATGGTTATGGCGGCTGTATATATGTATTTAATTAGCAGCGGTCTGATCTGTTCCATTGATAATCACCCCCTTCCTCAAAATATACTTTTCCCACTAATGCCAGCGCTATTCTAATCTCATAAATTATTTTTCAGCGAGCGGAGGCAGGTTATTATTGTCATTTGCCGAATATATAATCAATACAGGGAAATATTACGTTCAAAGGGGGTGTCTAGCGCTATGGACTGGCAAGATATCGGCCGGGTAACACATTATTACAGTAAGATCGCGGTGGCTCTAATTGAGTTGAGCGGTAAACTGGATGTGGGTGACACGATCAGAATAGTGGGGCCGAAGACAGAGTTCGAGCAGGTGGTAAAATCCATGCAGGTTGAATATCAGGGCATTGAAAAAGCAAAACCGGGCGATCTGGTCGGATTAAAGGTCATAGATAAAGTGAGGGAAGGAGACGCTGTCTTCAGCTATAATCCGTGGTAAAACTATAATCTGAAGTTTCCCGTTTGCCGTCCTTTATTTACCGCCGGCCGCAGGCAAGGCGGTAAACCCCGGCGGCATATGCAGACTGTATCGCAGCAGGCGTGACGCCGCTTCGGTCAACTGAATATCGTTTAATGTGACGGCGTTAATATCGCGGAAATGAGATAAGCCGTTGATCTGGACCGAGCAAAGAGTGCCCAGCTGCAGCTCCTTGGTAACAGCCCAGCGGGATATCAGCGCCGCCCCTAATCCGGCTTCGACAGCACTTTTAATCGCTTCCAGGCTGAAAAACTCAGCTACGATCACCAGTATCTCCAGGTCAAACCCGAGCTCCATTAAAGCTTCTTCAGTTTCTTTCCTGCTGCTGGAACCTTGTTCTCTTAAGATCAGCGGTTGCGTGAGCAGCTCTGCTTGATCGATTGTACCGCGGCTGCTCCAGGGGTGGCCGGAAGGGACAATTAGAATTAATTCATCCTCCATGATCTTGTGGGCGGTAATGCGTTTACCGGGCAGCTTGCCGGCCAAGAAGGCCAGTTCCACCTTGCCTTCTTTAAGGTGATTGTAGATCTGCTGGTTGTTGCCGATAACCAGGCTGAAGCTAATCCCGGGATGCCCACTGCTGAAGCGGCCGATTAATCGGGGTAGAATATAATCGCCAAATGTAGGGCTGGCCCCAAGTTTGAGCTGCCCGTGCACAACACCTTTCAAGTTCATCAATTCATTTTCAGCCTGCACGGCATGCATTTTCAACTCTTTGAGATGACGATAGAGCAGCATCCCCGCGGGTGTCAGCTCAAGACCACGGGGGTAGCGGAAAAAGAGTTTCACACTATAGCGCTCTTCCAGCTTTTGCACGGCGGCGGTAACGGCGGGTTGGGAGATGTTCAATTCACGGGCGGACC
>JBFMGD010000062.1:0-10266 GCA_040751775.1 Bacillota bacterium | reverse complement strand
CTGTATGGGAAAGAGGTGTCCGTATATGTATGAAGGGGCTTCCTTTATCAAGATTGAAAAACCGTCCATTACCGGCGTGAGAGGTTTTCAAGCGGCCGGTGTCTACTGCGGGCTCAAAAAAAGCGGCCGGGATATGGCCCTTCTTTTCAGCGAACAGGCGGCTGTCGCGGCGGGGGTGTATACCCGCAACCTGGTGCAGGCGGCGCCCGTGCATCTCTGCCGTGCCCACATGAGCAATCCAATCCGGGCGATCGTGGTGAACAGCGGCAACGCCAACGCCTGCACCGGGGAACAGGGCCTGGAGAGCGCCCGGGAGATGGCTGCTTTGACCGCGGCAGAGCTCGCGATCCGCCCGGAAGAGGTGCTGGTCTGCTCAACGGGGGTTATCGGCGAGCAACTGCCCATGGAAAAAGTGAGGGCAGGCATCAGCCGGGCGGCGGCGGCGCTTTCCGGGGAGCCGGCAGCCGGCCGTGAGGCCGCGGAGGCGATCCTGACCACCGATACCCGCGCCAAGCTGGCCGCTTACCGCGGCTGCCTGCCTGCCGGCGAGTTTACTCTGGCCGGCATGGCCAAGGGCGCCGGGATGATCTGCCCGAACATGGCCACCATGCTCGCTTTTATCGTCACAGATGTTAAGATTTCCCGCGCTTTACTGCAGCGGGTTTTTGAGCAGGCGGTGGAGAGCTCGTTCAACCTGATTACGGTGGACGGCGATACTTCGACCAATGATACCGCCTTAATCCTGGCCAATGGGGCGCACTCTGGCGTGGAGATCGGGGAATATTCCCCGGCCCTGGAACTGTTTGCCGGCCTTCTGGATCGGGTTTGCCGCGAACTGGCCTACCAGATTGTCAGCGACGGCGAGGGTATCACTAAAGTGATCGCGTTAACCGTGCAGGGTGCTCCGAACAAAGCGGCGGCCAGGACCCTGGCGCGCGCCGTGCTGAACTCTCCCCTGGTCAAGACCGCCTTTTACGGCGAAGACGCGAACTGGGGCCGCATTATCGCCGCGCTCGGCTATGCCGGCATCGACTTTGATCCTTCCCGGGTCGATATCTCGATCGGGCCGGTTCCGGTTGCCTCCGGCGGGGGCGCGGTTCCTTTCCGGAAAGACGCGGTCAAGGCGGTGTTAAAGCAGCGCGAGGTCCCCGTCCTGGTAAACCTGAACGACGGCGGCGCCGCGGTCACCGCCTGGGGTACTGATTTAACCCATGAATATATTTCGATCAACAGCAATTATCGCACTTAAATAATCGAAAGGGGCATTTGATGAATACGGCGTTGATGCACAATTTAATTGCCAGGGCGGAGGTGCTGGTAGAGGCGCTGCCTTATATGCGCTCTTTTACGGGTAAATACTTTGTCGTGAAATACGGCGGCCAGGCCATGGTTAATGAAGCGATTATGGAATCGGTCGTGATCGATATCATCTTGTTGAAGTATATCGGGATTAAACCGGTCCTGGTGCATGGGGGCGGTAAAGAAGTAAGCGAAATGATGCAGCGGTTGGGCAAAAAGCCGCATTTCGTGGACGGCTTGCGGGTCACCGACGACGAAACGATGGAGATCGTTGAAATGGTGCTCATGGGTAAGGTTAACCGGAAAATCGTCAGCCTGATCAACCGGCACGGCGGCCAGGCGGTCGGTTTAAGCGGCCGTGATGCAGACCTCTTTGAAGCGCGGCGCAAAGGGCTCCAGACGCTGAGCGGCGCCCCAAACGGCCGTCAGGTAGACCTGGGGCGGGTCGGGGAGATTACCCGGGTCAACCCGGCTCTAATCCAGACGCTCAGCGCCAACGGCTATATCCCCGTGGTCTCTTCGATCGGAGCCGGCGTGGACGGAGAAGGCTTGAACATAAACGCCGATCATGTGGCCGGGGAGCTGGCGGCGGCGCTGGATGCGGAAAAGCTGATTATCCTTACCGATGTGGAAGGTGTCTACCGGAAAAATGGTGACGCGCTCGATTTCATCTCGACGATTACAGAGTGCGAAACCCGGGCTTTAATAGAAGAAGGTTTGATCAACGGCGGCATGATCCCCAAGGTGAACGCCTGCCTGCAGGCCCTGGAACGCGGGGTCAACCGGACTCATATTATCGACGGCCGGGTTTCACATTCTCTGATCCTCGAGATATTTACCGACGCCGGCATCGGCACAATGGTTACGAAATAGAACTGGATACCAGAATTGAACATTTAGAGGTGATGCTTGTGCATACGATCCAGGAGCAGGAAGCGAGGTATATGATCAACACCTATAACCGCCGGCCGGAAAAAAACCTGCTGCTCGTCCGGGGGCAGGGCTGCCTGGTCTGGGACGAGGCAGGCCGGGAATACCTCGATTTCGTCGGCGGCCTGGCGGTGAACGTGGTCGGCCACTGCCATCCGGCAGTGGTGCGGGCCGTTCAAGAACAGGCTGCCGCACTGATCCATACCTCCAATCTCTATTATACCGGGCCCCAGGTGGAGCTGGCCCGGGTGCTGGTGGAGCGCTCCTGCGTTGACCGGGTCTTTTTTGCCAACAGCGGCGCAGAAGCCAACGAAGCGGCGATCAAACTGGCGCGAAAATACGGCCGGGGACGCTATAAAATAATCGCCGCCCACCGCTCTTTTCACGGCCGGACCCTGGCCGCGCTCAGCGCCACCGGCCAACCCAAGTACAGGCAGGGTTTTGAACCGCTGGTGGCAGGGTTCAATTTCGCGCAGTTCAATGACCTGGCATCTTTCGAGCGGCTCATGGATCAAGAGACGGCGGCGATTCTGGTTGAACCGGTGCAGGGAGAGGGCGGCGTCTATGCTGCTGAAGGGTCCTTCTTGAGCGGGTTGCGGGAACTGTGCGACCGGTATCAGGCGCTGCTCATTTTTGACGAGGTCCAGTGCGGCCTGGGCCGTACCGGAAAGCTGTGGGCTTACGAGCGCTGGGGAGCGCAGCCTGATATTATTACGGCGGCCAAGGGTTTGGGCGGCGGCTTGCCGATCGGAGTGATGCTGGCCCGTGAGCGGGCCGCGGCCGCCTTTCAACCCGGCGACCACGCCTCCACCTTCGGCGGCAACCCGGTTGCTTGCGCGGCGGCCCGGGCGGTTTTAGATATTTTGTTGGAACCGTCCTTTCTGGAACAGGTCAATGAAAAAGCCCTGTTTTGGAAAGAGGAGTTGGCGCGGCTTGCCGCCGCCTATCCGGCTCTGATTAAAGAGTCGCGCGGGGCCGGTTTTATCACCGCCCTGGAACTGGCGGCGCCTTTGGCCCAACAGGTGCAGAGCCGCTGCCAGGAAAAGGGCCTGCTGCTCAACGCCATCGGCGATCACATATTGCGCTTCTTGCCGCCGCTGGTCGTCACCCGGGAGCAGCTTGAAATAGGCCGCAAAATAATAGATCAAGTGTTTTCTGACCTCGGCTGACCGGGGACGGTGCTCTGTCACCTTAAGGACACGATTTAATAGCTAAGGAGTTGAACTTTATGGCGAAGCAAAAAGTGGTATTGGCTTATTCGGGAGGCCTGGACACGTCGGTCATCTTAAAGTGGCTGCAGGAGACGTATGATTACGAGGTGATCGCCATGGCCGCCGACGTGGGACAGGGAGAAGACGAGCTGAAGGGGCTTGAAGAAAAAGCGCTGGCGACAGGCGCCTCCCGTCTTTATATAGAGGATATCCGGGGGGAGCTGGTTGAACACTATATTTACCCGATGCTGCGTTCCGGTGCGGTTTACGAGGGCAAATACCTGCTCGGCACGGCGATCGCCCGCCCGGCAATCGCGAAACGGCTGGTGGAGATCGCCGCAGCGGAGGGAGCTTCCGCCATCGCGCACGGCTGCACGGGTAAGGGAAACGATCAGGTCCGTTTTGAACTGGCCGTCAAGGCATTAAAGCCGGATCTGCAGGTAATCGCACCCTGGCGGGAATGGGAGATCACTTCCCGCACGGACGCCATCGCCTACGCGCGCAAATATAATATTCCCATACCGGTGACCGCGGAAAAGCCGTACAGTATTGATCGCAATATCTGGCATATCAGCTTCGAAGGGGGGATCCTGGAGGATCCCGCGCGCGAACCGGACCCGGCGATGTACCGCCTGACTACTGCGCCGGAAGCGGCGCCGGATCAGCCCGAGCGCGTGGAGATCGCCTGGGAAAAGGGAATCCCCGTCGCGGTGAACGGTAAGCTGATGCGGCCGGTGGAACTGGTCGAACTGTTAAACCGAACGGCCGGGCGCCACGGGATCGGCCGCATTGACATGGTCGAAAACCGCCTGGTGGGGATGAAATCCCGCGGCGTTTATGAAACCCCGGCAGGCACTTTACTCGCTTTTGCGCACCGCGAACTGGAGCAGCTGACCCTTGACCGGGAAACCTATCATTTCAAGGAGAGCATCGCCTTGAAATACGCCGAGTTGATTTATTACGGGCTCTGGTTTACCCCGCTGCGGGAAGCGCTGGAAGCATTTATCTCTCAAACCCAGGAGACGGTGACGGGCTCGGTAACCCTGAAGTTGTATAAAGGGAACATCAGCGTGGCCGGCCGCCGTTCACCGTATTCGCTCTACCACGCGGCTATGGCCACGTTTGAGGCTGATAATTTGTTTGATCACAAGGACGCGCAAGGTTTTATCAATCTCTACGGACTGCCGCTCAAGATCAGGGGCCTGCTCTCCGAGTCTTGGAAGCAATCTGAAAACGAGGAGGTAATTCAGCGCTGAAGAAGCCATGGCAGGGGCGATTTCTAAAGGATACCGCCGAATCGGTACTGCGGTTTACCGCTTCTCTTCCTTTTGACCGGCGCCTGGCGGAACAGGATCTGAAAGGCAGCGAAGCTCACGTGACGATGCTGGCCGATTGCGGTATTATCACTGGCGAAGAGGCGGCGGCGATCAAAAAGGGGTTAACAGCGATCGCGGCCGAAATCCGGGAAAACAACTTTCCCTTTGATCTTTCCTTTGAAGATATTCACATGAATATTGAGAAGCGCTTGCTGGAACTGGCTGGACCGGTCGGCGGGAAGCTGCATACCGCCAGGAGCCGTAACGACCAGGCGGCGCTGGACCTGCACCTTTACCTGATGGAAGAAATCAGGGCGATCAACGACGCCCTGCGGGGTTTACAGGCGGTTTTCCTGGAACTGGCCCGCAAATGCGATTCAATCGTTTTGCCCGGTTACACCCACCTGCAGCGGGCGCAGCCGGTGCTCTTTTCGCACCACCTGCTCGCTTATTTTTGGATGCTGCAGCGCGATCGCGAACGCCTGCAGGGCGCCTACCGGCGGGCTGACCTGATGCCCCTGGGCGCCGGAGCCCTGGCCGGCACCGGCTTTCCGATCGACCGGGAGCAGGTCGCCCAAAGGCTTGGCTTTTCCCGGCTTTACGAAAACAGCATGGATGCGGTGAGCGATCGCGACTATATTGTGGAATTCTTAAGTTTCGCCGCTATCCTGATGATGCACTTGAGCCGCCTTGCCGAGGAGCTGATCTTGTGGTCATCGGCTGAATTCGGTTTTATCGAGCTGGATGACGCTTATACCACCGGCAGCAGCATGATGCCGCAGAAGAAGAACCCCGATGTAGCCGAGCTGGCGCGGGGCAAGACGGGCCGGGTCTACGGCAGCCTGATCGCCTTGCTGACGGTGCTCAAAGGATTGCCGCTAACCTATAACAAGGATTTGCAAGAGGATAAGGAGGGGTTGTTCGACACTGTGGACACGCTGAAGGCGCTGCTGCCGCTGCTGGGAGAGATGCTGCGCACAATGCGGGTGGATCAGGGGCGGATGGCGGAGGCGTTGAAGGACGATTACGCCTGCGCCACGGATTTGGCCGACTACCTGGTGCGGCAGGGGCTTGCTTTCCGGGAGGCGCACCGCCTGGTAGGGGCCATGATCGCATACGGCCGCCAGGAAGGGTTGCGCTTAAAAGAGTTGACCGTTGAACAGCGCCGCCGTTTTCATCCGGCCTTAAGTGAAGAGATTGCGCCGATCCTTGATCCGGTACGGGTGGTGCAAGCACGCGGCAGCCGCGGCGGCACCGCTTCCGGGGCCGTTCAAGATCAGCTGCGGCTGGCTGAAGAAGCGCTGGCGGATGACCACTGTTTATAGCGCTGCAAGCCGCTAGAAGATTAAGGGGAAGCCGCCTTTTTGCTCCGAATCGGAAAACAGCTGCGCCAGCTGGTGCAGGGTATTTACCCCGGCCTCAAGCAGGCGTGGCAGCAGCTGCAAAAAGAGAGCGGCGGTAATCATGGCGTCGCCCAGGGCGCTGTGCCGCCCGGCGAGGTTCAGGTTAAACCGGGGAGCCAGTCCTTCGAGGGTATAATCTTCACAGTTTGGATAGAGAGCCGCCGTCAGAAGCACGGTATCGATCACCGGGTTGACTACACGGGTGCCGATCGCCTCCCCGATTTTTAAATTTAAAAAGGCCAGATCGAATGAGGCGTTATGGGCGACCAGAATACGCGGCCCGACGAATTTGAGGAAATCGAGCAAGACGCTGCAAATAGTCGGCTGGTCCCGCAGCATTTCCTCGGAAATGCCGGTAATTCTCTTGCTCTGGGCCGAAATCGGGCGGAGCGGGTTAACCAGGCGTTGGAACGCCGGCTCCAGGAGGCGGCCCTCTTCTATTAGCACGGCGCCGAAGGCGATCACTTCGTCGCCTTTGAAAGGGTGCAGCCCGGTGGTCTCCGTATCGAATACGGCGAATGAGGCGTTGCTTAAATCCTGATCCCAGTTGATTTGATGCTTGGCGGCGGTAATAGCGGCAGCCAACTCTTTAAAGACCGGTAAATCCGGCTGCAGGGGAGGCGCCTTGTGATTTGGCGGAAAAACCCGATCAAACAGTTTCTCCACGTGAGTTAAATTAGCGCCGGGTGAAGTCAGGGTAGCCTTTCGGTTCAGCCGGCGGCAGTCAGCTTCGTAAAACAAGCGATCATCACTCACAAGTGATCACCTCGTATCTATTCCTAGACGTTTTGCACCCGAAATGCATGGGCAGCCAGCGTTTGCAAGCGGTTTACAACCAGCAGGGATTCTTTCAGCAGCGACTGTTCCTTTTTGGTCAGGCTGGCCGGACTGATATAGTTGTCCGGTTCAAGCCCCTGCTTGGTTTTTTGCAAGGCGTCGCGCAGGCGCAACATCAGCAGCGTCTCAAAGGCCGCCTCAATATAGTCGGCATCATCGCTCTTAAAAACACCCCGCTCCCGGAGACGGTGCAGCCGTTCAAAAGTATTGGTCTCCTTGATCCCTTCGCGCAGCGCGAAAATACGCAGGCAGTCCAGGATATGCACGCCGCTGGTAGCTTTTAAGTTAATCATTTTACGGTGCTGCCCCGTGCGTTCAGTGACAATCCGCCGGAAAATATTGAGCGGCACCCGGTGTTTTAAATCGTCCTCAGCCATAAAAAGCAGGGCATGCCGTGCCCCTTGCAAGAGCCGGCACACATAATCTTTCAAGTGATCAAAGAGCTCGACTTCCCCTGTCAGGTAGCGGAAATCGAGGAAGATGGTCATATCACGGATATTCTCCGGCTCAAGCTGATCGACCCACTGCTTGATACCGGCGCGCCATTCCGCCAGGGGCCGGCACCAGCGCGTGTTATCGGCCATGACACCGCCGCGGCAGCGTTGAAAACCGCATCTCTCCAGCCCGTGCACGATTTTTACACCCAGCGCCAAAAAGTAGGCTGCCGTAGCCGTTTTCTCCTGCAGGGGGGGATCGCGGTAGATAATCCCGTTGTCCTGGTCGGTGCGGGCAAACTGTTCTTTACGGCCGGAGCTGCCCATGTTGATGAAACAGTAGTCGGCCGGGGGTCGCCCTTTCCCTTCGGCAGCCATCTCTTTTTCCGCTATGGAGATAACCTTGCGCGTCACCCGGTCATACAACTCGGTCACCAGGGCGCAGATTTCGGAAGCGTAAGCGCGTTCGGCGATCAAGGCCTGCTGAACCTGGTCTACCTCATCCATCACCGCCGCCAATCCGTCCAGGCTTTCCTGCAGCTCGATCCGGTTGACGATAGTTAGCGCGCCGGTATTGCGGTTGCGGATCAGGTCCTGCACGGTGACAATGCCGCACAGCCGCCGGCTTTCATCCGTTACCACAACATGCTTGATTTTGTGCTTGATCATCAAGAGCAGGGCCTGGTAGGCGAAATCCCACGGGCCGATTGTGATCAGGTTGGGGCTCATT
The DNA here is from genome assembly GCA_040751775.1 of Bacillota bacterium. GTDB lineage: Bacteria > Bacillota > Dethiobacteria > DTU022 > DTU022 > JBFMGD01. The sequence continues at coordinate 2,106 of JBFMGD010000062.1, read as the reverse complement.
ATTTCGTAGGCCGATTTCTCCAGGCCGGGTTCCGGCGCGGCGAGCACCTTTGTCACCAGGTCTTTTTCGGTGATGATCCCGACCGGCTTTTGATTAGGTGCAACCACTACTAAGGAACTTACTTCGCCTGCACTCATTTTTTCGGCTATTTCCTTAACCCGGGCCAGTGGGAAACAGGTGATTACTTCAGAGACGGCGATCTCAGCCACCCTTTTACGCAGCGGCTGACCGTAGAGGTTTTCTTTTTCGGGGTGTTCAAAGAGGAAGGTGTGGTAGAGTTCGCGCAAGCGGGTAGCCAGGGCTTTGGTAAAAAAGTCCGCGAATTCGCGGTTGCTGTTGAATGCCAGTTCAAATGATTTTTGAGTTATCAGCAGGCAGATCAGTGCAGTGACCGCGCTGACCGAGGCCGGATAGGTGTCATCGGAAAGGAATACTGTTTCGCCGAAGAAATCACCCGGGTTGCGGTAACCGGCAGCAGGTTCCTCGTCGTTCGGAGCGGCCACAATTTTGGCCTGGCCTTCTACAACAATAAACAGCGCCTTTTGCGACCGCTCGCCCTGCTTGAAGACATAGCTGCCCTGCAGGTACTGTTTGACGGTCGTCGCACCGGCAATTTTATGCAGCAGCAGGTCATCGAGGAGGTGAAAAGGTTTAGTCGCCTTCAATATTGAGTAGATCTGCGCCGGTTCGGTTAGCGCGGCTTCATGCATCGGGCTCGCTCCTGCCGTGATTATGTTTATACCATCCGTAAATCCCTCTTCCTCTACATTTCTATTCCAATAATTCGATAAACTCTTTGAAATCTTTGCTCAGCATGATATCTCCATGCGTTGTATTCTGTTCGTATTTGCTCCAATGCGGCAAGCCGCTCTAGATATGATTTTGATTGCCAAAAAGAAAAATCAGTGGGTTGTTCATTGAGATTATACTTTTTAATTACCTTGATGATTCCCATGGCCACCACACCAGTTTCGCATTGGTTATTGAGTCCATGATAACAAATTATACCATCTAAGTCAATAAACCCGATCTGAAATTCGTTTTTATTGCAGGAAAATATTGTAGCGTGTTGAATATATTAATAGCCTAAAATCCAAGCTCCTTTTTATTCCACTACTCAATCTACTTTAGAATTTGAAATACCAACACTACCATTATTCCTCCAAATAAAGCTTTAGTTCTTATCCCTTACCACGATCATAAAAAGCTGGGCTGAGATTGTGTTGCGCCCATTAATGAAAACGTGCTTTAAGGTTGTTAGAGGGATAGTGTTAGCACTTAGGCTAAACCTGTAGAGGAGGGGATAAAAGAACTCTACATGAACGGAACAACTATATCATCATAACCCCGAGTTATGCGCAGGCAGTTCGGCCATTTTGCAGCATATTATTTGAATATTAATTGTGATGTGTTTTTAATCAACTAATAATGAAGGGAGCCAAATGTTATGTTATGCAAATTTAAAATAGTATGCTTATTGCTTGTTTAAGCTTGCCCGCTTCTGCTAATACGGCTACCATTGAGCAGAATTTTGAAAACACAATTCAGTTTGACGAGCTTGATCTTTGGCTTACAGTGGGAATTCATATTCTTAGCGAAAATAAAAATGACAATAGTCCTTGGGATCCTTCAACATATATTGTACAGTACGAGCCATTATATAATTTAAACAAAGAGATTATTGCGTATTACGTTACCCTGAGTTCAGGAGGGTATATGGTAGTAAATGCTAATAAATACAACCCTATTGTACTTGGGCAAAACCATTGTGCTTCGACATCAGTTTTCAATATTATTCAATATTATTCAATATTATGCATATAGATTAAATGCACCTGATTTAAATATGGATACCCGTGTTAATACTTTTAAATTGATCTACAAGTACGTTGGAAAGGGGCCGACGGATCCAGTTACGTACAGATATGGTTTTAGAACATATGTTGAAGCTCATACCCCTTATAAAGCATACGCAGGTGTGTAAACGGTAAAATAAAATGGATGAATTTCGGCCAATAAAAACGGATGTTATTTCCCACACCTTGGAAGTTGTCTGATAAGATCTTCAGATAGCCAAGGGGGTGGAGAACATTTGTTGAGGTGGAA
>JBFMGD010000061.1:0-10279 GCA_040751775.1 Bacillota bacterium | reverse complement strand
AGGCGACTAATGATCCTTTGAAAAAGCGGGAACTGCCGGGCACATCAGTTAACAGATCGGCCAACAACCCGCCGCTGCAGGACTCAGCCAGAGCCAGCGTCTTTTGGGATTGCACAAAAAGCGCGGCCACGACCCCGGCCAGTGTCTCTTCATCTTCACCGTAAACAAAACCGGCAAGGGCGTGGTAGAGCCGCCGTGTTGCTTCAGCGATTAATTTTTGCGCAAAAACCGCTCCGCCGCGTGCTTTTAGCTGCAGGTGTACTTCAGTCCCCCTGGCCGCTAAAGAAAGAGCGGGGTTCTCCCATTTGTCCAGAGTTTTCAGCTTCTCTTCCAACAGCGATTCGCCTAACCCGCTGCATTTTACGGTCTTCACCAGGAAAATTTCATCTTTTACCCGGCTTTTCAGCACAGGTAAAACCGTCTCCTCAAACATCGGCTGCAACTCCTGGGGAGGCCCCGGCAGTAAAAAAAGTAACCGCCCGTCTGTTTCCACCATGGCGCCGGGAGCGGTACCGCGCGAATTATCCAGCAGGGTGCTTCCATTAATCACCATGGCCTGCTTGCGATTAGCCTCGGGCATCGTCAAACCGCGTTCACCAAAAAAACATGCCAACTTGCGCAGCCAATTCGGGTCCGCTGTAAATTCCCTCTGCAACAATTTGGCTGCCGCTTCCCTGGTCATATCATCATCAGTAGGGCCGAGCCCACCGGTGCAAATCACGATCTCGCTCTGCCGGAGCGCCTCCGCTATAGCCGCGGCGATCGTATCCAACTCGTCGGCCACCACCCGCTGCTCCCTGATTTCAATTCCGGCACTCCCGAGACGTCTCGCCAGGTAGCCGGCGTTCGTATTCTCCACCAAACCCGTCAAAAGCTCACTGCCGATACATAGCAAATCCGCTTTCACTGATCATCCGCCCTCCAGCCGTTTTTCTCTATTATAGCACGGCGTAGCGAGACTCATCGGCTTGGCGATTGATTTTCTGGCGCAAATACTCACCCGATATTTTTTCTTTCTCCACCAGGATTGAGGCGATTTCGTTTAGTTGTTCCAGATAATTGTTCAGTAAGCCGGTCACCCGCTGCTCCTGGACCTTGATGATCTGTTGGATTGTGCGGTGCAGCGTCCCTCTGGGCAAATCATTGATGCTGACGACCCCTAACGCCGATAGTCCGGACGCAATGATCCGTTTCGCCAGCTCTACCGCCTGGTTAAAATCGTTGGCCGAACCGGTGCTCCGGTTGCCCAGAAGCTGTTTTTCGCTGACGGCGCCGCCCAGCAGCACGCAAATTTGCTGTTCCAGGTATTCGAGCGTGAACAGGTAATAATCACGTTCCGACTGTTGGCGAATATACCCTAGAGCCTTGCCGCGCGGTGTAATGGTTACCGTGGAAACAGAACCGGGCTTAATTGCCTCGCTGACCAAGGCATGGCCGGTTTCGTGCACAGCCACCCGCCAGAGTTCCTCAGGGTCGGGCTTACGATCCAGCTTCTCTCCCATGATCACCTTGTCCACGGCCTCAATCAAATGCCGTTCGGTAATTTTCTCCTCTTGTTCACGCATCGCCAGGATAGCCGCCTCGTTGGCCAGGTTCTCCAGATGGGCCCCTGAAAAACCGAAAGTATCACGGGCAATTTTTTCGAGACAAACCTGCTCATGCAGCGGTTTGTTTTTTAAGTGCAGGGTTAGAATTTGCAGCCGCCCTTCCAGGTCGGGCAGATCCACCTGCACCACCCGGTCAAAGCGGCCGGGGCGCAGCAGCGCCGCATCTAAAATCTCCGGCCTGTTGGTTGCGCCGATTACCAAAACACTGACTTCATCATTGGTGCCAAGACCGTCCAGCTCCACCAGGAACTGATTTAAAGTCTGATCATATTCAAGATGGCTGCTGTGCATGCCCCGTTTACCGCCCAGGATATCGATCTCATCAACAAACAAAATCGCGCTCTTCTTATGTTCCCGGCGAGCCTTGGTGCGGCACTGGCTGAAGAGTTGGCGCACACGCTGCGCCCCCACCCCGGCATACATCTCAATAAATTCACTGCCGGCCACGCTTAAAAATGAAGAGCTGGTATAACCGGCGGCCGCCTTGGCCAGTAAAGTCTTGCCGGTTCCCGGCGGTCCGACCAGCATTACTCCTTTCAGGGGCCGGATACCCATGCGGCGCATCTGTTGCGGTTTGAGCATAAAGTCGAGCGCCTCCAGCAGTTCTTTCTTCGCCACTTCCTGCCCGCCGATTTGGTTAAAGTCGATCTTCTTGCGGTTATAGCCGCTTTTCCCGATCGCATTGAAACGAGGCGTTTTATAACCGGAAAAACGAAACAGGAGCAAAAAGAGCCCCGCCAATACAACAATCGGAATAAAACTGGCTTGAAACCAAAGTAAGATCACGATCAGAGCAGCGGCCAGACCAAGCAGTATATCGCGTATTTTCATGCTCCACCCTCCTGTTGGTGAAGTGGGATCATCTGGTAGAGGTAGTAATCTCCGTGCCGCGCCTGCAGGTAGATATTTTCGTAATCAACAAAAAACACAACCGCTTCGAGATTGTAACGTTCTGCCGCTTCGTAAATACTGGCACCGACTGAACGATAATTACCTAGCCGCGCGCCTTCGTACAGATCGGGCGCTATCGCTGTCGCAAATAAATCTAAAACGGGATTACGCCTGTCCATCACCGTAATGCGCTGTGGTTTCTGTTTATACTGCACGGCGAGCGTTTCTACTTCCTTAACCAGTTCCTGCAAGCCGCCCCGGTAATCGCTCTCCGGGGTAATCTCCAACACAGCGGCGCCGTCCACCTGTTTTACGCCCGCGTCCGCGACACTTTCCAGCTGCTGAATCGCTTTAATGAACGGTTCCTCTTTCATGTATCGTTGGCGGTAATAATTGATCCCGAAAAACAACGCCAGCGCCAGTACGGCGGTGGCAACGATAACCGGCCAGCGGTATTCTGTCATGGCTGAGCGCCCCTTGTTTACATAATTATTAGCGTAGTTTGATTATAACAAAGAAGTTACACCGGGGCAACAGCGCCAGCCGCAAGATACGGTTCCTATTTTTAGCTTATTTGGACAGAGGTTGGAGGGGGCGAGGGTTGAAACCGAGCAGGTGATACGGTGAAGCGGCACCGATTTTCAACGAAACAAAGCTGCCGGGCATCAACGGATGCGCTGACAGGAAGCAGACACCGCCGTCTACTTCCGGAGCCTGGCCTGCTGTCCGTCCATAATAGCGGTGTGGGTGTGCGGCGGAACGCCTCTCCACCAGTACCGGCAATCTTTGTTCGAGCCGGGCCCGGTTTAACCTCAGGGATACGGCTTGCTGCCTTTCCATCAGTTCACGCCGGCGTTTTCGGGCTACCCGGCGGATAACCTGGTTTTCCATTGCCGCGGCGGCGGTTCCCGGTTGGGAGGAATAGGCAAATACGCCGACATGTTCAAAAGGATAGGCTGTTAAAAATTCGGCCAGTTCCGTAAACTCTTCCCGGGTCTCGCCGGGAAAGCCGGTCAGATATGTGGTCCGTAACGCCAACCCGGGAATCGAGTGACGCAACCGGGTGATCAGGCCGATGATATGCTCCCTAGTATACGGCCGTCCCATTCGCTTTAATACCGTAGTGCTGACATGCTGTAACGGCAAATCCAGGTATTTGCAGATGCGCGGTTCAGAGGCAATTAAATCGATCAAACGGCCTGTTAACCGGGACGGATAGGCGTAAAGAATGCGCAGCCAAGGAAACTCCGCAACCTCGGCCAGGATTTGTTCAACCAGTGACGCTAGATCCGGCGCGCCGGAGAGCTCAGTACCGTAGGCTGTAGTGTCCTGGGCGATCAAATTTATCTCCCGGGCCCCACCCCGGACCAGCTGGCGAATCTCTTCAATAATAGCGGCAGCCGGCCTGCTCCGTAACGGGCCCCGCAATGCGGGAATGAGGCAGTAGCGGCACCGGTTATTGCACCCTTCGGCGATCTTGACATAAACACTGTGCCGGGGCGTGGTTAGGAGGCGCGCCCCCAGGCTGCTGTAGTGTTCCGGTGCGGGGCTGAGACAGCTTTGCGCCGTTCCGGTTAAACAGTTTTCCAGAAAGCCGGTTAGCTGGGAGTAGCTGTGGACGCCGATCACACCGGACAACTCCGGAATTGATTGAAGCAGCTTCTCACCGAAAAATTCGGCCAGGCAGCCCGCGGCAATTATCACCGGTTTCTTGCCCCGCACTCTGCGGGCCAGCTTAATAAGAGTGTCTATCGATTCCTGCTGGGCATCTTCGATAAACGCGCAGGTATTGACGATCACCGCATCGGCCGCAGCGGGATCACCGGTGATGATATGGCCTTGTCGGCCTAACAAGCCGAGCATCTCTTCCGTGTCAATGCGGTTTTTGGCGCAACCCAATGAAACGACCGCGACTTTCAGTTTTTTCAGGTTCAGCTTGTGCTGCATTCCGAATCGCTCCTTGAGAGTTGGCCGGGGCTCACTGGCCTGTCAGTATGCTATTCGATTAAACACGAAGTTATGCGGGCGGAGATGTTCCCGTCCTCCCTCAATTTCAATGTCATTAACCGAGATCCCGACACCGCGCGGGTTACCGAGACGCATCCAGATTTCCCGGTCGGCTGTCGTTTCAAACTCGTCACCCCTCGGAAAGGTACGGGGGTAAAACAGCTCTTCACCGTCTACTTTCAACTGAACCCAGCATGGTTCACTGAAATTCAACCGGATTAATATTTCCGCCGCTCCGCTGACGTTGTAGGTTGTCTCCCCGCTGGTGGAGTTAAACACGTCTACAGCCGGAACCCGGGGCTGCCCGTTGTCCGGATCTGCGGCGCTCTCGTCGCCGGTGTCTCCAGACTGGCCGTTTTCAGCGGGCCCCGGATCCGCCAGCGGGTCCCGCTCTTGCCAGGGGCGGTTGAAGCTGAACCAGATCGCGACCGAGATCATGAGCAGCACCAGCACCACCATACCGGCTTTCAAGGATGACCCCTGCGGGCGCTCCGCCGCCACCTTTTTCGGCTTTGGTGTCGCTTTCGGCTTCACGGCCACCGGATCCGCAGCCGCCGTGTCAGTTTCGCCGGTATCTACCGCTGCGGCCTTGTCACGGAGACGATGATAGAGCGCCAGCACCTCACCGGTGTCCAGCCCTACTATTTCGGCATAATTGCAGAGTGCCCCTTTCAGGTAAACCTCTCCCGCGAATACGGAAAAATCACCGCTTTCGAGCGCTTGCAGATAGCGCAACTGGATCTTGGTTTTTTCACTGATCTGCTTCAGGGTGATCTCCCGATCACGGCGGGCCTGGCTTAGTAATGTCACCAACTCGTCCAAGTTTTCACCCTCTCGCCTTAGGAATTCATTCTTCCTTTAAATTCTTCGTACATCTTTACGGCTTGCTCCGGCGTAATAATTACTTCCCGCGGTTTGCTCCCTTCATGCTGCCCCACGACGCCTCTTCGTTCCAGATCATCGATCAGGCGGGCCGCCCGGGTATAACCGATCCGGAAACGTCTCTGTAGCAGAGAAATGGAAGCCTGACCGGTGCGCACAACCAGTTCAACAGCGTCGGGAAACAGCTGATCCAACTCTTCCATGGCGCTATCGTCCATCTCCAAGGTGTTAAACTTATTTTCGTATTCAACTTGTCCCTGCTGCTTGATATAATCGGTAATGCTTTTTACTTCCCGCTCGCTGATATAGGCCCCTTGCACGCGGAACGGCTTAACCGCTCCGACAGGATAGAAGAGCATATCACCGCGGCCAAGAAGCTTTTCCGCCCCGGCCATGTCGAGAATGGTGCGGGAATCGACCTGGGAGGAAACGGTGAAGGCGACCCGGGAGGTTATATTTGCTTTAATAATCCCCGTAAGAACGTCTACCGAAGGCCGTTGGGTGGCTATTACCAGGTGAATACCTGCGGCCCTTGACATCTGGGCCAGGCGGGCGATCGAATCCTCGACTTCACCGGGCGCCACCAGCATCAGGTCGGCCAATTCGTCGATAATGACCACGATATACGGCATAATTTCGCCGTCTTCGCCGCCGGAGCCGACCAGTTCGTTATACGCGCCGATATCGCGCACGCCGTCCTGGGCAAACAATTCATAGCGCCGGCCCATCTCTTTAACCATGCTGCGCAGGGCCAGGGAAGCCTTTTTCGACTCGGTAACCACAGGCATCAGCAGGTGCGGTATCCCGTTATAAATGCTCAACTCCACTACCTTCGGATCGATCATCACAAATCGCACCCGCTCCGGACGGGCCTTGTAGAGCAAGCTGATAATAATCGTATTCAAGCAGACGCTCTTGCCCGCGCCGGTCGCGCCGGCAATCAACAGGTGCGGCATCTTTGTTAAATCGGCGATTACCGGCACCCCGGTAATATCCTTGCCCAGGCCCGCGGTCAGGGGTGAGGGGCTCTCCTGGAAGCAGCCGTCTTCCAATACCTCGCGCAGGTAAACGAGAGCAATGATTTTATTTGGCACCTCGATACCGAGGGCGGCTTTCCCCGGGATCGGCGCCTCGATCCGCACCAGCGGCGCCGCCAGGTTCAGAGCCAGGTCGTCGGAGAGACTGATAATTTTGCTTACTTTGACTCCAGCTTCCGGCTGCACTTCGAAACGGGTTACAGTCGGCCCGGACTGGACGTGGATTACCCGCGCCTTGACCCCGAAACTTTGCAGCGTATTCTCCAGGAGCCTGGCCCGCTCTTTAATCCCCTTGCTTTGCTGATGGTCTCCTACGCGGCTCGGCCGTGCCAGCAGCTCCAGGGAGGGCGCGACGTATTGATTCAGGCTGGCCCGGACCACCGCGTGGCAGCGCGCGGCCGGCTCACCGTTTTCCACCGGTTCCACCAGCGCCAGGCGGCGCTCTTTCTGGTAATAGGAAGGTTCCGGTTGCGGCGCGGTATCGGTTTGCATCGGCTGTTCCTCCAGCCGGTTGAGCAGGAACTCTTCCTGAACGGGCTGTAGAGGCGAATGATCAGAGGTTTCTTCTATTTTTTTTTCCCGCCGGCCTGTTTCTTCTTCCGAGCCGGTCATCAGGATTTGATACGTTTCTTTCAGAAAACGGCCCGTACCTTGGAGCAGCTGTAGCAGCCAGCCGGCCAGCCGGCGCACAGCGCCCAGCAGCTGGCCAACCGGGACATTAATGATCAGCAGCACCGAGATCACGGCCAGCGTCGCCAGCACAATCTGGCTGCCTACCACGTTGAACAGGTAAAAGAGGAGCACCGCGAAAGCGCCCCCCATTACCCCCCCGCCGTTTTTATCCAAGCCCATTTGGAAACTGACCCGTAAAAAATCCTGACCGCTCAACCGATTAATATTTTCGATCATTAACTGCAGATGAGCCCAGACCATAAAAAGAACCAGCAAGATTAGAATCCCGATTAAACGGGTTTTTATATTGAAGATGCCCTGGGGCAGCATCACGCGCAGCGCCAACACGCCAATCAGAAACGGGATCACGATCGCAGTCTGCCCGGCCAGCGTGCGCAGCGTATTGTGGACAAATGCGCCCATTTCCCCGGTTTGCGCGGTTTGCACGAGCCCGGCGTAGCAAAAAACGGCCAAAGCCAGCAGCAGGATTCCCTTTACCTGGCTTTTGAGCTCATCTTTAAATCCGGTATGACGCCGCTGCCTTTTAGCCATCATCGACACCGACCTTCCCAATTATTACCTGTACAAGCCTATTATAACCGATTCGCCGCCGGCAGGCAAACAATACCCCCGGCTCGGACAACTAACCCCGGACAATCGACGCGGCGATGATCAAGGCTCCCGCAGCCCAGCAATAGTAAGCAAAGTAGTGAAACTTTTGCTGTTTAAGCAGGTTGATAAAGGTTTTTATCGCCAGCACTCCGGCCAGAAACGCCACCAGTCCTCCGACAAGATAATTGACCAGAAGTGAGCTGTCGACTCCCATTGCCAGCATATTTCTGGCTTCCAGCAGGGTGGCGCCGAAGATAACCGGCGCGGCCAGCATAAATGAATAGCGCACGGCAGTGGCCCGGTCCAGTCCCCGCCAGAGCGCGGCGGTAATCGTCGAACCGGAACGCGAAATACCCGGGATAACGGCTAATCCCTGCAGCAGTCCGACCCATAGCGCGTCTTTAAAGCCCATTATTGAAACATTTTTCTCTCCCGCGGGTAATATTGTGAGCAGTTTGAGGATCCCCCCGGTCACCAGCAGCATGATGCCAACCACCAGGGTCGATTTAAAAAGAAGCGCCACATGGTCGCCCAGCAAAAAGGCCATCAGCGCTGTCGGGATTACTCCGACCAGCAGCAGCAACAGAAAACGGCGCTGCACCGTATCTTTGGGAAAGCGCAGCAAATCAAGAAAATCCCGGCCGAACACCCATAAAACGGAAAGCAGCGTTCCAAAATGAAGCAAAATCTCCAGAGTTACCCCAGGCTCGTCCATCCCCAGGATATCCTGAAAAATAACAAGATGCCCGGAACTGCTCACCGGCAAAAACTCTGTCAGCCCCTGCACCAATCCCAGAATAATCGCGTCAAACAGGTTCATGTCACCCTCCCAAGTAAGACATTTTATAGTGGTTCTCTTACCCCGGCTCCAAAGTATCACAATGAAATTAACCTGTCTTATTTTCTTTACACCACTACTTATATCCTGCCGCTTAAATATTTAAAAATATTAGTACAACTTAACCTATGCCAAATGCCAGAAGTCACTCCTTTAGAGCGCTTCGCGGTCTAAATCCAGTAGAAACTCACCGCCGGCCATTGTCCTGACTTATGAGTAATATTATGTTATATTGCCAATTTTTCATTCAAAGAATTTCCTTTCGTCCCTGCAGCAATCTGGCCAGGGGTTCGGCCAGGGGAAGGATCACCAGCGCGCCGAGCAGGTTATAGAGGGTATGAAAATTGGCCAGGCGGCGGGTTAAGGAAGACGCGGCGAAGGCCGTTACCCGGAGCATGTAGGGGAAAAAGAGCGCGGCCAAAACCAGGCTGAGCAGGTTAAAAATAAAGTGCGACCAGGCCGCGGCGCGCGCGGTGCGGTTCATGCCTACTGAGGCAATCAGGGCGGTCGTGCAGGTACCGAGATCTGCTCCGATTAAAACCGCCATCGCGGCCGTCAATGAAATCGATCCTTCCAGGGCCATACCCAGCACGAGGCCCATGACCCCGCTGCTGCTTTGCAGCGCGGCAGCCGTTAATATGCCCGCGCCGATCCCTTGCCACGGAGTTTCCCCGGCCGCGGCAAGCAGGCGCGCCATCACCGGGGTATTCCGGAGAGGCGCCAGCGACTCCGCCATACCGCCTAAGCCTAAAAGTACCAATCCCCAACCCAACAACGCCCCGGCTGCCGGTTTCAGGCGGGACAGGGGCAAAAGATATAAAAAAACCGCCGCACCGATCAGCGGCAGTGCGGCATGCTGGATATTAAACGAAAGCAGTTGCGCGGTAACGGTTGTTCCCACGTTGGCTCCGATAATCACGGCAATCGCCTGGGCCAGCGTCATAACTCGCGCGTTGACTAGGCCGACAACCATTACCGAAATGAGGCTGCTGCTCTGCAGCGCTCCTGTAACCGCCGCCCCAGCGAGAAAACCTTTCCAGGGGCTGCCCGTCAGGCGGGCCAGGAAACGTTCCAGGCCGGACCCTGCCGCACTGTGTAAATTACGGCTCATAAAGTGCAATCCGAATAAAAAAAGTCCCAGGTAACCAAAAGCGCTCCCCAGGCGTACCCAGACCATGCGCCCCACCCTCTCCCTCCAATCTTACGCGGCAGAGGCGCAGGGTAGAATAATTATCAGTAAACCATGCGCCCCTCAATAAAAGAGCGGGTTCTTTCATTCCGGGGCGAGGAAAATATTTCTGCCGTATTTCCCATCTCCACAATTCGCCCCTGGTTGATAAAGATCACCCGGTGCGCGACCCGGCGCGCTTGAAAGATGTTATGTGTGACCATGATAATCGTCATGCCGGAGAAGCGGTTTAGGTGTAAAATCATATTCTCGATCAGCTCTACATTTGCCGGATCCAAATTGGCCGTCGGTTCGTCCAGCAAAAGCAGTTCCGGCTCAAAAGCCACGGCGCGGGCTAAAGCCACCCGCTGCGCTTCCCCGCCTGAGAGGGAATCGGCCCGGCGCTCCGCCAGGTCATGCAAGCCCAATTGCGCGAGCAAATCATCCACGCGACGCCTGGTTTCCGCGCGCGTGCAGCCGCGCGCCTTTAAACCGTAACTCACATTTTCTCTGACGCTGGTCATAAAGAGCAGCGGATTCTGCGCAACAAGCGTCATCCGCCGCT
>JBFMGD010000060.1:0-10535 GCA_040751775.1 Bacillota bacterium | reverse complement strand
CCGGCCGGCCGCTCTTTTTGACTGGCGCGTCGGATTACGCGGGCTGTTCTCTGCCGCTGCAAGGGTTGGCGCAACTGGTCCTCTTTGATCTGCCCCTGGATGAACGGATCGTGGAGATGTTTATCAATCACAGCGAACCGGCGGAGAGAGCGCGAATTTACCTGCTTTACAGCGCCGCGGACCGGCGGCGCAACAGCCTGCTGCTGGATCTGGCGCTCCCCTCCGCCGCTGCGCTGGCAGAGATTTACCGTGCCATGCTCGAATCTGCCGCGACCGGAGCGCAAGGGTTGCCGGGCCCGGCGGGAGAGAGGTTGCCGTATAATCCGGGGAAGAGTTTTTGGAGCCGTTGCCGGGCTATCTTCGAGGAGTTGGGGCTATCCGGTAACCCCGGCGCGATTGCGGCGGCGGAACCCGGTAACCCCGGCTGGCCGGAGTTCCTGGAACGATCGCCGTCCTACCGGGCAGCCCGGGAGCTGCGGCAACAATGCGAACATTACCAGGATGAACTCCTCTCGGGCACCTGTGCGGCGCTGGCCGATCGCTGGGCGGCGTTGGGAACGGGCGGCTAATGAGGCGGGGTTCGTATGTTGTTCGCCGTTACCGGTGGCAGCGGTGATCAGACTGAGGTTCGAGGCAGGAGAAATTGACTGATGGCAGTCAGAGAAAGAGGTCTGGCCGATTTAAAAAAACGCGTCACCCGCTATTACCCCGCGGCGGAAGATTGGGCCGTGGTGGAGAAGGCCTATCATTTTGCACTGCAGGCCCACTCCGGGCAGCTGCGGGAGTCGGGCGAATCGTATATCATCCACCCCCTCGGCGTGGCCAAAATCCTGGCTGATCTCGAACTTGACCTGGTAACGATCACCGCCGGACTGCTGCATGATGTGGCGGAGGATACCACGGTCACGTTGGCGGAGATCAACGATCAATTCGGCGCCGAGGTGGCGGCCCTGGTGGACGGGGTTACCAAGTTAAGCCGCCTGGAATTTACCTCCAAGGAGGAACAGCAGGCGGAAACCCTGCGCAAAATGTTTATCGCCATGGCCAAAGATATCCGGGTCGTCTTGATCAAACTGGCTGACCGGACCCATAACCTGCGCACCTTGCGCTACTTGAATACCTTTAAACAAAAAGAGATCGCCCGGGAAACGATGGAAATATATGCCCCCCTGGCGCACCGGCTCGGGATCTACATGATCAAATGGGAACTCGAAGATCTTGCTTTTCGCTATCTTCAGCCGCAAGATTACTACCAGCTTGTTGAAAAGCTCGCCAAGAAGCGGCGGGAAAGGGAGAATTTCATTAACCGGATTATCGCCGGCTTACGGAAGCGGCTGGAGGCGGTTGGCATCAAGTCGGAGATTCAAGGCCGCCCGAAGCACCTTTACAGCATCTTCCACAAGATGGTCGAACAGGGCAAAGACTTAAGCGAGATCTATGACCTGACCGCGATCCGTGTAATAGTGGATTCAGTAAAAGACTGCTACGGCGCCCTGGGGATCGTGCATACACTGTGGAAACCGATTCCAGGCCGTTTTAAAGATTTTATCGCCATGCCGAAGCCGAATATGTATCAATCGCTGCACACAACCGTGGTTGGAGCGGAAAACGAACTGGTGGAGATCCAGATTCGCACCTGGGAGATGCACCGCACCGCCGAATACGGTATCGCCGCCCATTGGCGTTACAAGGAAAAGATCAAGGATGCAAAACAGTTCGATGAAAAGCTGGCCTGGCTGCGCCAGCTTCTGGAATGGCAGCATGATTACCGGGATGCGCGCGATTTTATCGAAAGCCTGAAGGTGGAACTGCTTACCGACGAAGTCTTCGTTTTTACTCCCCGGGGCGATGTAATCGATTTGCCGACCGGCTCGATCCCGCTTGATTTTGCCTACAAGATTCACACCGCCGTTGGCAATCGCTGTACCGGCGCGCGGGTTAACGGACGGATTGTGCCCCTGGAATATGTCTTGAAAATGGGTGATATGGTCGAGATCCTTACCAGCAAAAACGGTTCACCGAGCCGGGATTGGCTGAAAATCGTGAAGACCTCCCAGGCAAAAAATAAAATCCGCTCCTGGTTCAAAAAGGAGCGGCGAGAAGAGAACATTGAGAAAGGCCGGGAGATGCTTGAACGCGAAATTCGCCGCTTGAACATCGACCACCGGGAGTTGTTAAAGCACGACCTGCTGGAGGAAGTAGGACGAAAATTTAACTTGCTCTCCGCCGACGATATCTATGCCGCAATCGGCTACGGCGGTGTCACATCACACCAGGTAATCGGCAGGCTGCAGGAGGAATACCGCCAGCGCTACGGAGTCAAAGAAGAGCCGGTTTTACCGGAAATTAAACCGGCCAAACCGCTGCCTCATTCCGCGCCGGGCGTGATTATTCAGGGGATTGACAACCTCTTAATCCGGATTGCCCGCTGCTGCAGCCCTGTGCCGGGTGACGAGATCACCGGTTTTATTACCCGCGGGCGCGGGGTCTCCATTCACCGCGCGGACTGTCCCAATTTGGATCAAAATAAGTCGGAAAGCGGCCGCTACCTGGAGGCAACCTGGGAAGGGGCGATGCAGCGCTCGTACCCGGTGGAGATCGAAGTCTCCGCCCAGGACCGCAACAACCTTTTGGCTGACGTAATGACCGCCGTAACCGAAAGCAAGGTCAACATTACCGCGGTGAACGGGCGAACCGACAAAGACCGGACCGCCACCATACACCTGACCCTGGTCGTGCGCGACCGCGCACACCTCGAGCAGGTCATGAACAAAGTCAAAAAAGTGAAGGACGTTTACAGCGTCCGCCGCTTTATCGCCGGCTAAAGGGGACACCATACTTAATCTCAGATATTGTCTTATATCTTTGTGCAGTCGTTAATCAATGCAAGTTAAATTGAATTCCCATAATGTGGGGATAAGTATGGTGTCCCCATTTTGGGGAAAGTTGGGAGGGGGAGGATGATGCGGGCGGTGGTGCAGCGAGTTCGCCGGGCCGCTGTTTTGGTGGGCGGGGAAACGGTGGGGGCGATCAGCGCCGGGCTGGTTGTTTTTCTGGGGGTGGGCCGGGATGACAGCGATGCTGATTGCGTTTACCTGGCCGACAAGATTGCCGGTCTGCGCATTTTTGAAGATGAAGCCGGCTTGATGAACCGTCCGGTGCAGGAGGCCGGCGGTGAAGTCCTGGTGATCTCCCAGTTTACGCTGTACGGGGACTGCCGCAAGGGCCGCCGCCCAGGGTTTAGCGATGCCGCCGCCCCGGAGATGGCGGAGCAGCTTTATGAACGGTTTTGCGAACAGTTACGCGGCAGCGGCCTGACAGTTGCAACCGGCCGCTTCCAGGCCGAGATGCTGATCCCGGTGGAAAATGACGGGCCGGTCACAATCCTGCTCGACAGTAAAAAGCTTTTTTAATCTTGCCTACTCAAAAAAAGCCCCTTTCCCTTACGGGATTGGGCTTATAATCATTGCAGGGATATTTTTATTTACCGGAAGAATGCTTCCAGGCCGCGGAAGAGCGCTTCAGCCGAGAGGCTGTGTGTTTGGGGCTTGCGCAGCAGCGCTTCATCGCCGTAGTTGGATAAAAAGGCGATCTCCACCAGGGCCGCCGGCATGTAAGTGTTTCTGACCACGTAAAAATCAGCTGACTTGATGCCGATGTTGCGCAAACCCAGTGCTCCAACCAGCTGCTGCTGCAGATGGTTGGCCAGGGTGCTGCTGCGGCTGTTTGAAGCATTCCAGGCGTAGTAGTAGGTTTCAGTACCGCTGACCCACGCTTGGGGGTGGGCGTTGGAGTGGATGCTCACAAAAACATCGGCAGCACTGCTGTTGGCCAGGTTGACTCTTTGCGCAAGAGTGGGATTGGTATCACCGATTCGGGTCATCACCACACGGGCGCCGGCTTTTTCCAAAAGAGCGGCCAGTTCACGGGCCACGGCCAGGTTGACCGTTTTTTCGTAATAACCCGTTACACCGACTGCGCCCGGATCCGAGCCGCCGTGCCCGGGGTCAAGGACGATTGTTTTGCCGGCTGCGGGGCTGTTCGGCTGTCCGGGCTGGGATCCGCTCCCTGAAGTGGTATAAGATTCGGCCACCCAACCGGTGGCACCGTTGTCACGGGCCACTTTAAGCCAGCTGCCGCTCTTGCCGAGAACAGCCAGCACTTCACCGGCCGGCAATTTGGCCAGAATCGCATGAGTGGTGCCCGGGCCGCCGCGCAGGTTTAACAACCCTTCTTTTACGGATACAATCCCTTGAAATTTGGCGGTGCCGGAATGCCAACCGGCGATCCAACCGTGTTTACCGTTCGGCAGCAGGACCTTGAACCAGTCGTTTTGCTCTTGCAAAATCGGGACGGCTATATCTAGTGTGACCTTATCGATTACCGCGTGGCTGGTGCCGGGGCCGCTGCGGACATTAAGTGATGATATGTTTACTGTGGCATAACGTTCCGGCAGAAAGGGAGCGGTATACTGTACCGCAATCCAACCACTGTTGCCGGCGGGGAGAACGACCTGAGCCCAATCGTCTTTTTCTTGCGTAGTTTTTAACACGGTGCCGCGTGTTACCACGGATAATATCTGGTTGCCGGTTCCCGGTCCGGAACGGACATTTAAACGGTCCACCTCCACAACCAGCGGCTGAGCCGCTGCTGTAAGGGCCAGGTTGAACAATACGATTAGTAACGCGCCGACTATTATGTAGCGCTTCCACTGGCCGGCTCTAAACACTGGTGCATCCCTTCTTTCAGCAGTTTAGTTAAGAACTTAATAAAATGTTAACATAATCTTAACATTATGTAACCAAGCATATATTGGCTGCTTTTCCACCGCATCCGGCTCCAGTTTTGGTTATAATAATTGTAAATACAGGAGTCAGCAGTCAGAAATCAGAATAAAATTGACGGTTCCGGTAATAACGATAAAGGAGTTTGAGCATGAACGATTTGCTTGAAAGTTGGCTCAAAGAAGGCAAGACCCGGCGGCACAGTCCGGAAGAACTGCATGAATTTATGGTGGAATATTTCGCCGGCGATATTAATGAAGACATTGAACTGGCGTGTGCCATGGGCCTAAAGCTCGAAGAAATACGAAATTTGCGCCGGCAGCTTGAAGCCTAGTTAAACCCGTTCTCATTGACAGAAGGGAAAGTATTGGTTAGAATGAGAATGTTTTTGGGGAGGAGGTAGAGGATGGATTACAAGGCACCCCGCGGAACCAGGGATATTTTGCCGGTTGAGGCTGGACAGTGGCAATCGCTGGAGGCCCGCTTCAAGAAATTTTGTGCCCTCTACGGGTTTGGAGAAATCAGGACGCCCCTTTTCGAACATACCGAGCTGTTTGCACGGCACGTGGGCGAAGAGAGCGACATTGTTTCCAAAGAGATGTACACTTTTAACGATCGCAGCGGCCGGAAATTGACGCTGCGCCCTGAAGGAACGGCGGCGGTGGCCAGGTCATACCTGGAACACAATTTGAAGGATGTCCCCCAGCCGGTAAAACTCTATTACCTGGGACCGATGTTTCGCTACGATCGACCCCAGGCCGGGCGTTACCGGCAGTTTCACCAGTTTGGTTTAGAGCTGTTCGGCGCTTCGCATCCGGCTGCTGATGCGGAAATAATTGACTTTTCCTACAAATTTGTCAAATCATTGGGCATTGAAAATATTACCCTTGAGCTGAACAGTGTCGGCTGTTTGGCATGCCGCCCCCGCTTCAGGGAGAAGCTGCTCTCATTTCTTAATCCCCTGGCGGAGCGGCTCTGTGTTGACTGCCGCCGCCGCTTTACCGAAAACCCGCTGCGGGTGCTTGATTGCAAAGAAGAAAGCTGCCGCGGACTGGTGGAGGGCGCCCCGTCTCTGAACGATCATTTATGTGATCCCTGTTCAGCCCATTTTGCGGAGCTGCAGCTTCTGCTGGCGCGTTTGTCTATCCCGTTCAACCTTAATCCGCGCCTGGTGCGCGGCCTGGATTATTATACCCGCACCGCTTTCGAACTGGACGCGCACAGTGGGAGCGCCCAGGGTTCCCTGTGCGGCGGCGGACGTTACGATCACCTGGTGGAGCACTGCGGCGGCCCGCAGACACCGGGTGTTGGGGTCGCTTTTGGCGTGGAGCGCCTGCTTTTGGCGGCGGATCCGGCGGAGCTGAAATGGGATGAAACGGCGCCGGTTTTTATCGCCACGGCCGGCGAAGCCCTGGAAAGCGAGTCTTTGAGCCTGGCCGCGGAGATGAGGCCGCGGGGCATTGCCGCGGAAGTAGAGTTGATCAGCCGCAGCCTGAAAGCTCAGATGAAGCACGCGGGACGAAAAGGTTACCGGCAGGTGGCGATCATCGGGCAGCGGGAACTGGAACAGGGGTTGATCACCTTGCGGGACATGGCCGACGGCAGCCAGGAAGAGCTGTCCCGGGAAACGCTTTGGGAAAAAATCGGCCGGACCGCAGGCGCCGCTGCGCCTTCCAAGCCATCAATCCCCCGGGTGACGGAGGAACCGCTCTACAGGACCGCGGCATGCGGCACGCTGCGCCGGGCTAACGCCGGGCAACCCGTTACTCTTTCCGGTTGGGTGCAACGGCGCCGCGATCACGGCGGCCTGATCTTTATAGATTTAAGGGACCGGACCGGTTTGATCCAACTGGTTTTCGACGGCAGCGAGAATGAAGCGCTTTTCCTCCAGGCCGAAAAGCTGCGCGGCGAGTATGTGATCATGGTGACCGGTCAAGTTGTGGCACGATTACCGGCCAATATTAACCCCGCCCTGGAGACAGGCGAGGTGGAGGTGCGGGTCACCAAAATGGAGCTGCTCAACGCCGCTCTTACCCCGCCGTTTTATATTGAGGATGACCTCAAAGCCGACGAGAATTTGCGCCTGCGCTACCGCTACCTGGACCTGCGCCGGCCGGAGATGTACCGCCGCCTGGCCGTGCGCCACCGGGGCGCGAAACTGGTGCGGGATTTCCTCGACGCGCAAGGTTTCCTGGAAGTCGAAACCCCGACGCTGACGCGCAGTACACCCGAGGGAGCTAGGGATTACCTTGTGCCCAGCCGGGTCCACCCGGGTTCATTTTATGCCCTGCCCCAGTCACCCCAGCTGTTCAAGCAGCTGCTCATGGTCGGCGGTGTTGAGCGTTACTACCAGATTGCCCGCTGCTTCCGGGATGAGGATCTGCGGGCCGATCGCCAGCCGGAGTTTACCCAGATCGATATCGAAGCCTCTTTTTTCGGCATGGAGAATCTGTTCACTTTAATGGAAGGGATGATGGCGCTGCTATGGTCTGAGATCAAGGGGTTTCCCCTGGCCAAGCCGTTTCCGAGGATGCCGTACCGGGAGGCCATGAACCGCTACGGCTCGGACAAGCCCGACCTGCGATATGGGATGGAACTGATTGACTGTACCGACCTGGCCCTGGTAAGCGAATTTAAGGTGTTTCGCGGCGCGGCGCAGTCGGGCGGCGTGGTCAAGGCGATCCGTGTCGCCGGCGGCGGAAAGATGAGCCGCAAAGAGCTTGACGAGCTGGCGACGCTTGCTGCCGGGTGGGGAGCGAAAGGCCTTGCCTGGATGATACTCGAAGAAAGGGGCTGGCGTTCTCCGATTGCCAAGTTTATGGATGACCGTCTCCTGGAGCGCCTCGGCAGCAGGATGGAGGCAGTCCCGGGAGATCTGCTGCTTTTTGCCGCCGACGCGTGGGAAAAAGCCTGCCGAGTGCTCGGCCAGCTGCGCCTTCACCTCGCTCCGGCGGGACTGCCTGATGAACCGCGTTTTCTGTGGGTCACTGATTTTCCGCTCTTTGAATATAACGCCGAGGAACAGCGTTACGATTCTTCGCACCATCCCTTTACAGAGCCAAAGGAGGAAGACTTAGCTTTGCTAGATACAGATCCGCTGGCGGTGCGTGCCCAGTGTTACGACCTGGTATTAAACGGGGTGGAACTGGGCAGCGGCAGCAACCGTATTTTTAAGCGGGAAACGCAGGTTAAAATATTTAACTTGCTCGGTTTTTCCGATGAAGAGAGTAAAGAGAAATTCGGTTTTCTGCTGGAAGCTTTTGAATACGGCGCGCCGCCGCACGGCGGAATAGCCCTGGGGTTGGACCGGATTATTGCTTTGCTGGTTGGTGATGAATCCATCCGGCAGGTGATCGCTTTCCCGAAAACCGCCGGGGCCGGCTGCCTGCTGACAGGTGCTCCCGCACCGGTGGCGACCAGGCAGTTGGATGATCTGGCGATTACGGTTAAGACTTTACCAGAAAACGCCGGGTAAAACCGAGCAGCGACTGGATTAATTCATGAATGACACCGGAGCCGCGGGATATAATAAGACCGGTGATCACATAATCGAGATAAGGAAAACGGCTGTAACCACCTACTATTTCGAGCAGGCCGGTATCGGCCAACTTGCTCTTTCGATTCGATTATGATATGATTTATTTGCAGATAGGCCCTGCTGTGTTCGTGTTTAACCATAAAGTTTTGAGCTAACACTTATTAATCGGGAGCCTGCCTTTAGTTGTGGCGTAGAAGCCTCCACCGAGAGGACCTATAAAGCAGTTAAGAGGGCACCCACCTTTAGAGGGAACAGTTCAAAACCGACGGTCCACGGCATAGCGGGGTTTTTTTGGTTTTTAAAGAGATACAAATCAAAAACATAATCTTGAGATCTTCTGAATACTGCCCTCTGAATTCTGTTTCCCTGTCGCAGCGGCATGGGGAGTGGTGCATTAATTGTTTAAGCGGGACGAATTAGCCACGGAATTGGCCTTATTTGGAGACCGGCGTTCGGGAAATTCGAGAGAAAACTGCAAAAAAGAGCAAATTAACAGAAAAAATATTGACATAAAATGTTACGTAATACAAATAGTGGTGGAGGGATAAAAATTTTTCCCTCTTATTTTTATTTTTGGGTATAAATAAGCAGGATATTTCTAAAAGGGAGCGAAATGATACCTCAGGTGGAGTATAGTGGTGAGAAGTGGGTAAAACGGCTGGATGCGGGGGCGAACAGGTGTTTACTGGTGAATATCAGCATGCGCTGGATGATAAGGGGAGAGTGATTGTGCCGGCTCGCCTGCGCGAGGAACTGGGGGATCGCTTTATGATCACCCGCGGGCTGGATCAATGTCTTTTCATCTATCCGTCCGGCGAGTGGTCCCGGATCGAGCAGAAATTGAAAGAGCTCCCCTTTACCAGAAGCGACGCCCGTGCTTTTACCCGACTCTTTTTCTCCGGTGCCGCCGAGCTGGAAGCGGACAAGCAGGGGCGAATCCTGATCCCGCAAAATTTACGGGAGTATGCCGCCATTGAGAAGGATGTTATGATTATCGGCGTTTCCAGCCGGATCGAAGTATGGAGTGAGCAGGCCTGGAGAAGATATAGCAGCGAGGCCAACGAGAATTTTGAACAGGTAGCCGAGAAACTGGTTGATTTTGACTTGTAAGGCGAGGTCAGTGCATGATCGGGCAACATATCCCGGTACTGCTGGAAGAGGTGCTCTTCTACCTGGACTGCTGCGCCGGCGGGGTCTACGTGGATGCGACACTCGGTGACGGCGGGCATGCCGTCGCTATCTGCAGCCGGCTGGGAGCCGGGGGACGCCTCATCGGCATCGATTGGGATGAGGCCGCTTTAAAACGGGCTTCAGCCCGGTTGGCCGGGTTTGCGAATCAAATCAGTTTGATCCACAGCAGCTATACGGCGCTGGAAACGATATTGGAGCACTTGGGTTATCCGTGTGTGGACGGTATCTTACTGGATCTGGGCGTTTCCACACTGCAGCTGCTGGAACCGTCCCGCGGTTTTTCCTATCAGTCGGATCAGCCTCTGGATATGCGGATGGATCACACTCTACCCGTAACGGCGGCGGACCTGGTAAATGATTTGCCGGCAGACCAGCTGCGCCAATTGATTTACCGGTATGGTGAGGAGCGATGGGCCGGCCGGATCGCGGCCAGGATCGAAACACACCGCCGCAAGCACGGTCCGATTAAAACCGGCGGAGCACTGGCCGAGATTATCAAGGAAGCTGTTCCCGCCGCGGCCAGGCGCAGCGGGGGTCATCCTGCCCGGCAAACATTTCAGGCTTTGCGGATCGCCGTGAACCGTGAACTGGATAATATTGAAACGGTCCTGCCTCAAGCGGTGCGCTGCCTGGCTCCGGGCGGCCGGTTGTGCGTCATTGCCTATCATTCGCTGGAGGACCGCATCGTTAAGCATTTCTTTAAGGAAAAAGCCGCCCGCTGTCACTGCCCGCCGCAAGCGCCGTGTATTTGCGGGGGAGAGGCGGAACTGGATATCCTGACTCGAAAAGCGGTCAAGACGCAGCCGTTGGAAGTGGAGCAAAATCCCAGATCGCGCAGCGCCCGCCTGAGAGCCGCTGTTCGCCAAGACGTTCTAAAGAAAGAGGCAGGTGAATAAATGTGTTACAGGCCCGCAAAAGAGTCGCAGCGGAGTATTACTGGTCCGCGTCCAAAGCCGTCAAGGAGCCGGTTAAACGGCCCCGTTCCCGGTATATTGGGAAGAAGGGGACGATTCTGTTAATCG
>JBFMGD010000006.1:33594-95961 GCA_040751775.1 Bacillota bacterium | reverse complement strand
GCATTACTCCATCTGATAATTTTCATAATCATTATCTTCAGTTCGCCGCACGGAAAGATTCACCGGTCCCTTGATCAGCCCGAAGGAATACGCCGGTTGCACTGCACAAACTGGCCGACATTTATTTTTTGTTCAGACAAAAGTTTTATGATAATCTTAAGCCGACATTTATTTTTTATTCAGACAAAAGTTTTATGATAATCTTAAGCGGGACCGAATAATATGTTAAGATGGATAATCAACCAATAGTACCCGGGTAAATCCCGACTAATGAAGGGAGGCAATAAATTGCATACGGTACTGACGGTGCGGGAGCTTCATAAAAGCTTCAGCTCCAAGCAGGCGGTTGACGGGATCAGCTTCTCCGTGAACAAAGGTGAAGTGATGGGCCTGTTGGGCCCCAACGGGGCCGGCAAAACCACTGCCATTCGCATGATCATGGGTATTCTGCCTGTCGACCGGGGAGAGGTGGTTTTCTCCCTGGATGGTAGAGACGCTCCCCTGGAAAAATCCAAGATCGGCTACCTGCCCGAGGAGCGGGGCCTGTACGACGATGTCAAGGTCCTGGACAACCTGGTTTACCTCTCCGGTTTGAAGGGGAAACCGCGGCGCGAAGCACGGCACGAAGCGATGGCCTGGCTGGAACGGTTCAGCCTGGTTGATAGCGCCAACCAGAAGCTGGATAAGCTGTCTAAGGGGATGCAGCAGAAGGTGCAGTTTATCGCTTCGATCCTGCACCAGCCGAAGCTGGTACTCTTTGACGAGCCCTTCTCCGGCCTGGACCCGATTAACCAGGATTTTATGAAACAGATTATCCGTGAGCTGCAAGTCGAGGGTGTGACGGTACTGCTTTCCGCACACCAGATGAACCTGGTGGAAGAGCTGTGCGATTCCATCTTTCTGATCAATAACGGGCGCGAGGTGCTGTCGGGCAGCCTGCGCGAGATTAAAAAGCGGTACAAGGAGAATATCGTGGAGCTGCGTTTCGCTCCTACCGGCGATTGTTCCTTCCTCAGGACGATCCCCGGCATGCGGGTACTCCGGGAACAGCCCGGAGAGGCCACCCTCCGCTACGGAGGGACAGAGAAGATCAACGAACTGCTGCAGCTGCTGGGCAGCCGCCTGGAGCTCGAAGAAATCGCCGTGAAAAAGCCGCCGCTGCACGAGATATTTATCGAAACCGTCAAGGAAAGGGGCGAATTCAATGAAACTGCATGATACGATGAAGATAGCCCGCTGGGAATTTATCAAGAATATCAAGAGCCCTACTTTCCTGGCCCTGACCATTATCATCCCCGTGCTAATGGTGGCCGGAGGCATGATCGGCTATTTTGCCACCAGCAGCGCCATGAATGAAATACAGCAAGTGGCGGTGATCGACGAAACCGGAGCGCTCTTCCCCATCCTGGACGCTTATCTCTCGGCGACCCCGGTCGAGGCAACCCTTTTTACGGTGGATGAGCGGGAGCAGGTGGCGGAAGAGGTGCGGCAAGGGCTCTATAACGGTTACCTGTACCTTACCGCGCAAACGGTGAAAAGCGGCGAGATCCCGTATTACGTTAAAGATACGCGGGATCAGAACACGTTTGTCCTCGCGGATGCGGTCCGGTACACCGTTAACTTGCACCGGCTGCAAACAGCAGGGCTCAGTGACGCAGCAGTGCGGTTGGCCACCGCGCCGATCATCTTCCAGACACGATCCCTGGCCGGGGAAGAAGCTTCCCTGGCGGAGATGCTGGTGCCGTATGCCGTGGTTTTTATCCTGGTTTTGGCGGCCATGTTCTCCGGGCAAGTACTGATGTACGGCGTGATCAAAGAGAAGCGGAACCGGATCGTGGAGATCCTGCTTTCATCCATCTCTTCCCTGGATCTACTGGTCGGCAAGCTGATCGGTTTCGCCGGTCTGGGGCTGATGCAGGTTGCCCTCTGGCTGGCGGTTGGTTTGACGATAGCGGCGCGCTTCATCGACCTCGGCCAGATTTCACTGACCGCTGCGGACCTGGTACCCGCTGTCCTCTTCTTCATCGGCGGTTACCTGCTTTTCGCCTCGCTCTTTGCGGCAATGGGGGCGACGATGAAAGACGCGGAAGGAGGCAGCCAGATGCAGGGCATGGTCATCCTGATCCCGATGATCCCGCTCTTCGCAGCCCAGGCTATCATGATGGCGCCCAACGCCCTGTGGGTGCGGATCATGAGTTTCGTGCCGCCTTTCATACCGGTAACCGTGCTCATCCGCATGGCCGCCACCACACTGCCCTGGTGGGAAATCGCGGCAACTTTTGTGATGCTTGTTTTATCGGCGGCCGTTTTTGTCGTCTTAGGAGCCCGGCTATTCGACCGGGGGATTTTGCACTTCGAACGAAATCTTTCCTTTAAAGATATCGGCAAAATGCTGAAGAAGAATTATTAGTGAGACAAACCCGGCAGGGTGTTCCATGAAAGCGGCCCTGCCGGATCATCTTTCTCATCAGAGCGAGCGGCGGTAATAATCAACCGCCGAAACGATTTTAAACCCCGCCTGCCGGTAAAGGTTAAACGCCGCCCCATTGGTACTGTCGACATCCAGCCTTATTTCCAAACCGCCCGGCGCGAGATCTGCAAGCACAGCTGCCAGCTATCGCTGAGGGCGGCTACATTTTGCCTTTAAACAAGGTATGTTCTGGCGTCGCAATTCGGACGCCAAGAAAATTGATACGATGATAAAGGTCAGGCTGTCAGCCAACGGGGTGGAGACCCAGATCCCGGTCAAGCCGAAGAAACGGGGTAAGATCATGATGCACGGTATATAAATTAAAAATTGACGCAGCAAGGAGAGAACCAGGGTCGGGGTCCCTTTACCAACCGCCTGAAAAAAGGAGACAGTAATAATTACGGGAGCCAACAGGGGATACATTACCACCATGATCCGTACCGCCCCGGCGCCAACAGTCAACAATTCCGGATCAGTACTGAAAAGGCGCAGAAAAAAATTGGGGAACGCAAAAAAGGCGGCGCCGATCGCGCTGGTAAATATGGCTCCCACCCCGATCCCTTTAATCAAAGACTCACGGATACGCAGCGGTTTTTTCGCGCCGTAATTGAAACCGATAATCGGCAGCAGCCCCTGGGAGATCCCCACCACCGGCATGAACGCAAACATCTGAAAGCGCACGATCAGGCCCATCACGGCGATGGGGATGTGACCGAAGCCTCCCAAGAAGCGGTTAACCAGGACCAGGGAAAAGTTGCCGGCCATCTGGATAATCATCGTCGGCACCCCCACCCGGTAGATCTCCAAAATCACCGGCAGGCGGGGCTTTAAATGAGCCGGACGCAAAGAAAGGGCACTGCGGCGGCCCACATAATAATGCAGCAACAGCCCCGCCCCTATAACTTTGGCCAGCAGGGTGGCCACGGCGGCCCCGCGCACTCCCATGCCCAGGGTAAAGATAAAGATGGGGTCCATAATGACATTGGCCACAGAAGAGATAATCATCACCCGCATAGATAAAAGGGCGTTTCCCTCGGAACGCGTCACATTGTTCAGCATCATCATGATCATTAAAAAAATGGTGCCGGCAATGATTACCGCCATATACTGCGTGGTCATCTCGAGGATGCCAGGAGTAGCCCCGAATAATAAAAGCAGTGGGCGCAGGAAGAGTAATCCCGGGACTGTTACCGCTACACCCAGAACCAGCGCCAGGAAGAAGACCTGGCCCGCGGCCACGGCAGCATCCTCGCGGTTTCCCGCTCCCAGGGATCGCGAAATCAGGGAAGAGGCCCCCACCCCGGTCCCGACACCCAAAGCCCCGATGATCATCTGGATCGGAAAAGAAACCGAGAGTGCAGCAATGGCCTCGCTTCCCAACCGGCCTACAAAGATAGTATCGATAATATTGTAGGAAGCCATTACCGCCATGGCGATGGTAGCCGGCAGGGAAAAGCGCAGCAGCAACCGGGAGATGCTGTCCCGGCCCATACTGGCAACCCGCGCCTCGGAATCAGTTTCGATCACCGCCTCGCCTCCAGAAAGAGGCGGCACGGTATAGCGTCCCTCTTCCCGTCCCTTTGATTCGAATGTTTCCACCAGACAAGGCCTCCTCTTAGCATAATGACCAGGAACAGGGTCGCCGGGAACAGGACAAGATCTTATTCACATAATGCTATTGTAGCACTTACGGTGTACTCCCGCACATGCTTTT
Organism: Bacillota bacterium; assembly: GCA_040751775.1. Classification (GTDB taxonomy): domain Bacteria; phylum Bacillota; class Dethiobacteria; order DTU022; family DTU022; genus JBFMGD01. Next base: position 91,777 of record JBFMGD010000006.1, on the reverse strand, counting down.
TGCATCTCTACCAATTGCCGACAAGCTTAATATAGAATTCAATGACCTTGCGCAGTTTTTCGACCGGGATCCTTTCATCTGCCGCGTGAATACTGTCTCTTTCTTCAACGGACATCTCAATTGGAGAAAACCGCAGCACATTGTCACAAATGGCGCAGTAGTGTCTTGAATCTGTAGCGGCCATCATCAGGTAAGGAGACACAACCGCTTCCGGGTAGACCGCATGGACTGCCTCTGAAAGCTTCTTGTAAGCGCTGCTAGAGGTCTTGGCGGAGGGCGACGCATTGTGTCCTTGGATCAATTTTACATTTACTGCCAAAGCATCCTTGGCATTTCTCGCCTTTTTCGAGGCTGCCATGGCCTGTTTGCTGACATGCTCCAAAGCGCGATCAACCGGATCCCTGGCGGTAAGCCTTAAATTCGCAACTGTGCGCACCCTTCCCGGCAGGACATTGCTGGCGCAGCTTCCCTCGGCCATGGTAAAAACACACGTGGAACGGCACATCGCGTTAGTCTCTTTCCCAAGCCTGGGAAACAAGAATGCGATTAACCCCTTAAAGCACCAGAGATTGGCAAATATAATCCTGTATCTAAAAGGCATCTCTTTGCCCAAAACAGCGAGCATCGCCTTGGTTTCAACCGGAAGATGCGCTTTGAAGGGATGCTGATCCACCCGTGTAATGATTGCGCTCATCACTGTCAATGGCGTGTACCTGCCGGGGGTTGAGGCATGCCCTCCTTTGCCTTCAACAATGAATTCCAAATCGGCAACCCCTTTTTCAGCCAAACCCACTACCGCTATGGGTTTGTTCACTCCGGGAAACACTTTTTCCACTACCGCGCCGCCTTCATCGAGAACCGCTGCCAACCGGATCCCCCTGCTTTTCAATAAATCGACAATGGCATGCGCTCCGCGCCCCATGGTTTCCTCATCGTGAGAAAAGGCAAGGTAGATATCCGTTACCGGTTTAAATCCATCCGCCGCAAGTTTCTCCACCGCCTCAAAGATGCCGCATAACGTGCCTTTCGTATCGAGCGCCCCTCTGCCCCAGATAACGCCCTCTTCGATTAGCCCGGCGAAAGGAGGGCGTTTCCACCGGGTAGCGTCGGCCGGAACCACATCATAATGCGCCATTAATAACAGGGGGGCTTCGCCGGTTTGGCCTTTCCACCGATAGAGCAGCGCGTGCCCGTTGACCAGCTCAAACTGAAGCGCTTGATGGGCTGCCGGATAAAACTCCATTAACAAACGGCGAAATTGTTCAAACTCCGTAAAGTCAACCTTGTTTTGATCAATATGCGATACCGTTTTGCACTGGAGCAATTTCGACAAATGCACGGCCGCCTTATCCTGATCGATCGCTATTTCCGGTTGCGCCGGCCAGCTGCTCTGTTCTCGGCCCGGCCTTAGGATCGCGGCTCTAATCAGGAGCACAACCGCCCAAAGGAGAGATAGCCCTGCCAGAAACCATCCCCATCCGATCACTCTTGGCCCTCCCCCTAGATTATCTTTTTCACGTACAAAAATCTTGCCGCCGCGATGGCTGAAAGCGCGCTGATCGGTATCAAAATGCCTACCGGGGCCGCGGGAGCCACGAAAAATATCGCGATCATCAGCGTTAGCGGGACAACAGCTAATCTCCAGTTTTTTGAGATATACATATACCCCAACGCGCCAAACAGTGCCGGCATAATATTTTTAAAGGCGGGCTGCAGGACCGGTGATGCCAAAATCGGCGACAGCTGGACAAATAAGACCACGCCCACAACCAGGATTACATTGGTGACCAGCGACGAAGTCGCCACCGCAATCGTGGTGATAATCTCGCCGTCCCTGGAACCCGGTTCGATATCGGCAATCTGCAGGGCATTTAGCGCACAGGGCACTTTCAAGTTGGTGATATTGCCGGTAGTAAAAGCAAGGTATGTTGAACCGCTGCCCAGCATCGGTGAAAAGGTAATTACCTCGATAATGCCGATCGGCAGATAAATCATCAAGATCGGCAGCAAGCCGCCCAGAAGCTGACTAAGCCCCGGCCAAACCTGAAACTTGATCGAAATGGCCACAGGCACCATCAGGATAATTAAGAGGGCGGCGGACATCCATATCCTGCCGAGCTTATGGATCGATTGTTCGTATGTCTGATTGACTTCATTTTCGATCATGTCATCCTACCTCCCCAGCAGACCTGTATAGAATATTGCCAGCGCCATCGCGCCAACCATGCTCACCGGCAGCGCAAAATCCCGGAACACTTTCAGCCCCGCCTTCTTCTCCAGCGTCATACAGATCAGCATCAGCAGCGCGGCGGAAAACAGTGTTAAAATGGAAACAAGCCCACCGGCCAGTGAACTGCCCAGAAATGAACTGATCAGGCCCACAAACATGGCTGCAACCAGTAAGGATCCCCATTTATTATCCTCTACCTTGATCTTGTTTACCCTGTTTTGCAGTTTCTTGAAATAAACAATAATGAAGAGAGGCCCGGACATTATGCCCAGTGTCATTACCCAGGCGATCACCGCGAAAACTGATTCCGGCAGATCGGAAACATGCAGGCTGGCTCCCATGGCCTGTGCCGCTGCCTCTGCCGCCGGCAGCTCATAAGTTATCGCCCCTACTACTGAAAGGCGAAGCCACGGCAAGGCCAGCCCCAGCGCTCCCGACAGCGTAAGCAGCGTCAACAGGATGGCCATTGACGGCACCAGGGTAAAAACCGCGCTTGATACAACCGCCTTGCGCATTTTATCAGTTGATAACCCCATTCTTTTCCCTTGTTCCCAGGCTTTGCTCAAAAAGACAATCGATTGGATCGTCACAAATAAGGCCACAGCGCTGCCCAAAATGAACATAAAAAGACCGTTTCTGTAATCCCCCACTATTCGCCCTCCTTAGATAAAAAATTAATTGCAAAGAAAGTATAGCATATTTCTGTCTATTTGCACCTCCCTGACCAAATTATTGAGGTTTCGGTTCAATGCTGCGAATTGTTTGGCGCGGTGAAAGGGTTTTGCCCTTACTTGCGCGTATATCTAGCCTAGAACCATCCCTAAAAAAGGGAGGAAGAGGTGTTATGCCGCACCCGTTAAATCACTGCCTGGTTGGGCTGCTGTCTGCACTTTTTTTAAGCCTGGCCCCTTCCTGCGGGTTAGAGCGCCCGGTAAACGCACTGCCCGGAGAACCCGCAGCGGGAGAAAACAAAAAAAACGGTCCCTTGATTGAAGAACCGGCTGTGGTTTTGTCACCGCGTCTACCGGCACCCGGCGATTTTACCCTCCTGGCGGTGGGGCCTTGCCCGGCCAATACCGGAGTCAGGTTGGAATTTGAAGAAGCGGCACTGCCCATCACAGCTTCACCGGCTTACCAGGCTGGTGAATACATCTATTTAGTACTGGGGATCGGTTTCCCGGTTCCGCCGGGCATTCACCGCCTCACTCTATCCCTTGAGACGTCGGATGGGCAATCCGGAGAAGCGCGAGGCGTACTCGAGGTGGAAGCCGGGGATTTCCAAACTTTCAGTTTCAGCATGCCCGCCGAAAAAACCAGCGGCTGGAGCGCCCGGGAGCTGGCGGCAGGCCGGGAAAGAGTGCGGCAGGCCCGCCTTGGTTCGGAACGGCACCCCCTGTGGAACCAGCCGTTTATCCTGCCCCTGCAGGGCCCGGTCAGCTCCGGGTATGGGGAGATCCGGATCATCAACGGGGCCCCCCCGAGCTATCATACCGGGATCGATCTGAGCGTCGCGGAGGGCACGCCGGTCCGGGCAATCAACGACGGAGTGGTCAGGCTGGCGGCGACACTGCCGGCCCACGGCAATATCGTGATCATCGATCACGGCCTGAATCTCTCGAGTTCATACATGCATATGGCCACGATTACCGTGCAGGAAGGCCGAAAGATTGCCAGGGGCGAGGTTATCGGCACCGTGGGCAGTACCGGTTATTCCACCGGACCGCACCTGCATTGGGAAGTTAACCTGGGGACGGCACCGGTCAACCCCGGGCAACTGGCCAGGGGGGACCTCTTCTACCTGCCCATCCCGCGTTAGGCGCCAAGCGGTAATAGCGGGCCAGGGCGTACTTGCCGGCGGGGATCACCATTTTCCCAATCTCCCCGTCCACTTCGGTATCAGGCGGCACTGAAATGCAGACGCTGATCCGCAGCCTGGCCTTATCGGTTATTTCCGGATTGTCGTGGTAGATCACGACCGACCTGGTCTCGGGGTTAAGCAGGTTCCGCGGACCGGCCCACCGGAACAGCTGAGCGAAGAGCCGCTCAAACAGCTGTTCATCTCCTTGATAAGGCTATATGGGGCAGTGCAACGACGCCTATTCGGTGATCAAGGTGGCGGCCCTGGCCGAGGCTTTCGAGTACAGCGTCAACGAGCTGCCGCTTTCCCTGATCCTCTCCTGGTATGAACAGAAAGCGGTGGCTATCTTGCTGACGCTGCTGCACCTGCCCACGTCCCGGCGATGGGGATGAAAAGCCGAATCATTTCACTGCCCGACCAATTGGCGAGGCCGCTGAAAACGAACCAGCGATAACCGGTTTTGTTGTTGAAGGTGCGTTGTCCGCCGTCGATCAGGAAACTGATGCCGCCCGCGATGAGTGGCAGCCAGACCATGAATGTGCCAATTAGCGCAAAGACCGGGCCGAGGTAGCCTTGCAGCCAGACCGCAATCCCAATTGCTGAGGTCAGTGACGAAAGTTTGGGCGGCATGATGCGATATTGGGCAATCAACACCGGCACGAACCCGACCAGTGCCAGCGGCCAGATTTCATAGGGTGGGAAGGCCAGCACAAAAGCCAGACCGCCCAAAACGGCCAGCAGCAGGCCAAGCAGGATACGAAGATGCGTGGGAAAGGTTGGGTGTGGCCATGTTTTAGTTGCAGACATTCATATTGAAGGGTTTTCGCTATATTTTTTACTCGACCGGGGCGCCCGCTTCTTTCTTCCACGGGGCCAGGGCTCTTTCTATGGCTTTATTGAAAACCCGCCCGGAGGTATGCATGATCGTGTCCACCCCGTTGTCTGTTTTCTCAAACTGCATGGAAGCGAGACAGGGATAGTGGAGGCACATCAGTCCGGCGGCGGGCACAGCTTTGGCGGCCTCCATACCGATAATCCGCTTCACGGTGTATTCCGTCGAACCGCAGGGAGCGCTGCGCTTCACCGCTGCTTTGGCGATACAGCCACGGTCATCGACTTCAATAGTCAGCTCGGGTTTGCCGAAATGGCCGGCGAAGGCGCTAATCACCTCGCTGGTGTACGGGTGGCGGTTTATTTCATAGAAACCGGCGCTTTCTTCGTCGATGGAACAAAGGGGCTCGGGAAAGACGATCACAACCCCTTGCCGGCCCAGGTCCTGCCTGAGCTGGTTGCGCAACCCCAAGGGGATCCAAGCAGAACTGTCGATGGAAGCGATAACGCCCCGGGCGCCGCAGCCCTGCGCCACGGCCGGCAGCAGTTGGGCTGCCTGGGCCGACTCCGCCAGGTGCAGCACCAGGTCGGCAGGCGGCAGAAATTCGGGGAGATACTGTTCGGGTTCATCCACGATTACTTCTGTAACTGCAGGCACTTCCCACACGTTTACCATCCAGTCCCCGGGCCGCTTCTCTTTTATGTGGCCGGCAATGCGCCTGCCGTAGACCCCCTGGACCATGATCAGCAGCTTCATCTTCGTCTCTCCTCCGGCAAATGTTATTATTTTTATTCCTGAGTATTAAGTTTGCTCAGGTAGCCCCCGTGACAAGTTCAGCAAAAGTAACGGTATCCGTTGTAGCACAAGCGTTGAGTAACCGGTTAAACAACTGACCTTTGGCCACCACCTTGGTTTTCTAGGTGCCTCGCCCGCGCTTGCCCCCTTCCGTAGGGGCGCCAATAAAGGTATCGTCCATCTCGATGATGCCGGCCAAGGTATACATGGCATCACGCTCTAGCATCGCTTTGCGAATCTTGTGCATCATCAGCCAGGCGGTTGGATAACTAATACCGCATTGTCGCGATAATTGCGTTGCCGAAAGCCCGCGCTTGTCGTTTGCAATCAGGTAAATAGCCCAAAACCAAATAATCAACGAGGTGCGGGTTTTATGCATAATCATTCCGGCAGTGACAGAAACTTGGTAGCCACACTCAGTGCATTCAAAAAGGTGACGAGTCGTAACCTTGTAAGCGCGGCCGTTGTCGCATATCGGACACCGGAAACCGTCAGGCCAGCGAATTCGGAACAAATGACGCCGACAAGCTTCATCGGTTGAGAATTTCTTTTGAAAGCCCAACCAACTGAGTTCTTGCTGTTTAGCCAATCGTATCGCCTCCCGAACAAATGTTTGGTTGGTAACATTTTACCAAACATGCGCCGGATGGCAAGGTTTTACTGAGCATACTTAATACTCAGGTTTTTATTAAAATTTATCCGAACAGCACCGGGCGCAAAGATAGATATAATGGAAGGGCCGGCCCCACTCGCGCTACGTAGGTTAGGCCTGCTATAATAGCAGGAAAAGAGCTACAAACGAAGGAGGCAGACCCATAATGAATTATACCATATTTGTAGGGCTTGATGTTCACAAGGACTCGATTACGGTAGCGATTGCACGATCGGGGAAGCAGGATGTAGAAAGCATAGGTTTTATTAACAATGATTCGACATCAAAGACCAGGCGACCAGATCAAGAATGACCGCAGGGATGCACGCAAACTGGCAAGGCATCTAAGAAATAGGGACTTAACGCCGGTATGGGTTCCTGATGAAGATAATGAAGCCTTAAGAGATTTATCAAGAACAAGGCAAAGTTTGAAAGAAGACGCTTCCATACCAGGGATATGGTTTAATTTACTGTTCGGCAGGGATCAAGGAACTTTTTACCTAAATAAATCGTCTAAAGAGTGAAGCGGTAATGCGGGGTGATGAGTTTGCCTATTTTGCAGCTACGGGATGTTGTAAAAAAATACCGGGTAGGTAAAGAGATTGTAACCGCGCTGGGCGGGGTGACTTTATCCGTGGAAGAAGGAGAATTTATTGCTATTCTGGGGACGTCCGGCAGCGGGAAGACAACCCTACTTAACGTTGCCGCGGGGCTGGAGAAACCTACCCGCGGTGAAGTGATTTTCCGCGGTGTGGTGTTAAATAAATTAAAAGAAAGGCAGAAGGTGGTTTTTCGACGTAAGCAGATGGGGTTTATTTTTCAGTCCAATAATTTAATTCCCATATTGACGGCGCAAGAAAATGTAGCGTTACCCTTGCTTTTTAGCGGAGTGCCCGCGAAAGAGCGGCTCACCCGTGCGGTAGATTCCTTGACACGCATGGGGTTAAAGGACAGGCACAAACATAAACCGACGGAGATGAGCGGCGGTCAGCAGCAACGGGTAAGTATCGCCAGGGCGTTGGTGCATCGTCCACGCATTGTTTTTGCCGATGAGCTGACGGGAAACCTCGATTCACGCACGACACATGATCTTATGTGCAGTCTGCAGGAAACGATTAAGGATCAAGGGCAGACCTTCATCATGGTCACACATGACCGGGATGTGGCCAAGTTTGCAGACAGAATTATCTTTATGGTTGACGGGAAAATCACGCCTGAAGAACAAGGAGGTAAATATGATTAAAAAAAATTTTATTTTTGTCTCACTTGTGTTGTTGTTTCTTTTATTGCTGATGGGGGTTGCCGGCGCAACCGAAAACGGGACAAAGTTTACGGTGGAGCTGGTGACAGCTTCACCGCTTGAGGTGTATGCGGGTGAACGATTTGCCGTCTCTGTCCGGATAACACCTCTTGATGGCAGTAGCATCAGTAGCATTCAATTGACTGCCCTTTCAGCCAAAAATGATAAGATCGCGGAAAGCGCCGTGTTAACAAATTTGGAAAGTAATGTTGCCCGGGTAGTAATTTTATATGGAACGATCAAGCAGCCCGGGCCTATGGATATTTCACAAATTGAGATTGTATGTAATAGTGATAGTATGACAGGCGAGATCCTATCTGTCGATGCGCTCCTCATCCAGGTCCGAGAAAAGGAGCCGGTGGTTGTCGGAACGCCACGGGTGTTTTTGAAAAATTATACCCTGTCAAAAAGTAGTATTCTCGCGGGAGATACGATTACGTTGACTTTATATGTGGAAAACAGCAGTGATCGCGAAGTGCGTAACCTAAAAGTATCATTGGCTGCCATCCCTGCCGAGAACAGTACGAGCGGGACTGTTTTTTCTCCTGTCAACAGCAGTAATAGCTTTTATGTGGAGCGAATCAAGGCAAAAAATACTTACACCAAGTCTATTAATATTTATGTAGACCCGAACGCTACGGCAAAAACATATCTCGTTCCCGTGGAAATACTCTACGAAGATCAGCAGGGGACATCTTATTCGGTTTCTGAAATGGTCAATATCCCTGTTTTACAGGAAAGCCGCTTACAGGTAATAGGTGTGGAAACACCGCCTGCAGCTGCCGTTGGTGAGCCCGCTGTAGTCACCGCGGAGTTTGTCAATGCAGGTAAAGTAGCCTTAAAGAACCTGCTGGTAACGGTCGAAGGGGATTTTCTCAAGGAAAACGCCTCCTATTTCCTGGCCAGTTTTGAAATCGGCCAAAGCGAGTTTTTTCAGGCCTACATTATTCCGGAAGCGGAGGACCTGCTGGAAGGCAAAGTGGTTTTCCGATACATGGATAATACCAATCAAGAAGTTGTCGAAGAATGGCCGTTTCAAATCGATGTACAACCGGCGGGCATGCAGGGGCCTGAAGAGCCCATGCCGGCGGATCCGCCGTCATCCGGCTTCAACTATTGGTTATTGCTTATCCCCGTAGTGCTGATCTTGGCGGTTGTTGGCGTGCTGTTCTGGAGACGTAAAGTTAAAAGTGGAGAGATGTTTAATGAAGAGTTATGACCTTCTAACGTTGGCGAACCGGAATCTTTGGCGGCGCAAAGGAAGAACACTTCTTACCGTTTTAGGGGTGGTTATCGGAACCACTGCCATTGTCGTGATGATGTCGCTGGGTATCGGCTTGGTTGAGTCGCAAAAGAAACAGATGGAGCAATGGGGCAGCTTGAACATCATCAGGATTCAACAAGCCTGGTCACACCCGGGGGAACCCGAAGAAAACCAGCAGCGCAAACTGACAGACGAAGCGGTTATAGAAATTAAGGAAATTGAGGGTGTGCTGACTGTCTCTCCCGCCTACGAGATCGGGGGAGAAGTCATACTCGGTAAAAAAAGCGGTTATTTTTCACTAATCGGAATCGACCCCGGCATGATGGAGCTACTGGAATTTGATGTTTCTCATGGACGCCTGCTTCATGCGGACGATAAATTTAATGTGGTGGCAGGCTCCATGGTGATCAACAATTTTTATGATCCGAGCATGCTCCCCGGTCGTTTGGACGAACCGCCACAGGGTGACCCCCTTGAACTGTTGGATAAACGTGTCTCTTTTACCTTGATCAATCAACGGCAACAAAAGCGTATCTATAGTCTTAATGTCGTGGGTATTTTAAGTGAAAAGAACATGGAACACGCCTGGTCTGTCTACGGCCCGCTTTGCGAAATTAAGAAAATGCATGATTTTGCCCGGCAAGGGATGCAAAGTGACCCGGTGTACCCTTCGGGTAAAGAAGTAGTTATTCCGGAATTCTTGCGCGGTAATACCGGAAAAGAAGAAGATCAGTATTCGTTTGCATTGGTGAGAACAGAGGACGTGGGGTATGCCCGGATCATCAGCCAGGAGCTGCGGGATCGCGGGTTTAATGCGTATTCAATGGTCGACGACCTGGAAGGCATCGAAGATGTAGCCCGGCAAATACAGGCGGTACTCGGCGGCATCGGCGCCATTACCTTGTTTGTGGCGGCGATCGGCATTACCAATACTATGGTCATGTCTATCTATGAGAGAACGAGAGAAATTGCCATCATGAAAGTAGTGGGTGCTTCCTTTGCCGATGTCCGCGCCCTCTTTCTCGCAGAATCGTCATTGATCGGAATCATGGGAGGAACCGCCGGCATCGGTCTCAGTTACTTCTTATCGTTTTTACTGAACAAATATGTGGGAGCAATGATGAATCCCGGCATGGGTCCGGGGAGTGTGCCCCTGCAAATTTCCATGATCCCGTTCTGGCTTGTTTTATTTGCCTTAGCCTTCAGCATGGGCATCGGCCTTATCTCCGGCCTGTACCCGGCAAACCGCGCTATCCGTCTTGACCCGATCACGGCTATGCGGCATAGCTGATGCAGTAAAGGGAACGATAACTGGTCCTTGGAGTTCAGGGACAGCGAAGGGAATGACCGATAGATTTTCAAAGGGGCGCCAAAAGCCGTAGCTTCCTCCTGTACCTTTCTTCCCAGGACCTTCCAGTTGTTCAAAATGTGATTTGATACACCGGTAATATTCGCTTAAAAATGGACGGCGAGGTTTATAACATCATGCTCCAGTGTGGGGCAGGTGCTTAACATGTGAAACCACCCTAATATAGAACATGCGTTCTATATTAGGGTAACACACAATCCTTATAGGGTCTTTTTTGCCTGATAAACCACCTTACCGTTGAAGAGGTTTTTTTAAGATTTTAATGCTATCGATCAGCAGCGGATCGACTTTGAACAGGTCTTCCTCGAGGACAACCAGGTCGGCGTACTTACCCACCTCGATGGTCCCGGCTTTATCATCCAGGAAGAGCGCGTAGGCGTTGTTGGCGATGAAGCTTTTGATCATATCATTAAGGGAAACGCGCTCCCCCTTGTTCAGCAGGCCGGGTCATCGATGTCGTTGATATCATCAACACCGTAGAATTCAGCGTTGTTAAGGTTGCGGGTTACCCCAGCTTCGATCGCCCACAGCGGGTTCGGAATCGGTGTTACTGAATAATCCGGGAAGGAAGCGACCACTACCCCTGCTCTGAAAAAGGATCCCAGGGGATATTCGCACTCCGCCCTTTCGCCGAGAAAAAGATAATCAACCTCTTCCCACCACCCTGGCTCCTTCAGACGCCCCCGGGCGATTTGATTTCCAGCGCGCGCCCGGGCAGAGCCGCACCGGCCGCCCGGAACAGCTCCAGTAAAAGTTTTTCAGGGAATTCTTCTTTCGGACCCGCTTCCTGCGGCGGCAGGGCTTCCAGCAGCAGATAGCGGCTTACGGAAAGATTGCGGGATGCAGCTTGTTCCCGCACGGCGGGTTCAACCCGGAACACCCCCACCCCGCCGCCGATCCCCGCGGTATGCATCTCCTCGCAAATCAGGGTTTCCAGGCCTGCCAGAGAAATCGCTGTTCGACAGCCAGATCCTTTCTCCAAAATAGACGTTAAACCCGCTGTGATGCCAGCCCATCATGTTTTCGATAATGCTATCCGTTATCTTCTCTTCTTTTGATGTCGTGTTCATAGCAGTATGTGCAATCATCTGTCACGGTAGATGCGCTGAACACCTAGAAAAAAACGGTAGAGAAAATAGATAAAGAAAAAAAGACAGACTACGTGGTAGTGCTTAAAAGTAACCATGAGACGCTGCACAATGAAGTGGTAGGCTACTTTAAATATGCTGAAGAAGACGGATTCAAGGATGACAAGATCCAGTATTATCGGACGCTGGAGAAAGGACACGGTCGCATAGAAGAACGTTGCTATTATTATTCGACCGATATTAAGTGGATGGATGTCAGGAAAGAGTGGGTAAGGATGGCGGGTATTGGGATGGTGATCAGGAAAGTGCAGGTAGATGAGAAAGAAACGGTAGAGAAGCAATTTCATTTTGGCAGCGTGGATACTGTGAAGGACTATGCTGATGCAATGAGGCTGCATTGGGGTGTAGACTCTCTCAATACGGATTATTTGGATTATTTGCTGAGCATTAATTTTTAAGTATTACCACAGTAGTTCAATAAGGATGTAAACTGCTATTGCTGGGTTTCTCCTGAAAAAGGAATGCCTGGTTAGTTTTGTATGTGCTTATTTGGGCCAGTGTCGGCTGATATCAACTGAAATATGACACCTTTACCTGCCGGTATTTTTTTAAATGCGGTATGGTCATTTTAAACCCATCGCAAGAGGTTTTATGGGAATTAATGGGTTCATGCTTTTGCCGTGCATGAAGCGCCCCAAAGTATTGACTGCGGGGTCTTTTTTGCCTTATAATATCGTTATGCGATATCGTTTTACAATATAGGGTTGGGCCGATGAATAAAACAGCACGACTATGACATCAGCGCAGGCACCTTGTATCCTTTATTGCACAGCATGGCTTCAGGGGATTTGCTGACCCGGGAGGAAGCGATTATCGGAGGCAAAATCCGGAAATATTATACCATCACCCGGGCAGGAGAAGATGTTTTAAAAGAAGCCAGCAAAAAACCGGGGAATTAGTCAAAGAACATAAAGAGAATTAGCAAACACTCATTGATCGGGGGAGAGATTGAATGTTTACCCTAAAAAACGTACGTTAAGCAACGGCCTGATTGCCGCAATTGGGGAGGTGGCTTAACCTGTGAATAAAATTATTGAAATAGGCCCCTGGCGTTTGCTGTCAGCTTATATTTTTCTAATACTGCTGCTGTTCCTGCTCAAGGGACAGGGAATCGGTAAAGAAAAAGAGATATTTTTTTCCGCCTTGCGCATGACACTGCAACTAATCGCTATGGGCTACGTCCTGGTTTATATATTTGAGCAAAACCAGTTTTATATCTCTTTAATTGTGTTAGTCGTGATGAATTTTTTCGCCATACGCAATATCTACAGTCGCATAAAAGTACCATTAAAGAAGAGGTTGCGTCGCGTTATTGTATTTTCCATGATTTCAGGAACCGGGATTACTATTTTTTACTTTTTACTTCTGGTCATTAACATTGACCCCTGGTACGAACCGCGCTACTTTGTACCGATTGCCGGAATGATTATTGGAAATTCCATGACCGGGGTTTCCCTAGGAGTAGAACGCTTAATTGGTGAAATGAAAGCCAGGAAAAACCTTATTGAAGGGGCTCTGATGCTTGGGGCGACCCCGAAAGACGCGACCTTAAATATTGTCAAAGACGCTTTCACTTCAGCAATTATGCCTACCATTAACTCTATGGTCGGTATAGGAATAATTTTCTTGCCGGGCATGATGACCGGTCAAATACTGGCCGGGCTTTCCCCTTTAATCGCCATCGAATACCAAATTGCCATCATGCTTGGCATTCTGGGAAGCGTTTCCATAACTGTTTTTATGCTCACCCGGCTTGGCTACCTGACTTTTTTTAACTGCTGGAGCCAGCTTGAAGAAATATATTCATAATAATAGGGAGGCTTTGCCATGGGTTACGACATTAAATGTGAAGTTGTTTCGGTGGCAGGAGAAAAACATTGTAACGGTGATGCTAAAATAAGTATAGGTAATATTTTTATAGTTGGTTTAAAAACTCCGGCGCCTGACGGCATGTGCGCCAAATCCTTTGCAGCTCTTTACCCGGTTATTACGGCTATGAGATTCTCAGAGGCAACAACCTGGGAAAAAGGCCGGGGGTATTGTGACGTTGTCTGTCCTGATGGAAGAGCCACATACAGGCTGACGCGGTTGAAATAATTAACAGATGGCCGGTGGAAGTTCATCTTTTTGCCTCCGGGAATAAACCGCTATCCCCTGGCACACGAAAAGAAACTATTACCCCTTTAAAAGCGACTTGGGGCAATCTTCAGTCTTATTATGACACAGTTAAGACTCGGGCAGCCCAGACTGGAATAACGAAGATAGACTATACTGCCCAAACACCCGATGATGTGAAAATTACTACCGGGTTAACCGGCTCCTTACGGATCTTGCCGTCGGCCATGGCGATGGCACCTACAACAAGCTAATGCGTGACCTTAAAAAAATCGATCTGCTCATCCTTTATGACTGGGGGATAACGGTTTTTGACCCTGTTTCCGGCCGTGACTTGCTTGAAGTAGTCGAGGACAGGTTTGGCTACCGCTCAACTATTACCTCTGGACAACTTCCCGTCAAAGAATGGCATGAACTCTTTGAGGACAGCACAGTGGCTGACGCAGTACTTGACCGTCTGGTCCACAATGCCTACCGATTCGAGTTGTATGGCCCTTCAAAACGTAGAACAGACAATTCTCTAGAGGAAAATGATGTCAATGCTATTGCTAAAACCGAATAATCTTTGCTAAACTAAATCACTTCACGAGGTCTCCGAATCCTACCGGATTCGGAGACCGAATAAGACCGGATTGCCGGCCGAATGCGCCGGAATATGCACGCCTTAACAAACAAATTACTATAGTATTCGTTTACAATGAGCAAAACTAACCAGATTAAACATCTCTTTTGCATCCCGCTTTGGACCAACGCATCCCGATCCGATACAACTTTTTTGTCAACCGAACAAACGTTTGGTATAATTTGAGTCGGATTAGCTTCGACATAATGCAGGAATTCGGAATTAACTATTGAAATTTAGAAAAGAGGTCTCCATATGCCGGTTATTGAAGGTTATTTTAACATGAGAGAACACCAAAAAAGAAATGAATACGAAGCTCAGCTAATCAAAGAAGATGATACGATTTACCGAGAACGCTCATCCAACCGACCTGTATCTGAGTACCGCCGGTTTATGCTAATTGATTTATTCAGCGGAGCAGGAGGAATGACTCTGGAATTTACCCGGGCGTTCGGACATAACTTTGAACCTGTCTGGGCCAATGATTTCAACAAGTATTGTGTCGATACATATAACATAAATTTCGGAAGCCACTGTGTGTTGGGTGATATCAACGATATTCTCGCTGATCCGAATATGGAAATACCCAAAGCTGATGTTGTCATCGGCGGTCCGCCCTGCCAGGGCTTCAGTCTGCTGAACAAAAACAGAAAAGACGACCCTCGCAACCAGTTATGGCGTCCGTATCTCGATATAGTCAAAAATTGCGACGCCTAAGTATTCGTCATCGAGAATGTACCGCAGCTGCTGGGGTCTCATGAACATAGGGAGATCGTCCGTACAGCGGAAAAATTAGGTTTCAAAGTGGTTTCGGGCAAACTATGTGCCGCAGATTACGGGGTCCCCCAGACCCGTACCAGAGCGGTAATCATTGGGTCGAAAATCGATCCATCGATAATATTCACTCCGAGAAAAACTCACTACAACCCCGACAACGGGCTTCAACAAGAAATTGGTATTTCATTGCAGAACGATTCGTATTTACAGTCGCCTCAACGATGGAGAAATGTCAGAGACGCTATCTCTGATCTGCCCCGGCCCGAAGGGACGAGCATCAGGGATGTTCCGCCTCCTTTAGACTTACATTTCGGCCGGTCTCCCACGCCGCTCAGCGTACAAAGATATAAAGCGATTCCCGAAGAAGGCATGAACCGCTTTGATTTACAGCGAATCGCCCCCGAACTTACGCCCGAATGCCGGATTAGAAAAGAAACCGGCGGGACGGATTTATTCGGACGACTCTGGTGGGACAGACCGGCATTCACTATTCGTACCGAATTCTATAAACCTGAAAAAGGGCGCTATTTACATCCAGAGCAGCACAGGCCGATCACTCACCGGGAAGCCGCACGCCTGCAGAGCTATTTCCCGATTCATTTATCTTTACCGGAACCAAAATTGAAGTTGCCAAACAAATCGGCAATGCAGTACCCCCGTTACTGGCCGCCAGAATCGCCGATATTGTCTATGTCCTGCTTACACAGGAAGAAGAATACCCATGGATGTCTTTGACAAAGATAAACGAAGTTGGATAATGTCCAGGGTTCACGGTCAAGGGATAACCCCCGAAATCGCAGTCTGCTCTATGGTGCATAGATTAGGCTATCGGTTTAGAAAAAACAGCTCTAAATTACCGGGCAAACCCGACATCGTACTGAAAAGACATAAAAAAATCATCTTTGTGCATGGTTGCTTTTGGCACGGCCACGAAAATTGTAAACGTTCCTCCAGACCCACCACTAATACGGAGTTTTGGAACAAAAAACTCGACACCAACATTGTACGCGACCGAAACAACCTACAAATTTTACAGTCCCATGGTTGGCGTGTCCTTACGGTATGGCAGTGTGAACTTCGTAATCCGGACAGCTTTTTGGACAAAATCAAAGACTTCTTGGAGTCATAGAGGAGAGTGACCTTTTGAAAAAAACCGACCAGAATCGATAAGAAAAGAACTTCAAACGTTGATATCGAATTTTGAATCGGAATTAAAGAAAGAAGAATTAAGGCCGAAGGTGCTTTCCCTGGTTGAGGTCTTGGGCAAGTTTCGTGCGCTTGGCATCTCCCTTTCCGTTTCGGAAAATGAAACGCCAACCGGTGCCCGCCAAAGAATCTTACGCTATTTTCAAAAGTATCCCCTAACCGTTATTAACGGTGACGAGCTTTTCATCATTTCCGGGATTCAGGAGTATGCGAGGCGCGTCAGAGAAAAAGAGTTCAATTCGGTTGGTCGATCATAAGCGGTTTAACGGCCAAAGAAATGTCACAGGAAGATGAATTCAGCATTGACAATTTCAATGCTGAGGACGTAAAGCCGAACGAGTATATTTTAATATCGCAAACACAGGATATCTATGCCGCTTACCGTTGGAATATAGCCAACGACATTCGTAAAAGTAAAGACTCCGTGAGAAATAAGATACTACGATATTTACAACATCATGTCGGTAAGCAGGTTACCGGAGAAGAACTTCGTTACGTAGCCGGTGATAAAACGGAATGGGCTAGACGAGTGAGAGAACTGAGAACGGAATACGGCTGGCCGGTAATAACAAAGAACACGGGAGACCCTGATCTCCCGGTTGGAACCTATCTTTTGGAATCCCTCCGTCAAAGCCCCGAACATGACCGTAGAATATCCGATTACATTAGAGGACTAGTATTAAGAAGAGATTGTTATAAATGTGTGCAATGCGCTTGGGATAAAGATTTATGGGATAAATCGGACCCAAGACATCTGGAGCTCCATCATGTTAAGGAACATGTTAAAGGTGGAGAAAACACCGAAGAGAATTTAATTACCCTGTGTACCGTTTGCCATGATGAGATTCATAGGAAAAAGTGAATGCCGACGGGTGATTACATTTATCCTTGGACTGGTAAATCACCTAAGGCCACGTCATCTTTGGTTTCAGCTGCTTAGGATGTAGATCATACGATCCTGGGAGATGGGCGCCCGGATGATGTACTGGGCCAGCCATTCGAGCCCCTCGCTGTTCGACGGCCAAATCCTTTTTCCACAATAGACGTTAAAACCGCTGTAGTGCCAACCCATCATATTCTCAATAATTCTGTCCGTTATCTTCTCTTCTTTCTTGAGCATTTTAAAGACTTCCAGGCGGAAAGTTTCTTCCAGGTTCATGATGATTACCGTTTCGCTTGTTTCACTGCCGGTTGGACAAAACAACCTTGATTATCTCGTGCAGGCCCCCGCTTTTCCCCTCGCGCTGGGAAAAAACGCGCTCGTGCGTGCTCTTGAAACAGATAAAAAACATAACGGTCACCAGCGAGGCGTAGATCAGCGCTACCATCTGCCAGCCGCGGGCAGGATTGCCGTCGCCCAGCAGCTCCACCAGTGGAATGGTGGCGGCAGCAACAATAAAACCGCCCAGCACTGCCAAAAAGCCCCTGACCGCTGTCAGTTGAGTGCGCTGTGCCGGGTCTTCGGTCAAAGCTGTGGTAAGGGTGCCTTAAGGGATGGTGATAAAGGTGTACGCCATTCCGAAAAACACATAGGTTAGGCTTGAACTTGCCCCAGCGGGTAACGCCGATGCGATCGACAAGACCGCCCATTAAAGGGTCGTTCCAGATCCTTAACGGTAGAGTGGGCCGGCAATCATCCCCCGGCCATGCGAAACGGTAAAAACCGGTCCGGGTTGCAAGGGGACAATGCTAACCCTCAATGCGGGCTTGTTCTTCCAGTAGTTCCGCAAGTTTGAGGTAGTCTTGATAAAGGCGGTGGTAAGTTTCGGTTCGCGTCTCCTCCGGGCGGTACATGTTGCTAAACCCGCTGCCCAGCTGCTCCTGGGCCTCGCCAACGTTGCGAAAGATCCCTGCCTGCGGCGACTGAAGCGAACATCGCCGCCCCCAGGGCGCAGGCCTGCCCGGAGAGGACAACTTTAACCGGCATGCCCAGGATATCCGCGGTAATTTGCATGACCAGATCACTTTTTTGGGCAATTCCACCGAGCGCGACAACCTCTTTCACGGGAATTCCCGCTTTAATAATGTGGTCTGAGATGGCTTTTGAACCAAAGGCAGTCGATTCAACCAGCGCCCGAAACACGGCCGGCGCGGACGTACCCAAAGTTAAACCGGTAATCGCCCCGGTTAATCTCTGGTCGGCATAGGGAGTACAGCGCCCGTTCAACCAGTCCAACGCCAAAACCGTTCCCGGTCCGGGTTGTATGCCTGCCGCTTCCTCAGCCAGCCGCTGCATTATCAGCGCCTCCGTTTCCCGGGCAAGGTTGCCGGCGACTTCCCCAACGTCAGATAAAAAGTTCTTCAAGATAGCTTTTAAAGGCCAGGAGAGCAGCTCTTTAAACCATGCATAAACATCGCCAAAAGCAGACTGGCCGGCTTCCAGGCCGATCAATCCCGGGATGACCGAACCGCTTCGACCGCACAGGGGGTCGAACCGGTACTGTCAATTCCGATCCCCGCTACCATCTTTCCGGCCCCGGGCGTCAGCTGGGCCAGGGCCCCGGTTACGGCTAATTCAAGAGCCTCGATGTAGTCAAGGGGGTGCTGCCTGAACCGGTTACCGGCCAGATCGGAATATTCTCCGGAGCTCCAGCGGGAATAATCGGAAACCTCAGCGGCTTCCTCCCGGCCGGTTGCAGTATTCACCACCACCGCCCTTAGCGAATCGGTGCCGAAATCCAGCCCTAAAACCAGTTTTTCTCTACCCATTGCACTCCTCCTTACATGACGCCAACAATTACGGGTATCTGCTATTTCCTATAGAGCGGGCCAAATGCGGCGCAAGCCCGGTAATCGGCGCTCTCAAGGCCGCCGGTGCCGAAGGCAGCCCAGGCCTTGGGACGGAAAATGCTTTCGCGGCTCACATTGTGCATCGCCACGGGGATACGCAGCGTAGCTGCAAGGGAGATCAGGTCGGCTCCGATATGGCCGCAGCTCAGGGCGCCGTGATTCGCGCCCCAGTTGTTCATCACCGCATAAACATCCGTAAATGCGCCTTTTCCGGTTAACCTGGGCACAAACCAGGTCGTCGGCCAGGTTGGGTCAGTCCGGTTAATCAGAACGGTTTGAATCTCGTCAGGCAGATCCACGGTATACCCTTCAGCGATCTGCAGAACAGGCCCGAGCCCCTTCACCAGATTCACCCGGGACATGGTAACCGCCATGCCGCCCACAGTGACCAGCTCTGTAGAGAAACCGCCGCCGCGGAAATACCCCAGATTTGCATAACGGAAACGAACCGCGGAGAGGCATTTTTCTATCTCTTCAGCGGTAATATCCCAAAATGGCTTGATCGCCGGCTGCCCGTTCATTGTCTGCCGGCCGGTCGCATCGAGGCAAACCGAACCCGAGTTGATTAAATGGATCAACCCGTTTTCCGCCGGAGGCTTAAGCGCCCGGCCGGTTACCCTTTTCACCGCTTCCGGGCTCCAGTATGTGCGGACGTCGGCAAATACCTGGGCGGTATTGGTTA
Source organism: Bacillota bacterium (assembly GCA_040751775.1). GTDB lineage: Bacteria > Bacillota > Dethiobacteria > DTU022 > DTU022 > JBFMGD01. The sequence goes on along the minus strand of JBFMGD010000006.1, from coordinate 72,137 downwards.
AGAGATGGCCGAAAAGCATGGCTGCGCCGTTTAGACAATCGTTTTCTGTAGACATAAGGTAAGGCTGCTTGGACCCATTCCAATCAAAAGAAGAGTTCAGTATCGTTTCCATGAAATCACCGTTGGGAAAATGGTCCGTCCATTGTCGCTGTCCCTGAAAGCCGGCCAGGATAGCATTGTGGCCCAGCGCTTCCTCGCCGAAACCAAGCTCGTTTAGTTTTGTATTCCCAACCATTAAGTCGCGGGCGATGAGCGTCATTTTGACTACGATTTCCCAATCCCGCTCTTTTTTGTCCCTGGAAACCTGTACTGCCGCCGGATTTAGATCAGGCCCTTCCGTGCAGTTGGACTTGACCCATTTTATGGCCCGTTTAAATTCCTGATCGTCATAGATCTTTTGGTCGATCCTGCGAATAAATTCAGACATGTCGATCATCTCATAGCGCAGTCCGAGATAATCCTCGAGAAAATCCGGATCAACGATTGAACCGGCTATCCCCATGGATACCCTCCCATGGCCAGGTACGACTTGCCCCGCATATGCGCTGCAGCCAGGCCGGCCCGGGCAAACTGGAGCAGCTTTTCCCGGACATCCGCAGGTATTTCGGGAGCATCGCTATCCTGAACGTCCTTGCCGTATATGCCGAAAGCAGGCAGTCCCTTTTGATCATGGGCGGCAAGTGCGGCCGCCAGGTAAACAGCGCCGGGGCGTTCGGTGCCGTTGAAATCATGTAAGCCGGTTGGATAACCGAGGTAAAGAATGGATTAAATGAATTTGCATCGTTATCGTCAAAACAGGCGACCGATACATCTTGCGGCACGCTTAAGCCCGCCTGCTGCAACGCCAGAACCGTGCCCACGGACAGAGAGTTGTTTGCGGCAAAAATGGCTGTTGGCCGTGCGTCCAACTTGATCAGTCTACGGGTAAGTTCAAGCCCAACATCTTTGTTGGGTTTATGGCCGTAAAGAATGAACTCCGGTTTAACCGGGATTTGCATCTCGCTCATTGCCGACAAAAAGCCCTCGACCCGTTCCCGGAAAACCGATATCTCTTTTGATCCCTGTGAGGCAAGGTTATCCAGCGCTCCGCCGAACCAGGTATCGTAATGGCCGCCGACCACGATGACCTCCCGGGCTTCGCCGTTCTATTTCATAAACCGGCAAAAAAAGCCCGGAGCCCGACAGACCCCTTACACCTGCGGCCTGCCGGTTCCACCCCCGATCAATATGACCCATTACTGCATCCCGGCCGTAATGATTACCCCGGGCACCACCAACGTCAATATTTTTGAGATGGAATACAAGCATATTCCCAGGCCGATTTACCCTATCGGCCCGATCGATCATTGGTAGATAAGGCGTATTTCCTCAGTAAAAAGGTTTTCAAAAAAATGTAAAGAATTCTAAGAGATAATCCTGCCGTATAATCCAAGTATGCCATTCGATTCATTTGAGGAGGAAATTAAGGTGAAGAAACCGGTCATAATCTCGCTTATACTTCTTATATTCACGCTGCCTATTCTTGCCGCCGCTTGCGGACCTGTGAATGAATCGACTGAAGTGGTAATCGATATGGAGCTAAGAAGGGAAATAGATCAACTCTTTGGCCGGCTTGAATTCGAGCAGGCCAGATCTCTACTGCAGGATAAAATGGATGAGGGATTGACCGATGTGGTCGCCCTGGCAAATTACGGGTTCATGGAATACAAAATATATCAGAACTACGGTACTGCCATAAATATTTTGGAAAAGGCCATCAAGCTTGATCCCGACAATGCCAGACTATATGCAACAATGCGGTATCGCCGTTGAACTCAGAGATGAATATATAGCCAACAGAATACAGGAGAACTTCTTCTTCACCGCGATTATTGTTCACGAGGGACAGCACGCTTTGGATAAAAAGTTTCCGCAGTCAATGGTCCGGTGAGTATGAGTACAGGGCCAAGTTATCCGAATTAGCCTATGGGGAGATGCAGTACCGAACTTTGGCCAACCTGCACAGTCCGACCCTGGGCAGCGACAGTAGCGACAACCATGCTGCCGCCAATTCCCGGGTTTATCAGGACATGATCCAATTTATCCTGGAGCATGAGGACCAATACCCGCAGATTAATGTGGATAAAAATATCATGGTTCAGTTGGTGACACTATCCGAAGAACAAATAAAACAAATAGCTATTGCAATATTTGAATCCAACTACCCGGGCGAGCCTTACCGGTAGAGACCGGCATTGAGGACGTTCAGGCTTTGTCAGTAGAGTTTGCACCCCCTGTTCTTTGAAAACCGAAAACAACCAAACTAAAGCTCTGGAATAAAAGGTGAGAACGTGATGAGACTGGATCAACGCAAGCTAAAAAGCCTTAATACTCGGCTAAAGAAACAAAAAACCGGGCTGGAAAAAGCGGTAAACAAGTTCATGAAGCTTACCTTTGCTTGCGAGGCCGATGCTCAAGAGGCATTGAAGCGTTTCTTAAAAGAGCAGCAAAACGACTTCTACCCTTTAAGCAGCAAATGTCTATATTATTTTACAAAAAAGGGTCCGCCTGGCTCTGAAAAAAGAAGACGAGCCCCTGTTAAAAGTGCAACGGCTCACTGACGGTCTTCCGCCTGGGCTTCCCTCGACAATCGCCATCCATGGCTTACGGGTACGGCATGCCGTGCCCCTACCGGCCTGCATCCATGCATGCATGAGGCAATCAGGAACCGCTTCCTGTGCCGCTGCCGATAAATTCATCCAGCAGGGCCAGTCCTGCCGGAAAGTTCTCGCGGCCGAGCCCGATGCGGCAGTGATTGCCCGGAAAATCAAAGACATCGCCGGGCAACAACATTACGTTTTTCTGCTCCACCAGTTCCCGGCAAAAGCGCTCCACCGGCCGGGCGGCAAGAAAGCGGGGAAAGGCGGTTGAGCCGGCTTTTGGTTCAAGCCACTGGAAGAGGCCGCTGTGCTTGTTAAAAAATTGACGCGCTGTATTAAGGTTCCGCAAAACGGTAGCCAGTTTTTGGCGAACAATTTGCTCTTTCGCCCGGAGGGCGATCACAGCCAGGATTTCGCCGGGCGCGCTGCTGCAGATCGAGGTGTAGTCTTTGAGCACCGCAAACCTCTTGCGCGCCTTTTGATCACGGGTGGCCAGCCAGCCGATGCGCAGGCCCGGCAAGCCGAAAGATTTGGAAAGGCCGCCCAGGGAGATCGCCCCGGCATAAACATCCGCGGCAGCCGGCAGGCGCGAAGCAGCCTCATGCTCGAGCATGCGGTATATCTCGTCGGAGAAAACGTACAAACCCCGTACTGCCGCCAGCTCCAACAGCTCCAAGAATACTTCTTTTTCCGGCAGAAAACCGGTCGGGTTATGCGGAAAGTTGACTGTGATCATTTTGGTGCGCGGCGTCAGCTTTGCCTTCAAGAAATCGAGATCAAGCTGCCATCGTCCATCCTGAACCAGGAGCGGCCAGCTGATCACCCGGCAGCCCAAAACCCTGGGAATTTCTTGCAGCGACTGGTACGACGGTTCGAGGACGATCACTTCATCCCCCTCTTCCAGCAACGCCTGCATGGCGATCATGATCCCCTCTTCGGGATTGACGATTAAAAGATCCGCGGCGGAAAGCTCGCCGTAGAAACCGGCCGCCTCCTCCAGCAACAGGGGGTGGCCCGCCGATTCCGTGTAGCCGAGTTTCAAATCGTGCCAGAGGCGCAGGCACTCTTCATCGGCCAGCTCCAGCAGCTCTTGCATGGAGAGGCTCTCGCAGTCGGATGGGCTGAGCAGATATTTAACGCTGAACTCATACAAAGCAAAATAACGTTCCAGCTTAAATGCGCGGTATTTCATGATTAGCTCTCCTTTCAGGGCGGCGCTAGACGTTGAAGCGGAAATTGATGATGTCGCCGTCCTTAACCAAGTATTCTTTCCCCTCCAGCCGGAACAGGCCCATCTCTTTAACCCTGGCGGCGCTGCCCCAGTGTGCGATATCCGCGTAATGGAATATCTCCGCCCGGATGAAGCCCCGCTCGATATCGGAATGCACCTTGCCCGCCGCCTGCCGGGCGGGAGTGCCTTTTTGCACCGTCCAGGCTTTGACCTCATCTTCACCCACCGTGAAAAATGAGACCAACCCGAGGTGTTCATAAACAGTGCGGGACAACCGTCCCAGGCCGGATTCGTTTAACTGCAGGTCCTTTAAAAACTCAACCTGCTCCCCGGGGGAAAGCCGGCTGATCTCCATTTCCACCTGGGCGCAAATCTCCAGCACGGGAATCCCTTTGGGGGCGGTATAGTCGAGGATTTCCTTACGGTCCGGGCAGCTTCCGGTAGCGAGTTGCGCTTCATCCAGGTTGATCACCGCGATAAACGGCTTCTCGCTCAAGAAGTTCTGGCCGGCCAACAGCTGCCGGTCGCTTTCGTTTAGCTGAACACTGCTGACGAGCCGTTCCTCTCCCAACGCCTCCAGTAACCGCTCGAGTACAGCCACTTGAGCGGCGGCATCTTTTTTAACCTTCGGCGCGTGTTTAATACGGGCAAGCCGCTTTTCCACGGCATCCATATCCGCCAGCAGCAGCTCAGCGCTGTAATCGGTAAGATCCCGGTACGGCGCCGGCGCACCGACCATGGCGGCAACCTCTTTGGAAGTGAATGCACGCACTACCTGAACCAGCGCATCGGCGCCGCGAGCTTCATCCAGAAGCCGGGTAGCCCGGGCCGCGCTTTCGCCCATGCGCACGCCGGGGATATCTTTGAATTCAATGCGGGCATAAGTTTTTTTACGCGGCTTGTAGAGAGACTCCAAAAAGTCGATTCTTACATCGGGGACTACCGCACTGCCGCTGTGCACTTCATCTGCCCCGGTATAATCCGTGGAGCAGTTTGCTCCGGTCAGCAGGTTAAAAAAAGTTGTTTTTCCGGCCTGAGGCAGGCCGACCAGCCCAATCTGCACCGTTATTTCATCTCCCGCCATCTCTATTGCTTAACTTGAAATTTTACCATATATGGCCTCGTGAAGAAATGAGCCCGTCCATTTCTCACTTCTCATTCGGCCCCTCACGGCCGGCCTGGTCCAGCTCCCGCTGTACCAGGGGTAGATCTCTGTTGGTGATAATGCCGATAAGCGGTTCAGAAGTATTGGCATGCTCGGTAATCAGTACAGCCTCTAGCTTATTTCCTTCCACCTGGCAGCGGTAAAACAGATCCACTACTTTAAACAGTGACGTGTTGATCGAGACGAGACGATAGTTGTCCTCATGCCCCACGATACGCAGTACATCACCGAGCGTGGTCTGCTCGAGATCAAGCGAGCCGTCCGTTAAGCTTTTCCCCATCCATTTTACGATCATATTTGAGGTTAACAGGCCGATCATGGTATCCGCTTCAATTAGCGGCACCTGGGTATAGGCGTGCCTGCTCATTTCCTTCACCGCCCTGGTCACGGCTTCGCTTGCAGATAAGGTGAGCACTCGCTTTTGAAAAAGGGGCACAACCCTGGGCGGTTCCAGCAGCATGCCGGCGATACGCTCGATAGCGGCCACAGCATCGTTGTTCGGTTCGGCGATAACCTGGCCGTCAGCCCGATCATGCACGATCGCATTGCGCAGGTCGCCGTACTCCTTCAGGTCAAACTTGTAGCGATTGATGACCGGATTGACCCTGGCAGCCTTATCAATGAGGTCGTAAAACCGGCGGCGATCCTTCAAATCCAGCATTTTTTGCATTTCGTGTTCAATTACCGCATACGCATTTAAAAAACGATCGGCATTACTCGGTCCGCTCATCGTTTACCAATCCCCCATCACTGCTGACAGTTTTAGCGTGTTTTATTATCCAATGTATAATTCACCAAGGCAATGCCAATATCCTACCCCACCTGCACCGGGATGCAACCGCCAATGAAAATAGTGGAGTATGATCAGAAAAACATTAAATCCATGATCAGCCGCCTGGAAGGAATGCGGGCATACCGGATCGGGGAGCCATCCCGATGGAGCAGATTTTCCGGCAAGCCTGGCTGGCCCCGGCCCGCTGCTGCCTGTTTAATCAGGATGGTGAAGATAGCGGAGAGCTGTTTCAAAAAGTGTCGGCTCACTAACTCTAAGGTGTCAGGCACTGACTTAAGACATGTGTTATGTCTTAAGTCAGTGCCTGACACCAATTTATTATTTACGGGTTAAAGGCCCGCACCAGGTTCTCGAAGATCTTTTTAACGGGCAGGATCTCCTTTATTTTAAATACATTTTTCCCCGAAAAGACGACCCCCTGGTTTAGATTGCCTTTCCGGCTGTTATCCAGGGCCTCGAGAATACAATACTCCCGGGAGCACTCTTTCAGGCAGCTGCTGCAATGCTCTATTTTGGGCACTTCGCCGCGCGCGATCCGGTCTGAGAATGGATTTCTGATGGCCCGGCCCGGCAAGCCGACCGGGCTTTTAATGATCACCACATCTTCTTCACGGGCGCTCAAGTAATGTTTTTTAAAGGCTTCGGATACAGTACACTCTTTGCTTAATACAAACCGGGTAGCCAACTGGACACCATCCGCGCCCAGCTGCATCATTTCAGCGATATCATCTGCGTCGGTTATCCCACCGGCCGCAATTACCGGTATGTTTACAGCGCCCTTTATTTCCGGTAATATCTCACGGGTGGAGCGGTCAGTACCCAGGTGTCCGCCTGCTTCGGAACCTTCGGCGATTATGGCCGCGGCGCCGTACTTTTCCGCTATCCGGGCCAGGCGCGCGGAAGAAACAATGGTTACAATGGGCACACCCGCTTCTTTCCCCCAACCGAAGATATCCCTTGAAAAACCGGCGCCGGAGATAACCAGATCCACTTTTTCCTGGAGAGCAGCCTTCACCACTTCCGCAAAATTGCGTACTGCAAACATGATATTAACCCCAATAATCCCGCTTCCTGCTAATCGTCTGGCCTTTCTGATCTCCTGGCGCAGTTCCTCAATGGCCATGCCGGTAGCGCCTATCACACCGATTCCCCCGGAAACAGCTACAGCGGCCGCTAAGGGAGCCGTCGAAACACGTACGGCCATCCCTCCTTGAATAATCGGATACTTAAGGGTAACCCGGCTTAATAGTTTCAAATGCTAAGCCTCGCTCTCTCTCCATATAATACCTCTATTAAATCAGATATAGTTGAACAATACAAACAATAGTTTTCACAGGCATTGCCTTGCCGCTTTTCGCCTGGTGGCTCGCTTACTGGAGTCCTCTTGATCTATATGAGCCCCTGCAGTCGGCAGGGGCTCACTCACGTTTAGGACCTGGTTTTAAAGTTAAATCAACGGGCTAACCGACTTTTCTTACTCTGACCGCGCAAACCTTCAGTTCAGGGATACGGGCAACCGGGTCGAGCGCGTCATTGGTGAGCAAGTTGGCCACCGCTTCCTTGTAGTGGAAGGTCATGAAGACGGTTCCCGCCGGGACCATTTCAGTTACAACAGCCTTGGCTTCTACTTTACCGCGCCGGGAGGCCACTTCCACCGTATCGCCATCGGCCAGGCCCAGCCCGGCCGCGTCTTGCGGGTTGACCTGGACCAGCTCTTCGGGGCGGTGTGTCTCCAACCCGTGCGAGCGGCGGGACATGGTCCCGGTGTGGTAATGAAAAGCGTGCCTGCCGGTGGATAATATGAAGGGGAACGACGCGTCCGCCTCTTCGGCGGCAGGACGGTATTCCACCGGCGTAAAGAGGCCCAGGCCGCGGCTGAATTTACCCTCGTGCAGGTAACGTGTGCCGGGGTGATCGGCGGCGGGGCAAGGCCACTGCAGGCCTTTCACCGCCAGGCGGTCATATGATAAGCCGGCATAACTGGGCGTCAGCGAGGTGATCTCCTTGAAGATATCCTCGGGGCCGCCATACTGCCAGGCAAAGCCCAGCCGGTTTGCCAGGTCGGCGATGATGGACCAGTCGGCCCGGGCGTCGCCGGGAGGCGCCACGGCGGGGAAGCTCAACTGCACACGGCGCTCGGTATTGGTGTAAGTGCCCAGTTTCTCGGCATAAGAGGCGGCGGGCAAAACAACGTCGGCGAACGCGGCTGTTTCGGTCATGAAAATATCCTGCACCACCAGGAAGTCGAGTCTTTCGAGCGCTTCGACAGCGTATGAGGCGTTCGCTTCGCTCAACACCGGATTTTCACCCATGATGAACATCGCCTTGATCTTGCCTTCATGCGCTTTTTCCATGGCCACGGTCACGGTGAGACCCGGTTGATCGGAGAGTGTTACACCCCAGGCCTTGCCGAATTTTTCCTGGGCGGCCGTATCGCCCACTTTCTGGTAACCGGTATAGACGTTGGGCAGAGCGCCCATATCACAGGCTCCCTGGACGTTGTTCTGGCCTCGTAAGGGATTGACGCCGGATGATTCCAGGCCCAGGTTGCCGGTAGCCATGGCCAGGTTGGCCAGCGCCAGGACATTATCGGTGCCGGAGGTATGCTGGGTGACACCCATGGTGTATAAAATGGCGGCATTGTCTACCGCAGCGTAAGCTCTCGCGGCACCCCGCAGCGCATCCGCCGGGACCCCGGTGATCTGTGCGGTATATTCGGGGGTATACCGGGCCACGGCCGTTTTGAGCTTATCATATCCTTCGGTTCGTTTCTCGATAAAGTCGACGTCCACCAGGTCATCTGAGATGATGATGTTCAATAGACCGTTGATTAAAGCCACATCGGTGCCCGGCCTCAACGGCAGGTGGTAGTGGGCGATATTGACCAGGTCGATCTCCCTCGGATCGGCCACGATCAAACTGGCCCCTTTGCGCACCGCTTCGCGCACCCGGTAGGCGATCACCGGGTGGGTCTCGGTGGTATTGGATCCGATCACCAGGATCGCTTTCGCGTTTGTAATCTCTTCAATGCTGTTGGTCATCGCGCCGCTTCCGAAAGCTGTGGCCAGACCGGCCACCGTGGGAGCGTGTCAGAGACGGGCGCAGTGGTCCACGTTGTTCGTACCCAGGTGGCGCACCAGCTTCTGGAAAAGATAGTTGTCCTCGTTGCTGGTCTTGGCCGAGCTTAAGCCCATCAGGGAGTCGGCGCCGTAGCGGCCGGTCACCGCTTTCAGCTTCGCGGCCACCAGGTTGAGCGCTTCATTCCATTCCGCCTCGACAAAGATGCCGTCCTGCTTGATCAGCGGCTGGGTCAACCGCTCTTCACTTTGCACGAAGTCCCAGCCGAAGCGGCCCTTGGCGCAAAGGTGCCCCCGGTTCACCGGGCTGTCGAAATCGGGGCTTGCCCCGATGATCCGGCCGTCCTTGACATGCAGGTGGATGGAGCAGCCGGTGCCGCAGTAGGGACAGACGGTCTTCACTTTCTCCACTTCCCAGGGGCGCCCCTTGCCGACACCGGCTTTCGGAACCAAGGCCCCGACGGGGCAGGCATCGACACACATGCCGCAAAATACGCAGGAAGACTCTTCAATCGGATCGCCGAAAGCGGGGCCGACATTGGTGATAAAACCGCGCTGCGTGAAATCGATCGCCCCGGCGCCGTTAATCTCCTGGCACTTGCCGACACATTTGCCGCAGAGAATGCACTTGTTCATATCCCGGATAAAGAAGGGGTTGGTGTCGTCCAGCGGCAGGTTCTTGCTTTCCCCTTCATAGTCGGTGGCGGAAACGCCGTAACGGTAGCAATAGTCCTGCAGCTTGCACTCTCCTGTCTTCTCGCAGGTGATGCATTCCAGGGGGTGGTTGGCCAGGATCAGCTTCAGGATGGTAATACGCGACTGGCGCACCCGCTCGGAATCGGTGTAGACCACCATCTCCGGCCCCACGGGCGCGCTGCAGGAAGCTACCAGGGCCCGCGCTTTTTCCACTTCCACCACGCAGATACGGCAAGCCCCCATCCGCTCCAGCTCGGGGTCGTGGCAGAAGGTGGGGATATCAATCCCCAGCTGCCGCGCCGCTTCGAGGATCGTGGTCCCCGGCGGCACTTCAATTTGCAGTCCGTCTATGGTTAACTTAATTGCTGACATCGGCTTCCCTCCCTACGCGGGTAATAAGAAAACTGTTCTGGCGGCACTTCTCCACGCAGCTGCCGCAGCGGGTGCAGAGCGATTGATCGATCACGTGCGGCTCTTTTCGCTCGCCGGAGATGGCGCCCACCGGGCAGACTTTCACGCAGAGGCGGCACCCGATGCAGGTTTCGGGATCAATATAATAATTGAAGAGCGCCTTACAGGATCCGGCCCGGCAGAATTTTTCGTTGATATGCTCCTCGTATTCGTGGCGGAAGTAGCGGATCGTGCTTAAAACCGGGTTGGGACAGGTTTGACCCAGGCCGCAGAGAGCGCTGTCCTTGATTGAAAAAGCCAGCGAATCGAGCTTCTCCAGGTCCGCGGGGGCGCCCTTGCCCTCGGTGATCCGCTGCAGGATCTCCAGCATTCGCTTGGTCCCTTCCCGGCAGGGGATACACTTGCCGCAGGATTCTTTCTGGGTAAAACTCAAGAAATAACGGGCCAGGTCGACCATGCAGGTGCGGTCGTCCATGACCACTAAACCGCCGGAGCCCATGATCGCCCCGGCCTTGGTCAGGGAATCGTAATCAATGGGCAGATCGAGTTGCTCCGTGGGGATACAGCCGCCGGAAGGACCGCCGGCTTGAACAGCTTTGAAGTCGCGTCCTCCCTTAATCCCGCCGCCCACATCGAAGATAATCTCACGCACGGTGATGCCCATCGGAACCTCGCATAAACCGGTATTGCGGATCTTGCCGGCCAGGGCGAACACCTTGGTGCCCTTGCTGCCCTCGGTGCCGATCTTGGCGTACTCTTCCGCGCCGCCTTCTTTGAGGATAAGCGGAATATTGGCGAAGGTCTCCACGTTATTGATCGTGGTCGGTTTGCCGAAGAGGCCGGCCTGGGCCGGGAAAGGCGGCCGCGGCCGCGGCATGCCCCGTTTGCCCTCGATGGAAGCCAAAAGCGCCGTCTCTTCACCGCAGACAAAAGCGCCCGCTCCCTCTTTGATATTCAACTTAAAATTAAAGCCGTAGCCGAGAATATTCTCACCCAGCAGGCCGTACTCCTCGGCCTGGTTGATCGCAATTTTCAGGCGCTTGATCGCCAGCGGGTACTCCGCCCGGCAGTAGATATAACCCTCGTCGGCACCGATAGCCCGGCCGCAGATGAGCATTCCCTCCAGGATGGCATGGGGGTCACCCTCCAGAATGCTGCGGTCCATGAACGCGCCCGGGTCGCCCTCGTCGGCGTTGCAGACCACATACTTTTTAGCTCCGGCGGACTTATTGGTAAACTCCCACTTCAGACCGGTGGGGAAACCGGCGCCGCCGCGGCCCCGCAGCCCCGCCCTTTTAACCTCGTCACAGACGGCCAACGGTTCCAGATTCAGGGCGCGGGAAAATGCGCGGTAGCCGCCGCGCATGATATACTGATCGATGTTCTCCGGATCAATAATGCCGCTGTTGTGCAGCACATTAAATACTTGTTTCTTATAGAAGGGGATAGTGTCGTAGAAACGGGCCGGCACATCCACATCGGGGCCGGTGTATAATAACCGCTCCACGACTTCACCCTCCACCAGGTGCTTTTCCACAAGTTCAACCATGTCTTCGGGCTTGAGGCGGCAGTAAAATACCTCATCGGGGTAGATTACAATAATCGGGCCTACTTCGCAGAAACCCGGGCAGCCGCCCATGACCAGGCGGTATTTCTCCTTCATCCCCCGCCGGGCCAGCTCTTCTTCCAGGGCCTGCTGAACCTTGGCCGAGTTGGAAGAAAGGCAGCCGGTGGCTCCACAGATCATCAGGTGTTTCTCATACAAATTGCTCTAACCTCCCTCTTACTGCAGCGTTATTTAGCAGATCACAAATTTCTCATTGATCGCCACTTTATCAATAATGGCTTTTCTCTTAGCCGCACAAGCCTGATCCGTATGACAAATCGGGCCGCTCACGCAACATTCTACAAAATCTTTACATGGCGTATTCTTGGTGTGAGTACACTGTTCACAACAGGGATCAATAAATCGTTCCATCGAGCTACCTCCCGCTATAATCTTCTACTTGTAACTTTCAAGAATTTTTTTGATCCGATCCGGCGTCAGGCGGCCGTGCGGATCATCGTTAATCGTCATCACCGGGGCCAGGGCGCAGGCGCCGATGCAGGCCACTTCCTCCAGGGTGAATTTCAGGTCGGGAGTGGTCTCGTTAACCTTGATCTGTAAAATCTCTTCAATGCGATCCCCAATCTTGGTACTGCCCTGAATGTGGCAGGCCGTCCCCTTGCACACCCGGATAATATTGCGGCCCCGTGGAGACATCTTGAACTGGGCATAAAATGTTGCCACTCCGTATAAACGGCTGATCGGGATACGCATCAGCCGGGCCACTTTTTCCATGGCCGGTCTCGGCAGGTATCCATAATGTTCCTGCACCTTTTGCAGGACCGGAATAACCACACCCTTTTTACCCAGGTACGGCTCCAGGAGAGTGCTAACCTGGCTGACATCGACTTCCATATTTAATGCTGAAACCTCTGCCCCACTGCTCAAAGCTCTAACCTCCTTGCTTTTTCTAAGTACATACGTAAACATTCATCAATTCTCTTTCCGGCGAAAATAATCCTGCTGGTAAATGAGAGAAGTCCTAAAAAGATGAATGCATAGGGAGAGTTATTGCAGCGGTACAGTGACCGATACCGCCGTGCCGCTGCCGGGGCGGGAGAGAATCTCGATGCGGCCGCCGCTCTGGCGGGCACGGGCGGCCATGTTTTTCAGGCCGTGACCTCCGGTAATTTCAGTAGGATTGAAGCCGCGCCCGTTATCACGGATGGTGAGGATCACCGATTCGTTTTCACTTTTTAGTGCGACGTGGAGCCGATCGGCAAAGGCATGCTGCTGGATATTGGCCAGGGCTTCCTGGGCGATGCGGTATAAGGCCACCTCCTGTTCGGGCTGTAGGCCGCCGGTATAACCGAGGCAAAAATCGAGCGTGATCTGCTGCCGCCGGGCGAAAATATCGCAATGCAAGCGCAGCGCTTCGGCCAGGCTGTGCTCGTCGAGAGGCGACGGATTCAGTTCCATGATCAGGCGGCGCAACTCCTGGAGAGTGGCGCCGGCGGTCTGCTCCAGGTGCCCCAGGACTGCCAGGCCCCGCGGGTTTCCGTCCAGGGCGCCGCGCAGCGAGCGCAGGGCGTAGACGATACCATGCATACCCTGGGAGATGGAGTCGTGCAGTTCGCGGGCCATGCGGTTGCGCTCCTCGGCAACGGCCAGGTTGCGCGCCGCCTCCCGCAACAGCTCCTCCCGTAAGGCCAAGTCGGCCAGGTGGCGGTTTTCCAGTTCCAGCATGTGCAGTCTCTGCCGTTGCCGCTCGGCGCGATAGTTTATCAGGGCGAAAACAGCGCCGAAGACCAACCCCGCCAGCATCATCCAAACGGAATAACGCTGGCCCGGCCCAGGGAGCATTACTCCCAGGACGGTTGCTCCGGTATAAGTGATCGTATAAATAACCAGGGCGAGAGCGGCAAAACTAACGCCCATTCTCAGCAGCGGTTTCTTAATGCCCCAGAGCAATAAAACCTGGTCCAGGTAGGTTCCGCCCAGGCCGGCCAGGCCCGCTAAAAAGCCTGACAGCAGGGCTAACCCGGCGCTAAAAAAGGCCGGGTGCCAGGGAGCCTCGCCCACCTGCAGATAGATGATCGAGGCGATCAACCCGAAGGCGGCGCCCGCCCTGGCGCTCAAGAGAAAAGCCTTGCCGTAACCGGCATCGCCTCCTCCGCGCTGCGGCGCATCGGCCTCCGCGGATTGATCTATCCGGGGCGCAGCCGCGGTTTCGCGCGGCCCGTTACCCACGTTCATTGCTTTTTCTTTGAGCACGGCCATGTTCTATTCTCCTTCTCCATCCAGCAGGTTTTCCCGCATGGCATAGAGGGCGGCCTGGGTGCGGCTTTTCACATTGAGCTTTTGCAATATATTCGCCACGTGGGTCTTCACCGTAGTTTCGCTCAAAAACAGCCGCCCGGCGATCTCCCGGTTGCCCAAACCGCGGGCGATCAGGGCCAACACCTCTTTTTCACGTTCCGAAAGCGGTTCAGGCAAGTCCGCCGGCCCGCGCTCCTGGTCCCGGCCGGCATGCCGGATCAGCTCTTCAGTAGCCCGGGCGCCGAGGTAACTGCCACCGGCGGCGACCGCCCTGATCGCCGCCACCAGTTCCTCGGGTTCGGCGTCTTTGAGAAGATAACCGGCGGCGCCCGCCTTGAGAGCGCTGTAAACCCGGTCCCAACTGCCGAAAGAGGTAAGGATGATTACTTTTGTGTTTGGCCAAAGCTCCGTGATGCGGCGGGCCGTTTCAATGCCGTCCGGACCGGGCATCTGCAGATCCAGCAAGACCAGGTTAACCGGCTGCCGCTCAAGGAAGGCGAGGGCGGACTCCCCGCCTTCGGCCTCTCCCGCCAGTGTTAAACCGGGTACCGTCTCCAGGAAGAGGCGCACTCCTCGCCGGAAAAGAGGGTGATCGTCCACAATGAGGATCGCAATTTCGCTTGTTTCCATGCTCTTTCTCCAAATCCATGCAATAAATTGATTGCCGGATGAGGGCACGCCCTGGCGTGCCCCTTCCACTTGCTCCCGGTAACACTCAATTCACTAATTCAAGTACAGCTCCCTGTGTTTCCTCTCCTTACAAATTCACAATACAGCACCGTTTTTCCTCTTTTAAAACTATACTGCTACACCAGCAGTAAGGCGCCTAGCAGGTACGGCAGCAGGGCCAGCACAGCCAGGAGCGGGTGGCCGCGGCGGGCACTGTTTTGGCTGTCCCAGGTAAAGAGAAATTGCGCCAGGGCGAAAGCCAGGAAACCTCCCGCCAACAGCACCAGCAAAGCCCAGCCGGGTTCGTAAAGTAGAGGCTGACCCTGGCCCAATCCGATGAATCCCTGCATGGCGTAAGAGGCGGGCAGCAGGTGGCCGATTTTGATAAATGCCGGCGGCATCATCTCCGCCGGAACCATCATCCCGCTCAGCAGGATGGAGGGCAGGTAAATCAGCTGCGACCAGAGAATACTCAGGCGGCTGTTGCCGGAAATGACGCCGATCAGAGAGCCCAGTCCGCTGTAGGCAAAGAGCATGAGCAGGAAGACCAGGATAGAGGCCGGCCAGTTTTGCGGCAGCGGCGCCTTGAATACCGGCGGCGCGGTAACGGTAATCACGGCAGCCGCCAGGATCAGGTGGATGGCTGTGGAAAGGGCGGGTATCGCCAGGAGCGATCCCGCCGGGACACCGTTGATGCGGTAACTGCGCAGGATCCCCGCCTCTCTCGCCTCGACCAGCGGTGCGGGCAGGCCCAGGATCGATCCCGCCAGTACGGCGAAAATCACCATGGCCGGGAGAAGCTGCTCCCTGAAGAGAGGGTTGATGCCGGTCATCATCGCACCCGCCAGGAAGTAAAAGCCCAGGGGGAACAGGTAATTCATCATCAGCAGTGTGCGGTTGCGCAACCCGGCGGCAAACTCGAAAGAAAAATGAAGGGCGAACGCTTTCATATCAGGATACCTCCTCCGTGGTAAGTTCAAGGAATCGCTCTTCCAGGGACGGCCGCTCCACCCGCAGGTCGATCAGCTGGTCGCCGGCAGAATCAATTTGCGCGATCATCGCCGCTACCGAGGGGCCGGGAGCGGCGGTAAAGAAAATTAAATAATCCTCCTGGCGCGATTGTCTGGCCACGCCCGGAAAAGAGATCCCGGCCAGGCACTCGCCGTCCGTCCGTACCGAGATCTTGGTCAGCCCGGCCCCGGCGGCTGTAATCTCCCGGGGAGTGCCCACGGCGGCCAGGCGGCCCTTCAACAGAATGGCCACCCGATCGGCCAGCGTCTCGGCCTCGGCCATATCATGCGTGGATAACAGGATCGTTGTGCCTGCCTCGCGCAGCTCCTTTAAAAGCCGGTGCAGCGCCGCCCTGGTTGCCACATCCAGCCCGGCGGTGGGTTCATCGAGAATCAGTACCGGCGGGCGGTGGGCGACAGCCAGGGCCAGGGCGAGGCGCCTCTTTTGCCCGGTGGAAAGGGCGTGGTACTGGGTTTTTAAGTTATCACCGAGACCGAGGCGCTCCAAGGACACGAAATCCGGCGCGACCCCGTGGTAGGCGCTGAAGAAACGCATCGCTTCGGCTACGCTGCAATAGCCGGGCAGCGAGCCCGTCTGCAGCTGAACCCCGATTAACCCGAGCAGCCGGCGGGGTTCCCGGGCCGGGCTAACCCCCATCACTCTCAACTCACCGCCGTCAGCGCGGCGTAACCCCTCCAGGCATTCCAGGGTGGTGGTCTTTCCGGCGCCATTCGGCCCCAGCAGGCCGAATATTTCCCCCGGCAATACTTTGAAGCTGATCTGATCCACCGCGGTAAAACTGCCGTAGTTCTTGCGGAAATTGATCACTTGCACAGCCGGTTCAAGCATAATTATAACCTCCTCGGTTTATATCTTAGATTCATAATAGCACATCATTTTGGCCGGAAAACCGCCAAACGGAGTATTTTGCCATCGGCCGAAAGGATGATTACGAATATCAAAAACTGCAGATGTCACTGCAGGGAAATACTGTTTTATGTTGAAATAAGTGTTTTGAAGTGATTTTTTTTTGTGAGAGGAGGAGAACCATGGAGCAAGATGAACAATACTTAAACCTGCTCGCAGTTTTTCATTATGTCGTGGGAGGGTTATTGGCCGCGTTTGCTTGCATACCGATCATTCACCTGGTCATTGGTATCGTAATCATCGGGGTTGGCCCGATCGATGGCGAGGCGCCGCCGGTGATAGTCGGCTGGCTATTTACACTGGTCGCGGCCGCAGTGATTTTAGCCGGCTGGACTCTCGCCGTACTGGTGATCATTGCCGGGCGAAAGCTGCAGAAACGGGTTTCCCATACCTTCTGCCTTGTCATGGCCGCGATTGAATGCGTTTTTACCCCGTTTGGCACCATTCTCGGCGTATTCACAATCATCATGTTGATGAAAGAATCGGTTAAAGCGCTTTTCAGCGCCCCCATAAATCCGGTTAATTCGCACTGTGATCCAGGACATTGATCTCCAGGATGGACATAAGCAGGCGAACGGCTTCCAGGTGCTGGTTAACTCGATCCGGTAGCGGCAATTCTTGCGTGGTTTCCACGGTGAAGCTTTCCAGACCCAGCGAACGGGCTGCGGAAATACTCCCTCCCGCGACACCGCCCCGCTTTACCTGAAACAGGTGCAGCTCTTCCATTAGGGAGCGGTTTAAACCGGCGATGATCTGTTCAACCACGGCCAGAGAAGGAGCGTCTTCCGGATAGATGATCGTCTGCCCCAAGGCATCAAATTGCACCCGTTCAAATTCACGGGCTTCATGCAGATCTACAACCCATTGCGGCCTGAATTCAGCCATCACTTCATAGATGGATGCTGCCAGCCGTTCAGTGGGGTTGCCCACGGCGCTGCCGGGAAAAGAGCGGTTTAGGTTTAAAGAGCCGGGAGGGTAACGAGTGCCGGACGCTACCGCCTGCGCATTGGCGCGCGGTAATACCAGCAAGGTTCCCCGGTCAATGGACCACCCGGAGATAATACCGGCAGCCTGGTAGCCCGCCGGTTCATCCCCGTGCACCCCGCCCATGACCATAATCGTAGGACCTTCGGCCGGCGCCGCAATGATTAAAAGCACGGTTTCCTGGGCGGTTCCCGGTTCTAAGATACGAATTGTGCGTGTAACAGCCGGCTGATCGCGATCCGGTTCCCCAGGCAGAAGATGTCCGCCGCCGATGCCGAAGAAAGCGTATTCCTGTTTCAGCCAGATCGAAACAGATAATAATAACAATAATAGGAGCACGGAAAGAAATATGTACCCTTTTTTCCCCAACATTCGTGTTTTCACTCCAGGCTGCTACATTGTACTTTGCATTCGACACCGGGAAAAAGGATCCTCTTGGCAAATAATTACATGAAAGACAATCGTTCAGGTAACAACGCACGCATGCTTGCAGAGAGAGCAGCGGTTCGGGGTATAATGTACCTTAGAAGAAGGAGGTCAAAAGATGATTCCAATTAGAGACACCGCCCCCCGCTACCGGTTCCCGATGGTCAATATCGCGCTAATCATCATAAACGTTCTGGTTTTTATTTACCAGCAGATGCTGGAACCGGAGAATGTCTACCAGTTTATTTATACATACGGTACTGTACCCAGGGAGCTGACTGAAGGGTTGGCCCAATTTATTGAAAGCGGTTTTCAGACACCAGTTCTACTATCCGCCGCTTTACCCCTGCTCACAGCCAACTTTTTACACGGCGGTTGGCTGCACCTGATCGGCAACATGGTTTACCTATGGGTTTTCGGCGATAACGTCGAAGGTCATCTCGGTCATGGGCAATATTTGTTCATCTATCTGGCCATGGGAGCCGGCAGCCAGTTATTTCACATTTTCTCCAATCCCACCGGCGCTATGCCGCTCGTTGGAGCCAGCGGCGCTATCGCCGGCATATTGGGCGCCTACTTTATCCTCTTCCCCCGTTCCCGGGTGCTCACTTTGGTTCCCCTCGGTTTTTTTATCACTTTCGTCCACGTTCCCGCTGTTATTTTTCTCGCTTTTTGGTTTATCCTGCAGCTGTTCAACGCCGCAGCCCAGGGCTCGGCCATGGGTGTGCAGCCGGTAGCATGGTGGGCCCATGTGGGCGGTTTCGTGATTGGGGTGACGGTGGGGGTATTGACCAACCGTGAGCGGGTGCGGCAGTACCGCTAAGCGCAGCTACGGGACGATCAAAACCGGGGTGAAATCGACACCGTCAGCGGCAGTGAAATGATAGACAACGCCGCCTTTTTCCCCCTGGAAGACGGTTTCACGTCCGGCATCGTGAATATGACCGAAAACACAGTGTTTGACGCCGGCTTTTTCCAGCAGTACAGTCAGCTCGCTGGATAATCCCTGCCGGGTGTAGGGTGGGAAATGCAAGGCGGCAATGATAGACTGGAAACCTTCGCGTACAGCACTCCGCAGTGACAAATCCAAACGCTGCAGCTCCCGCAAGAATATCTTTTCATCATCCGCCTGATCAAAGCCGTCTTCCCCGGGGCAAAGCCAACCGCGCGTTCCACAGACAGCCCAGCAGCCCCAGGCGAAATGATCGTTCTGTATAGCATACATGCCTGCGGGCAGGGCGGAGCGCACCTTGCCGATAGCGGACCACCAGTAATCGTGATTGCCGCGGATGAGCAGCTTGCTCCCTTTTAACGAAGCCAACCAGGCTAAATCAGCGGCCGCCTCAACAAGCTGCATCGCCCAGGAGATATCACCGTTAACAATTACCAGATCTTCATCTCCCACTACCCGGTTCCAGTTTGCGCGGATTTTCTCCGGATGGCTGTCCCATTCCGGGCCAAAAACAGCCATGGGCTTGGGCCGATCATGCGACAGGTGCAAATCGCCAATTGCGTAGACAGACATCCAATCGCTCCAGTTTTATTTAATTACCCCTAGTCGGCTGGATAGCCGCCGATTAGGCAGTATCTAGACCGTCAAAGCGCCTCTCTCCCGCTGATCGGCGTTACAGCAAACCATCCCCTGCTGAGCCTCTTTGACCAAACGCTGTTGATGGTTTAACATAACCAAAGGCTTAGCGAAAGGAGGTCACATGCGATGCACTTGATTGAACTACAGCGGCAGTTGGCGCTGCATACCAACAGGGTGCAGCGCTGTATCTTCCTGATGGTTGCCGCGGTTACATTTTATGCGGCCGGGGTCGCTGGCGTGTCCGATGCCGGGCCGGCCCTGGCCAACAGCTTCAAAGCGACCGGCAGGCCGGGCCAACAGGTGGAACAGGCGCAAGCTGATCCGGACTTACGCTACCAACCTTCCGAAGAGGAGATCGACCTGCTGGCCCGGGCGGTCTACAGTGAAGCCCGGGGTGAACAATTTCAAGGGCAGGTCGCCGTGGCGGCGGTGATCATTAACCGCGTTGAGGACCCGGATTTTCCGGACCATGTTGCCGGGGTAATCTTTGAGCCGCAAGCTTTCACCGCCGTCTCGGACGGGCAGTTTTGGTTGGAGCCGGACGAAAGCGCCTACCGGGCGGTGGAAGAAGCGCTTGAGGGTGCCGACCCCAGTGAAGGAGCGCTCTATTATTACAACCCGGCCACTGCTACCAGTTATTGGATTTTCACCCGCCAGACAATCACGCAAATCGGCAAACATGTTTTTGCTTTTTAAAAAACAATGAGAAAACCTTACCTCTCCGAATAACTATATTTTACCAAACAGCACTCTCTCTGTAAAGAGTGCTGTTTTTCTATGTTCAGGAATAAGGTTTGAAATTTTGCAATAAAATGATATAATGTCAATATGTATTGATGATATCAATGGGGGGATGAATTTGTCGAATGTGCCGCAAAAACGGCCCAGGCGTTACTTGCGCAGCCGGATTACACGCAGGCTGATCCTGGATACCGCTTTGGAAGTTTTTTTAAGTGAAGGATATTCCAAGACTACCATCGCCAAAATCAGTGAACAGGCCGGTGTAGGCTATGGAACCGTATACAGTCATTTCAAGGGCAAAGATGATATTCTGAACAAGGTGATAGACGGTGTCCTGGAGGAGTTTTATACATTCCTGGATATTGAATTCACTCCATCTAACTTTGCAGAAGCGAGGCAAATTTTCTACGAGCTAATGATGACCTGTTTTCGCTTGTCGCACCAGCACCGTCCGATCATGAAGGTTTTCGAGGAAGCTCTCGGCCAATCCGAATCAATCGCGGCTTACTGGCAAGAGGTCAAAGATCATTTTGTCGCTAACGCCACCCGATCCATTCAACACGCCCAGGAGCTGGGATTGGCCAAAACATTTGACCCGCAAATCGGAGCCAAGGCTTATATTCTCTTAATTGACCGTTTTATCTGGGAAGTTGTCAACGGTAATGAAAACGATCTGGAACATCTCAGCTCCGTGTTGACAGACATGGTTTTTCAGGGTTTTTTCAATCCGCCCAAACAGAACTAAACGCTCTTGTTCTCACCGCCGGTAAAAATGACTCTCTCTTCGGTGATAATGCAGTCAACAGGCCGGTCCCAGTGCTCCACCGGTAGCGCAGGAGCGATTTGCAGTTCAAAAGCCAGGGCTACCAGGGGTACCGCCGGTTTCAGTAAGGAGAAAAAGCGGTCATAGTAGCCGCCGCCGTATCCAAGCCGGTTGCCTTTTTGATCAAAAGCGGCGCCCGGCACGATCACCAGATCCAGCTCTCCAGGATCAACAGTACGCAGCGCGTCGCGGTGAGGCTCCGGTATACCGTAAGCACCGGGCCTTATATCCTTCTCCCAGTCCAGCAAGCGGGACGGGATTAACCGCCTGGTTTCGGGAACCGCCTTTGGAACCAGCACCTGCTTGCCGCGCCGCAAGCTTTCTTCCACCATCGGCCTGGTATTCACCTCGCTGCGAAAAGAAAGGAAAAAGAGTACCTTTTGGCAGGCGCGGTAAGCGGGCAGGGCATACAACCTGGCGGCTATAGCAGCGCTTTTCGCCTTGATTTGTTCCGGGGTCAGGGCATCCCGCTCCTTAAAAACAGCGCGCCTCACTGATTGCTTATCCAAACGGCTCTCCTTCTACCTCCTCGATTTCGAGATTTCTGCCGCGGCCTATTTGATCAATTCGTAATCCCGGCTGCCCAAACCCAACTCTGCCGCATGCGCCAACTTGGCATCGTAGTTGCTTTCGGGGTGCAGGGCGTAAAACTTATCTTCTCCCGCAGCAAAATGATCTTTGAGAGCCGAATCCTTGATGCCGGCCTGATTATTGACCAGGTCCACGGAAGCCTGGTCAATCGCCACCGCGTCAGTGGAAGCCAGTATGCCGATATCGGGTACAATCGGCGCGTCGCTCCAGCCGCAGCAGTCGCAATCAGGAATCACGTTGAGAAGGAAGTTCAAGAATACGCTCTTATCTTCCTTGCCCCAAACCGCCCCGCGGGCATATTCAGCCATGCGCTCGCCAACTTCTTTAGCCGCGGAGCGCCACTGCACTTGCACCGCGCCGTGAGTGCACGAGACGATACATTCACCGCAGCCTGTACAGATCGCAGGATTAATCAGCGCTCCGCTGCCTTCATTCATCGTAACCGCTTTTGTCAGGCACCACTGCACACAGGCGCCGCAGCGTTTACACTTGTCGGCGTTAATCACCGGTTTCAAGGCGGAATGCATTTGCTGTTTGCCGGTCCGGTTTCCGCACCCCATCCCCAGGTTCTTGATTGCGCCTCCGAAGCCGGTAATCATGTGCCCTTTCACGTGGGACAGAACGATCATCGCATCCGCTTCCACCACAGCCGCGGCGATGCGGACCTCTTTTAAATGCTTGCCGCCTACCGGCACGGGGTGGTAGTTACGGCCGCGCAGGCCATCGGCGATAACCAGGGGCGCGCCGACCGTGGCATAAGAAAATCCATGCCGCAGCGCCGTCTCCAGGTGGTCGACCGCGTTGGACCGGCCGCCGGCGTATAGCGTATTCGTATCACAGAGAAAGGGCTTGCCGCCGGCCTCCTTTATTCTCTCAACCACCCGGTTTACCAGGACAGGATGCACGTAGGCGGTGCTGCCTCTCTCTCCGAAGTGCACTTTCACCGCCACCAGGCTGTTCTTTTCAACCAGGCGCGCGGCCCCGACACGCTCAAACAGGTAGTCCACTTTCCGGGCGAGGCTTTCTTTGGGTGAAGCAGCGCGCCTGCCGGTAAGATAAACCTTCGAGGCCATGGGGTAATCGCTCCTGTCAATAAAATTTTTCGTTACATTCGTCACCGAGGCTTTCGCTCCGGTCCCTCGTGAAGAATTGCAACGGCTCTCTAGTAAGAGCGGGCGAAATAGACTGTTTCCCTGGCCTTTTCGCCGCAGACAAGGCAATTTTCGTGCTCCGATTTGATATTGAAGGGTATGCAGCGAATGGTGGCCTTTGTATCGTTCTTCGCCTTCAGCTCACATTCTTCCCTGCCGCACCAGGAGGCCAGGTAAAGCCCTCGTTCGTTTTCCATTACTTCCTGAAAATACCGGTAATCGGAACCGGTATGGGTGTGAGCCTCGCGGAATGCCAAAGCGCTCTGCAACATATCACGCTGCATTTCCTCCAACAGGAGCGGTAGGCGAGCAGGTAACTCGGCGATGGCCACCGTTTCCTTAACCCCGTTATCGCGGCGCACCAGGACCACCTGGTTTTTCTCCAGGTCCCGGGGGCCCAACTCGATCCGCACCGGGACGCCTTTCATCTCCCATTCGTTATACTTCCAACCGGGGGAATACTCTTCACGGTCATCAAGTTTAATGCGCACGATGCTCTTTAGCTGCTCCGCCAACGCCCGGACGGCACCCAGCACCTCTTCCCGTGCTTTCTTGGAGAGTATGGGCACAATCACGGCCTGGATAGTCGCCATCCGGGGCGGCAGCTTAAGCCCGCGATCGTCGCCGTGCACCATGATCAGGGCGCCGATCAGGCGCGTGGAAACCCCCCAGGAGGTCTGCCAGACATGTTTGAGCTGGTCGTCCTGGTCCATAAAAGTTATATCGAACACTTGGGCGAAATGCTGCCCCAGGTTGTGGGAGGTGCCCGCCTGGAGCGCGCGCCCGTCGCTCATGAGCGCTTCCACGGTATAAGTGCGCAGCGCGCCGGCAAATTTTTCCTGTTCTGTTTTGCGCCCGGGGATTACCGGAATAGCCATTTGCGTCTCCAGGAACTCCCGGTAAACTTCAAGCATTTTCAGCGTCTCCGCCTCCGCCTCATCTTCGGTGCGGTGACAGGTATGCCCTTCCTGCCACAAGAACTCCGAGGTGCGCAAGAAGGGGCGGGTTGACTTTTCCCAGCGCACCACGTTGCACCACTGGTTGATCAAAACGGGCAGGTCCCGCCAGGACTGGATCCAGCGCGAGTAGAAGTCGCAGATAATCGCTTCGGAGGTGGGCCGCACTACCAACGGTTCGGCCAAAACCTCGCCGCCGCCCCTGGTGACCCAGGCTACTTCGGGGGCGAATCCTTCCACATGCTCCGCTTCCTTTTGCAGCAGCGCCTGCGGGATAAAGAGGGGAAAGTACGCGTTATCATGTCCCGTTTCTTTTATCCGCCCTCCCAAAAGCTCCTGGATTTTTTCCCAGATCGCGAAACCGAACGGGCGGATGGCCATGCACCCTTTCACCGGGGCGTAGTCCATCATTTCTGTTTTCAGGATTACATCTATGTACCACTGGGAGTAATCTACTGCTTGCGGCGTGATCTCTTTCACAAATTCTTTACTTTGAGCCGCGGATTCCCGCCCGGCCTGCTGCTCCATATCAGTCACCCTTTCAATCCAGTTGTCCTGTGCCAATACTAACCCATTTTAACATAGTTTCTCACCTCGGAAAAGAAGGAAGGGCGCGTTTTGACCGGGGTGCGCTGCGGGCCGGCATACTGCTGCTATGTATCGAAGCTGCTACGATTTGATCATAACCAGCAGCATTTTGAACCTTTCCAGCGCTTGCAGCGCGTGCGGTTCATTGGCCGGCATAATGATCATCTCTCCCGCCTTTACCGCGGCCCGACGGCCGGATATGGTGATTGCCGCTTCGCCATCCAAAATGTAGACCAGGGCGTCAACCCAGATAGACAGTCAGGCCGCCGCGCTGCCTCACCTGGCTGATCAAATCCTCCACCAGGGCCCGGCCCACACCCCTGTGGCACTGTTTTTCGGCAACCACCAGCGGGTGCAGCTCCCAGACATTGCCTCCATACCTGCTGATGCCGCCGATCCAGCCGGTACCGCGCCGGCCTCATCCACCGCCACCCGGCTGATCCGTCCGGGCTTGAGAGAATCGCACACTTCACGCAAAGCGCTCTCCTGGTCAGGCCAGGCATTGGGCCAGAATTCCTGAAAACCTTCAACCAGCAGCGCGGTCACCTCGTAAAGCCGCCTTTCATTCTCCGGGACCAGGTTAACAATGGTAACAGCTGCTGCTTTAACGGCCATACCGTTCCTCCTTCCACGGATCACCGTGGTTATGATAGCCCGCGGATTCCCAGAACCCGGGGCGGTCTTGACTTAAAAATTCGAGGCCGGTTACCCACTTGGCGCTCTTCCAAAAGTAGAGCCGGGGGACAACCAGCCGGACCGGGAACCCGTATTCCGGGGATATCGTCTTTCCGTCATGCTTCAGGGCAAAGAGCACATCCGGCTGAAAGAAATCCTCCATGGCCAGGTTGGTGGTAAAACCGCCGGCGGCATGCACGATCACGTGCCGGGCTTCAGGTAAGATTCCGGCCAATTCACGAACCCGGTCCGCGGCCACCCCTTCCCATAAATTATTAAGGCGGGACCAGCTGGTGACGCAGTGAATATCGGAGAAAACCTTCACCCGCGGCAGAGCCGTGAACTGCTCGTAGTTCAGCTTGATCTCACGCTCGACCAGGCCAAAGATAGTGAAAGTCCACTTCGCCGGGTCAAGGCGATGCACCTTGCCGTAATGCAGCACCGGCCACTGCTTGGTCAGATGCTGCCCGGGCGGAATACGCTGTTCCCGGCGGGTATCGGGGCTGATAATTTTTTGATCGGTCACAGTCCACCTCGCATTGAATATTTTCAGCTTATGACAAGCCTGCTAGTTCAAGGTTAACCATGTTTCCGATCACTATCCCCCCCGCAAGGGATCAAGGAAGCATGGGGACGGGAGGCTGTGTGATTAAACCGCTAAGTCTGCCCCCATTTTGCTCCCTGTACTGGGCAATTGTTAAAAAGTGAAGGGATCCGGTGTTTATACGAGCACAGGTTTCCTTCTTTCCTTTAACCTTCTTACGATTTCCTCAGTACCCAGGATACTCAGTCCGTTTTAGGTTGTAAGCCAAATAGGATAACGACATTTCGGTCGACACTGACTGTTTTCTTCTCGTTAAAAAGTAATACGCTCCCCAACTTCGTTTAATAGTACCGAAAGGATGCTCTACAATCATCTGCCTCAGCCTGTATGTATCCATATTAGCCTGGGTCTGCAAATCAATAGTATCCAAAAAACCCTGGTCCACGTGCCTAAAGATACTTCTACCCTTCTGGCTCCTCGTGCACCTGGACTTATACTGACACTTACACTTCAAGATTTTGGCAACTATTCGCTCGGATAAGGGCAGAAGCCGCAGCATCCCTTGCGAGCTTCAGGTGGCGATCCTGGAGCAAAGGGAGGCGAGAAGAGACTTACCGGTGACCCTGTTTTACGAGCTGCTCATTGAAAAAGGGGTCATCAAACAATGCGATTTTTCTTACGCCACTGTTTACCGCCTTTTGAAAAAGCATGACCTGGTGGGTACAGAAAGGCGTAAGGAACCGGAAAGAAAGCGATTTGCTTACGAGACGATAAATTCATTATGGCAAGTTGATGTTGAACATAATTATATATAGGCATCGACAAAGCCTTTTTCTTTATGATTATAAGATTAGGGTTCCACTATTAAAAAAAAGTTGTTTACAAATAAAGTTAACATGATTATACTAATAAAAATACATTAAGATAACCGATGAGCAAGAGAAGTAAGTTTAGGAAAGTATCTCAGAGAGCCGCTGGCTGGTGTGAATGCGGTATGCCGGAATTTACTGAATGGAGTTGCGAGGGCGACTTGAAACCGCAAGGGAGTAGACGTCGACGGGAACCCTGTCCGTTATCAGTGGGGTACGCATGATGGTGCGTAAAATGAGTGGGTAATTAATTTTACCAATTTGGGTGGTACCGCAGAAGTCAAGCTTTTGTCCCTTACAAGGGGCAAGGGCTTTTTTTATTACCAAAGTGCCTTGAAAAATCTGAAAGAAAGGAATTTCATCCATCAGTTTAATGAAACGAGGTGAAGATGATGTTGAAACCGGCTTATGAAGAGATTCCGGCATTGGCGAGAGAGCACAACGTGATTCCGGTAACCATGGAAATCTATGCTGATTATATCACTCCCATAACGATGTTGCGCAAGTTGTCGGAGATAAGCAAGCGCTACTATCTGCTGGAAAGTGTGGAGGGCGGGGAAAAGTGGGGGCGCTACTCCTTTCTGGGTTTCGACCCGGTGATGCGCGTATATGGCAAGGAACATGTGGTAACTATCGAAGGTAACGGTGAGGTCGGCAGCTTGCAAACGAACGACCCCCTGGAGTTGCTGCGGGAAATCCAAAAGGAATATAAAGCGCCGAAGCTCCCGGAGCTCCCGCCGTTTACGGGCGGATTCGTAGGATATTTTGCCTATGCCATGATTGGCTATGCGGAACCCAGGTTGAAAATTAAAAGAGGCCACTGTAACGATTTCGATCTGATGCTTTTTGATAAAGTAATTGCCTATGACCATCTCAAGCAAAAAATCACGATTGCGGTCAATATCAAAATGGACAATGTGCAGGAAAAATACTGGCAGGCCAAAGCCGAGATTGAAGCCATTGCTGCCATCATCCGCGACACCCGGGCGTTACCGAAGCATGAAAGTGAAAGGCATGTGGAGTTCACCTGCAATGTGAGCAAAGAAGAATACTGTGCCATGGTGGAGCGGACAAAGGAATATATCCGGGATGGGGACATCTTCCAGGCCGTTATCTCACGGCAATTTGTCAGCCCTTACCGGGGCAGCCTGATGAACGCTTACCGGGTCCTGCGGACGGCAAACCCCTCCCCTTATATGGTCTATATGCATATCGACGGAGATGAGATCATGAGCACATCTCCCGAAACGCTGGTGCGGCTGCAAAACGGACGGTTGACAACTATCCCGGTGGCCGGTTCCCGCCCCAGGGGGAAAACGGAGGAAGAAGATAAACAGCTGGAGCTGGATTTGTTGGCCGATGAAAAGGAATTATCGGAGCACAATATGCTGGTGGACCTTGGCCGGAACGACCTGGGTAAAATATCTCAATTTAAATCCGTTGATGTCACGGAGTATATGATGATCCACCGTTACTCTAAAATCATGCATATCGCTTCTCAGGTGGAAAGTAACATTCTTCCCGGTTGCGATGGCTATAGCGCTATCGAGGCGGTGCTGCCGGCGGGCACCCTCTCCGGCGCCCCGAAGATCCGCGCCTGCGAGATCATTGAGGAACTGGAGAAGGAGCCCCGGGATATCTACGGGGGAGCCCTGGGCTACCTGGACTTCACCGGGAATATGGACACCTGTATTGCCATCCGCATGGCCGTTAAGAAAGGTGACAAAGTATATGTGCAGGCCGGCGGCGGCATCGTGGCGGACAGCGTGCCGGAAAACGAGTATGAGGAATCGGCCAATAAGGCGCTGGCAATCATTAATGCCATCCGCAATGCGGGGGAGGTGGAAGACTGATGCTATTACTAATCGATAATTACGACAGCTTCTCTTATAATCTGGTACAGCAGGCGGGAAGCATCAACCCGCATATTCGCGTGATCCGCAACGACGCGCTGACGGTTGAGGAGATCGAAGGGCTGTGTCCCTCCCACATTATCCTTTCTCCCGGCCCGGGCTATCCGAAAAATGCCGGCGTTTGCGAGGAACTGGTCCGCAAGCTGGCCGGCAAATTCCTAATCCTCGGGGTCTGCCTGGGGCATCAGGGAATCTGCGAAGTATACGGAGCAGAAATCAGTCATGCCAGGCATCTAATGCACGGTAAGAAAAGCAATATCATTATAGATAACACCTGCCCCATCTTTCGCGGGCTTCCCGCAAAGATCGAGGGGGCACGCTACCATTCGCTGAGCGCCCGTAAAGAGACCATGCCCCACCAGTTGCAAGTGGTTGCGGAAGATGAGGCCGGCGAGGTGATGGCAGTAAAACATAAAGAATATGACGTTTACGGGATGCAGTTTCACCCTGAATCCATTCTAACGCCAATGGGAGATGTGATCATGGAAAATTTTTTAGCCTTAGGAGGTAAATAGGATGATTCAGCATGCCATACAGGAAATACTCAGCGGCAAGAATCTCCATTATGAAACCGCTGCAGAAGTGATGCGAGAAATGATGGACGGCACGGCCACGCAGGCGCAGATGGGAGCCCTGCTGGCAGCATTGCGCATGAAGGGAGAAACGGTGGAAGAAATCACCGCCTTCGCCTCCGTGATGCGTGAAAAAGGACTGAAAATCAATCCGGTACGCAAGGTTATCGATATTGTCGGAACCGGCGGCGACGGATTGAACAGCTTCAACATCTCCACTACCTCCGCCTTTGTGGTTGCAGCCGGCGGCGTTCCGGTGGCAAAACACGGTAACCGCAGCATCTCGAGCAGAAGCGGCGCGGCCGATGTGCTGGAGCAGCTTGGCGTCAACCTGAACCTGTCTCCGGAGCAGAGTGAGAAAATCTTAGAACAGAGCAATATCTGCTTTATGTTCGCCCAACTCTATCATGCTTCCATGAAATACGCGGCGCCTGTGCGCAAGGAGATGGGAGTGCGGACTGTTTTCAACATACTTGGTCCCCTCTCCAATCCGGCAGGAGCCACCATGCAGCTGATGGGTGTGTACGATCCCAAGCTGGTGGAACCCCTGGCCCGGGTACTTGCCAACCTCGGTGTGGTACGGGGCCTGGCGGTCAGCGGCAGCGACGGCATGGATGAGGCGACACTCACCGGGGCAACCCATGTCTGCGAAATCCGCCGAGGCGCACTGAGAGCCTACGAGATTACCCCTGAACAGTTTGGCCTAAGCCGCTGCAGCTTAGAAGATTTGCTGGGCGGCAAGCCGGAAGAAAACGCCCGCATTACCCGGGAAATCCTCAGCGGCAAAGAAAAGGGAGCCAAACGGGATGTGGTAGTGCTTAACGCGGCCATGGGTCTCTATCTCGGCATTGATAACTGTACAGTGGCGGAATGTTTGAAAATGGCGCAGGAACTCATAGACAGCGGAAAAGCCGCCGCCACACTTGATGAATTTTGCCGGCTGACAAATGAGGTGGCTCAATGATACTTCATACCATTGCAGTGGCCGCCCGTACTAGGGTAGAACAGAGCAAAAAGCGGCTCCCTCTTGAGCAGATCAAAGCATCAGCCCGCCGCTGCGACCCTGAAACAGGCTTTCCCCTGGAAAAGGTCCTACGCAAGGAGGGGATCAATTTCATTTGTGAAATTAAAAAAGCATCCCCTTCCAAGGGGCTGCTTGCAGCCGATTTCCCCTATCTGCAGATTGCCAAAGAATACGAGCAGGCCGGTGCGGCGGCCATCTCGGTGTTGACCGAACCGCAATTTTTTTTGGGCAGCGATGAACACCTCAGGCAAATAAAAAAGAAAGTATCAATCCCTCTGCTGCGCAAAGATTTTACCGTTGATCTCTACCAGATCTATGAGGCCAAGATCATGGGGGCCGATGCGGTGCTGCTCATCTGTGCCCTGCTGGATGCGGGCACCATGCGGGGCTATCTTGCCCTCTGCGACGAGCTCGGACTCTCCGCGCTGGTAGAAGCGCACGATGCCGGGGAAGTGGCAGCGGCGCTTGCAGCCGGGGCGCGCATCATCGGCGTAAACAACCGCAATCTCAAGGATTTCACGGTAGACATGAACAACAGTATCGTGCTGCGCAAATTGGTTCCGCAAAATATTCTCTTTGTCGCCGAAAGCGGTATCAAAACTGCGGCAGAGATAGATACACTGCGGCAGGCCAATGTGAACGGGGTGCTGATTGGTGAAACCCTGATGCACAGCCCGGACAAAAGAAAAACACTTACCCAACTGCGGGGGGGCAACCAACGTGGGTGCTGCCAATGACGCGAGTCAAAATCTGCGGCCTGACACGGCAGGAAGACATGGCGGCGGCAAATCGCTGCCTTCCGGATTATATAGGTTTTGTCTTTGCCCCCGGCAGCCGCCGGCGGGTAACCCCCGGGCAGGCGCTGCTGCTGAAAGAAGGGCTGGATTCCCGCATTAAAGCGGTGGGCGTTTTTACCAATGAAACGGCGCATAACATTGCCCTGCTCTGTGAGACGGGAGTTATTGACATAGTGCAGCTGCACGGGGATGAGAACGAAGAGTTCATCCGGGCGCTCAAGGAAAAAATAATTTGTCCCGTAATTAAAGCGGTGCGGGTACAGAGTAGAGAACAGATTTTGCAAGCGCAACAGTTCTCCTGCGACCTGCTTTTGCTTGACACCTACCAGCCGGGGCAGTACGGCGGAAGTGGCAAGACCTTTGATCACTCACTGATCCCCGCCCTGCAAAAACCATTTTTCCTGGCCGGGGGACTGGATGCAGGTAACATCAAGGAGGCAGTTGTGGCCTGTCGTCCCTTTGCTGTAGACGTGAACAGCGGCGCAGAAACAAACGGGTTAAAAGATGAAAACAAGATCAGGCAGATCATTGAAACTATCAGAAATATTGGTTGAAGGGAGGAAAGAAGATGACGAGGGGCAGGTTTGGTCCCTATGGAGGACAGTATATGCCTGAAACGCTGATGAATGCTGTTCTGGAAGTGGAACGCTCCTATGCATACTATAAAAATGATGCCCCGTTCCGGCAGGAGCTGGCTGAATTGCTGCAAAACTATGCTGGCCGCCCTTCTATTCTCTACTACGCGAAAAAAATGACCAGGGAGCTGGGCGGCGCCAAAATATATCTCAAACGGGAGGATCTCAACCACACCGGCTCGCACAAAATAAACAATGTGCTCGGGCAGGCCCTGCTCGCCAGGAAAATGGGAAAAAGCAGGCTGATTGCGGAAACAGGCGCCGGGCAGCATGGTGTGGCCACTGCCACAGCCGCAGCGCTCATGGGCATGGCCTGTGAAATATTTATGGGCAAGGAAGATACTCGACGGCAAGCCCTTAATGTTTTTCGCATGGAGCTTCTTGGCGCAAAAGTGCATGCGGTCACCAGCGGCACGCAAACTTTGAAGGATGCGGTAAACGAAACCTTTCGTGAATGGGTTTCCAGAATGGATGACACCTACTATGTAATGGGCTCGGTGATGGGTCCCCATCCCTTTCCCACCATAGTCCGGGATTTTCAGAGTGTTATCGGCAGAGAGATTAAAGAGCAGTTAATGGAGAGAGACGGAAAACTGCCCGATTTAGTCATAGCCTGTGTCGGCGGGGGGAGTAATGCCATGGGGGCGTTCTATGAATTTATCGAGGATAGATCCGTGCAGCTGATTGGCTGCGAGGCCGCGGGTCTGGGCGTGGATAACCCCAAAACGGCGGCAACTATAGCCACCGGCAGTGTCGGCGTGTTCCATGGCATGAAATCTTATTTCTGCCAGGACGAATTCGGGCAAATTGCCCCTGTTTATTCCATCTCGGCAGGCCTGGATTATCCGGGTATCGGACCGGAACATGCCATGCTGGCCGATAACGGCAGGGCCGCCTATGTCCCCGTAACCGACGCGGAAGCGGTTGCGGCTTTTGCCTACCTCTCCTGCACCGAAGGGATCATTCCCGCTATCGAAAGCGCCCATGCCGTTGCGTATGCGCGTAAAATCGCTCCTGCACTGGATAAGGATAAAATTATCGTAATTAACCTTTCCGGGCGGGGCGATAAAGACGTGGCTGCCATTGCCCGCTACAGGGGAGTGAATATCCATGAGTAGGATAAAAGATGTATTCAGCAGGGGAAAGGCTTTTATACCCTTTATCACCGCAGGGGATCCTAATCTGGAGATTACCGGGGAACTGATACCGGCCATGGCTCAGGCAGGAGCGGATCTCATCGAGATCGGCATCCCCTTTTCCGACCCCGTGGCGGAGGGCATCGTGATTCAAAAAGCAGACGAGCGGGCGCTGGCCTCCGGCACCACCACGGAGAAGATCTTTGAGCTGCTCACGGGAGTAAGGAAGAAAACATCCATTCCGCTGGCTTTCATGACTTACATCAATCCTGTCTTTGTGTACGGCATTGAGCGTTTCCTTGACCGTGCCGCGGCGTGCGGGATCGATGCCGTTATTGTACCCGATCTGCCCTTTGAAGAAAAAGGCGAGCTACTGCCCCACTGCCGGGCTTGCGGCATTGACCTGATTTCTCTGATTGCGCCTACCTCCAGAGAGCGTATTTCTGTAATTGCCGCCGAGGCCCAGGGCTTTGTCTACTGT
Source organism: Bacillota bacterium (assembly GCA_040751775.1). Lineage (GTDB taxonomy): Bacteria > Bacillota > Dethiobacteria > DTU022 > DTU022 > JBFMGD01. The sequence continues at coordinate 39,156 of JBFMGD010000006.1, read as the reverse complement.
GTTTCTTCACTCGGTGTCACCGGTGTCCGCAGTGAGATAACCACCGATATCAGGGAGATGGTGTCACTGGTCAAGGCAACGAAGGATATTCCCTGCGCCATCGGCTTTGGCATCGCTACTCCCGACCAGGCCAGATCCATGGCGGCTCATGCGGACGGTGTGATCGTGGGCAGCGCCATTGTAAAAATGGCGGAACAATATGGTCCGGCCTGTGTAAAGCCTGTTACAGACTATGTGCGGCAGTTGAAGGAAGCAATCTCTGGTAGTAAATAATTACGCTCCAATGATGTTAACAAAAATTGGTTTCCGAATACTTATTTCCTTTTTGTACCGACCGCACTTACTTAATTTTAACCGGCGCGGCGGCGGGCCAGGAGCAGTTTCTGCCAGCTGTCTTCGCTCAAGGGGCGGTTAAAGCTGCGGAAAGCGGCCAGTTTGAAACCATGCTCCGCCGCCCAGGTCCTGGTTTGCAGGATCGTTTCCAGGTTGACCCCGGAGGAACCGAGGCTGTAATTTTTATAGTGCTGCTCCAGGGCCAGCATCATCGTTTCGGCCATACAGGCGTAAGACAGACCCTGTTCAAAGCCGAAATCCCAACCGAGGGACGGCAAACCCGGCACCTCGATCACGCCGCCGTCGATCACCAGGACATCGGGCCTGGCCCGGTCCACTGCCTCGCTGACATTGGCCGGCCGGGAAACGTCGCAAACAATAGCATCACGCTTCAGGTTGCCGGCGTGGATGATTTTGCCGTCGCTGCTGGTGGCGCTAACGACCACGTCAGCCCGGGCCAGCACCGCGTCGATATCCGTGGAGAGCTCGATCAGCCCGAGTTTGCGGCCTGCTCCCCGAACAAAATCCTCGAATGCCTCCTGGGGCGCGCCGGCGGGAGGCAGTTCCGCACAGCCGGCCAGGATCAACCCCATACTGCCCTGCTTCAACGGCCGGCCCTGATTAATCAAGGCGGCCTGGTAACAATAGATCTCCGCGGCCACGGCATGTAGCCGTTGACTGGAATCCGTGTTGTTGGGATTGCCAATCAGGACCAGGCGCGGCACCCGCTCCGAGAGCAGCATGGCAATGCCCTTGCCGATCGAGCCGGCGGCGCCCACCACGGCGGCGGTGATCTCGTTGCGGTTGACCTGCAGCCTATCGATCGCCGCGTTGACCGCGTCCACGGCGGAGACGACGGTATAGCTGTTACCCGTGGTTACGGGGACACCCTCGTCTTTCAGGAAAAGCCCGCCCATGGAAGCCACCGAGGTAAAAGCACCCAAACCGACAATACGGGCGCCTCTTTCCCGGGCCAGGGCGACGGCAGCCTTCAGTTCGGAAAGCGCCTGCTGCCGGGGCATCTTCACAAATTCCTCTGTGGTCCGAGGTACGGCGATAAACTCACCGTAGGCGCACCGGCCTGCGGCGGAGGTGATCGCGGTCCGGGAGATCACAAAAGGCTGAATCATGTCGTTGAATTTTCCGGTCAACTCCCCCAGTTCGGCTTCGCTGAAGGCGCGCAGGCTGTGATCAAACTGATGGTAGCTCTGCAGATCTAGGGCGTGAATCAGGAAAGCGAAACGCCCTTCATTCTCATCCCCGGCTGGGACCACTTTTTCGACCCGCTCCGGAATGAAAGAAGGAAAGTCCCGCCCGTGATCGCCGCCTACCAGGAAAGAGAGAAACCTGGCCGTGCTGCCCTCGTTCAAGCAGCGGAGCATGTTTTCAATACCGGCCAGCGCCTCCCGGCACTGATCCTTCGTAATGATCAGCGGCGGTTCAATCCGGATCACGGCGTTGCCGTTCAGGGTGGGCGCCACGCGTATCCCTTCCACGTTCAGCAGGTGGGCGGAGATCGCGGGGGTTAACAGCTCCTGCTCGGCCATGATCCCGAGCAGACTGCCGGGATAGATGTCACGATCCATGTTGAACTCGAGACCCAGCATCAGGCCGCGCCCGCGGACCGAATTAATCAGGTGAGGGTAGCGTTCCCGCAACCGCAGCAAACCGTCGCGCAGCAGCGCTCCATTTTCCCGCACCACGGCCAGGAGCCGTCCCTCTTCCCGGCCGAGCATTTCCAGAACCTGCAAACCCACCCGGCAGGCCAGGGAGTTGCCGGCAAAAGTCGAGGAATGCTTCATCCCGAAATCCTCGCTAAAAGAGGCCTCGGTGCTCAGGCAGGCTCCGACCGGCATGATTCCGCCGCCCAAGGCCTTGGCCAAAACCAGCACATCCGGGGAAATCCCGTCCGCCTCGCAGGCGAAAAGAGCGCCGGTCCGGCCCAGCCCGGTCTGCACCTCGTCCAGCACCAGCAAAGCGCCGTGCGCTTCACAGAGTTTCTTCGCCGCCGCCAGGTAACCGGGCGGTGGTTCAATGATGCCTCCCTCACCCTGGATCGGCTCCACGATAAAGGCGGCGTAATAGCCGGGGTTGCCCGTTAACTCGTTTTCGAGGGCCGCCGTGTTTCCGAATTCAATGCATCTAAAATCTGCAACCGGTGCTCCGAAAGGCCCCTGGTAACCGGAGTTACCGGTAGCCGAAAGGGCGCCCAGCGTTTTACCGTGAAAACTGTGCGTGGTCGAGAGGATGCCGCGGCGGCCGGTTGCCGCGCGGCAAAGCTTTAGCGCCGCTTCGACAGCCTCGGCGCCGCTGTTGGTAAAGGTGACGTAACGCAAACCTACCGGGGCGACTTCAATCAGCTTTTGAGCCAGCGCCCCGGCCGCGTTCAAGGCGGAAGGCTGGACGAAGCTCGGTTCGCCGGAGCGGTGAAAACGTTCGATCGAGCCCCATATCTCAGGGTGGTTATGCCCGAAAGGCAACGCCCCGTAGGCGGCGATGCAATCAAGGTAGCGCTTTCCCGCAGCGTCATATAAGTGGCAGCCCTCACCCCGCATAAAACTTTTATCCAGCATGATGCTCTCCAGCAGTTTACCGAGGTGGGGATTAACAAATTCCGTATATGTATTCATGTCTCTACTTTCGCCCTCCCGATCCTGTGCACACATCTGTGCACATTACTTGAACTCTATTCTACCTTAAAGAGGGCGGTAAAATCAACCCAAAAATAACCTTTGGAACAATCTTCCCGTTAAGCCTTTAACAGCACTTCAATCGGGGAAACTGCCTGTGCAAGCTGGTAATAATCAAAGCAGGATTTCTTGAGCAGACCTAACAGGAAGTAAAAAACGTTTAAATAATTTAGCCACTGCCGCGTTTGTGAAATCAGAAAGTGCGGCCGGGAAAAAGATCAGATTTATTTTTCGGGTCAGAGAGAAGAAGGAAGCAAAAGAACCGTCCCCTTGCTTCCTTCCGGCGACTCTATTCCGCCGCGCGGGGCAGGATCAGGGAGACGGCGTGGCGCCCGGGGTCCAGGTTTTCTTCAAGCAGCGCCGTCACCTCATCGCGTTTCACATCCTGCAGCAAGGCCGGAAAATCAAACAGATCGCTGTCTTTGAAGCGATAGGCCAGAAAGTTGTTGGCGATAAATTCGAGCGAGTTAAAGCGGCGCATATAGCCGCCCAGCTGGCTGCGCCGGTGCCGCTCGAATTGTTCCGCGGAGATTCCGTCGCGCTTCACTTTGCTGATCCCGTCCATCACGCGCCGGTACAGTTCGTCCGGATCCCTGGTTTTACCGCCGATCAGGGTATAGGCGTAGCTGCTTTCAGCGGTATATCCGGCATCAAAGCTGTCGTCGATCAGCCCGTCCTGGTATAATTCGTTGAACAGAGTCTCGCTCTGCCCGAAGATAATCTCCACGAGCAGCTCCATGCCGATTTCCCGCCGCAGCAGGTCTCGTCCCGAGAGCTTGTTCACTGCCGGGTCTTTGAACCCGAGGTTGAACAGGGGCTCTGATACCACCAGTTCCTGGCTGACGCGCTGCCGCCCCACCGCCGGCCCTTCTTCCGGGTAAAAGCGCATAATCTCGCCCAGCATACTGTAGCCGCGTTTGCCCAGGTTCTCTTCCACCTGCCGGCCAATTTGATCCGGCTCAATATCGCCGGTTACAAAAACAGCCATATTGCTGGGATGGTAATAAGCTTTATAGCATTGGTGGAGCAGCTCCGGCGTAATTTGCGCGATGCTCTCCACGGTACCGGCAATGTCGTTGCGCACCGGATGTTCCCGGTAGAGCGCCTCAAGCAGGTTGAAATAGATGCGCCACTGGGGGTTGTCGTCGTACATCCGGATCTCCTGGCCGATAATCCCCTGCTCTTTGCGCACCGTTTCCGCGGTAAAGTACGGCTCCTGCACAAAATCGAGCAGCAGCTCCAGGTTCTCGTGAAAAAATTCCGTGCAGGAGAAGAGGTAGGTGGTATGAGTAAAGGTGGTAAATGCATTGGAGGAGGCGCCCAGAGCGGCAAAACGATCGAAAACGTTGCCCCTTTCGTCTTCAAAAAGCTTATGTTCCAGGAAATGGGCCACTCCGTCCGGAACCGTAATCAGATCCGGCGATCCTTCAATCTGGAACTTGTTGTCGATGGAGCCGAAATGGGTCGAAAAAGCGGCGTATTTTTTTTGATAACCCGCCTTGGGCAAAACATAGAGATCCATCCCCGGATGAATCCGGCGCCGGTACAGCTTTTCGTTGAGCTCTCTGTTTTCCGTGATCATCCATTCGCCACTCATGCCGCTTCACCTCCCTGCCGTCCCCGGAGCAGGTAGATCGTGTCCAGCCGGACTTTGCCGGCTGCAGCTTTGATCTCCGCCGGGCCGACCGACTCCAGGCCCCGGATCAGCTCCGGGATGGTGTACTGTTTGCCGCCGATCGCCCCGTCCAGGTAAAAACTGATCATCTGGTAGGGGTTGTCGTCCTGGGCGCGCAGCTGGTTGATCAAACCGCGCCGCGTATTTTCCATCTCTGGCTCACTGATTTTGCCGGCGGCCATATCCGCCATTTGCTCCTCAATAATATCCTTAGCCTGCTCGTAGTCACCGCTCTCAATTCCCGCCGCCACGATCATGATGCCCTTGTGCTTCTCCAGGCGGGAATAGACGTAATAAGCCAGGCCGGCCTTCTCCCGCACGTTCATAAAGAGCTTGGAATGGGGAAATGCGCCCAGGATCCCGTTGTACATCAACAGGGCAAAATAGAGCGGGTCATCGTAGCTGGTGTTGGTCCGGTAACCCATGGCCAGCTTCGATTGACTGACATCCATGGCCTCTTCTTGAAATTTAACCGCGCCCGGTTCCCGGTAAATCTCGACTGCGGGAAAGGTAGCAACAGCCGGTTGCCGTTCAAAGAAGAGCGTTTCGCGCGCCGCCTCCAGGACCTGCTCCGCCGCGAGATCACCGACCACATACAGCTCAAGCGGATTGCGGGTGAAAAGGTGACGGTAGTAGCGCATCAGCGAAACCCGATCCAGGGCAGCGAGATCTTCAACCCGGCCCAATTTAAATACCCCGAAAGGCTCACCGGCGCACATGATCTCCACGCATTTCTCCAGGGCATAGAGAGCCTTGTCATTGATGATGCTCTTGATCTCCTTCGCCAGCTGATCCTTCTCCTGGTTTACGTAACTTTCTTGGAAACCGCCCGCTTCCTCCAGGGGGTCACCGGCCACTGCGGCC
>JBFMGD010000006.1:0-33584 GCA_040751775.1 Bacillota bacterium | reverse complement strand
ATCCCTTTGCGCAGCAGGCTCTCATTTTCACCGACATATCTGCCGTGCACCATCTCCATGGAACAGGTAACCAGGTGGCGTTCTCCCTTTTTTACGATATCGGTCGACAGTTCGGCGCCGTATAAACGCTCCAGTTCCCGGCGTAAAGTGAGGTTATCCGGGAATAAGCGGCTGCCTCGTTCCAAAACCGCCGGGAGAAGCGCGGTTTTGGTGGCCAGGTCCTGGCGCAGTTCCTGGTGCAGGAACAACCCCAGGCTGATCGTCTTAAACTTTTGCGTCGGGATGAAGTTTAAGCAAATCCCGTTTGGTAATATTTCAGTAATTACTTTCCGGCACAAATAGCGGACCTCCTTTTCAGTTCTGGTTAGATATTCCATCAACGAGCCGGATTATCCTGCCCGCCCGTTTTAAAACCCGCGTCAAGCACCCGGCTCATAATTGCAATCAGCACGGGAGGGGCGGCATAGAGCAAAATGGTCGCCGCGGCCACAATCCCCGAGTCATTGAGCAGTAAGGCCGCGGTGCTGCCGGTTACAGCCGCAGCGGCGACGTTAAGCAGGTCAGGCTGTTCTTCTTTCAATCGCCGCAATAAACCGAGGGGGTAGAAGAACAGCACCACCAGCAACCCCAGCAGGGTTAAAAAGGCACGGCTCCAGATCGAATAACGGATTAACCGCCAGTTCATGCTCAATTTGCGTTGGGCCGTCTCCCACAAGCCTTCCAAACCGCGGCTGCCGACCATCTGCCCGAAGTTGCCCAAATGAGAAGGCAGCGGAGGCTGCCAGAAAAGGTTAAAGACCCATAACATGGCCGCGGCGAAAAGTAAAAAAAATATAATCGTTAAACCGAGGTCCCGCCACCGGCTGATCAGGCCCGCCATGCCCGCCCAGGCTGTCCCAAACGCAACCGCAGCCGCGATGGTCCCTCCGAAATTTGCGCCGAACTGCGGTGCGGCGAGCAGGAGAATGATCAAGCCGTAAAAAGGCAAGAAGGTCAATACGATCAGGGACCGGTGACCTTGATCCGCCACCGCCGCCAGGGCGGTTGTCCCCAGGACCGTCGAGCCGATCAACACCCCCATGTATTCGTTTCCGACACCGTAGAAACGCGCCCCGGCGATCGGATCGTATCCCAATAATGAAGCCTGCTGCAGTTGCGCCCCCGTCAAAGTGTCTCCGATGATCACCAGGGCGGTAGCCAGGCCGATCACCGTGTAGAACAGGTAACGCCCTTTTCCTTTAATTGGATGTAGGACTAAAACAAGCAGCAAGGTTGATCCCGCAAAAACCGCGCCGCTTAATAATACCGTCGGCAGGGGGAAACGGATCAGGCCGGGCAGCACCACCAGGACCAGGGGTACAAGCATTAAAGCATCCAGGATCAAGACCAGGCGCATCGTGAATTTCAGCCGCAGCGCCAACCCGGTTAAAGCGGCCAGCAGGGTGATAATCATCACCAGAATGTAACTTTTAAGTAAAGGAGGGCGCTGGCGATAGATCAGTTCCACCCGTTCTGAGAATCGAGCCAGCAAACCCGGCGGATCAGCAACACTGATCAGACCGATACTTTGTCCTCCGGAAACTGACGGTGAGTCTCTACGCAAGTAAGAGTAAATTAGCGGCGCCAGATCGGTATTCGTAATCAGCCCCGGCCGGCGGGTAGTCGGACTGAAAAACAGGCCCGGTCCCGGCCCGCCGGCTGAAACCCAGATCAGCGTAGCCAGCTCCTCGCTTCCCCCGGGCCGGTTACACGGGGTAGAAGGTGTAACCATAACCAATACCGTATTATCCTTCACGAGCGGCAGCAGGCCGGCCAACAGTTGATCAAGATTTTCCATGGCCGCGCTGAATACAGCGAGGCGCTGCGCCGGAGCCAGCTGCGTCCAATACTGATCCAGCCGGCTAAAATCACCAAAATCGACCACCACCAGGTGCGCGCGTTCCAGGTATACCCCGGTGGCAGCGGCGGTCTTTACCGGGTCGGCGCGCTTACCGAAAGGAAATAAAGGATCCTCTACCAGCACGGATGAGCCCACCGTTCCCAGGGGAACCTGTCCCGCCCGGTCCATCGCGATCATCACCGCGCCGCGCCCCGGAGCCGTGGTGTCGGCATTTCCGACTACAGCCGCTGTTAAACCGGCATCCGACAACAACTGTCCCAAGCGTCCCACGGTAACCGGGTAATCGAGGGCGCTGTTTTTTTCTTGCAAGCTATAAGCATGCAGATGGATCACCTCTCCCAGCACGTGCTTGCCGGTAAGACGCCGGTAAAGTAGCTCGGCCGGCACTCCTTCCACCTGTTCCTGCCGGTTAAATGCCTGGCCGCCCTCCGATCCGGCAACCGCCCTGGCCGACGCTCCCAGGCTTAAATAACCGCTTTCACTGCCCGATCGCCCGCTGCGCACATTCATTAACGCCAGGGCGCCTTGTTCCAATAATCTGATCAGCCGCTCTCCGGCACCGGCGTACAACTCCCGGTAACCAAGACGGTCCACAACCAGCAAGATAACCCGCCGCTCTGCCCCGCCGGCCTCTTCAACCGGCAGTTCATCGATCACATGAGCCCGGTTCCAGCCGTTGATCATAAGCGCCGCAAATAGAGTGATCACTGCCGCCGTAATGGCGGGAATCAAGCGGCGTACCAAATCGCTCATCTAGAGGCCTCGCTAATTTTAGTTTTGTATCCTTATTTATCCTTACCTGATTATCTCTTCATATACCGCCGCCGTCCGGCCAAGCATGGCTTGCAAGGAAAACTGCATCTTCACATTTTCTTGCCCGGCCCGGGCCAGGCGGACAGCCAGAAGGGGATTTTCCACGAGTGAAACCACCGCCGCCGCCAGCGCCGCGCCGTCAGCGGGTGGAACCAGTAAACCGGTTCTGCCGTCCTCGACCACCTCCGGCACCCCGCCGACCCGTGCCGCCACCACGGCACAGCCCGCTGCCTGGGCCTCAAGAAGTGAGGTAGCCAGCCCCTCCGTCAGAGAAGGCAAGACAAAGATATCCATCGCGGCCAGATGGGTTGCAATTTGCGAAGAATACCCGGCAAAATGCATTTTCTCGCCCAGACCCAACCGACGGGCCAGGTTTCGGAGCTTATCCCGCTCCGGCCCGTCCCCGGCAACAAGAAAACGCATTTTAGGGTAGCGCACCGCAAGCCGAACTGCGGCTTGCAGAAAATAATCCAGCCCTTTCTGGGAAACCAGGCGGGCGACCGTTCCGACAACTGCACCGCTGCCAACGCGGCCGGCGCATCTGAGTGCAGCGGCCTTTTCGAAGGGTGCGGGTTCGATTCCGTTATGAATTACAGTAATCAGGGACGGATTAACCCCCCATCCGGTTAGCTCCCGGGCCAGGGCATGCGAAACAGCAATATAGCGGGCCTTCCTCAACCCCGGCAGTATCGACAGATGCGGTATGAACCGCTGTCCGGTCAGATCGGCCGGGTAGTTATGCACTGTAATGACGAGAGGCGTCCCGGCCAGCCGTGCCGCCGGAGCGCCGATTAGAGCCGCTTTAAAGCCATGGATATGAAGCAGGGCAGGCCTAATCTCACGCAGAATACGATAAAAACGCCAAAATGACCTCAGATCATGCGCCGGATTTAAACCGGTTCCGAGCGGCAAATTTATCCTTGTGCCGGCGGTTGAAGGTATGTCGAGCTGGGTATCCTCCGGCGCAGCCAGATGCAGCTTCATACCGGCGCTGAAATAATTCAAAAGGGACTGCAGGTGCCCCCTCATGCCTCCTTCCGCCGGCCGAATCAAATATAATAAGTGGGACAACCGCTCTGCCTCCTAGACCACCTGATTAAAAAGCGTTACCCCAATCATATGTTTCCCGTTCAAGCTTTTACCAAACATCAGTATTTACTACTTCAGTATTTTAGAATTCAGGAGTCAGAATTTAGAATGCCCTGAGATGTTCTTGCCAAATTCCAGGATGCCGATACTCGTAACATTGCGGGCTGAATTAAAATAGTATATCCATATATCGCCATAACGCCTGCGCGCCCGGTAGTGTTGACTTCACCGGGCTGAAGTGGTATTATAGCAGTTGCAGCCAAGCTCGCGCCCGTAGTGAAAGGGATATCACGCAGGCCTCCGGAGCCTGAAGTCGGGGTTCGAATCCCTGCGGGCGCACCATAACCACCAAGCAACTGCTACTTTTAAGAGTTGTTTTTTTTATTCCGGTCGAGTTTGCTTATTGTCAAACCGTGTCAATAGAATTATACTTAACCCAGCATGGGAAGGGAGGTGGAGTTGTGGACGTCGACGATTACCCTAGTCCGGAAAAAATAACGTTGGACCAAGCGCTGTTTATGCCACAACACCACCCTGCAAAGGAGGCGCCTTCTCATGTCTTTTCAAGATTCAAAGCTGGTTGAACAACTGCGTACTCTGCTGAGCCCGGACGGGTCTTACGATGACCTGATTAATCTGGTTGATGACCTGCAGCCTTATGACTTATCCATGATTATTGAAAATCTGGAACAGGACGAACAGCTTCGCCTGCTGCAAACTATTCCCCCTGAAACTGCCGCCGAAACGCTCGAACACTTTGAACCTTCCGAGCAGTATCACTTTCTGGACAACATGGTAATTAACGACAAGGTGGAGATCCTCAACCATATGTCCAGTGACGCCGTGGTCCAGCTTTTTACCGCCATTCATCCACGGCAAACAGAGCGGCTGTTTGACGCTTTGCAAGACCCCTTCAAGACGCAAATCCGCAACCAGATGTCGTATCCCGAAAACAGCGCCGGCAGCCTGGCCAACGTGGATTATATTGCCGCCCGGCGGTGGTGGACCGTTGAACGAACCCTGGATCACCTGCGCAAGGTGGGCGAAAAAGCGGAAATATACAACTATATTTATGTCCTCGGCCCCCGGGGAGAGCTTGTCGGCGTACTTTCACTAAGAGAGTTGATCCTGGCGGCGCCGGAAACACAACTGGAATACATCATGAACAGCAAAGTAATCTCGGTGCCGGCGGAGTTGGACCAGGAAGAGGCCGCCCGGCTGCTGGCTCAGTACGACCTGGTAGCCGTGCCCGTGGTCAGTTACAGCGGCAAGATGGCCGGCATCCTGACCGTGGATGACGTTCTTGATATTATTGAAGAAGAGGCCACCGAGGATATCCAGCTTTTGGGCGGCAGCCAACCCCTGGATACTCCTTATCTGCAGTCCGGTATTTTCGGCGTTTTTCGCAAGCGCATCGTCTGGCTGCTGTTGCTCTTTTTCGCCGGCACGATTACCAGCAACATTCTTAAGCATTACGAAGAGGTCCTCGCCCAGCTTGTCACTCTCGCCTTCTTTATTCCCCTCCTGATCGACACCGGCGGGAACGCCGGCGCCCAGACTTCCACCACGATTATCCGGGCCGTAGCGGTGGGTGATGTAACCGTGAAGGACTTCTTTAAGGTGATCTGGAGAGAGATGCGTCTTGGCCTGTTCCTGGGCTTGGCCATGGCCGCTATCGGTTTGGCCTGGACTCTCGCCCAGAAAAACCGCCTGGAAGTAGGCTTGATTGTGTCGGCCACGATCGTCGTCGTGGTTACAGTCAGCTCCACCTTCGGCGCGCTCATGCCGATCATTGGCAAGCGGCTCGGACTCGACCCGGCAGTCTTTTCCGCCCCCATGATCACTACCGTGGTCGACGCCCTGGGGCTGATTATCTATTTCCAGATCGCCCGCATGGTGTTGGGTCTATAATCGATCATTAGAAGACGTTTTGCAGATCGGGTACTTCGGTATTTTTAAGCCGGCGCATTAATCGCCTTGCCACAGCGATTTCAATCAGCGCCTCTTTTTTTTCTTGCTGCCATACCATGTGGAATACCCTGGTCAGCGACTCATCAAGCCGGTCCACTTGCCGGTGATCCATGATCGGTGTCCATGTCGCATCCGCCCTGTTCCACCGTTCTTCCAACCGGCTCGCTTCTTTTTCAGCCTCATGCCAATTATCCTCTTGCACCGCCTGCTGTATCCGATCCAGACTTTCCTGCATGCTGTGATACTGTCCTGAACTAACGAAAAAAAGCACTGTCGCCCCAACAATAACGAACGCTAAAAGTGAAACCGCGATCCAGATACTTCTCATCCCTGATCCTTCTTCTCCTTTAGCTGATAATAGAGCCGGCCTTCAGTATCAAGATTGGCAAAGAGAACATCTTTAATATCGGTGATCCCGAATTGGCGCAGTTCACCCTTCAACCATAGTTCATCCAACTTAACCTTATCCAGGTTTTCATAATTGACGTTACCGTCTATTACCAGGGAGTGAGGCAGCCCTTCATAATTGGTGGCCAGGTTGATATCCCGCGGCTGCAAGGGGCGGCATTGGGATTTGGGGATAACGGTAATTTCTCCATCGGTTTCAAAGATGGCGAATTCAACATCGGCTATATTCGGATAGCCGGCAATCCGCAGCTGTTCCAGCAGGTCATTGATATTGACATGCAGCTCCTTCAATTCATGTTCATTGATTATGCCGTTTTTGATCAGGATACTGGGCCGGCCGCTGATGATCGCGCGCAACCGTTCGCTCTTCATGGCGGCAAAGGCAACCAGCACCTGAAAAGCCATCAGCAAGATGATTGGAATGATACTGTTAAACAGGGGTATCCCGATATCTTCCATCGGTATAGCCGCCAAAGCCGAAATCATGATCAATACGGCCAGTTCATACGGCTGCAGCTGGCCGATCTGCCTCTTCCCCATGACCCGCATGGCCAGGACAACAATGGTAAAAAGAATCAAAGTCCGGAACATTACCACAAACACGGCCCGGCACCCGCCTCTCTGTTTAACAAACATATTTTGTTACAACTTAGCTATTCAGAAGTCAAAATACGGTCTGATATCTTTAGCATAAATAAAACGGGTTAAGTTCATACAGAGATAAAGCAGCAATGCATCTCCTCGAGTGCGCGACAATTTATTTAACGGCAGGATTAGAACGGTAATTAAGCGAAGTAAGAAATAAAGCAACATTCTAGAGAGGAAAACGGCATGCCCAGAAAGTTCTCCCTGCTTTCCCCGGTCCGTCACACGAAAAATGAGCGTATCTTCGGTTTTTTTATAATCGCTGCCGCCGCAGGGCTGATCTTTTATCTTTTCGTTTATAATTCCTATACCCATGTGATCAACACACCGCCCTGCATGTTTCGCACTCTGACCGGCTTGTATTGTCCCGGCTGCGGCACCCGCAGCGCCTTGATCCAACTGGCCGGTGGAAATCTTTACGCCGCCTTCCGCCTGAACCCGCTCACTGTTCTGGCGCTGCCGATGATCTTTCTATTTACCGTCTCCCAAGCTCTAACCGCTTTTACCGGACGTTCACTGGCCCGCCTGCACCTTCACCCCGCTCTGATCTGGGGACTGTTTATTTTGATTGTCGCTTACTGGATCATGCGCAACATTCCAGCCTACCCGTTTACACTGCTGCAACCGGTCATCATCCGGCTGATCCTGTGGGGGATCTATCTTTATACCGGAGCAACAGGACCGCACGGCGGCTGACCGGCAGACGCTTCCTTGATTGACCGCTGTGGGCACAGGTGTTAAGATAATGATGGCAAGATATTGTGAGACCGGTTGCGGAATTGAGGGTAATTGATGAAAAAGACTGTAGTTCTAGCCTGCGAAACTATTTCTGAAGAGGTCTTGTTTACTGCCAACAGCGTTCAAACCCCTTTCCCGATCATCTGGGTCGAATCGGGGCTGCATAATAACCCCGACCGGTTGAAAAAACAACTCCAGGCCGATATCCGGCGGATTGACAACGCCGATTACATCCTGCTGCTGTTCGGATACTGCGGCAATTCCATACTGGATCTCGTCTCCGAAAACAGCAGCCTGGTGATCCCCAAAGCGGATGATTGCATATCCCTGCTGCTGGGCGGCAACAAACCGCGCAACAGCCTCAATGCCAAGGCCATGGCCTATTTCTTGACCAACGGGTGGCTGCAGCACGAGAACAACCTGTGGTCGGAGTATCAGTACTGCTTGAAGAAATACGGCATCGAGCGAACCAGAAAGTTGTATCAAATGATGCTGGGCAACTATCATAGTTTAAATGTAATTAATACCGGAGCGTACAATCTCGAAGAACTGCTTCCGGTTACAAAGCAAATCGCCGCCGAACTGGGCCTGACCCATACCGTTGTCGAAGGCTCTTTAGGGCTGATCGAAAAAGCGCTCCGGGGACAATGGGATGATGAATTTGCCATCATCGAACCAGGCCGGCCCGTCAGCTTGCACAACCTGGGCGTTCTGGAAAAACAACCGCCAGGCCAATTAAAAATAGGCAACCCCGGCGGTTAAAACTGCGCCGCGCGCCGCCCTCCCGCCAAAGGAGCTGGTAAGCTTGGTCAAAATTACATTTTTACCCTCGCGAAAAGAAATAGATGTCGACCCCGGCACAAACCTGCTTCAAGCCGCGGCCCTGGCCGGTGTTCCGCTGGAGGGCATTTGCGGCGGCAAAGGCACCTGCGGTAAATGCCGCGTTAGAATAGTAGCGGGAGAAGCAGTTTTACCTTCCCCTGCAGAACTTAAATTCTTTTCCCGGGAGGAGCTGACCGGAGGGTCGGCTCTGGCCTGCCAGAAAAATGTTAACCGCAACACCACGGTCAAAACAGAAAACCAGGCGAACGTTGATGATCGCAAAACAGCCCTTCAAGGACAGCCGGCCGTGCCGGCGATGCCGTACGTGGAAAAATACCACCTCAAGCTGAAACACCCCACGGTTGACGACCAGTCTCCCGATCTTGAAAGATTGCTGGTGCAGCTACCTTTGCCGGAGCCTGAAATCAACTTAAGCGAATTGGCCAAGCTGCCGCGCGTGATCCGGAGCGCGGCTTACGCGGTCACGGCGGTGCTCTCCGGCCGCCACCTGATCGCCGTGGAGCCGGGTGACACAACGCACCGCTCCTACGGCCTGGCCTTTGATATCGGCACAACCACGATTATGGGCTCTTTACTTGATTTGAACAGTGGAGCGGTACTGGCCGTTGGAGCGACGACCAACCCGCAAAGTATATACGGCGCCGACGTGATCTCTCGAATCACACACGCCGCCCAAAACGGCGGCGGCTTGCAGCAACTGCAGGAAAAAGTAATTAGCGCGGCCAACGCGATTACCGGCGAGCTGTTGGCCGCAACCGGAATCGGTGAAGATGAAGTTTATGAGGCGGTGGTGGTGGGTAATACCACAATGAGCCACCTTTTCCTGGGGATCGACCCTACGTATTTAGCGCCGGCTCCCTTCATCCCGGCATACCGCCAACCGGTGACGGTAAAAGCGTCCGAGCTCAATCTATCGATGCATCCATCCGGCCGGGTGACCGTTCTGCCCAATATCGCCGGTTATGTCGGGTCCGATACAGTGGGCGTGATTCTCGCCGCCGACCTGGACCGGCGCCGCGACACCTGCCTGGCGATCGATATCGGGACCAACGGCGAGTTGGTGTTGACGGCCGCGGGAAGGGTGCTCACCTGTTCCACCGCAGCAGGGCCCGCCTTTGAAGGAGCCCAGATCAGGCATGGCATGCGGGCGGCGGCAGGAGCAGTGGAAGCTGTTACTGTTAATGAAGATGTGCAGTTGAAAGTAATCGGCGGAACAGCCCCCCGCGGCATCTGCGGATCAGGCCTGATCGACGCCGTGGCGGAGCTGCTGGCTGCCGGCATCATAGAACCGTCAGGCCGTTTCACCGACCCCGAAAGCGGCGCCGGGGCATCTCTTCCCCCACGGCTGAGAGAAAGGCTTCGCCGGGGGCAAGGCGGTTATGAGTTCGTCCTGGCCTGGGGAAAAGAGTACGCCGGCGGGGCGGACCTGGTGCTGACCCAGCCTGATCTGCGTGAACTACAGCTGGCCAAGGGGGCTATTTACGCCGGCATCAAGATCTTGTTGAAAGAAGCAGGGCTTGAGCTGGCGGCTCTCGATGCGGTGCTGCTCGCCGGAGCGTTTGGAAACTATATCCGGAAGGAAAGTGCACTGGCCATCGGGTTGCTGCCGGCATTGCCCCCGGAGAGAATCGTGCCCGTGGGCAACGCCGCCGGTGATGGAGCCAGGATGGCCCTGATTGCCAGGCCGGTCCGTGAACGGGCTTTTGCCCTGCCGGAGCGGGTCGAGCATGTGGAGCTTTCCACACGGCCCGATTTTCAGAAAGAGTTTATCAGCGCCCTCGCTTTTCCAAAGTAAAGATAACCTGAAAGTACAGTCCTGCGGGCGCAGCACGCTGCGCCCCTACTGAAATAATCGTATTCTCGCGGGCACGGCATGCCGTGCCCCTACAGTTCCAAGCATAGTCTTGGCTATACACCTTCTAAATTCCGGCTTCTGACTTCTCACTTCCGCCCTTAGCACCGCCACGCTTCTTCAAAATAATGCAGGTGCATCGGTGTGAGCACCTTGAACGCCTCAACAAGCCCACAGCCGCGTCCTGCCGCCTGCTCCCCGGCTTTTACGGTCAGATAAAAGGTGAGCATCTCCAGCATTTCCGGCGAAAACTGGCTAACGTGGCTCTTTAAAGCGGCCAGCTTCTTCGGCCATGACGCGGTAACATCAATATAAGTATTCGGGTGAGAGGTGGCGTAAAAAGCCACCGTGCTTACCTTATGCGGCGCCAGACCGTCCGCAAGATCCCAGGGGCAATAATGGGGCAGGCCGCAAAAAAGGCAGGCCTCCGCCGCGGCCAGGCCGGTCAGGCGGTGGTCGGAATGCGCTTCATAGAGCAACCAGGGGTCGTTGACCATGAGTGTGTCCGGCCGCACCAGGCGCAGTGCCCTAGTAATTGCAAAGCGGACAGCCGCCAGATCCAGGGCGCCGCCGTCGGGGTAATCCAACCACATGGTTTCCAACGCCCCCACCACCCGCGCCGCGGTCTCCCCCTCCCGGCGCCGGATAAACTTCAGCTGTTCAGGCAGCAGTGCGGGATCTTCCGTGCCCATCGAACCGTCTGTTACGGTTAAATAAGTTATTTCTGTTCCGGCTTCGGCCAGGCGGGCCAGGGTAGCTCCGGCGCCTATTTCGGCATCATCAGGATGAGCCTGAACGCAGAGGAGGCGCCGGGTTTGCAGTAAATCGGGGATTAGCAGCAAATCTTTTACCCTGAGTTCCAAAACAGTATTCTCCTCCTGGAGACGTCCGGCGCCGTGTCAAGCGCCTCTGCTCAGAATTTTTGAATAATTTCATTGTACCAGGGAAATTTAAATTATACAACAGGATACCGGCGGTTATTTTCCGGGCGCCGGGAGAAACTAATAACGGTTCCAAGAGAATAGTGACGGCGAAAGGGGATTAAAATGACAAACATTTCGACCAAAGAGCTCAACTATGTAAAAGATTTTCTTTCGTGGGAACTTTACATGTCCAAGTTATGCCATCAATACGCCGCCCAGGTAACCGATCAGAGCTTCAGCGGCATGCTCGATCAAGCCGGGCAGGTTCACCAGCAGAATTTCAATGAAATCTATCACTACCTTGAAAAGGTAAAATAAAAGGAGGTCTTCGAATGGATACATCGTCAACGATCACTACGCAAAGCGGCGCTCAGAAAATCGGTAAGCAAACAGCGGGTACGATGAAACAACCCAAAAATGCCACGGTAAATGATCGCGATCGCTTAAACGGTATCCTAATGCATGAAAAACAGATAATGCAGGGTTATACTACCGGGCTGGCCGAAGTATTCGACTCCGATCTGTACAGCCGGATCCAGAAAAATCGCACCCGGATCGAAGACCTGCACAGCCAGACCCTGGAGGCGCTCTTCAATATGGGAGAATATACTGCGGACATCGCCCCACCGGAGCAGGTCACAGATGCCTATGATGTATTTAAAGGCTATTTGAACCAGCTGCCGTATTCAGGGCGGCAGACGCATTAGTGTCCTTTTCAAACCACTTTGTTTGCGGTATAACAATAGTCCTCCAACCTCTAACCTCTAATCATGCAAGTTGGCTCAGGGCACGACATGCCGTGCCCTGAACAATGCATGCCTACCTCGCTTTTTTTACCCGGCTACTCAACCCGGCGTGATGCGGTTTACCCCATACCCGAAGAATGAGCGCGTTTTAAAAGGGGATGCACCAATCCACCCGCAGTTCAATACTTTAGTAATAAGCGGCGGCAAGGTATTCAGCTGAAGTGGATTAACCAAGGAGCAGGTCCTTTTGAAAAGGTCCCGGCATTTAAAACGGAATAATATCAGACCGCGTGAAATAAGCGGGCTGTGGCTGGGCAAGTTGCTGGCGATCGGAACACGCCTGGGCGGCCAGGGCGGTACCACTTTACCCGGCCGGGCGGCCTCCGCCTTGTCACCGCTTCTGCTCGCCAGCCTGGCCGGGCAACTGCGCCGGGGAAGCCTGGTTATAACCGGCACCAACGGGAAAACTACCACCGCCTACCTTTTGGCCAATATCTTCCGGCAAAGCGGTTTTAGCGTGGTGCATAACCGCACCGGCGCCAACCTGGCCTGGGGGATTACCTCTGCTTTATTGAGCGCCAGCACCTTTTGCGGTCATCTACCTTACGATCTCGGCGTCATGGAGTCCGATGAAGGCGCATTCCCGGGGGTCGTGCAGGCGATAC
This sequence comes from Bacillota bacterium, assembly GCA_040751775.1. Classification (GTDB taxonomy): domain Bacteria; phylum Bacillota; class Dethiobacteria; order DTU022; family DTU022; genus JBFMGD01. The sequence continues at coordinate 20,991 of JBFMGD010000006.1, read as the reverse complement.
AGCCCCGCGGAGCCGTGATCACCAATATTTTTCGGGACCAGCTTGACCGTTACGGAGAAGTGGATCAGATCCGGTCCATGATCGGGCAGGGACTGGAGGCACTGCCTGAGGGAGCCCCTGTGGCTTTAAACGCGGATGACCCGTCGGTGGTTTACCTGGAGCAGCAGCACCATCGCTTTCTACCCATCTATTACGGTTTCTCCATAAACCTACCCCAGGCCCGCTACCAGAATACCGGCCAGGACATCAAATCCTGCCCCCTGTGCGGGCGAAAGTTAACCTACACAACAATCCACTATGCCCACCTGGGGCGTTACCGCTGCCCCTCATGCAAATTCCGCCGTCCTGACCCGGAGGTACGCCTGATCAACTTCAATCCGGAACCTCACGGGATCACCGGGATCACCATTGCTTTCCCGACGGAAAACGTGACCGTTCACTATCCCCTGCCGGGTATCTACAACCTCTACAATGCCCTGGCCGCCGCGGCCTGCGCCTGGGCCTGGGGTCTCTCAACCCGGGATATCACCGCCGGGCTGGAGCAGGCGGTTCCCTCTTTCGGCCGAATGGAGTCGTTTCAGATAAATAACCGTGCGGTATTAATGGGGTTGATCAAAAATCCCGTCGGCGCCAACGAAGTGCTGCGTACTTTCCTGGAAAGCCGGGAACGAATCAACCTGCTCATCGCCATTAACGACAATTATGCCGATGGAACCGATATCTCCTGGTTATGGGACGTTGATTTCGAGCAGCTTGCCGGCGCCCGGAATCAACTGGGCACGCTGGCGGTCAGCGGGATCAGGGCTGCCGACATGGGGGTACGGTTGAAATATGCCGGCCTGGAACCGGCCCTAATCACGGTGGAACCGGTACTTAAGCGAGCCCTGGAGCAAACTTTACAGTCGTCACGGGATGAAGATACCATTTTTATACTCCCCACCTATACCGCCATGCTGGCGCTGCGCCGGGTCATCAACCGGCTCGGAGCAGCCAGGCCTTTTTGGGAGGTCTAGATTATGACGTCACCATGTCTGGCCATCTACCACCTCTATCCCGAACACCTGAACCTCTACGGCGATCGAGGCAATATCCTGGCCCTGCGGCAGCGGGCGCAGTGGCACGGTATTAATACCCGGCTTATCCCGGTCCGGCCGGGGTATAAGGTCAGTTTTGCGGCATGCGATCTGCTCTTTATGGGCGGGGGACAGGACAATGAACAGAAGATGGTCTACCGGGATTTTCAGAGCCGGCGCAGCGAGCTTTTAGAATCCATTGAGCTGGGTATGGCCATCCTGGCCATCTGCGGCTCCTACCAGCTGCTGGGCCGCTACTACGCCGCCGCTGACGGCGAAAAAATTCCAGGATTGGAACTGCTTGATTTTTATACGGAAGCCGGATCCAGGCGGATGATCGGCGATATCGTCACGCGCTGCCACATTCAGGGAGTACGGCATACCCTGGTCGGCTTTGAGAATCATTGCGGGCGAACCTACCTCGGTTCAGCCCTGCGTCCCCTGGGAACCGTAGTGCGGGGTTACGGTAATAACGGCCAGGATCGCACGGAAGGAGTGCTCTACAAAAACGTTATCGGCACCTACTTGCACGGCTCCCTTTTACCGAAGAATCCCCGGCTAACCGACTGGCTGCTGCAAAAAGCGCTGCACTACCGGAACATTGATTTCCGGTTGAAGCAGTTGGACGATACTCTGGAGGAACAAGCTCACCGGTTTATCATCAAACGCTGCCTCTCACCGCTTTACCACCGCCGTTCCTCGGCCATGTAAGCGTTTAAAGCAAAATTTGAAAAGCGTTCTGAAACGTGGTAAGATTTGCCTAACGCTATCGGCATTACTGCGGGAGGAGGCCAAGCCTGTGGAAAGTATCTGGCGCACCATCAACGAACTGGACTGGCCAAGCCTGGCTATGCTCTGGGGACAAAGAGCGGCCACGATATTGGTCATTATTTTTATTGCGCTGCTGCTGCACAAAGCGGGCAACCGCATTATCGATCAATACTTCAAGAGAAAGGCCGCGGCTGCGCCTCCCAGCGAGGAAAAAAAAGTTCATACCCTGCACCCCCTGTTCAGGCAAATCTGGCGCTACCTGGTTCTTTTCCTGACCCTATTGATTATTTTGGGCCAGATGGGCGTGGAGCTCGCCCCGATCCTGGCCACCGCCGGGATCGCCGGGATCGCCATCGGTTTCGGAGCGCAGCGGTTGGTGCGGGACCTGATCACCGGTTTCCTGATCCTGATTGAAGACCAGTACTCCGTTGGCGATTATATCACCGTCGGCGCTTACATCGGCGTGGTCGAGGAGGTCGGCTTAAGGGTAACCAAACTGCGTGACTTCAACGGCGACCTGCATATCATTCCCAACGGCAACATTGAAAATGTAACCAACCACGCCCGCGGCGAGGTCAGGGCGATGGTGGATGTAGGCGTGGCCTACGAGGCCGATATCGACCGCGCCATCGACGTTCTCGAAGAGCTTTCCCGTGAACTTGCGGCGCAGTACTCCGAGATCCTGGAAGGGCCTACCGTCCTCGGTATCACCGAACTGGCTGATTCGGGCATCGTGATCCGCATTATCGCCCGCACCGAGCCGCTGCAGCACTGGCGCATCGAACGGGAGATGCGCCGCGCCATTAAAAAGCGTTTTGATCGTGAAAACATCGAGATCCCCTACCCGAGGCGAGTCCTCTACCACCACCAGGCAGCCGAGCAGCCGGCCGGGGAAAAAACGCCTTAAATCTCAAGTACTACAGAGTTATCAATAAGCGCGGCAATTATGGTAGAGAGCTATCTCCCGATCTACTCCAGAAAGCGGAAGGTATCAACGTCGACCAGGCCGCGATCGGTCAGCTTCAGGTGAGGGATTACCGGCAGGGCCAGGAAAGAGAGGGTCAGAAACGGCTGCACCGGCTTTGCGCCCAGGAGGTAAGCAGCGGCGGTAACCTGTTTTACGGCGGCGGCCACGGTTTCCGCGGGCTCCAGCGACATCAGGCCGGCCACGGGCAGGGGCAGGGAAGCCAGGGTCTCTCCGGCGCCGTTCACGACCACAAAGCCCCCCTCCATCTCCGCCAGGGCGTTTACCGCGGCGGCCAAGGCCTGCTCCTCCACCCCGGCGACAATAAGGTTATGGGAGTCATGTGAAACGCTGGAGGCGATGGCTCCCTCCTTCAGCCCGAGGCCTTTAACCAGGCCCAGGCCGAACCGACCGCTGTTCCGGTGGCGCTCCACCACGGCCAGCTTGAGCAGGTCCCGTTTCGGATCAGCAACCACCGCCCCGCCGGCGGAGCGGGTTGGCTCCAAAAACAGTTTCTGCGTGATTATCTGGTTGGGGACAACCCCGATCACCGGGAACGGCGCCGGGCCGGCTTCAAAAGAAAAATCTTCGGGACGTACCGGCCGAGCCAGCCTGACCGAACGGCGCGCCCGGTCGGCCGGCGCGGGTAGCTCGAACGCTGCCGTAAGCTTGCCCTCCCGGGCCACAACGCGCCCGTCTTTGACCACGAGGAGCGCGTTAAAACGCCGCAGATCATCCACCATCACCAGGTCGGCCCTGTAACCCGGCGCCAGCGCACCGCGGTACGGCAGCCGGTAGTGTAGCGCTGTATTGAGCGTGGCCATCTGCACAGCCGATAGGGGATCGCCGCCCAGGGCAGCCGCCTGCCGTAAGATTGCGTTCATATGGCCGTTTTCCAGCAGATCCGCCGCTTCCCGGTCATCACTGCCCAGCATAAACCGGCTGCTGCCTAATTGCGCAACCGCGGGCAGCAGTGCCGCCAGGTTTTGGGCAGCCGATCCCTGGCGGATAATCACTTTCATGCCGTTGCGGATTTTTTCGATCACCTCGGAGCCGTTTATACACTCATGATCTGTTGATATACCACTGCTCAGGTAAGCCTGCAGATCAGCCCCTGTTAACCCGGGCGCGTGCCCGTCCAGCACCTGATCTCCGGCGCGGGCGGCCGCCATTTTGCACAGAACCGCTTCATCGGCGGAGAGTACGCCGGGATAATTCATCATCTCAGCCAGGCCAACCACCCGCGGGCAGCGCAGCAGGGCGGCGGTTTGAGCAGCGTCGATCCCGGCGCCGGCCGTTTCCATGGCGGTCGCGGGAACGCAGGAAGGTATTGTAAAGAAAAAGTCAAGGGGCAAGCCTTCGCTTGCGGCCAGCATAAACTCAACACCCGTTGTCCCTAAAACATTGGCGATTTCATGCGGATCAGCAATGACCGCGGTGGTGCCGTGCCGTAGCGCCGCCCGGGCCAGTTCCCACGGCAGCAGCAAGCTGCTTTCAATATGCAAATGAGCGTCGATCAGGCCGGGGATCAGAAACCGTCCCGCTGCATCGATCTCCTGCAAAGCGGCGCTGTACTGTTCACCGATTCCGGCGATAACTCCTCCCTGAACCGCCACGTTAGCCGCGGTAATTTCCCGGGTAAATACATTAACGAGTCGGCCCCCCGTGAGCAGCAGTTCCGCCGGACGCTCGCGGCGCGCGACAGAAATTACGTTTTTTAAATGTTCGACCATGCCGGTTCCCATAGCTGTTCCACCATCTCCTGATGTTTGATTATGTCCTGCCGCTGTTAATTATAGTTTATACTTTATGACCGGCAGGAACCTCTCCCTATTTTGTAGAATTAATCATTTCAATAACCGTGTTCAAGGGGGTTCGATTAAGTTGTCTATAATTGCCCGGGAGATCATGACCACTCCTGTAATCAGTGTCAAAGAAAATCAAACGATCAAGGAAGTAGTTGATTTGCTGGCCCAGCATAAATTCAGCGGCGTCCCGGTAGTGGACGAAAACGATGTCGTGGTCGGCGTCCTGTCGGATACCGATATCGTGCGCTACTCGCAAAAGATAAGCGTGATTCCCTTTGCAGACATGTCCGGTTGGATTTCCCCCCATGCCGACATAACCGACCTTGCTTCACTGCGCAAAGGGATCGACCTGATTGCCAAGACAAGCGTCGGCCAGGTAATGACGAAAAAAGTCCATACCGCCGATGAAAACACCCCGATCACAGAACTGGCCGTCCTGATGAGCCGGCGCCGCATCAACCGGGTTCCGATCGTCGACGCGGCGGGAAAGCTGCTGGGGATCATTACCCGGGCCGACCTGGTCCATAATATGGCCGGCAAGTAACCGTTATTGTTAGCGGTTTAATACTACCGCGAGCCTGGTTCATGCGGCATGCATAGCCAGGCCCGCCTATTTAGAGCTGCTGGCACCGCTTCAAAACGCGCGGCTTTAGATGAGCCACTCTTTAATTTTCGACCGGCAGTTGCTAGATCCTGCCTGGGGGCGGGATTAAATAATCTAATTTTGGAAATAATTTAAACAAGAGTTCAACCATTTGCCGGGCAGGAAAACAACCGCAGGCGTCGAAAGTTGAATGGTCTTACCTAACCATAAACAGAAGGAGAAACCGCATAAGATCAGTGGAAAACAATCTTCGTTCCAGAGAAACCCCGGCGGCAGCAGTTTCCCGAAACCATCACCTTAACCTGAAGCAGCTGGGTGCAGTCTGGCTGGGCAAAGCACTGATCGGTGCAACCCGCATATCCGGCCGGGGCGGTACAACTTTACCGGGGCGGACCGCCCTGAGATTTTTTCCTGATTTATTGCCGGCCCTGGCCGGTCAGTTGAGCCACGGCAACTTGCTGGTAACTGGAACGAACGGTAAAACAACGACCTCAACCCTGCTTACCGGTATTTTAAAGCGGGCCGGCTACCGGTGCGTACACAACCAATCCGGCTCCAACATGTCCTGGGGAGTAGCTTCATCGCTAATCGGTTCCAGTTCATGGCAAGCCAGGCTGCCCGGCGATATCGGCGTCATGGAAGTGGATGAAGGCGCCTTCCCGGCGCTGGTAGAAAAGCTTCAACCGCGCGGAGTTATCGTCACCAATATTTTCCGCGACCAGTTGGACCGATATGGAGAAGTAGACCATATCCAGAAATCGATCGGCCAGGGGTTGCACTCCCTTCCCGCCGACGGGTTTATGGTTCTCAACGCCGACGATCCTTCCCTGACCAGTATTGAGGACAACGGGCAGGCAGCCAGGTGGTATTACGGGCTGGAACTTGAGCTTCCCCCGGATCATTCACAAAATACGGGCCGGGATATCAAATCATGCCCGCGCTGCCATCAAAAACTGCATTTTGACCAGGTCTATTTCGCCCACCTGGGCCGCTACCGCTGCCTCGCCTGTGATTTTAAGCGCCCCGAACCGGACGTAAAATTAATGCGGCGCGACTTGAATTCCGGCGGGACCACGACGCTTGAGTTGCTCATTCGGGGTGAACCGCTTCGCGCGGCCTACCCGCTGTTGGGCATATACAATCTCTATAACGCCCTGGCCTCTGTTACCTGCGCTGCGGCATTGGGGGTTTCAACAGCGGTGATTAAAGCCGCCCTGGAAGAGGCCGAACCGTCATTCGGGCGCATGGAACGATTTGCCATGGAAGAGCGGACACTGCTGATGGCTTTAATTAAGAATCCGGTCGGCGCCAACGAGGTGTTGCGCACGGTTATTGAACAGCAGTCCGGCGCTCACCTGTTAATCGCGATTAACGATCGAGTGGCTGACGGCACCGATGTGTCATGGTTATGGGATGTCGACTTTGAACAGTTAGCCGGAAACGAGAAACAACTTTCCAGTGTAATTGTTACGGGTGCCCGCGCCCTGGATATGGCTGTCCGCCTGAAATACGCCGGCCTGCCCCCCGCGGCGATCCGGGTTGAGACAAACATGAAGCAGGCTGTCCTGAACAGCCTTGAGCAAACCCCGCCGGGTGAAACACTGTTCATCTTGCCGAACTACACGGCCATGCTGGAGATGCGGCGCATGCTTAATGCAATGGGTGTGGGACGGCCGTATTGGGAGGGAACATAAATGGCCATTATTAATCTTTATCACCTCTACCCGGAACACCTGAACCTTTACGGAGATCGCGGCAATGTGCTGGCCCTGGTACAGCGGGCTCTCTGGCACGGTATCCAGGTCAACCTGGTTCCCGTCCAACCCGGCGAAAAAATAGACTTTACCGCGTGCGATCTTCTCTTCATGGGCGGCGGCCAGGATTATGAGCAAAAACTGGTTGCCGGCGACCTCAAGGGCAGGCGGGAGGAGATGCTGCAGGCTGTTGAAGCGGGAGCGGTTATTCTGGCTATCTGCGGCTCGTACCAGTTGCTTGGGCAGTACTACGCGACCTTCCAGGGAGAACGCATCCCGGGGTTGGAAATTTTAGATCTGTATACAGAGGCCGGCCGTAAACGCATGATCGGGAATATTGTCACTCGCTGCAACCTGTGGGATCCGCCCCGCACCCTGGTCGGTTTTGAAAATCATGCCGGCCGTACCTTTCTCGGCCCTTCCGTCCAGCCCCTCGGGCAAGTGGTGAACGGTTTCGGCAATAACGGTACCGACAAAACCGAAGGGGTTGTCTATCGCAATGTGATCGGCACCTATTTGCACGGTTCCTTGCTGCCGAAAAACCCCTGGCTGACCGACTACCTGCTCGAAAAAGCGCTCGCTTACCGGAACCAGCCGTTTACTTTCAGAGAACTGGATGAAACCTTGGAGCGGCAAGCCCATGAAATTGCCGTCCAACTGGCCGGCTCCCGCATGCACAAGCTCCGCTCCACCCGCGCCTGATTCCGCCGGCTAAGTACCGCCTCGATCATTATTCTGCGCCGGATAAATCATCACGTCCGATCGGTTCATCCCAGAGAAAGTGACCGTCGGACCAGGGGTCGCCTTCCACTAAAACCAGGACTTTTTCGACCTCCGGAAACTGGGTGGCGGTGAATACCAGGGATTGCATGAATACGATTCCAGTCAGCGAGCCGCCCGGGCTGTCTGAAAGCAGCTCGGGTGAGTAGTCAATCACCGCGACACCGTCGGTCAATTCGAAACTCAAAATCTGAGCCGTTACCGGAAGAGTGCCGTAAAAAGCACCTTCGCCGGGCAGCGGGCCCCGTGATAACTGCTTCAGCGTCCTGAGGACGAGACCTTCACCGCCGGGCAGCTCTCGCGAGAGCGGGGCCACGTACAAGCCGTTTTCGGTAATGCCGGTATCCACCGCCGCCGCATCGGCAAAAAAGAGCACCACTTCGACCGGGTCGCCGTTCACTGCATTCTCTCCCGGTTCATCGGCAGGAGCTCCGCCCGAGCGGCACCCTCCGGCGAAAATCAATCCCCACAGCAAGGCGGCCAGTAGCGCCGTCGTTACAGGCCTGGCCACTTGGGCAGCATATAACATCTCCGGTTCCCCCTCCGTGTGCAAATCTTTTATTTGAATACTAATTTGATTATATGCATCGTCAGGGGCTGTTTATAACTGACAACCCGGCCGCGCTGCTGCGCAATACCCATCTCATAAAAAAACCCCGGCAACCCGGGGTTTATATGCTGAGGGAGAGCCTGCATCTTATTTATAAACGATATCGGCTGCCTGGCGTAAGCCTTCAAGCATTTCATAAATATACTCGTAGGTTTTTTCTTCAAGAACCCTTTCTTTGACCAGGTCCTTGACTTCCTCGTATGAAACCTCACTGCTTTCCTTATGTTTAAGCAGCTCGATTACATGAAAACCGTACGAAGTTTCCACCGGTTCACTACGCCCACCCACGGCCAGGGCAAAGGCAACTTCTTCGAATTCAGGCATCATCGTTCCCCTGGAAAAGAAACCCAGGTTGCCGCCCGTATCCTTGGACCCGGGATCTTGAGAGCGCTCTTTGGCCAACTGGGCAAAATCGCCACCCTGTTCCAGCAGGGCAATAATTTCATTTGCTTCATCTTCAGTCTCCACTAAAATATGGCGCGCTTCAATCTCTTCCGGGATATTAAAAGATTCCTGGTTGCTGCTGAAATACTCCACCGCTTCTTCTTCCGAGATTTCGATATGGCTCTGCGCTATTTTCCGGGCCAGGATATTCAACATTGCGTCTTCCCGGAAAGATGCCATGGTAATGCCATAATAGTCAAGGCGGCTAACCAGTTCTTCTTCGGAACCCATGGAATTTTCCACAATCAACTGCTCGATTTCTTCATCGATCTCCGCTTCGGTAACGTTGATTCCCAGCCGGTTCCCTTCCTGCAGGATCAATTTTCGGGTGATGATATTATCCAGCGCTTCCTGGCCGCCCTGGGCATACATTGCCTCAAACAGCTCATCCCTGGTAATTTTCTCACCGTTTACCGTTGCCACAACCTGGTCGCTCTGCAAATAAAAAAAGGCAAACACCGTTCCCAGGAGGGCTAGCGCCAGGATCAGGATCACAACAGACTGGGGTTGAAGCCGAAATCGGACCCTCTCTTTAGATTCCGCTCCGTTTGTCAAAAGTTTCACCTCTCTATTTATTTAAAAATCGGTTGTCGCTGCTACCGGCGCCTGCCACAGCACAGCAAAGCGCCGCACCTTCCTATTATAACACTTAGACTGTTTACGTCAACTACCGCTGGGCTCGGAACACAGTAGCTACCGCTGACACGCATTTCGTTGAATCTTTAAGGAATAATCTTATTCAACGGGTATTCGATGATCCCCTCGGCGCCGGCATCTTTTAATTTGCAAATCAAATCGCGGACCGTCTTCTCGTCCACCACACTCTCGATGGCGACCCAACTATCCTCACACAAATTGGATATTGTCGGCTTGCGCAAAGCAGGCAGCATCGCGACAACCTGTCCCAGGTTTTCCTGATGCACGTTCATTTTAAGCATCACTTTCTGTTCCGCCAGCAGCGCGCCTTTAAGCAGAGTGATCATATGCTCCACTTTTTTTAATTTCCACGGATCCCGAAAGCTTTCCTCATTCATGATTACCCGCGGAGTGGAGATTAAAATGGTTTCGATGATGCGCAGGTGATTAGCCTTCAATGAACGCCCCGTCTCGGTCAGCTCCGCAATAGCATCGGCCAACAAAGGCGGTTTTACTTCGGTAGCCCCCCAGGAGAAGGTTACAGTCGCGTTAATCCCTTTCTCCTGCAGATAACGCCGGGTGGTTTCCACCAGCTCGGTGGCGACGCGCTTACCTTCAAGATCGGCGGCGCTGTTGATCTCGGAATCCCGGGGCACGGCCAGAACCAGCCGCACGGGGCGCAATCCCCGCTTGGAATAGGTCAGATCGGCCATTTCCTCCACGACGACGCCGGTTTCGGTAATCCAGTCCTTTCCCGTAACCCCTACATCGAGCACCTTTTCCGCCACATACTTTGGGATCTCCTGGGCCCGCATCAGGACGCATTCAATCTCTTCATCATCGATATAGGGATAATACGACCGTTCGCCGATGCTGATATTGTAACCCGCTTTTTTAAACATTTCCAGGGTTGGTTCCTGCAGGCTGCCTGCCGGCAGCCCCAGCTTCAATTTTTCCATCGCTTACCCTCTCCCTTTACCCGGCTTAAAAATAATATTTCTAACCTAACACTTTCGGCCTTTGTTGTCAACGAGATCCGTCAGCCGGCCGCGGTTCCTAGAAAACCGAAATCTTCGCTCCAAATCTCCAGGTCCAGATCGGCGTTTCCTTCCCACTGCAAAATCACAGCACTTTCACCGGGCTCGGCGACGTAATGACCGCCGGACTGCCGGCCGCCGGCAAACACTTCAGCCACAGTGACACCGCTGCCGGCGGTTTCCAACAAGCGCCGGATTAGATCCACGGGGACGGCGAAGTTCAAATTCTGCCCGGTAATATGAGTCAGAGTATTTACGCCGATCACTTCACCCCGCATATTCACCAGGGGTCCGCCGCTGCTGCCTTTGGATATGGGAGTGGTAGTTAGATCCAAGATGATCACTCCTTTCTCCCTTTTCCTCGATCCAGCTGAACAGTCTACTCTCATAGATTTATTTTACCAGACGGCACCGGATGTTTGTTTGATTATAAGACTATTACTGTCAAGCGGCAACCGTTTATGTTATACCGTTTATGTTATACGGCAGGATTAAGCGAGTTATTCACGAAATATGATAAAGTAGAGAATTTTCTGCAGTAAGACTATTTTCCTGTAAATATAAGGAGGCAGGGGTATGTCCACGAGTGAGATGAGCCGGGCTAGGCGCCACCTGGAAACAACCAAAAAAATGAAAGAGATGCTGCCGCGCTTTTTTACCCGCATGATTGAACGACGGTTCAGCAATGAGCCGCTGGCCTGGTGCATGGTCGGGGTTCCGCCGGAACTGTTGAAAGCTTTTGACCTGCTCTGGGAGTGGCCGGAAAATTTCGGCACCATGTGCGCCAGCCGCCTGGTCGCGCCGCGCTTTATCGAAGTGGCGGAAGGAGACGGCTATTCACAGGAACTGTGCTCTTACGTGACCAATACCATGGGTTACTGCAAACTGGTCAAGGAAACCGGCGAAGCGCCGCCGGAATCCCCCTTGCCCGGCGGTATGGGCAATCCATCCATGCTCCTGGGCTCCGGTTTTATCTGTGAACCGCGCTGGAAATGGTTTCAGTCTATCGCCACCCGTTTTCTCGATGTGCCGGTTTACAGCAGCGATCCGCTTTCCCCGCCATGGGATGTCGATCCGCACGATCCGCGCATCGCCGATCACTACCAGCAGCTGATTCGTGAGGACCTGTTCGGCCAGGTTGAATTTTTGGAAAAACAGACCGGGAAAAAATTAGACCTGGACCTGCTGCGCGAGATCATGGCCCTGTCGCACAAGGCGCTGGCTTACTGGCGCGACACCCTGGCCCTGCGCCAGGCGGTCCCCTGTCCCATGGGCTCCACGGATTACTTTTCGGCGATTATCCCGCAGATGTACATGGTCGGCGAAGCCGAAGCGGTCGATTTTTACCGGGAGATCTACCAGGAGGTCAAAGCCCGGGTCGACAACAAAATCGGGATCGTAGAAGATGAAAAATACCGCCTGGTCTGGTTTGGCCTCCCCCCCTGGTTCAACCTGGGGATATTTAACTACCTCGAATCGTTCGGAGCCGTCTTCGCCCTGGAGTCAACATACAATGTCGGCGACAACTTCGAAGTCGACCTGGGCAACCCGCTGGAAGCGATTGTCAAGCGCACCTGGCAGAGAGCCTTAAGAATGCACGATTACGGCTCCGAGGTTATGCCCGAATTATGCAATCCCGCCGTGTTCGGCGGCTTTTACGGCAGCAAGCTTTTAGATGAAGTTGTGCGCGATTTCAGCCTGGACGGCGCCGTGATGCACCTGACCCGCTCCTGCCGGGCCGTCTCTTTCGGCGAAGTTCATACCAAGAACCGGCTCGCGGCAATGGGCGTGCCCTCCCTGATCTTTGAAAGCGACATGGCTGATCCGCGCCTCTGGTCGGACGCGCAAATTAAGACGAGGCTGCACGCGTTCCTGGAAACGATGCGGAGACAGGATTAAAGAATCCAGAGGTCAGAATTCATAAAAGAAAAAACAAGAACAAGGGAGCAAAAGAACCGTCCCCTTGCTTCCTTGCTTCTTAGGCAAAGGAGAGTTTGAGCATGAGTAAACAGCTACAAGGTCTGGCGCGCGCGACGCATATTGCAAGCAGGCGTGACGAGAGGATCTGTGCCTTGAAAAAAGAGACCGGGAAACCGGTAATCGGCTACCTTTGCTGTTTTGCGCCTCCTGAAATAATCAGCGCCGCCGGGGCGATCCCCTACCGCATCACCGGCCGGCCCGGCGATACCACCTCCGAGGCTGATGCCTACGTGGAACCGTACGGCTGCACCTATGTGCGCAATATCCTGGCCCAGGCCGCCAAGGGAAGGCTCGACTTCCTGGACGGGTTGGTGATTTCCCACAGCTGTGACATGGTGCAGCGGCTCTACGGGGTTTGGACCTACTATCGTCCCCTGGCCTATTCCCGCCTCTTTAATGTGCCGCACCAGCTCACGCCGTGGTCGCAGCGCTTTTTCCACCGGGAACTCGGTTTTTTCAAAGAAAGCCTCGAACAATTTACCGGCGTAACCGTGACCGCGGATCAGCTGAAACAGACGATCGCGCGCTACAACCGGAACCGGACCCTGATCCGGGAGCTGTATGCACTGCGGCGGGAGAACCCGCCCTTAATCAAGGGCAGCGAGATGCTTGACCTGCTGCTCGCCGGCGGAGCCGTGCCGGCCGAGGAGTATATCACCCTGCTTGAGGAGACCCTTACCGAGGTCAAGGCACGCGCCCTGCCGGATCCGCCCGGACCGCGCCTTCTGGTCTGGGGCAGTCTGCTGGATGACAGCACCTTTTACCGGATGATTGAAGAGGCCGGCGGCAGCGTGGTCACCGACGATACCTGTATCGGCTTCCGGGTGTGGGATCAGGATGTGCCGGAAACCGGGGACCCGTTGGAAGGATTAAAAGAGCACTACCTGGTAAACTTTCAATGCCCCCGCACCGATCGCGGCCCGGGAGTAAAACGGTTTGACTATATCCTGGAGCGTGCCGAAAGATACAACGTTGACGGGGTGGTCGGGTATATCATCTCGTTTTGCGACCCGCACAAATTTGATTACCCCGATCTGCGCGATCACCTGAAAAAGGCGGATTTGCCGATGCTGCTGATTGACGATAATTACAGTTTTACTCCGGCCGGAGCAATTAAAACCAGGTTGCAGGCCTTTATGGAGATGCTTTAAAAACCCTGAATATAGATTACAAAATCCGGAATTCAGAATGAGAAAACCGGCCAAAACGTTTGAGGACTTACTGCTACGATAAGTGAATTCCTGAAAAGTATCTAAAATAATGATTGTGCCGTTCCCCCATCTATGAGAGAATAGTAGCATTAACCTTAAACCCCCTCTCCTTTGTAGAGTGCGGATCGCGCCCTTAGGAGAGGATTTAACAAGGTAGAGAAACTATCAGCAGCAAGGGTGGGAGCAAAATGGCGCTAATCGTACAGAAATTCGGAGGCAGTTCACTGGCTACCCCGGAGCATATAATCCGGGTGGCGAATACCATCGCCGCAACCCGCAATCGTAAAAATATGGTTGTAGTGGTGGTTTCCGCCATGGGCGGGGAGACGGACCGGCTCCTCGGCCTGGCCCGGGCGCTCTCCCTGGAACCGCCCGAACGGGAACAGGATGCCCTGCTGGCCACCGGTGAACAAGCCAGCGCCGCCCTGACCGCCATCGCACTGGAAAGCATCGGCTGTAAAGCCTGCTCATTTACCGGGTTACAGCTGCCATTGCTTACCGACGACAATCACACCCGGGCTCGCATAATCGACCTCTCCACGGAACTGCTCCAAAAAACGCTGCAAGACGGGATCGTGCCTGTCGTGGCCGGGTTTCAGGGTGTCACCGCCTCCGGCGCCGTCACCACTCTCGGACGCGGCGGTTCCGATACCACGGCCGTCGCGCTGGCGGCAGTCCTGAAAGCGGATCTATGCGAGATCTATACCGATGTGGACGGCGTCTATACAGCCGACCCGGCCCTGTGCCCCAAGGCCAAACACCTGCAAAAAATTACCTATGAAGAGATGCTCGAGTTGGCCGGGCTGGGCGCCAAAGTGCTGCAGATCCGTTCCGTTGAGATAGCGCGTAAATATAAGGTTCCTTTACTGGTCCGATCATCATTCGGCGGCAATAAATCTACCTGGATCGTTGAGGAGGAAAGTGAGATGGAAAGCGCCGTTGTTAACGGCATTACCCTTGACCGCAGCGAAGCAAAAATGTCCGTAATCGGTGTGCCGGACCGCCCCGGTATCGCTTACCGGATCCTGTCACCCCTGGCGGAAGCCGCAATCAATGTCGACATGATTATCCAAAACGCCAGCAGCGACGGCCATACCGATTTTACCTTTACCCTGCCCAAGGCGGATCTGGCGAAAGCGGATCCGCTGGTGCAGCAAGTAGCGCGTGAAATCGCGGCCGCCGAAGTGCGTACCGACGACTGTATCGCCAAGGTCTCCGCGGTCGGCATCGGTATGAAAAACCACCCCGGCGTGGCGGCGCACATATTCAAAGCGCTTGCCGATGAAAATATCAATATTCAGATGATTAGTACATCGGAAATTCGCGTCTCCTGCGTAGTTGAGGCCAAGTACGGCGAACTGGCCGTCAGGGTGCTCCATGACGCCTTTGAATTGGATAAGTTGGGCGAAAACAAGTAAGGGCGCGCCTGCCGTTGCAGGGGTACGCCATGGAACGTATGTATGAGGTTAGATTGCTTCCAAGGGGGATCACCGCGGTGCCAAAGGGAGAATTTTCACGCATCTGGCAGGGTTTCTGGCAGCTGGCTGATCCGAAAATATGGATTGCCTCCACCATCCCCATGGCCGTGGGCGGTGCAATGGCCTATGCCCATACCGGTTCATTCAGCTGGCGCTGGTTCCTGATCGGCGCCGCGGCGATTTACCTGATCGAGATCGGGAAAAACGCCTTTAACGAGTATGTAGATTATTGCTCCGGGGTCGACCGCTACGTTACACCCGATAAGCGCACCCCCTTCAGCGGCGGTAAAAAAACGATCGTCGACGGTAAGCTTAAGCTCAAGGAAACCGTTATTATCGGCCTGGTTACTATGGGAGCCGGCGCGCTGGTCGGGCTTTATGTTACCTTTTCCAGGGAACCCCTGATTCTCTGGTTCGGTCTGGCCGGTTTCTTCTTTTCTTCTTTTTACAGCCTCCCGCCACTTAAATTATGCTACCGCGGCCTGGGTGAAATTGTTGTGGGCCTTACTTTCGGGCCCCTGATCACTTGCGGCACTTTTTTAGTGCAGGCGCGCACCATCATGCCGCAGGTGGTTCTGGCCTCCGTGCCGCTCGGCTTCCTGATCGCCAACGTGCTCTGGATTAACCAGTATCCCGACTACGAGGCGGATTTACATGGCGGCAAGTTGAACGGTGTGGTCCGGCTCGGCAAGAAGAAAGGTTTAGTCGTATATGGGCTTCTTTTCGGGGCGGCCTACCTGTTTTTCGTATACCTGGCTGTATCCAGCCATAACTATTTCTGGCTGCTTCCCCTGGTCAGCCTGCCCCTGTCCTGGCGGGCCGTGCTGACAGCCAGGCTTTACTACAACGATATCCCGAAGTTGATCGGGGCCAACGCCAAAACGATCCAGATCTACCTGCTGGTCGGGTTGGGCATGATTGCCGCGAACCTGATCCCGGCATTCCAATAAAAGAGGGCACGGTAGACCGTGCCCTTGCCATGTGCTGGAACGCCCGCCTAAAGCCCGGCTGCGACCTCCTTCAGGGTATCCTCCAGCCGGTTTAACACCTCATCGATCTGCTTCTGCTCGATCGTGAGAGGGGGCTCAAAGCGGATCGTATTCGCGCTGATCAGGGTTCCCGCCACAAGCACTTTTCGCTTAAACAGCCCCGCGGCAACCTTGTAACCGGTTTCCGGAGTCTGGAAATGCTGCCCGATGAGCAAGCCCTTACCCGAAATTTTCTTGTAGATCTGGGGGTACCGCCTGCACAGATCCTGCAGCTTATCGATAAAATATGCTCCATTTTTTGCCGCTAAAGCCGGCAGATCGTCTCTTAAGGTAACCGTGATCGCCGCGATGGCGGCGGCACAAGCGAGCGGGTTGCCGCCGGTGGTGGTTGTGTGGATGAAGGGATTCGGGTCTTCAAATACCTGCCAGATCCTGCCGTTGCCCATAAAGGTCCCGATCGGCATTACCCCGCCGCCCAACGATTTGGCCACGCAGAGAATATCCGGCACCACATTCCAGTGATCCAAGCCCCATAGTTTTCCGGTTCGCCCGATCCCGGTTTGCACTTCGTCGGCAATTAACAGGATGCCGAAGCGGTCACATATTTCCCTGACTTTCGGCCAGTAATCATCCGGAGGAACAATGGCGCCAGCCTCGCCCTGGATCGGCTCGGCGATGAAAGCGGCAATATCAATACCGACGGCGCCGCATATTTCAAGCTGCTTTTCCAAAGCGGGCGCATCGGCATAGGGAACATAAAATGTTTGCCCGCCGTAGGGCTGCAGGTCTTTCCGAAAATCTTTCTTACCCATGACACTTAAGGAGCCAAGCGTTTTACCGTGAAATCCCGCCACGGTGGAGATAAAGTTGTGTTTTCCGGTATATAGCCTGGCAATTTTCAGCGCTCCTTCGATCGTTTCCGTACCGCTGTTGACGAAGAAAGCATGGTCAATATCGCCGGGAGTAATCTGCGAGAGCAGGTTGGCCAGGACACCCCTGAGAGGATCCATCAACTCCTGGGTTGGAATACCCGATTTACCGACCTGCGCCCGGACCGCCTCGACAACATCCGGATGCGACCAGCCGAGATCCAGGGCGCCGTAGCCTCCGAGGCAGTCTATGTATTCGTTGCCGAACACGTCGTAATAATAGATACCGTTGCCGCGCCATTCGGCACAGGCATAATCGCCTGCTTCCGTGACCGATTTCCTATACTCCACCCACCCCTTGTTGAAATGATTCACGAAATTTTCTACAGTTTCCCGGGAAATCTCTTGCGCCGTGCTTTCGTCAAGCTCAGCCCTCTTAATAATGCCCAACCATCGCTCCGCGTATTTTACGGATTCGCCGTACTGTGCCATCACACACGCTCCTCTCATCAGCGAAAATTACGCTTACTGATAAGGTCTTTATACAAAAATCATGCCAAGGCCGGCGGAGCCAACTGTACCACTAAAACCGGAGCCCCCGGCTAGCTGAAGCCGCGGTATCTGTCTCATTATTGAGACAACCCCAGTTCTGCCAGCTTGCGGTAAAGCGTGGCCCTGCTGACAGACAGTTCCCGGGCAATGGCGTTCTTTGCATCGTAGGTTCGGCCGAAGCGCTCCAGGTACTCCTCCAGAAGAGCCTTTTCAAACTCCTTAACTTTATTTTTCAGTGACGCCCCGGCAGTTTTCGTATTCTGGCTGCTGTGCCGAAACCGGGGAGGCAGATTCATCATGGTCAGGGTGCCGCCGGCCGCCATATTGACGGCATATTCAATAGTATTCTCCAGTTCCCGGACATTGCCCGGCCAGTGGTATAACAGCAAGCTCTCCATCGCTTCAGGCTCAACGCCGGAAAACCGTATATTGAGCATCTTGCCGTATCTCTCCAGGCAATGGTGAACGAGCTTTGGGATATCTTCCTTGCGGTCTTTTAAAGGAGGGATGTGCAGCGGGATCACGCTGAGCCGAAAATAGAGATCATGACGGAATTTACCTTCATGCATCATCTGCTCGAGATCCCGGTTTGAAGCGGCGATGATCCTGACGTCCACGGGAAGATTCTTGGAGCCGCCCACCCGTTCCACCTCCCGGTTCTGCAAAACATGCAGCAGCTTGACCTGCAGGTGCAGCGGCATCTCCCCGATTTCATCCAGGAAAATCGTGCCGCCGTCGGCAAGCTCAAATTTCCCCGCCTTCCCTTCTTTCCGCGCCCCAGTAAAAGCGCCCCCTTCGTAGCCAAACAATTCACTTTCAAGCAGCGCTTCCGGAATAGCACCGCAGTTGATACTGATAAACGGACCGCTGTGCCGCAAGCTGGCATGGTGAATCGCCCGTGCAAATACCTCTTTGCCGGTTCCGCTCTCACCGGTGATCAGGACGGTGGAATGCCCGGACGCCACCCGCAGCGCCTGGGCCTTGACCTGCCGGATCACCGTGCTTCCTCCGATAATATCATCGAAGGTGTAAGCCGCGGTGTATTCACTTAAATCATAAATCAAGCGCCGCGCTTCGGCGATATCACGAAACGAGATTACCGCTCCTACCGGGCCTGCCTTGCCGGGCACCAGCCGTACTGTCACGATTAAGTGCATCCGCCTGTGACCGGAATGGTAAATTTCCTCTTTTTCGGTATATTCCTGCCCGTTCCGCAAAGCTTCAAGGGCCGGGGCCTTGGCCCAAAAACCCTCCAGCGGTTTCCCCAAAAGCTCGGCCCGGTTGATCTGCAACAGCTTTTCCGCCGTAGAGTTGCAATGGGTAACCAGGCCTTGTTCGTTTATGGCCAGGGCTCCCTCATGGATCGTCTCCAGGATCGTGGTAAGCTCGCGTGAAACCATGGTCAAGCGCTCCATCGCTTCACTTTCCGACACTTTTGCCGCCAATAGGCGGCCCATATGTTTCAAGAAAAGCAGAATCGCTGCGGAGCTGTCCTTCAGGTGGCGGTTCTGATCAGCGGTGAATGCCGCCAGCCCGATTACCCCGATGCTCTCGCCCCCCAGTTTAATTGGGCTGCAGATCTCACCCAGTTCCTTGGTGGTGCCGTCGAGGGACGAGGGATCGTAGCGCGGATCGGCTTTGGGATCATCCACCACAAAAGCCTTGCCGGAGCGCAAAGTCCGCGCATAGAGGAAATCCCCCTCAACCCGTCCAAACTCCTCTTTCTTGCCAACTTTCCCTTTATAGCGAGCGCTGCCGCCGACCACGGTAAGCGTATTGTCGACGATTTCCACTTCGATTCCCAGCGCCGCGGCGATCGCTTCCGCCACATCCTGTACCGTGGATTGTATCCGGATCAGTCTGGACAAGAGTAAAACCCCTTATTTTTAAGCATTCAGAATCCAGGAGTCAAATTCAGAATACCCAAAGGAATATGTTTAAACATCTGCCGCTTGCCTGGAGAGAGGCGCATCCTGCCGTACGAGCAAGTCTTCTTAATTATTTCGACTGTCCTTTTATTCTGACTCCTGTTCTATTAGATTCGCTCTTAATTCGGCTATTCCCTGCCTGGTTATGGCGCAGCAGGTCGCTGTAGGTTACTGAAATATATTGAAATTCCTGATTAAACCGCAAAAATTCTCAATATTGAGAGGTGACAGGCGCATTAATCTCAAAATTAAGAAAATATGTGCTACAGCATGCCGCGCCCCTGCGCCAAGGCGAGCTCGTCTGTGAGGAAACCTGCCTGCTGTTCACTTATTCTGCCTGCTGAGCTTTGGACTGCCAACTCCTGAGCAATTAAATCGGTTCAATATAATAACTGGCACTGATCTTGCATTAATAATACCTCACACCGCAGCGAGCAACTCTGATTAAGTAAGTTTTGCAGAATAACTGGTGAAGCAATCAGAGGCCCGGTCATAGAGATAATCGAGAAGGTATTGCCGGCAATAGCGGCGAAAAAAGTAGCTGTCTATATTTAGGAAAGGGTTGGTGAAGCTAGTTGAAAGCATTAACTTTCCATCCCGAAAAATGTATCGGTTGTAAACTGTGCCACCTGGCCTGCAGCGGCCAAAACGAAGGGCAGTTTAATCCGCGGCTGGCCCGGCTGCAGGTGGCCGCCTGCTACACCCGAGAGGGGTTAAAGTTGCAGGGCCGTACCTGCAACCTGGATCTGGCCTGTGTCAAGGCCTGTCCGACCGGCGCAATCCGGGAGAAAAACGGCCGCCTCAGTTTTAGCCTGGAAGCCTGCACCGATTGCGGCCTCTGCGTAAGCGTCTGCCCCAACCGGGTCATCGTTCAGAAAGACCGCGGTGTGGGTCTCTGCGTGCAGTGCCGGACCTGCGCCAACTGGTGCCCGACAGAAGCGCTAACCTTTGAGGAGGTGAACAACTGATGGCTTACACCGGCGTTGTTTTGAGGGTAAACCTCTCCACAGGCCAGGCAAGTAAAGAATCCCTGAACATGGACTGGGCCCGTGATTACCTGGGCGGCAAGGGCCTGGCGATTAAATACCTCTACGAAGAGCTTAAGCCCGGCCTGGACCCCTGGTCCGAGGAAAACAAACTTCTCCTGATGACCGGTCCCCTGACCGGCACAATCGTCCCCAACACGGGAAAACTGGCAGTAGCGGCGAAGTCCCCCGCCACCGGAACTATTCTGGACTGCTCCATCGGCGGGCACTTCGCTGCCGAGCTTAAGTATGCCGGCTACGATGCGGTCATTATCGAGGGCAAAGCGAGGCAGCCTGTCTATCTCGTTATTGAAGACGGCAAGATCGCCCTACGCGATGCCGCAGCCTTTTGGGGCCAGGGCACCCATGAAACGGAGCTGGCCTTACAGGAGCTGATGCCTGATTTCAAGCTTTTAGTGATCGGCCAGGCGGGTGAAAATTTAGTGCCTCTGGCCTGCATCAGCAGCGAACTCTACCG
>JBFMGD010000059.1:5251-11860 GCA_040751775.1 Bacillota bacterium | reverse complement strand
CTCTTCCACCTGGAAAAAAAGTGGACAGTGGAGCCCGGGGAAATAGCCGCACTCTTTGGTCCTTCCGGTTCAGGGAAATCGCTGACGATCAAGTGCATCGCCGGCTTAATCCGGCCCGACCACGGCACAATCAGCCAGGCTGAACGAGTCTTTTTTGACAGCGTTAAAGGGATCAACTTGCCGGCACGGCAGAGGCGTGTCGGTTATGTTCCCCAGCAGTACGCCCTCTTCCCACACCTCACCGCAGGCGCAAACGTAGCCTACGGCATCGCACCCGGGTCCGGCCGCCGGGAAAAGGCTTTGCTGGTGGAGCAGTTGCTGGCCAAAGTGGGATTGCGGGAGATGAAAAACAAATACCCCCGGGAGCTGTCGGGCGGTGAGAAACAAAGGGTGGCCCTGGCCCGTGCCCTGGCAGTGAACCCTTGTGTCTTGCTCTTGGACGAACCCTTCTCGGCCGTGGACCTGGCGCGGCGAAACACGATGCGCCGGGAGATCAAGCTTTTTTTGGAGCATCTTCACATACCGGTAGTCCTGGTTACCCATGACCTGATGGATATCGAGCTGCTGTGCGACCAGATAATCCCATATTAACCGCCCCCCTATCCCCCCATTTGCTTATACCAAGCCGCCGTCGTATTAGAAATTGATATTTCACCAATGGTTTCAGAGGTATGCCGTTCCCACAAGATTATGCTATAATTTGATGAACAATGTGCAAGGAGACGGCTATAATGGGGATTTACTGCTACCTCACTTTTCCGACCACCTATTTCGCCATCCGGGCGGAAGATCTTCTGAAAAGCCGGCCGTATCACTTTAAAATGGTCCCGGTGCCGCGCAGCATCAGCTCCAGCTGCGGCACCGCCCTGCGCTGCCTGTGCCCTGACGTATCGGGCATTAAAAGATATCTTACGGAAAACAATGTGCAGATTGACGGAGTGCACCAGCTGGAAGAAAAAGTGTTGAAACCGCCAAAACTCTTCACCCAAAAAGGAAAACCCTGATGACGACGCATAATACCCGCAATCTTTATTTTGACAACGCGGCCACCTCCTGGCCGAAACCGGAAGCGGTCTACGGCGCAGCCGAACAATACCTGCGCCTGGCCTGCGGTAACCCGGGGCGTTCTGGGTATACCCGCACCCTGGAAGCGGACC
Source organism: Bacillota bacterium (assembly GCA_040751775.1). GTDB lineage: Bacteria > Bacillota > Dethiobacteria > DTU022 > DTU022 > JBFMGD01. The sequence goes on along the minus strand of JBFMGD010000059.1, from coordinate 10,703 downwards.
GGCTGGTCTACCGGACCCGGGCGGCGCTGGCCAGCCTCCTTAACGCCCCGGACCCGGGACGGATCGTATTTACCTTAAACGCCACTGATGCCTTAAACCTGGCCCTCAAAGGACTGCTTGAACCCGGCGATCATGTCCTTTTCACCGCCATGGAACATAATTCTGTACTGCGCCCGCTGGGCGGCCTGAGGCGAGCCGGCCTGATCAACACGACCGTGATTCCCTGCTCGGAGATTGGCGATCCCGATTTAAATTTTATGGAAAAATCTTTTCAACCGAATACCCGTTTGCTGGTGATCAATCATGCTTCCAATGTCAGCGGCACGATCGCTCCCCTTGATGAAATGATTGAATCGGCACACCGGCACGGGGTCATGGTGCTGGTTGACGCGGCCCAGACCGTGGGGACACTGCCTCTTGACGTGACCGGCAGCGGGATTGACCTGCTTGCATTCACCGGGCACAAAGGGCTCTTCGGCCCGGCAGGCACAGGCGGCCTCTATGTGCGAGGCGGCCTGGATCTAAAACCGTTACGGGAAGGCGGTACCGGCAGCCACTCCGAAATGGACCTTCATCCCGAGACCATGCCCGAACGCTTGGAAGCGGGCACCCTGAACAGTCCCGGACTGGCGGGCCTCTTAGAAGGAGTCAATTTTATTAGCGAAACAGGTGTGCTTTCCATCCGGGAACATGAAACCGCTCTGCGCGCACGTTTGCACGCCAAACTGCGGGAAATCCCCGGAGTTACTGTCTACGGGCCCGCCGAATCGAGCCGCTGTGTATCTGTAATCTCTTTCACCCTGGCCGGAATCGATTGCGGTGAAATCGGTCATATTCTCGAAAGTTCATTCGACATCCTGTGCCGCACCGGCCTGCACTGCGCGCCGCTGGCGCACCAGGCGCTCGGCACCTTCCCCCAGGGGACTGTGCGCCTCAGCCCGGGCTATTTTACCCAACCGGATGATGTTGACTATCTTCTCGACGCGGTGACGCAAATTACCTTATTGGCAAGGAGATAACCTTACAAACTTAGAAGAGAGGTTATGCACAATCATGGAAATCGACTGCCGCGGGTTGAACTGCCCCGAACCGGTCCTCAGGACAAAAAAGGCTTTGGAAGAAGATCAAGCGGAAACCCTGATCGTAATCGTGGATAACGAAACCGCACGCGAAAACATTCTCCGCTTTACGCGCAACCGCGGCCTGGAAACAACTTGGCAGGGAAAAGAAGGCGCCTTTCAAATTACGGTTACCGGCAACACCCAACCGGTAGCCGAAGCTGCAGATGAGCACTCCTGCGCGAACCCGGGTCATACCGGCCGGAGCCTGATCATGATCTGCTCGGATCAGCTGGGCCAGGGCAGCGGCGAACTGGGCCGCCTGCTGATGCGCAACTTCATCTATACTCTGACTAAACACGAGGATACACCGGAAGCGCTGGTGTTTATGAATGCCGGCGTGAAACTATGTACCGAGAATTCACCGGTTCTCGATGAGCTGTCTCTGCTGCAGGATCAAGGAGTGGCTATCCTGGCCTGCGGTACCTGTTTGGATTATTATCGGTTAAAAGATAAACTGAAAGCAGGCCGGGTCACCAATATGTACGATGTCACCGATTTACTGGCTAACGCCGGGCGGATTATTAACTTGTAACATTTGCGGGTTTCCTAATTAAAAAACATGAATGGATCAATTTTTCCGGTAATCAGCATATAGAAGCTGACCACCATGTTAAGGCCGGTGAGCCCCAAACCGAGCCCGTTTAGGAAAACGCCGGCCTTGGCCATGTCCGCCCTTGAAGAAGAAAAGCCGATAATGCCGAAAATCAAACCGGTTATACCCAGCGGCACTCCTACCAACGGCAAAATCCATCCAGCCAGCATGACAATGCCGATCTTGACGGAATTCAGGGCCATCCTTCGGTTGTCGCTCACTCCTCCGGCATACAGCTCCTTGGGATAATGCATGAAGCAGATCACCTCGCTCATACTGTCATACTGTTAAAAAAACTTCTGCTTATGGTAAATTCTATCACAACCGCAGTTAAGCCACAATAAGCCAACGGCGGGTGGAAATCCCCTGATAATATTTTTAAGAGCACGGGAGTTGGCGGATTGCACAATAGTAGGAGCCATGGTATATTGATCGAGTGGCAAATCAACTCTCCTATAACAATTTTGGCCGCAACGGAGGTAGATGATTGAACATTGCAACCAATGAACCAAAGCCCTTCAGCCGGAATAAAGCAATTTTTTATGTGGCCATTTCGGCCGCGCTGTGGAGTTCCAGCGGCCTGTTCATCAAGTTAATCGACTGGAGCCCCCTGGCCATCGCCGGAGTGCGCAGCGCGATCGCAGCAGTAGTAATGCTGCTGATAATGAACCGCCGTCTCCGGTTTAACTGTTCTTTCCCCCGGATCGGCGGCGCTGTTGCCTATGCTTGTACCGTAATTTTATTCGTCCTGGCAACCAAGTTAACCACCGCCGCCAACGCTATTCTGCTGCAGTATACAACACCGGTTTTCACTGCTTTGTTCGGCGCATGGCTGTTAAAAGAGAAAGTTTCTCGCTACGACTGGGGCATTATCGCTTTAGTACTGGGCGGAATGGCTCTCTTTTTCCTGGATAAACTTACCCTTGGGGGAGTTTGGGGAAACGGTGCGGCTGTGTTGAGCGGCATCACATTTTCTTTTTTTATTCTCTTCATGCGGATGCAGAAAAGCGGTTCTCCCCTGGAAACCGTAATCCTGGGCAACCTGATTACCGCCCTGGTCTGCCTTCCCTTTGCCCTGCAGCATCCCCCGGCTGCACCCGCCTGGAGCGCTCTGGTATTTTTGGGGGTTTTCCAGTTGGGTCTGCCTTTTTTACTCTTCTCCACCGGCATTAAACATCTAGCCGCTTTGGATGCCGTCTTGATCCAGGTGATAGAGCCTCTCCTGAACCCGATCTGGGTCCTGCTGGTAATCGGGGAAGCGCCCGGACCCTGGGCAGTAGTGGGCGGCGCGGTGGTCCTGCTTTCCGTAACCGTACGCAGTGTGCACGCAAACAAAAAGGCGCCCTTTAGGGCGCCGGCAGAGCTTTAAGCTGATTTCAACTGCTTTAGTTGCCGCCCAGATATGCCTTTTTGATTTCTTCTGTTTGAGCCAGTTCGGAGGCCGTACCCTGGTGAACGATCCGGCCTGTTTCCAGGACATACCCTTTATGAGCGATTGATAAAGCCATGTGCGCATTTTGTTCTACCAGCAGAATCGTTGTTCCGTCCCGGCGAAACTCTTCAATAATCGAAAAGATCTGCCTGACCAGAATCGGTGCCAGCCCCATAGACGGCTCATCGAAGAAGATCAGCTTCGGCTTTGACATCAGCGCCCGGCCAATCGAGAGCATCTGCTGCTCGCCCCCGGAAAGGGTCCCGGCTACCTGTTTTTTTCGTTCATAGAGCCGGGGGAAATAATCAAACACACGCTGCATGCTTTTGGTAATTACTTGTCGATCTTTCGTAAAATAAGCGCCCAGATCCAGATTCTCCGTAACCGTCATATTTGTGAATATGCGCCGCCCTTCGGGAACATGGGATATTCCCATTTTCACAATATCCTGGGCGGGCCGGTAGGAGATATCCTGGCCCATATACTCAATCTTCCCTTCCCGGGCGCGTTCCAGCCCGGAAATCGTCCGCAAGGTTGTCGTCTTCCCGGCTCCATTGGCGCCGATTAACGTGACAATCTCACCTTGTTCAACTTCCAGCGAGATCCCTTTTACCGCATGGATCGCTCCGTAAAAAACATGCATGTTCTCGATCTTCAGCATTAGACTTCCTCCCCCAGGTAGGCTTCAATTACTTTGGGGTGGCGGCGAATTTCCTCCGGAACACCGTGAGCGATCGTTTTACCGTAGTCCAACACATAGATCCGCTCACACACACCCATCACCAGGGACATATCGTGCTCAATCAGGAAAATTGTGAGCTTAAATTTTTTAAGGATAAAACGGATTAGCTCCATTAACTGCTGAGTTTCCTGGGGGTTCATTCCGGCGGCAGGTTCGTCCAACAGAAGCAGCTTTGGATTCGTCGCCAGCGCCCGGGCAATCTCCAGGCGGCGCTGCTCTCCATAAGGGAGGTTCTTGGCCAGTTCATTTTTCTTTTGGTCTAAATTAAAAATCTTTAAAAAATCTGAAGCCAGATGATCAATTTCCGCTTCCTCACGGACATACGTATTGTTGTGAAACAAGCCTGAAAATAAGCCGTATGAAACATTTTTATGGTAAGCAACTTTCACATTATCGAGCACGGATATATCTTTAAACAGGCGAATATTCTGAAAGGTGCGGGCGATACCAAGAGCTGTAATCTGGTACGGCTTAGCCCGCTTGCGCGGTGAGCAAAGCAGCTCTCCGTAATAATGCACATCGCCGTCAGACGGTTCATAAATCCCGGTCAGCACGTTAAAAACAGTAGTTTTACCGGCTCCGTTCGGGCCGATTAAACCGACTAACTCGCCTTCTTCCAGGTTTATGGAAAAGTCTGAAACAGCCGCCAAACCTCCAAAACGTATACTCATGCTGTTTGTCGATAATACTGCCATCAGCCCACCCCTTTCTGCCGGTCCGGCTCCTTGGTGAACCTATCGCGAATACGCCGGGGCAAAATAATCAGATCCTGTATGCCCTGGCGCAACAGGAGGAGCGATATTTCCCGGGAACCCAATAACCCGCGCGGTCTGAATAGCATAATAATAATCATCATAAAAGAGTAAATCAACATTCGAATAGCGCCAAACTGGCGGAACCATTCGGAAAAGAAAGCCAGAAACACCGCTGCCGCGATCGAGCCGGTGATGCTGCCCAGGCCGCCCAGAACCACCATCAGCAGTACTTCAACAGAGACCAGGAAAGTAAACATGTTCGGGTGAGCCAGGCGCATCATGTGGGTCAACAGCGCGCCGCTGATGCCGGCAAAAAAAGCGCCGATCACGAAAGCGGTTACTTTATACTTAGTGGTGTTAATCCCCATCGTTTCAGCGGCAATTTCATCTTCCCGGATCGAGATACAAGCCCGGCCATGCGAAGAGCTGATGAAGTTACGGATGAGAATAACAGCGATAATCGCTAAGATAAAAGCCCAGGTAAAATTGGTGTGGCGGGGCACGCCGGAGTATCCGGAGGCGCCGCCCACGTATTCCCAGTTTAAAAAAGTAATTCTGATTATTTCTCCGAAACCGAGTGTGGCGATACCAAGATAGTCGCCTCGCAAGCGCAAGGTAGGCAAGCCGATTACAAACCCGGCCAGAGCAGCCACGGCGCCGCCGATAACCAAACTTAGCAAGAATCCGAAACCTTCGGGAACTGGAATAAGATTCGCCAGGCCCAAAACCCCGGTTTTCGTACTAATAGCCGAGAAATAGGCGCCCAAAGCCATAAAGCCGGCATGCCCTAGGGAGAACTGGCCGGTAATG